>NZ_WMBA01000036.1 GCF_009707865.1 Amycolatopsis pithecellobii
CCGCCCGCCCGCTCGAACTGTGTCATCGCAACCGTCGCGCCGAGCAAGGTGGCCGCTGCCTCCGAAGCGGTGACGCCGTCGGGCACCACGCGGACGTTCGCCTCCGGGACGCAGACGTACTCCGCATCGGCGCCCGGACGATGAGTACCGATCAGCTGAGCCGTCGGTGACAGCTCCGGGAAGCCCGCGCGAGCCATTTCTTCCTGCTCGTCCACGATCAACGGGAAGGAGGCGACGCGGTCGCCCACTTCGACGGTGGTCACGCCAGCTCCGGTCGCGGCGACCAGGCCCGCGTGCTCAGCCCCCAGAACATGGGGAAACGTGAACCGCGCCCACGGATGCCTTCCGGCCCGCGCCACCACATCGAGCAGTCTCCCGACCGACACGGCGGCGACTTGTACCAGCACCTCGTTCTTTCCCGGGCGTGGAGTCGGCACTGACTCCACGCGGAGGACCTCCGGAGGGCCGAACTCCCGCAGCACGGCGGCGCGCATTTCCCGCGGTATGGGCCGAACAGCAGGCCAGTCCATCTGCATCAGAAGTATCCGATCAGTGATCCATCAGCGACGGGTTGATGGGACCCCAGATGTTGACGGCAGCGAGATCCACCTCCCATGTCTTGGGGTACTGGGGGAAATCCTCGTGCCAGGGGCGCGGCTCGAAGTATCCCTTCGACTCGTCCACGATCTGGTCGATCTGGGTGAACAGCTCGATGAGGTTGCCGTCGGGATCCTTGTGGTAGGTGAAAATGTTGTGCCCGGCGCCGTGGCGGCCCGGACCCCATTCCAGCGGATGACCGTTCTTGCCCAGGTGATCCAGCATCGACTGGAGGTGGTTCAGATCGCGCATCTCGTACGCGACATGGTGCATCCCGGTGTACTTCGACGAAGCCAGGAAGTTCGCCGCGTGGTGGTCGGTGTTGCAGCGAAGAAAGACGAAGAAGTCGCCGATCGTGTCTGACCACTTGAAGCCCAGGAGATCTTCGTAGAAGGACTGAAGCTTGTTCAGGTCGGGGACGAACGCGGCGATGTGGCCGAGTTTGGTCGGCCGGAGCGGGGAATAGCCGCTGATCCCGCTCGTCGACTGGGCGTCGAAGAGGTGCAGTTTCGTTCCCGTATCGGGCTCGGACAGTACGAGCACGTCGGGCGTCGACGGCGCGATGTCGCTGCGCCGGTCGACTTCGATTCCCGCGGCTTCCAGGCGGCGGGCCGCGTCCCCGAGGTCGCCCCAGACTTCGTAGCCGACCTCGGTGCGGTTTCGGGCCTCCTTCGCTCGCCGCAGCACCACAGCGTGGTGATCGAAGCTCGGGCTCAGGTACGCCTCGTCGTTGCTCTTTTCCACGAGGACGAAGTCGAGCATCTCGGTGTAATAGGCGATCAGCCGGTCCAGGTCGGGCGTCTCGAAGCTCAGATACCCGACCTTGGAAACCGTGGCCGGCGTGTCCTGCTGGTGAGGCATGGTTGAGGTGGTCCTTTCAATCATTTCCGTACGGGAGATCAAAGTTTCGAGTCGACCCGGAGTGCCTCCTGCTCGGCGTCGTACTCCGAGATCCAGCTCGGATCGAACAGTCCGGTGGGTCGCTGCTCGCCGTCGGCGAGCGGGAAGGCGTGATGAAGAAACTGTGCGTTCCGGCGGGAAGCGAGCTGCACCTGAGTCGCCCGGGGCAGCCGGAGCCGCTCGTATTCCTGCAGGCGATCGGGCACGTCCTCGGGCTTCGCACCCTCGAGGAGAACCGCGAGCGCGAAGGCGTCTTCGATGGCCTGACCAGCGCCTTGCCCGGCGTGGATGAGCATGGGATGTGCCGCGTCCCCCAGTAGCGCGATGCGGTTGCTGACCATCCGTGGCAGCGGGGAACGGAAGTAGAGGCCCCAGCGGAAGGTGCCGGCGACCCGGTCGATGACCGACATGATGACCGGATCCCAGTCGAGGAACTCGCGACGGAGATCGTCCTTGTCCGCCTCGGCGAACCACGACTCGTCAGGCAACCCGTCGGTCGGGGTGACGCCGACGAAGTTGATCTGACGGCCCGCCGATACCGGGAACGCCAGGAAGTACTTCTCGCGGTTGGTCCATACGCCGCCCCGGCCGAGGATCGGGCTGTCCGTGTCCTCGGCCGGCACCAGGCCCCGATACGCGACAAGGTTCGAGTAGACCGGCGGGGCCGGCGGTACCACGGCCCCCTGGGCGACCGACCGGATGCCGTCCGCCCCCACCAGGAGATCCACCTCCTCGTCCGGCCCGCTGGAAAAGCGAAGCCGAACCGACGTGGGCGATTCCTCCACCGCCTCACATCGCCGGCCGAGTCGTACCGAATCCGAGGGCACCAGCCCGGAGATCGTGGACAGCAGTTCGGCCCGGTGGAAGAAGTAGGCGGGCGTGCCGTCACTGCTTTCACCCGCGAAATCGCCGATCCAGTTCCCGTGCTGATCGAGAACCTCGCGCTGGCGCCGGACCGCGCCGATCTCCGCGAGCCGGTCGCTGATGCCCAGCCTGCGCAGGAGGCGAACAGAGTTCGGCCACGATGCTATCCCGGCACCCACCTCCTTGATCTCCGGCGCCTGCTCGAAGACCACCACTTCGTGACCACGTCGCGAAAGTGTCGCGGCCGCTGTGGCGCCGCCGAGCCCCAGTCCGAGAACGCCAATACGCATATCTTTGCCTCCTCTCCGAGCCAGTCCTCTGCTCCGGAAATTTGCTAGAAGTTGTTGCCAGTCAGCTCGAAATTCACGCCGTAGTCGGGGGGCTCGCCGGCAACCGGGTGCGGCGTGAGCAGGGCCAGGTGGCGCTCGGTCACGCTTCCCTCGTTCCAGTTTCGGTGTGGCACCCCGGCCGGCAGCACCACGAGGTTCATCGGGGGGACGCTGTAACGTTTGCGCCCGACTTCCAGTTCGAGGACACCGTCGAGCACGAAGTAGAACTGGTCGAAATCATGAATGTGCCACGGAAGCTTCTCGCTGCCCGCGTCAACCTCGTTCATCCGCAAAGAGATGTGCCGGCTGCCAACAGTCCGGTCGGCCAGGACAAAGCTGCGGAATCCCGGCAGAACCTCATCCCCCACGACATCGCCGACCGCGCGCACAAAGCCGGTGCCAGGGCCCCCGGTGACATCGGCGTCGACATCGACCGCCACCGTGCCCATCGTCGAAGGCGCGGGGACTATCAGGTCGAGATGCCACTCTTCGGCCGCGTCGGGATAACTGTTGCTGTGCGGCGTCCCCTCCGGAATGAAGACCACGGAATCTGCTGCGACGTCGTGATGTTCTCCGTTCAGCTCGAGGTCCATTCGCCCCTTGAGAACGTAGTACAGCTGGTCGGCGTGGTGCCGGTGCCGGGGAAATCCGCTCACTACACCGGGCGCGCGGCAACCCACGATGAGACAGCTTTCCATGTCCGCCAGGACGGTGTAGTCGAAGCGGTCTTCCGCGAGCTTCGATGGGACGAACTCTCGCACGAACTCCATGGCTCTCCTTATCGGTTTCACCCGTCGTGGAGGTGACGGTGATGGCTCGAGTAGTGCTGACGCAGCAGGTCCTTGCCGTAGTCATTTCCGTTGGGCGTTCGCACCACGGTGTGCACATGAAAGTTCGCCGCATCGTCGTTGGCGAGGAAGACCCCTGGATGGTGGTCGAACTCGATCAGGATGACGGGACTGTGGATCCGGTAGTAGAACGTCTCCCGTTGGTCAGGGTCGCCGACCCACGCGAAGAAGGTGTCATCGAGGTGCCGGCGTACCTGCTCAAGGCGGTTCCGCGCCTGCTCCGCGGGACCGAGCCCGACGTAGGTTCCCACCAGCTCCAGCAGCAGCTCACCCGCGTCGGAGCCGAACTCGGCCGCACGAATGCCCTGGTAGGGCAGGACAAGGTTGTCGGCGCCGGTAGTTGCTCTCATCCGTCCTTCGGTCGGATGATTGAGCTCGGCCGGAAGATCCTTGGTCTTCATCGAAGAGAAAATCGTCGCGCGTTCCCGCTGTCCGGCTCGGAGGGAGGCCATGAGGTCGCGCGCGATTCGGGTCTCCTCGTCGAACAGTCGCCGGCCTGCCCACGGACCGTCGTCTGCCACGGCGGGCTCTGCCCCCAGGAAAGCGGGGGTCAGCACCATGCGCCCGCGCACCACCAGACAATGCAGGTCGAGATGATGGCCTGCCAGCTGCCAGCCCCACGGCTCGGTTTCGGACGGAACTCCGAAGACGGTGAACCGGTACATCCACTCCTGAAGCGTCGCCGTGTAGTCATCGATGAGTTCTCCCAGGATCTGGTTGAACAGCATCACGGTCCGGGTTCGCTCGTAGCCCTCGACGCTGAGGCTCGCGCGCAGTACGGCCAGTGCCGCGTCTCGCTGGGTATGCGACATATCCGCAAGCAACAATCCGTGAGGGCGCCAGGTCGGGTACGCGTTCGTCCATAGCCGCCACTGCTCGGCGTCGGTGCTCAGCTGACCGGCGGTCCGCTCGAGCGGTTTCAGGCCGGCCAGATAGTCCGCTGCCGCGGCGACCATCGTCGCGATATCGGCCTCGGGCCCACCCTCGAGGGAGAACAGTCCACTTTGAACTGTCCCGTCGCTGGTGATGCCCGAGTAGGGAGCAAGGGCATTGCGGTGGACGTTGTCCATGACAGCGAGAAGTTCCGGAGGCAACTTGTCCCTCACGAATACGTCCCGATCGAGGGGGAAGATCCCTGATGGTCGCGGGGTCACCCCCCGGAAGGAGCGAGCCGCCATCGCGCACCTCTCTTCTTTTCAGTGACAGGTCCTGTCGAATGGGAACTACGAGGTGCTCACGTGTGATTCGCCGGGTAACCGGTATCCGCGGATAAGGCAGGTGGTGCATTCCGGTTTCCAGGATGATCCGGTCGACATCCTCGTCGGTCGGGTTCGCCACGCCAGGGTTGACCAGGCGCCTCGTCATCTCGTTTCGAGTGAGCTTGGTGTCCACCATGCCAGGATTGATCGCGTTGACGGTGATCTCGTGCGGCCCCAGCTCCTTGGCCGCGGTTTTGACCAAGCCGATGAGCCCCCCACTTGGACGCTACGTAGTTCGCCATGGTGTGGGTCCCGGTGCGGCCCATTCCGGACGCTGTCGTGATGATGCGGCCATATTTCCGTTCGATCATGTACGGGAAGACCTCGTCCTGCCCGACGTATGGTCCTCCTTGACCTCAACAAGTTTGGCAAAAGTTTTCGCCGATCAGCTCGAAACAAGTTTGGTGAAGATTCGCCCGGCCGCGGCCGGGTCGAAGTATTCTTCGAAACGATGGACCTGGCCCCCGGAAATCTCGAGGAACACGGCTATCTCCAGGCTGCACTCATCGCCGTCGGGAAGCGACCCGCGTAGCTCTCGATATTCGCGTGAATCAGTTTGAGCGTCTCGAGGTTGTCCGCACGCGACTGCTCACCATTCCCGTCGTTATGCCATATCTTCGCGTCAACCGCCAAGATGCGCTCCAGTGTCTGGAAGTCCCCGGATTCGAAACTGCGAAAGAATCGCTCCGCGACCACCAGACCCGCCTCAGCACCCGACATGGCCCGGACTCCTTCCCTAGTGCCTCGCTGCACCCATGTCCCACGCCGCGCGCGGTGGAGCACCGTCCGGTGCGGCGCGGGGCAAGCCCTTGCTTCGACAGACTCTATAGACTTTCGCTCTCGAAGTCTATAGACCTTGCGTGGCCAGTATTCGATAATCTGGTGTCATGGCCCCCCAGCACGCTGCGACGCCGGACGTGTCGAAGACGTCGAGGAACTCCCCCAAGGCGGTCTACCAGGAGCTCAGAAGGATGCTGCTCGACGGCGTGATCCCGCCCGGTGAGGCCGTGTCACAGGTTCAACTCGCGAAGCAGCTCGGGGTGAGCACGACCCCCATGCGGGAGGCGATGCGGCTGCTCGAGGGTGAAGGATTGCTGGTCTTCGAGCCCAACCGGCGCATGCGTGCCTCGCCGATCAGGCCGGCCGACGTCGATTCGACGTTCGCCAGCCGGATCGCTCTCGAGTCGGTAGCCATCCGGATCACCGTCCCGTTGCTGGAAACCCAAGATCTGGAGGACCTGAACGCGAGGTTGAGTGAGATGGACGAGGCGCGGGAGGCGCGAGACATCGATTCGTGGGACTCGGCGCATCAGGCGTTTCACGCGCTGCTGGTCAGCCGCGTCGGTGATCCGATGAACCGCGCCGTCCGCTGGCTGGCCGACCAGACGGAGCGCTTCCGCCGGATCGGTTTCGGTGCCGCGGCGCCGACCATCTGGGAGTCCACCATGGCCGAGCACAGGCAAATCGTGGAGTCGTGCAGGTCGCAGGACGCGACCAGCGCGGCACGTCTTTTGGGGACCCACTTCGGTCATGCGGCCTTGGCTCTGTTCGAGCAATGGAGCCTGGAGCACGAGCCGGCCGAGGTTCGTGCGGCGATAGCCGCGCTGGACAGCGCACCGGCGGGAGGTCACCGGCCGTGAGCCGCGGTCGGCTGGACGGCCGCCAGCCTCAGTTGCGTTCGTAGCCAACCACGGGCGGGGTCCCGTGCAAAGCGCGGGTTGATGATCAGATCCAGCCGCAGCGGCGGAATTTCCACCGGCGGCTGGAAGACCCTGATCAGTCTCGCCCGGCTGAATTGGACCGCCAGCCGCTCCTGGATCAGCGCCACGCATGCCGTTTGCCCGAGCAGGATGGGCAACAGCCCGAAGTCATGACTTCGTAATCGGATGGTGTAGGTGATTCCGGCGGCGTCGAGCAGGGAATATGCGGGGATGCGCCCACCGTTCGTCGTCTCGAAGACGATGTGTGGCAGTGACTGGAACTCCTCCAGCGAGATGGTGTTACCGGCCACTCGCACGTCCGGCGCGGTGGCGACCACCCACCGGTCGTAGTAGAGAGGCTCTCTGGGCAGCTGCGAAGCCACCATCTCGCCGGCGATCGCGATGTCGAGTTCCGGGCTGTCGAGAAGGTCGTCTTCGTGCTCGATCGGAGGGCGCAGCTGCAGCGAGGCCAACGGCGCCTCACGCTCGAAGCCGGCCAGCAGCCGCGGAAGTAGCACCATCGCGGTGGGAGACGTCGCCGAAATCCGGAAGGAGCGGGTGGATGTCGCGGGATCGAAGTCCTGACGCGCGAAGACATCCCGGGAAAGATCGTGCAGCACCCTGGTGAGCGGCTCGATGAGATCACGGCCGCGCGCGGTGAGCTCCAGTGACTTGCCGACGCGTACCAGAAGATCGTCGTCGAACAGCTTGCGGCACCGAGCCAGGACGTGGCTCATGGCCGGCTGCGAGAGTCCCATTCGATCCGCGGCCCTGGTCACGCTGCGCTCCTCCAGGAGCAACCTCAGCGGCAGCAGCAAGTTGAGGTCGATGGCCACGAGGCCGTCGAGGCCCGAGCTGCTCGAGCCGACCGCGATCGGCCGCGCGCCACCGTCCTCCCGCTCCGCCTGCATCTTGCGTCCTCCGCTGCTCGCTTCCCGCGCCGGCTTACCCGGAAATCTCTTCCAGTGTGCGCTGCTGGTCCGGAACGCGGTGCCGCGACGGGATTCGGCGCCTCCAGGACATGTCCCTTTTCCCGGGCTTCCCAGCCGGCGCGCCGACTCGGGCAACACGAAGAATGTGCCCGCACCGACGAAGGACGCCAAGCGGACGTGAAAGCGCCCCGCCGGGATGCGGTCGATCCGGGTCGCGGTCAGTGGCGGCGACATGATTTCGCCGACGGCGTCTGCCCCGGGGGATTCGGGCCGGTCGAACGAGATGGCGTGGATGGCCCCGTTGCCATTAGCCCCTCCCGGAGTCGAAGGTGGCTGTGCGGGTTGCGGCGGGACCTACGCGATGGTCGTCTGTAGCGAACCGAGCCCCTCGACGTAGGCAACGACGACGTCGCCAGGGACGAGGTAGGCGTCATTGTGGGCAGCGGCCGTCCCGGCGGGGGTCCCGGTCAGGACGAGGTCGCCCGGCTCCAGCGTGACCGAAGCGCTGAGTGCCGCGATCTGCGCACGCAGACCGATGATCATCTTGGCGGTGTTGGACTTCTGCCGCACCTCCCCGTTCACCGTCAGACCCAGGTCCAGATTGGACGGATCGTCGATGAACCGCGCCGGGACGACGGCAGGCCCGACCGGAGTCGACCCGTCCGCGTTCTTCGACGCGGTCCAGTCCACGCCGAAGATCGAATGCCGGAGGAGGCCGGGGTCGCGGACCGAAAGGTCGTTCGCCACCGTGTATCCCGCGACGTAGTCGAGGGCATCCTCGGGCGAGACACGGCGTGCCCGGCGGCCGATGACGGCGGTCAGCTCGACCTCCCAGTCGAATTTCTGGACGCCCGCCGGTCGCTCGACAACGCCGCGGTGCCCGGACAGCACACCGGGCTGGGCCAGGAAATGGAACGCACGTTCAGCGAAGTCGGCCGGTGGCTGCGGCATCAGCTCCTCGACGTGGTCGGTGAAGTTGGCACCCGCGCACCAGATGGTCGGGCGGCCGAGACCGGCAGGCCCGAATTCGACCTCCTCGGCCGGCAAGCCACTCGGTGCCGGGTGCTGCGCGAGGGCTTCCGCGATCGTGTCGATCCACGCCGACCAGTCGGCGAGGACGCCGGCGAAGGCGTCGGGCGCGTCGGCTCCCACGAGCCGCCGCAGCGGGTACACCATTTCACCGGCGAGCACAGCGACGGTCGGGGTCGCATCGACCACGATGTTGGCGATACCGAAGGCGGGCATGGGGATTCTCCTTGTCAGAAGGGGTGTCTCAGGCGCGCAACGCCATGGTTGCGTCGGCGTCAATCGTGAAGTCGCACGGGTCATCGGAATGGGCGACAACGGCCACCCCGACGGATTCGGCGGCGCGCTTTCTGGGGTCGCCATATCCCCCGCCACCGCCGGTACGCACGGTGACACGGGTGCCGGATGCCACCGGCAGCGAGTCCCACCTTGCCGTTGACGAACTCGACGAGTTCGCCGCCCGTCCGCATGACCGACAGCTGATTCGGCACCGCGTCGTGCGCTCCGACGACACCCCACCGCCCTGCGGGCCGAAGTTGGTAAAGAACAGCCGCCCCGTACGCGGGTCGTATCCGGGCATCAGTGCCACCCCGAGATCCGCGTGATGCCCGGCGATGGCTCCGTCGGGGTAGACCTCCGACAGCGCGCGGAAAACACAGTCCACAATGATCATCGGGTAGGTCATCCACCACCGCATCGCCACGCGCTTGGTCGCGCTCACCACCCTGCCCTCGACCGTGCGGTAGCTCGAAGGTCTTTTCGATCACGCCGGAACCGCATCGCTGGATGAGTTCGCTCAGCCTGCGCTCGCCGGTGCGGATCGCCGCGACCTGAGCCCGGTTGGTCGCGATTTGACGATCGGCAGCTGCAGGCCCTCGGCGTAGCCGGCCGTTGCGTCCCGCAGCGCCATCACGTTGCCTCCCCTTGCGTCGAATGCTCGGCATGACTGGTGTTGGGAGACAAGTAAAGAGGCGGACCTGACCTTCGTCAAATGCATGTTCATGAAGGGTCATATTCACCGCGTGCATACCTAATCCGAGGTGGCGCTGGACTGCGCCTGCGGTCTATACCTCAACGACGCCACTGCCTTGCCGCAACACCCGACGATGCAACAGAGCAGGGCCGCGGCGGGTGCGGCGGGGCTCGTCGCTCCACGCGCGCCCGCTCGTGCCGATCCCGCTGGCGACCCACCGCTGCTGCCTTGTCTGGCCGTCGAACCGTTGCAGCCAGGTCGCCGCACTCGCCAATCGGACTTATTTACGCAGGCGCGCGATCGGCCGCCCCCCGACGTTTACTGTTTTCGCTGGAGGAACTCTGGAGCACACTTGCGCGCACAACGGCATCCAACTGCACCGAACCACGCTGAACGGCACCGTTTTTCCTGCTGAGCATCATCGAACGTACCATCGTTCCCCGAGCCCTTATTTCGGGCAGAATCGTTGTCTGGGCGGACAGTTACCACGCAACAGGCACAACCGGATGTCAAACTCTGCCCGTGCGAGACTCTTCCCGACGGCGGTGTATCGCCTCTTCTTCCCCGGCACTGTCCCAGCATCAACCGCACCGGAGCCGCCGATCCCTGCGAGCCCCTTCCGGCGCAGTGCCGCTGCCCATCGCAGCGATGCCTGGACAGGCGTGGAGGACATTGGCTCACCGAGCCCGCAGCAGGGCAAGGCAACGACCGGCGGACGAACCTTCGCTTTCGCCGAGATACCTGTGGCCCCGGCTGCCAAAACCAGCGCCTGCCCACTCCTGCGGCACGATGACGCCAGCCGTGCGGGTACCGGGGGCGGACCGCCGGGAAAGGACAGGCTCATGACGTTGCACAACAATATCCAAAGCCTGGTCGAGCTGGTGTCGCAGCGCGCAGCCGACCAACCTGGATCGCTTCTGTATCGCTTCCTTTCTACCGGCGACATCGCCGATCCGGCCGACGAGATGACCTTTGCCGACCTCGATCGCGATGCGCGGGCGATTGGTACGTGGCTCCAGTCCCGGGCGGCCGCCGGAGAACGCATCGTGCTCCTGTACCCGCCGGGCCTCGACTTCATCCGGGCGGTCTTCGGTTGCGCGTTCGGCCAGGCGATCGCGGTACCTGCCTTCCCACCGGATCCAGCACAATTGACCCGGACGCTCCCACGCCTGCGCGCCATCGTCGCCGACTGCTCAGCCCGCTACGTTTTCACCACCTCCGACATCAAGAAACTCGCCGGCCTGCTCATTCATGACGCACCTGAGCTGGGCACCGTCGAGTGGGTGGCGACCGACGAGCTGGATCGACGGCTGGCAGACGACTGGCATTCGCCTCGGATTCACCGGGACGACACCGCCATGCTCCAGTACACCTCAGGTTCGACCGGAACGCCCAAGGGCGTCGTCCTGACGCACGGGAACTTCCTGCACAATTCAGAGCAGATCCGGCAAGGGTTCGGCCACGACAGCTCCACAATCGGTGTTGGCTGGTTGCCCCTTTACCACGACATGGGCCTCTCCGGATATGTCATTCAGCCGCTCTACTACGGCGGCTCAACCGTACTCATGTCGCCGCTCGCGTTCCTTGAACAGCCGGCTCGGTGGCTTCAGGCGATCTCCCATTTTCGGGCGACGACGAGCGGTGGACCGAACTTCGCGTACGACCTCTGTGCGCGCAAGATAACCGACCAGGAGCGGACCGGCCTGGATCTCAGCTGCTGGCGCGTAGCCTTCAACGGCTCCGAACCGATCCGGGCAGCAACCCTGGACCGCTTTTCGGAGACTTTCGCCCCGCATGGATTCAAGCCCGCCGCATTCCACCCGTGCTACGGACTGGCGGAGGCAACCCTCTACGTGACCGGCGTGCGAGAGGGCGAGGGGGCAGCGGTGCACCAGGCCGACGCCTCAGCGCTCAGGCAGGGCCGATTCACGGAATCCTCCCCGGGCGACGGGGATTCGCGGGTTCTCGTCTCCTGCGGGCGGCCGCGGCTGAACCAGGAGGTCGTCGTTGTCGACCCGGACTCAGCCCGTCAACGGGCTGCGGGAGAAGTCGGCGAGATCTGGGTCCGCGGCGGCAGCGTCGCGCACGGCTATTGGTTGCGGCCGGACGCAACCGCGCGCACCTTCGGTGCGCGCCTAGCCGACGACGGAGAACGCCCGTTCCTGCGAACCGGCGACCTTGGCGTCCTCGTCGAAGGCGAGCTATACGTCGTCGGCCGCCTCAAGGATCTGATGATCGTCAACGGCTTGAATCACTACCCCGAAGACATCGAACACACGGTCGCCGCCTGCCACCCTGCCATCCGCGCCGGGTGCTCGGCCGTGTTCTCGGTGAACGATCCGCGGGGCGGGCAGGAACTGCCAGTGGCTGTCGCGGAGATCGACCCGGCCAAGACGACCGACGCAGGTGAGGTGATCGAGGCGGTCCGGCATGCGGTCGCCCGAGAACATCGCGTGGCGCTGCACGGAGTGGCCCTGGTCCGGCCACGAACCGTTGCGAAGACCACCAGCGGCAAGATCCAGCGCCATGCAGTCCGGCAGGCGTGGCTCGCGGATGAACTGGACCTGGTGAACGAATGGCGCCGGATGCCGAGCAGGATGCTCAGCCAGCGCACCGGGCCGGAGGCGAGCGACGGAGCCGACGAAGCTGGCCCGCAAGATGCGGAGTCGGAGCTTCTCGCCCTCGTCCTCGAGGCCATCGGGCAACTGGTCGATTTTTCACCGGCCGAAAGCCCCGGCCCGGAGACTCGGCTCAACGCCCTGGGACTCGATTCTTTGAATGCAGCCGCGTTGGCACGGACCCTCGAGCAGCGGACCGGCTTCCGGGTACCGGTCGAGACGACCGCCGGCGATCCCAGCCTCGGCGAACTCGCCCACCAGTTGCTCGTACTCTCCCAAGCGGCCGCAGTCGCCGAGCCCGTTACCAGCAGCGAGCACATAGACCTTGCTGCAGTCGCCGATCCGATCATGCGGTTGCCCTTCACCGCTCGGCTAGGCGGTTTTGCACAGTTGATCAGCGACACCGGGTTCGATGCCCATTATCGCCGGGAGATCACCTCGCCCATCGGTCGCGAGGTCACCGTCCTCGACCCGTACACACTGACCGAGAAGAAGATGCTGATGTTCGGCTCGAACAGCTATCTCAGTCTGGCTGATCACCCACAGGTGGCCGACCGCGTCCGTGGGGCACTGGACAGCGGAGCCGTCGGGCTCGGCGGAGCACCGCTGTTGAGCGGATTCACCCGATGGCACCGGGAGCTCGAGCAGAGGTTGGCCAAGCTGAAAGGAACAGAGGACGCACTGCTGTTCTCGAGCGGATACAGCACAAACCTTGGCGTGGTATCAGCCTGCTGCCGGCCCGGCTCCTTCGTCCTGGTCGACGAATACATGCACGCATCCTTTCTCGACGGCCTAAAAATGGCCCGAGTGCATCATGCGGCATTCCGGCACAATGACGTGGAACATCTGGCACAGCTACTCAACCGACACGCGCCGGAACAATCCGACATATTCATCGGAATTGAGGGTTTGTACTCGATGGACGGCGACGTTGCCCCAGTGGACGACATCACCGACCTCGCCGACCGATTCGACGCGACCGTCATACTCGACGAAGCACACGCAACCGGAGTACTGGGTCCGACAGGACGCGGCGCGGTCGAGCGATTTTCCAGAGAGGGAAGGGTTCCCATTATCACGGGAACCCTCAGTAAAGCATTCGCCGGCCTGGGAGGCTTCGCTTGCGGAAGCAAGGAGCTGATCCAGTACCTGCGGCTCATGTCTCGTTCGAACATGTTCTCCACCGCCATGCCGCCCACCCTGGTCGCCCAGGCTTTGGGTGCACTCGACGTCCTGGAAAGCGAGCCCGGCCTGTTGCGCCGCCTGCGCGACAACATCCGGCAGGCCCAGGAGAGCTTCCACCGGGTCGGCATACGCACGGAAGGCGACCCCGAGTCACCGATCATCCCCATCCGAACGCCACCCACAATGGACATTCGAGCAGCGAGCAGGAAGATGCACGATGCCGGCATCTTCGTCAATACAGTCGAGTACCCGGCAGTTCCGCCAAACCAGCAGCGCTTCCGAGTAAGCATGATGGCATCACACACAGCATCGGATATCGAGCGGATGACGAATTGCTTTGCGGACGCGTGGAGCACCCTTGGTAAGGAGGAGGACGCATGGACCGGAAACTCCGTAAATCGAATCCCGTTGTCCTCGTGACGGGGAGTTCGTCCGGCATTGGTGCCGCCTGTGCAGATCGACTGTCCCGAGCAGGGTGCACGGTGTACGGCGCCTCAAGACGTGGTCACGCCGAGGGTGATATCCGACCTTTGGTGCTGGACGTTTCAGACGATGATTCCGTCAAGTGCGCCGTCTCCACCGTACTAAAGCGCGAGGGGCACATCGACGTCCTGGTGAACAATGCGGGATTCGGCCTCCTGGGAGCGGTGGAGGAGACTTCCGCCGATGAGGCACGAGAGCAGTTCGAAGTAAATTTCCTTGGGTATCATCGAATGACTTGCGCCGTGCTGCCGAGCATGCGGCAGCGCAAGAGCGGAATGATTATCAACATCAGCTCTCTTGCCGGCATGCTCGGCCTACCCTTCGAGTCCTTTTACTGCGCATCGAAATTTGCCGTGGAAGGATGGTCGGAAGCGCTTGCCCACGAGGTTTCCTCTGATGGAATCCGCATTGCCATCGTGCAGCCGTCCGACATCAGGACCGACTTCCCCGCAAACCGCCGCACGACCGCAGCGTTCGGCACCGATCCCACGCTCAAGACGCGAGCGAGCAATGTAATGGAGGTCGTCCTCCGCGATGAGACGCAGGGGCAGGGTCCAGACGTGGTGGCCCGGCGGGTAGCACACATAATCGCATCACCGGGGAAGAAACTCCGGTATCCGGCAGGTTCGATCGCTCAGCGCGGGGGAGTTGCCTTGAAGAGATGGCTTCCGGAAGCATTGTTCCTGCGCGCTATCCGAAAATACTATCGGGTGGACGCCGCGCAGTGCCAGGAACGGAGGTCAACGATCGCGATCGGCCGGTGAAGCGGAGATAATCCAGTCAGAGCCGAGATCTCCTCATTGCCGGGCCGACACCACGCAACGACGATGTGCCGTCATGGCGACGGCAACCTGCACGCCGAAAAACAACGTACGTCCTGCGAAAACCGTAGTGCCGGGCGATCATGAAAACTGTGGCCTCGGGGGAACTCACTACAACACAAACCCCCACGCAGAAGCCCTGGAGGCCCTGCTCCAGAAGCTACCCGACCCTGCTGCACCGGCTCGACCGTCTCTTGAGCGCCCCAAACCACGGCGGGCACGCCAACTCGACGTCAACCAGGTCCAGGAACTCGTCACCGGTTACCAGGCCGGAGCGACGGTCTACGAACTGGGCCACCGGTTCGGCATCGAACGGCGGACAGTCAGCAACATCCGCAAACGACACGACGTACCGATGCGCCGCCGCGGACTCTCCCGAGCAGGTCGACCACGCCATCCACCTCTACAACCTCGGCTGGCCCCTCGCCCGAGTCGGCGAACACCTGGGTGTCGACCACACCACCGTAGTGACCAAACTCCGCAAACGCGGCATCCCCACCCGCGACACCCACGGGCGGGCATCGCCGGGCCGGCGCAGCAGGTGTCCACCTATGACCTGTTCACGGTGTGGCATCACCTTGCGATGGGCCGCCTCACCCCGCCGACCCAGGGCGACCGGAACGCCGCCCACAGTGGCCCGGTTTTCCTGCCCTGGCACCGGCTGATGCTGCTCCTTCCGGAACTGCAGATGCAACGCGTCCTCGGCACGGAGGAGTTCGCTCTCCCCTACTGGGACTGGGCCGCCGACGGGGATCTCCCCGCCGCGCAGCAGGCCGCCACACCGCATCGACGACGTCATGTACTCGATCCTCACCAGCCAGCCGGTAACACCGGGCGACATGCTCGACGTGAGCACGTTCTACACCTACGACAAACTCCGCTGACCACGCAGCGCAGGCGTCGTCGGTGTGTAGTAACACAGGAGCGCCCCGAATTGCGATCTTGCCCAGTGCGCCGGTTACCGTAGGACCATGAGCAGCGCCAACCAGCACCAGCTGACGCGCTGGCTGCTGCTCGCCGTCCTGGCGCTGGGTCTGATCGCCATGCATCACGCGCCCGCAGAGCACGGTTCCGCCGATGGCGCCGCGATGTCCGTAGTCGCGATGACCGCGGAGCCGTCGCCCACGTTGTCCGCGGCGCCGATGACGGACGACCACGGCATGGGCGCGATGCTGCACCAATGCCTCGCCGTACTCGGGCAGCTCACCTTCGGCGCACTCCTGGTTCTTCTGCTGGTCCTGGGTTTCGCGCGGCTCACGACCCGGCATCGCGTGCCCTCCCCTCGGGCACGCGCCCGCGCGCCTGATCGTCCGGCCGGTTCCGGTGGCCGATCTCTACTGACTTCGGTGTGCGTGTTGCGGCTGTGACATGGCGCGCGGCGCCTTCGTGTGCCGTTTCGCCTTGATCGCAACCACACACGACATCGAAGGAATCGACGTGAACAAGACAATCCTGGGTATCGCCATGTCTATCGCCGCCACCGGTCTGGTCCTGGCGGGGTGCAGCAACGGCGACGGGTCCCCGCACAACGGCATGAGCATGATGAGCAGCAGCGCAGCCCCCGCGCCAGCGTCCGCCCACAACGCCGCCGACGTCACGTTCGCGCAGGCGATGATCCCGCACCACCAACAGGCCATCGAGATGGCCGGACTCGCCGCGTCACGCAGCAGCAACCCGAAGGTCAAGGACCTGGCGAGCCGGATTCAGAGCGCGCAAGACCCGGAGATCCAGCAGATGCAGACCTGGCTCACACAATGGGGCGCGGCGCCGAGCGGCATGCCGTCGATGCCCGAAATGAACCACGGGTCCATGCCCGGCGCCTCGATGCCCGGCATGATGACCGACACCGACATGCAGAAACTGCAACAGGCCGGCGGCGCGCAATTCGACAAGATGTTCCTGCAGATGATGGTCCACCATCACCAGGGTGCCGTCGAGATGGCCAAAACCGAGCTCGCCCAAGGCTCCAACACCGACGCGAAGGCACTCGCGCGGCGCATCATCGACAGCCAGACAGCCGAGATCACCGAGATGCAGCAACTGCTCACCACGATGTGACTTGTGGGGCCTGGGGTGGGGAGCGGCAGTTCCGCTCCCCACCCCAGCCCCGTTCCGGTAGGCGGCTGCCCTCCCAAGCATGATTCCCGCAGATCCCGCATCGAGCCCGGAATACCAGAAAATGTAGTGGTTGACGCAACGGCCCGAAGTCGCGATTTTCTTCCGACGGCAAGCCAGCGCATTCATCGCGGACGGCATAGCACGTTGAACCGTCCCCGGCGAAGGACGCTCACCCTGTCCTGCACGCTTTCCGTGATCTGTGGAAACGGGAGCAGATCGGTACGAGTCCAACCTGGAAACGTCGAGCCGCCATCCACTGGCGGGATTACTTTTCTTATTCATTACGCCGAAACGCGTCACCGCGTCAGCGGTGCCCCGCCAGCTCCCAACAAAGGCTGTCCGAACGCCGCATCGGCTGCGCCCCTACCTATGATATGGCCGAACGGATCGGGCACTTCGAGATTCCCGACATTGCCTACCATGCACACCCAATTAATGATCTCAGCACACTCATGACCGACATAGTCATTCTCCACAACGAGATCGTGTCCTTCGATAAGGAAGTCGCGCAGGGTGAGACCCAAAACTACATCCTGCGGATCGCGGATAGCGGAATTTCACTTCAGAAAGCTGTCACCTACGCCGACGACAGGCTTGAGCGAGCTTTTCAACAATGGATCGCCGAGCGTGGGAGAATCTCATATCTCTATCCGATACTCAACCTCTGGCACACCTCATGTACGCCGCCGACGCCCGGAGCGGGCTAGACCGGGCCCTTTCACGGGGGTTCGGACCTGGTCGTCCTCGACTGGGCGGCCCAGGCCGGGCGTGGTCTGGACCTGATGAGACGGCTGCGCCGGGCGCACGTGCTCACGCCGGTGCGAGTCAAGGTGTCCATGAGCGGCGTGCTCGACCTCGAAGTACTCACCAAGATCACAAAAGGATCATCGGTGATCCAGAGATCGTCCACGGCCAGCATCACCTCACTGTTCAGGGCACGGCCAATGCCTCTGCCGGACCTGACCAAGCTCACTGCCGGCCTGTCGAAGACGTGGGCTGGATATATCCGGGACGGGGACCGCACCTTGCGGTCGGTCAATCATCCGGAGACCACGCGCTACAACGCGGTGACGAAGGCTCACGTTGAGGCGTTTCAGGGCTGGATGATCGAAACCCGCTCAGCGTCGACGGCGTTGAAACAAGCACAAGGGGCTCCAGTAGTTCTTCAAGTGGCTGTTGGTGGATGAGCAGGACATCGATCGCTCGCCGATGGAGCGGGTGAAACAGCCCGCGACCGGAGAAGGTTCGGGGCGAAGACCGCCCGGGCGATCAGCCGCTATCTGCGGGCACGTGCGAAGCACAACGGGGCGGAGCTGGCGGACCTGTGGCCGGCCGAGTGCGGTGTGCGGAGGCTGGCACCGAATGGGATCAAGATCATGATCAGGCGGCGGGGGTAGTCCGGTGTCCGTGCGTATCGGTGGCGGCACAACTTTGCCCGCGAGTGAAAACGGCATGGCGGCGACACGGGCGATCTGATGTTGCTGCTGGGCTGGACCTCGGACGACATGTCGCGGCACTACGGTGCCGGCGCGGCGGCCAACGGGCCAGTTCGGCGGGCAGCAAGTGTTTGACAGGGCCGCAGTACGACCTGCTGATCAGCGTGTTCGAGCTGTGCTCGCCATCTCGAATGACGGCATCGAGTACCGGTCCCTTTCGTCGACACGCTGCACCCTTGCCGAACAGTCTGGGCATCGTGCCTGTTCAGATGCCGGCGGTGTCCTCGGCCTCCCAGCGCAGCAGGTCGCCCGGCTGACACTGGAGCACCTCACAGAGAGCGGCGAGGGTCGCGAAGCGCACTGCCTTGGCGCGGCCGTTCTTGAGTACTGCGAGGTTGGCGGGCGTGATCCCCACGCGGTCCGCGAGCTCGCCCACGGACATCTTCCGTTTGGCCAGCATCACATCGATATCGACGGCGATCGGCATCAGATCACCTCGTCCAATTCGGCCCGCATCTGCGTCGCTTCGACGTCGCGCGCGACGGCCTGGGCGAGCAGCATTCTCAGCACCAGCACGAGGAGTGCGACCCCCAGGATGGCGACGCCGATCCCGCCCATGATGACGGTGACGCCCGGGTCGTCCCGCTGGCCCGGCGCGTTGAGGGCCGTGACCGCGAACCACACGAGGGCAGCCACCACGATCGCGCCGATGATGACGTTCACGTACCGGAAGGCGGCGTGGGAGAACACGGTTCCGTGTCGCACCATCGTCACCAGCCGCCATACGCAGATCCCGATGACCTGGACCGCCCCGATGCCCAGGATCGTGATCACACGTAGCGGGGTCAGCGGGAGCGACCCGTCCTCCGGGTCGCTCCCGCTGACCAACGCCCACACCATCAACGCCTGCACGAACACGGTGCCGGCGAGCACCAACACCAGCACAACGCGCAGCGCATACATCGTCAGCTTCCCCATGACCTACTCTCCTATCGAGTCACGATGAAAATCTATCGTAACTCGATAGACTGAGCAAGGGTGATGACGGAGAATGCGCGGCGGCCGGGTAACCAGGGCTTGATCACCTGCACTGCGTCATCGCGCACCGCTTCAGGTCGCCCGATCACCGGACGGGCGCGGCCACTTCGAGGGCCTGGTAACCAGACACCGGATCCCGCCGCCGTCAGCTCCCGGTACAGTCCAGCCGGACCAGCCTCATATCTCACTGCAACCGGGGCCTTCCCAGTGCTCAATCCCGGACCACGCCCCAGGCCTGGGTCTCCGTCGCCAAGCGGGCGATCAGCATTCCGATCTCGTCACTGATCGGCGGTCCGCGTCCTTGGATGCCGCGCGGCGCGGAAGTTGTTGCGGGATCTCGGCCACCGCCGGCAATAAGAACTCGGAGAATGCCCGGCTGTGCTGCCGTTGCGGATGGTTGTCCGAGATCATATGTCGCGCCTATGACCTAGTAGGAACCAGGTACTGGACCCAGGGCGCGCGATTGGCGGTAAATAGGTCCACATGACAAGTCCAGGGTGGTCTCCGAGCCAGCTGCACTGAAAGAGGACAAGGAGAATATGGTTCCCGCACGTGGTGATTCGCATGATTGATGTCGATGAGATTGCTGCCATCTCCGCGCGCATCTCGGAGTACGTGATCCGTACACCTACGGTCACCAGCGCGGGCCTGTCCACCCTGTTCGGCGTGCCGACGGTGCTGAAGCTTGAGTCGCTACAACGAACTGGTTCGTTCAAGGCGCGCGGTGTCGCCGCCAAGCTGTCCATCCTCAGCCCTGTCGAGCGCGCGCGTGGTGTTGTCGCGGTCAGCGGCGGGAATCACGCGATCGCGGTCTCCGTGATGGCCCGGCAGCTGGGCATCAACGCGACGGTGGTGATGCCCCTGTCCGCGCCCGCCCGAGCGATCGCGATCGCAAAAGCGGCCGGCGCGGAGCTACATGTGGCGGGGGACGTCGCGGAGGCATTCGCGTTGATGAACGAACTCGAGCGTGGCGGGCTCACCGTCATTCACCCGTTCGCCGATCCGGTTGTGCTCGCCGGTCAGGGCACGGCCGGACTCGAGATGGCGGATGCTGCGCCTCAGTTGACCGATGTACTCGTCAGCATCGGAGGTGGTGCGTTGATTTCCGGTGTCGCCGTCGCGGTACGCGGTGTGTTGCCGGGCGTTCGGGTCTGGGGCGTCGAACTCGAAGGTGCCGACGGCATGACCCGGGCGCTGAACGCGGGCGGACCCGTGACATTCACGCCGACTTCGTCGATCTCGACCTTGAGTCCTCCCATGGTGTCGCAGATTGCTTACGACCACGTGTCGTCGCTGGTCGAAGACATTCTCGTGTTCACCGACGACCAAGCAATATCGGGCACGCTGGATCTCGCCGAACACGGAAAGGTCTGGGCGGAGCCTGCTGCCGGTTGCCTGGTACCGGCCGCTCACGAGATTGCCGCACGAGTAGGGCAGGAGTGCCGCCTCGGGCTGCTGATCTGTGGCGGAAACGTCGATGTGTCCGATTTCGCCTCGTGGGCGGCCAGGGCCGGCGATTGAACCCCGCGCTCCCGGTTCAGTCGTCGCCGGAGAGCGAAGCGGTGATCTGCGTAAGTACCCGCTGCAGGAGGCGTTGGAGAGTTAGTTGCTCTTCGCTGGTCAAGGTTGTGAAGATTTCGGAGTCGAGCTCGTTCTGCTCGACAAATGCCTTTTCGAAGGCTGTCTTACCTTCGGGTGTCAGACGGACAGCGATAAGGCGCTTGTCCTGGGTCGAGGTTCGTTGCCGGTCAACAAGGCCCTTCGATTCGAGGGTCGCCAGCACCGACGAGGTGGTCTGACGGCTCACTCCGGAGATTCGGGCGACATCCCGTGCTTCGACCTCGCCGAACATCCAGATGATGTACATGATGCGAAAACCGCTCCAGCTCCACCCCGCGGGCCGGTGCACCCTTGCCTCGGCCTCCTGCACATGGGCGAGCGCCGATCTCGTCAGTAAAATCCCCAGGCTCGCGGCAACCTCGTGCAGACCTGCTATCCGCCGGCGCGTGACCTGCATGGAGACCTCGGGGAAGGCTGCGCCGCCAAGCGTGGACGCGGAGATGACTTCTGAATCCGCTTGGCGATCGGACTTTCTTGGCAACGGTCATCCTCCTGAGGCGATTCACTAACACTTACGGATAGAGGTGCCGAACGCGAGCGTGCAACCGTGCCAGCCCGAGCAAGGCATCGATATTCGGCGCCGGCACCGCCAGTGCGTCGGCGAGTTCACTGACGACCGTCACCAAGGCGTCGAGTTCCACACCGCGGCCGGCGTCGACGTCCTGCAGCATGGAAGTGCGGACCGCGCCCAGAGCACGTGTCACTTCATGACGTTTCTCGGGATCATCGGTGATGGTCAGTCCGATTCGGGCGCCGACCTGAGCGGCCTCGCGCATGCACCGAGTGGCGAACTGGCGCACCAGAGTGTCGTCGAGGATCCGGTCCAGGGTCGCCCCGGTGATGGCCGAAAGTGGGTTCATGGTCATGTTGCCCCACAGCTTGTACCAGATGTCGCGTTGAATGCGGTCCGACACCTCGACGTCGAACGACCCCCGGCGGAGCAGTTCGGCGACCTGCTCAGCGCGGCCATCGGGCGGCCCCGCCGGGGCGCCGATAATGACCCGCCGCCCAGCGCCGTGCCGGACGGTTCCCGGTTCGGGAGAGGAGGCGCTCAAGTGGACCACTGAGCCGATCACCTGGCTTGCGGGCATGCTCCGGTCGAGAACACCGGTGGGGTCGAGCGACGGCAACCGAAGTCCGGGCGGAGCGTCTGCCAGACCGTTGAAGAACCACCATGGCACGCCGTTCATCGCCGACAGGATGACCGTGTCGCCGGTCAGCAGCGGAGCGATGCCCTCGGCGACCGACTCGATGGCGGTCGTCTTGACCGCCACGATGACCACGTCTTGACGGCCGAGAGCGGCCGGGTCGTCACTCGCCGCTATGTCGATGCGCCGGCGTGCCTCGCCCTCGATCAACACCAGGCCCCGCTCCCGCAAGCTCGCAAGGGTCGCCCCGCGAGCGACGCCGGAAACGGACACGCCACCTCTCGCCAGCCGGGCGGCGAACAGCCCGCCAATCGCACCCACGCCGTACACGCAGACCTTCATGCCAGCTCTCCCGCCTCGATGGGCAGTATCCCGGTTCGTCGACTTCCGTCGAGCATAGCCAATGATGCAGATATCTGACAGTCATACCTTTGTCTGTCAGCTATTTGACAACTTTGCGGCGGTGCTTCTTAATGGGTTGACGTTGACGGTCGAGGGAAGGCGAGTCCGATGCCCGAAGTCCCACGGTTCACCAGTGTCTGGTCGGACCTCAATCAGGTCGAGTTCGACCAGGGATTCCTTCAGGCAGGTCCATTCCGGACGCGGTATCTGCACTCCGGTGACGCCTCGAAGCCGTTGCTTCTGCTGATGCACGGCACGACCGGGCACGCCGAGGCTTATGTCCGCAACCTGAAGTCTCACGGCGAGCACTTCGACACATATGCGATCGACTTCATCGGGCACGGCTACTCGTCGAAGCCCGAGCACCCGCTCGAGATCAGGCATTACATCGAACAGGTCCGTGCCGTCTTGGACACCCTGGGCGCCGAAAAGGCCTACCTCGCCGGCGAGTCGCTGGGCGGCTGGGTGGCCGCCAAGTTCGCCCAGGTCCACCCGGAGCGGGTGGAGAAGATCGGGCTCAACACTCCTGGCGGCACGATGGCCAACCCGAAGGTCATGGAACGCCTACTGACGCTGTCGGCCGAAGCGGCGGAGGACCCCAGCTGGGAACGTGTGCGCGCGCGGCTCGAGTGGCTGATGGCCGACCCTGCCACCGTCACGGACGATCTGATCAAGACGCGTCAGATGATCTTCCAGCAGCCCGACTGGAAGATGGCTTGCCGGATGAACATGGCGCTGCAGGACCTCGAGACGCGCAAGCGGAACATGTTCACCGACGAGGACCTGCGGTCGATCGAGACCGAGGCACTGGTCATCTGGACGACGAAGGACCCCTCCGGACCGGTGGACGAAGGTCGCCGCATGGCGGACCTGCTGGCCAACGGCCGGCTCGCTGTCATCGAGAATGCCGGACACTGGCCGCAGTACGAGCAGGCCGACGAATTCAACCGCATCCATCTCGACTTTCTCCTCGGCCGTTGACGCCGTCATGAACAGGAGAACCAGCGACGTCGATACCGAGGTCCTGATCGTCGGGGCCGGCCCGGTGGGCCTGACACTGGGCAACCTGCTCGGACTGCGGGGGCAGAAGGTCACCATCATCGAGAGCCGGTCGGCTCTCATCGACTATCCGCGAGGAGTGGGGCTGGACGATGAGTCCTTCCGCACCATCCAGACGATGGGCCTGGCCGAGCAGATCTCGCAACACACTGTGCCGCAACACATCATGCGGCTCGTCAACGGCAGGGGACAGGTGCTGGTCACCAACAACCCGACGACCGACGAGTTCGGCTGGCCCCGCAAACATGGATTCGTCCAGCCGCTCGTCGACCGTGAACTGCTCGCCGGACTGGGGCGGTTCGACACCGTCGACGTGCGCTTCGGGCACGAACTGGTCGACCTGCATCCAGCCGGAAACCGCGTGCGTGCGGTGGTCAGTTCCGCGGCCGAGGGCGAGTCGGCCGCCGTGGAGATCACAGCCCGCTATGTCGTCGGATGCGAGGGTGGCCGCTCACGCACCCGGGAGCTGATGGGCGTGGAGTTCGAGGGCAAGTCGCCCCCGACCCGCTGGCTCGTGGTCGATGTGGCCAATGACCCGCTCGGCACGCCGAACGCCTGGCTGGGCGCCGACCCGCGACGCCCTTACGTCTCGATCGGCTTGCCGCACGGCATCCGCCGCTGGGAGTTCATGCTCTTCGACGACGAATCCGACGACCTGCTCGACGGCCCCGAGTTCATGGCCGGCTTGCTCCGCCCGCACGTGCCCGACCCGAACGATCTGTCGATCATCGGCCGGCGCGTCTACACCCACCACGGCCGACTCGCGACCAGTTTCCGCGCGGGGCGCTTGCTCCTGGCCGGCGATGCCGCTCACCTGATGCCGGTCTGGCTGGGCCAGGGGTGGAATTCCGGTATCCGGGACGCCACCAATCTGGCTTGGAAGCTCACCTCGGTGCTCCGTGGGTTCAGCCGGGACGAACTCCTCGACACCTATGATCAGGAGCGCCGTGCGCACGCGTCGGCGATGATCGAACTCAACATGACCGCCGGTTCGATCATGACGCTGGGACCGATGGGCGCGGCCATCCGCGACATCATCGCTCGCGGAATCAACGTGCTTCCCACGGTCAAGAGTTATTTCACCGACATGCGGTTCAAGCCGATGCCCCGGTACGCCCAAGGCGTCGTCGTCGACGAGAACAGCGGCGAGCCCGGCCGTTCGGCAGCCGCGCTCGTCCGCAAACTCGTGCAGGTCACCAACGCCCCGCACCGGAAGTCCGCGGTCGGCACGCAGTTCATTCAGCCGCGTGTGCAGACCGCGCGAGGCGAGACACCACTGGATGACGTCATCGGGAATTGGTGGGCGATCGCCGCATGGGCCCAGGATCCTTCCGCCCTGCTGTCCGCCGCGGATCTCGAACACGTCAAGGTGCTGGGCGCGCGCCTCGTCTGTATGGTGCCCGGACCCCAGCGAGCCTGGGCCGAACGCGAATACGCCGGCTCGCCGGTGACGGTTTTGGGGGATCACACGGGCCGGCTCAAGACGTGGTTCGACGATCGTGCGGCCGGGGTCCTGTTCCTGCGACCGGACCGATTCATCGCGGCAGCGTGTCTCGCCCAGGAGACGAGCAAGACGTTCGCAGCCGTACTCAGGGCAATGTCTTACGACGCGTACGGCACGAGTGCCGAGCCTTCCGACAACACGTATGGAGAGCCGAAATGGGCGTCGCCCTAGCTTGCTTGTCCCACACCCCGCTACTGGAACTCGGTGACCAACCGCGCGCCGAGGTCCGCCGGTCACTCGACGATGCGATTTCCGAGCTTCGCGAGTTCGTCCTCGCGTATGACCCGACACTCGTCGTGCTGTTCGCTCCCGATCACTACAACGGATTCTTCCACGATTTGATGCCCCCCTTTTGCGTCGGCTTCGACGCGGTCGCGGTCGGGGACTTCGACAGCCAGGCCGGACCCCTCGATGTGCCGGCCGGCACGGCGGCGAAACTCGCGCAAGAGGTGATTCACCGGGATATCGACATGGCGATCTCCCGGCGCATGGAGGTCGACCATGGAGCGGTCCAGCCGCTGGAAGTACTGTTCGGCGATATTGCCGCCAAGCCGGTCATCCCCATCTTTGTGAACTCGGTTGCCGAACCGTTCACCACGATGCGTCGCATCCGCCTGATGGGTGCGGCTGTCGGCTCCTTCGTCACGGACCTCACTACCGAGCGGGTGCTGCTCGTCGGATCGGGCGGACTGTCCCACGATCCACCGGTGCCGCGATGGGATACCGCCACCGACGAGCAGCGGGAGGCGATGCTCGACGGACGACACCCGACCACTGCGGCTCGAGCTGCCCGGCAACAGCGCGTCATCGACACCGCCCGGGCGTTCGCGGCCGGCACGGCCACCATCAGGGAGTTGAATCCCGCGTGGGACAACGCATTCCTCGACCTTCTCCACCGCAGAGCGCTGTCGGGCGCCGATGCGATGACACCGGATCAGATGGCCGGGGATGCCGGGAATTCAGCACACGAGGTCCGCACCTGGTTGGCTGCCTTCAGTGCGCTGAGCACTGCCAGTCCGGCCTATACCGTGCACCAGCGGTTCTATCGGGCGATCCCGGAATACATCGCCGGCTTCGCTGTTATGGCCGCGCGCTGACCCTGACTGAACGACGGTGGGTTGGCGTGGCCTATACGACCGTGAACACGCTCAATCCGGACGCCTGCCGTGATGCGCGCATAACGGCAGGCGTCAGCCGCGACACGACCGGTGAACACGGTGTTTCCGCGGTGGGTCCGCAGCCTGCTTATAGTTCTGACCTATAGCTCGGTAGGAAGGGGGTTGTGGACCCGCGGGCTGTCGCGACCGCTAATAGGAGGAATCGTAAGAGCTGATCGACGGAAGGATATTTCCAATGCGGACCCGCACTCGACTAGCCGCCGGAGCTTTGGGCGCCCTGGCCGCGGTCCTCCTCACCGCCTGCGGCTCTGGATCGACGGCGTCTTCTCCCACCCCCGCACCGGTCAACGTGTCCCGGATCGCGCAAATCGCCGACCGGCTGCCTGCCGACCTGAAGTCCAAAGGCACGCTGACCATGGTCACCGACACCACTGCCGGCCCACCGATTGCCTATAAGACCGACAGCGGGCAGATCGAGGGTATGGAACCCGACCTGGCCAAGGCGGTGGGGTCGGTGCTGGGCCTGAAGGTGGACGTGGTGAGCGCCAGCTCCACGGCGTTCATCCCCGGGCTTCTGTCCCGCCGGTACGACGTCGCGATGTCGGGAATCGCCGACCTCAAGTCCCGGGAGGCGCAGGTCAACTTCGTCGACTATTACCAGTCCGGCGTGGCCACGATGGTGCGGGCAGGCTCCGAGGACGGCATCTCCACCAACGACACCCTGTGCGGCAAGAAGGTCGGCGTCATCGAAGGGTCCTATCAGGAGAACACGATGAAGGAGCAGAACAAGCAGTGCCCGCCCGGGAAACTGATCGACATCCAGTCCTTTCAGGACGGCAACACGATGCTGCAGGCACTGAGCACCGGCCGAGTCAACGCGGTGCAGGCCAGTAGCGCGAGCGCCGCGTACATGGTCAAGTCGTCCGCGCAGTTCAAGGTCGTCGGACCGACGCCTATTCTGGGCTACTCGGGCGCCGAGATCGCGAAGGACCGGACGGAGCTGTTCGACGCCTTCACGGCCGCCATGACCTACCTGCTGGAGAACGGGCAGTACAAGGCCATCCTCGGTGACAAGTGGGGGCAGCCCGAACCGAACCTCGTGACCAGCATTGTCACCAACCATGGCCTCAACCGATGAGTCGGCCGACGACCAGGAGTCACCCGGTGAGCGACGAGCAGGAGACGACCGAGAGGGTGGAGGGCGCGCTCAAGGTGGTCCCGCTGCGCCGGCCGTGGCGGTGGGTCGCGGCCGTGGTCGTGCTGGTCCTCGTCGCGATGGCCGCGCATCTGGCGGTGACCAACGAACGGTGGCAGTGGTCCGTCGTCGGGAGCTACCTCTTCTCGCAGCCGGTGCTCGACGGCGTCCTGCGGACGCTGGAGCTGACCGCTCTTGCCGAGATACTGGGGCTCGCCACCGGTGTCACGCTGGCCGTGATGCGGTTGTCCCGTAACCCGATCCTGGCCTGGGCGGCGCGGATCTACATCTGGGTCTTCCGGAGTATCCCGCCACTCGTGCTGATCCTCGTGGTCTACTTCCTGTCGGCGCTCATCCCGCAGTTGTCGATCGGGATCCCGTTCGGTCCGTCTTTCGTTTCGGTGGAGACCAACCAGGTTGTGACCCAGCTGGTGGCGGCGGTGACCGCGCTGGGCTTCGCACAGGCGGCCTACATTTCGGAGATCGTGCGCGGGGCGATTCTGTCCATCTCGCCGGGACAGTCCCGTGCCGCGATGTCGCTGGGCATGCGGCCCGGTCAGATCACCAGGAAGATCATTCTGCCCCAGGCGATGCGGGTCGCCGTGCCGCCGCTGGGCAACGAGGTCATCAGCATGCTGAAGAATACTTCGCTGGTGAGCGTCATCGCCTATGCCGAGTTGCTGACGACGGTGCAGCAGATCTACTCCCGTAGTTATCAGCAGATCCCGCTGCTGGTCGTCGCCTGTCTCTGGTACCTGGCGCTGACCACGGTGGCGACGATCGGGCAGTCCTTTTTGGAACGTCATCTCGGCCGGTCGGCCGCCAGCGGTGGTGGGAGGGTGCGATGAGTGCTCCGGTGAAGCGGCCCATGGTGGAAGCGGTCGAGGTACGGAAGAGGTACCACGGGACCGATGTTCTCCGCGGCGTCAAGACGAGCGTCGCGGCGGGGCGGGTCCTGTGCATCATCGGTCCTTCCGGCTCGGGCAAGTCGACCTTCCTGCGGTGCATCAACCATCTGGAGCCGATCGACGGCGGACAGCTACTGGTCGACGGCGAACCGATGGGCTACGAGCGGCGCGGCGATCGACTCTACGAGGTGGGAGCACGCAAGGTTTCGCGCCAGCGGTCCGAGATCGGCATGGTGTTCCAGCACTTCGAGCTGTTCGCGCACATGACGGCGCTGGAGAACGTGTCGCTGGCGCCCAGACTCGTGCGCGGTCGCGACCGGGGCCGGGTCGAGCACGATGCGCACGAGCTATTGGCTTCGGTCGGCCTGGCCGACAAGGCGCGTGCCTACCCGAGCCAGCTGTCCGGCGGTCAACAGCAGCGTGTCGCGATCGCCCGTGCGATGGCGATGCACCCGAAGTTGATGCTGTTCGACGAGCCCACCAGCGCGCTGGACCCCGAACTGGTCGGCGAGGTGCTCGGCGTCATCCGGCGGCTGGCCGACAGCGGCATGACGATGGTGATCGTGACCCACGAGATGGACTTCGCCCGGCAGATCGGCGACGAGGTCGCGATGTTCGACGAAGGCCGGATCATCGAGCAGGGACCGGCCGAGCAGGTGCTGGGATCACCCACTCAGGCCCGCACGCAGGCGTTCCTCGAAAGGTCCGCTACTCGGTGACCTCACTGCGGCTGCTCGGACTCGGCGATGACGATGTCCGAGCGGCCGAACAGGAGGGCGTCCACAAAGGCCGTCGCCGCCTGGCGCAGCTGGCTGCGGTGGACGAGGATCATCCGGCTGAGCACCGGCGGGTCCAACCCGACGACGACCGCGCCAAGACGGCCCGCCAGCCGGGCCAGCGACCACGGCAGCAACGTGGCACCGACCCCGCTCAGGACGAGCGGCACCATTGATTCGCGGTGCGAGACCTCGGCCGCGATGCGGACGGGCAGGCCGTCGGCGGCGAAATCGTCGATGAGCTGCCGCACGCGGGTGCCCGGCTCGGTGGCGACGAGCGGCCAGGATGCGAACGAGCTCGGCGTGATCCGGCCGAACGGCTCGGGCACCCTGGCCCCCGGCGGCAGGACGGCGACCACCTCGTGCAGGCCGAGGCGGTGCACGACCAGCTGGTCCTGGGAGTTCTGTCCGAAATCCTCGACCAGCAGGCCGAGATCCGCTTCGGTGGCGGAGACGAACCGGCGAATGTCGACCGGATCGTGTTGCAGTACCTGCAATGTCACACCGGGGTACTGCTTCCGGAAGTCGCCGATCAGCATCGCGAGGGGCTCGGCGGTCAGCGAGGGTGACGTCGCAATCGTGATGTGGCCCGTGGTGAGGTTGGTCCGCGCCTCGACGGCGGCGCGTGCCGACGCCAGGTTGGCGACGATCTGCCGCGCGACGTCGACCAGGGCGCGTCCCGTGTCGTTCAGGACCAGCCGGCGGCCCACCCGGTTGAAGAGGGGAGCGCCGAAGTCACGTTCGAGATCGCGAATGGCGAGCGACAGCGATGGCTGGGCGATGCGCAATTGTTCCGCCGCGCGCGTCAGTGTCCCCGCGTCGACCACCGCGAGGAAGTACGCGAGACGCCGCGCGTCCGGTCCGGCCTGACTTAATTCATATGCCACACCTATAGGTTAGTAGGTTTTCAGTGGTGGACGCAGCAGGCTGCTCGGGCGTCAATAGATCTGCGAGATGGATTCGGGTGTCTGGAAGGAAAAAACTGTGGACACAACTTCGGAAGAACTGCCGTTCGCGGCCTTCGCCGTACCTGAGCGGCCGGGAAAGCCGAGGACGACCGGCCTGTCGATGATGAGCGACTGGGGTATGGGCCTGGGCAGGCAGGCGGACACCCTGGAGTCGTCGGGCACCTATATCGACTTCGCGAAAGTCGCCGCCGGGGTGAGCAGGTTCATGCCTCGTGCGGTCCTCTCGCGGAAACTGCGGCTCTACGATGAGCACGCGATTCCGGCATTCCCCGGCGGCCTGTTCGCCGAGCTGGCGCTGAAACTGGACCGGTTCGAGTCCTTTGTAGATGAAGTGGTCGAACTCGGTTTCCGCGGCGTCGAGATCTCCGACAATCTCCTCGATCTCGAAGCGGCGGACAAAGCGGCGGCGATCTCCCTGGCCAAATCACGCGGTTTGCTCGTTTTCGGCGAGGTCGGCAAGAAGGTGGGCAAGCTCGACGACGACACGATCGTCGCGGATGTCGGCACCTGTCTCGATGCGGGCGCGGATTGGGTTTTCCTCGAGGCGTCGGAGCTTTTCGCCGCGGATGACGTCAGATCGGCACTCGTCGAGCGTCTGGCGTCGACCTTCCCCGTGGACCGTTTGATATTCGAGCTGCCGGTGGTGATCGCACAGGGAGTGACCCGGGACTACAAGCATTCGATCACCACCTGGCTCGTTCGCGAGCTGGGCACGCAAGTCGGTCTTGCGAACATCGAATGGGACGAGCTTTACGTCACCGAACTCGTCCGGCGCGGTTTCGCCGGTGACACTTCACATCCGCAGGGGGTTTACCGCATGGCCGGGTTCCGTGATCTCGGTGAATGACCGCCGCATGGATCCACGCCTGTCGGGGATATCGAGTTCGGTGACCGCCAGTGGCCTCGTCTTCACCGCGGGGCTGGTGTCGCCCGCGGTTCTGGCCGGTGAAACCCGTGATTTCGCCGGACAGGTCGATGACGTGCTGGCCTTCCTCGACGAGGTGCTCGCCGAGTGTGGTGTGCATCGCGGGTCGGTGGTGCGCATCGAAGCGTTCCTCGGCGACCGCCGCGACCATCCGATCTGGGACGCGAAATTCCGGGAGCGATGGCCGCAGTCCCCGCCGGCGAGAACCACGCTGTCGCTGGATCTCGTTCCCGCGGGAGTGTCGTTCGAACTGCAGGCAGTCGCGGTGAAAGGACAGGAATCATGACCAACGTTCACATTCTCGGCTCGGGCACACCCACCCCCACTCCGGACCGGTTCGGCAGCAGCTACGTCGTCGAGACCGGGGGCGAGCTGGTCATGTTCGACTGCGGCCCCGCGGCGACGCAGAAGTTCGCTCGCGCCGGCCTCGGCATTCTCGACCTGTCGGCGACGTTCCTCACCCATCACCACTACGACCACGCCGTCGACCTGCCATGCCTGCTCCTCGTGCGGTGGGACCAGGCCGTCAACGACACGCCTCCGATGATGGTGTGCGGTCCTCAGCCCACCACGGCGATCGTCGACGAACTGGTCGGCACCAACGGCGTTTTTCGCCGCGATATCCGCGCCCGGATCGAGCATCCGGCCAGCCAGAAGACCTTCGAAATGCGCGGCGGCGTGCTTCCCCGGCCCTGGCCCGACTTCCGGACCCGCGACCTGGAGCCCGGCGACACCGTCGACGGGGGTGCCTGGAGCGTGAGCATGGCCCGGGCCGCCCATGTGCAGCCGTATCTCGACTCGCTGGCCTACCGCATCGAGACACCGGACGGCAGTGTTGTCATCACCGGGGACACCGCGCCGTGCGAGGAAGTGGTCACACTGGCCAAGGACGCGGACATGATGTTGTGCTGTTGCTGGGATCACCAGGACGGGAGCGAGCACATCGACGAGTGCGTCGCCGAGGGGATGGTCGGCACGATGTGCGGACCGGAGGAGGCCGCGCGGATGGCGAAGGAAGCCGGTGTCGGCAAGCTGGTCCTGGTGCACTCGACGCCGAGCATTGCGCAATCGGAGCCGGCGGCACGTGCCGTTCGGGTCGCCGAGGGCATCTTCGGCGGGCCGGTGGTCTTCGCCCATGAAGGACTTCGGCTCAGCCTTTGAGAAGGGACAGGTCAGTGGTGGCAGGCGAATTCGAGCGGCTCGCCGAGAAGTATCAGGTGGTCGGCGCCCAAGCGGGGTTGCTCAGGCTCACCGGTCCGGACGGAGCGGCGGCGGTCGAGCTTGCCACCACCGGGATCCTGAACACCGAGTCCGGTGCTCCGGTAATCGACCAGGCGTTGTTCCAAATCGGGTCGATCACCAAGGTATGGACCACCTGCGTGGCGCTCCAGCTTGCCGACGAGGGCAGGCTGGACCTCGATGCCCCGGTTCACGACGCGCTTCCCGAGTTCGCTCTGGCCGGTCCCGAGTGCGGTGTCACCACGAGACACCTCCTCAGCCACACGAGCGGGATTCCGGGCGACCTGTTCAACGACACCGGTCGCGGTGACGACGCGCTCAGGCGGTTCGTCGCCGGCCTTCGCCAGGTATCGCCGCTGCATCCGCCCGGTGACGGATTCTCCTACAGCAACTCGGCGTTCGCCGTTGCCGGGCGCCTGATCGAAGTGTTGTGCGAGTGCACGTGGGACGACGCGATCCGGGATCGGATCATCAAGCCCCTAGGGCTCAGGCATACCGCGACCCTGCCCGAGCAAGTCCTCCTGCACGCCGCCGCGGCCGGTCATGTGATGGCCGAAGACGGCGCTGTGACGCGCGCGAACGTCTGGGGAATACCACGATCGATGGGGCCGGCGGGTGGAGTTTCCGCCACCGTGCGCGACCTGCTGTCCTTCGCCACGATCTTCCTGCGCGAGGACACCACGGTGCTGAGCCCGTCGGCGATCCGGGCGATGCGTCGGCCACACAAGCCGTGGGGTCTGGGCTGGGCACTCGACCGGTGGGGCGAGGTGGAGGTGCTGCAGCACGACGGGAGCACGCCTGGCCAGAGCGCGTTCCTGCGGGTGTTCCCGGCCCTGGGGTGCGCGGCCGCGCTCCTGTGCACCGGGCCCGAGGCGGACGGGCTGGCCCGCGAGTTCTTCACCGGCATCGCGAACCGGCTGAACATTCCCGGACCACCGACGTTCACTCCCCTTCCCGGGACGTGCGCGGCACCGGAAACCGGGACCTACGTGAACGGTGAAAGCTCCGTCCGGATTGATCTCGACGGCGACGCATTCGTCGCCACCCTGACGTCACCGTTCCCGATCGCTGGCGCCACCGGCCGGCTCCGCTCGCGGTTGGAGGCCATTCGTCCCGGTCTCTACACGGCGAGCCATCCACAGAAGCACGGCGGGGAACCCGTGCGGTTCTCGGCGGACCATCTGATGTGGGGCCTCCGGCGTTTCAACAAGGTGCTCGCCTGACGCGAGACCGGTGCGGATCTCACCGGGTGGCCGCGATCAGCGCTCTCGGTGGTTCAGATCGTTCTCGGCGATGTCGCTGATCGACTCGCGAAGCCAGCGGCAGTAGTCGCCACCGCACGCCGTTGGATCGAGGGCCGCGCGCAGGACGGCGAGGGCTCCCAGGTCAGCCGCCTGGAACAGGCCGAGCCAGCCCAGGCGGGGACTTGCGATGCCCCTGATGAGGGGGTGCAGCTCGTCGCCGAAGGCGGTGCGGCAGTTGCCGGAGTGGGCAGCGACCGCCAGTGTGGGTGCGCCGGCGGCACGCAAGCGGCGTTGTAGTCCTAAGACGGAGAAACGCACCCACGACTACGTTCGCCACGGGATCACGAACCTGTTCGCCGCCTTGAACGTGGGCACCGGCGAAGTCACCGGCGAGTGCTATCCCGCCCGAGACGGCGCGCAATTCCTGACCTTCCTGAAGAAAGCGGTGAAACCGCACGCGGGCAACGACATTCACGTGGTGCTGGACAACCTGTCCAGCACCACCACCCCGGACATCCAGCAGCAGTGGCTGGAGGCGCACCCGAACGTGCGCTTCCACTTCACCCCGAAGGGAGCCTCGTGGACCAACCAGATCGAGATCTGGTTTGGCATCATGACCCGCCAGTCGATCCGCCGCGGCACCTTCTCCAGCGTGAAGATGCTGACCACCCAGATCCGTGAGTACATCGACCACTGGAACACCAACCCCCAACCATTCACCTGGACCGCCACCGCCGACGAAATCCTGGCCAAGGTCCGACTCGTACAGACCAAATCCGCGCGCCGCTCGCCGGGGCTGCCGAACACCGGCTCGGGCGGGTTGGCGTCGGTCAGCCCATAACACCACATCGCGCGGATTCCGGATGCCCGCACGGCCTCGAGTGCCGCGCGCGCATGGTCGGGCGAGTTGACGACATGCAGGTGGTCGACCACCGTCGTGAAGCCGGCGTCGAGTGCTGCCACGGCGGCCGCCAGGGAGCCCGCGTGCACCTCGTCAGGCCCGACGATCGGTGCGTGGTTGAAGCGCAGGCCATGCAGGATCCGGTTACGAATCGACGGCGCGAGGTCGCTGTCCTCGATCCACGAAAACGTCCGCGCATACGGCTCGTGAAGTTGGACGATCGGGTAGTCGTTACCAGGCAGGAGCCGCTCTGGGCCGAAGGCGATGCAGCTGGCATGAAGAGCCGGAAGCGAGCCGTGCGCGACCGTGTCGTAGAAGAATTCGCGCAGCGTCGTGCTGAGTGGCTCCGCCAGGGACGGACGCAGCGTCGAGCCCTGGTTGTCGAGCCGTTCGAGGAGCAGCGAGACCATTCCGCCGAAGTGGGGAACGATGTGTCGAACCGCGGGAAAACGGCCCGGGATCCCGGACATGGCGAGCTGGACGGCGAGCGCGGTGTCCTCGACGCACGTCCCCAGCGACACCTCCAGGCCGAAGTCGTTGATCAGCGCGGACCCCGCCCCATTCCCGGTCGGATGGTAGAAGGCCACCGCCCATGCCGACTCGATCGCGGCGAACACCGGGTCGTAGTGCTGATCGGCGACGGATCTGCCGAGCACCGAGGTGCCCACCTGTGCGCCGACGACATTCGGGGCCTCGCGCCAGTGATCGATCTCCGTGACGGCCGCGCCGGCGTGGGGCAATGGAAGGGAAATGAACATCGAGAAGCGGTCCGGCCGTTGGGCGACCACCTGGGCGATAGCCTCGTTCGCGATCCTCGCCATCGCCGCGGCCCGCTTTTCGTCGCCGAAATAGAGAAACAGGCTCGCGAGCGACAGCACCTGCCGTTCCACCCCGGCCTCGTCCATCTGTTCGAGTCGCGCCTCGATCTGCGAAGGCGCGTCGGAGAACGGGCCGGGGAATTTCGCCAACTGATCGACATGTGACAGTTCCGCGGCGCCCGCACCGGACTCCGCACGTCGGGCGCTGCGATACGCGTCAACATACGCGTCCGGGCTGACGTGGGCGTGGACATCGATAATCATTGGTGCAGGCCAATCCTTTCGATAGCGTGGGACGTCATCGGTCGGACAGGAGAGCGTCGCTCAGGGTCTCGATCGTGTGCTCTCGCCCGTATCCACACGGAGAACGGATTCACCTCCCACGAGCAGGCGGCCAACCACGCGGCGGATGTCGAGTCCGACCAGCGGCGAGACAGGTTCGTCGACCCCCGCCTGGCACAAACCACAGTCGACGAGTGGATCCGGACATGGACGGACGCCCTTCACGTCAGCGACAACACCGGCACCGCCCTCGGCGAAATTCAGCGCATCCACGTCAAAGGATGGGTCAACAAAACACTCCGCACGAAACTCGGCGACAAAACCGTCAAAGACATCATCATTTTGTTCTCGACGATTCTCGGCGAAGCCGCCGATGAGGAATACATCGGCGCCAACTCTGCCGCAAACTACGCATCACTTTTGCCGACGGTCCCGAGCGACCGCACGCCAACCCGGACGAAGTCGACGCTGATGACGATCACCGCCGCCTACACCGGCATGCGATGGGGCGAACTCGCCGGACTCCAATGGATCCGCACCTACCTCGACGACAACCCTCGTATCGAAGTCGATCACCGCGAACGCCACCCGCACGCCCGATTTGTCTTCACCGGACCCGACTGCTCCTCAGACACAACAATGGCCCGCCGACCAAGATCGCCGACAGGCCATGTGACCAGGGAAAACAGATGGTGCGCGATACTGGGATTGAACCAGTGACCTCTACCGTGTCAAGGTAGCGCTCTCCCGCTGAGCTAATCGCGCGAGGTGGAGACGGGATTCGAACCCGTGTACACGGCTTTGCAGGCCGTTGCCTCGCCTCTCGGCCACTCCACCGCGACAGGCCCGAGAAGGCCTCTCTCCGAGCGGACGACGGGATTCGAACCCGCGACCCTCACCTTGGCAAGGTGATGCGCTACCAGCTGCGCTACGTCCGCACTGTCCGCGACTTCGGCGCTTACCGTGCCGCCGTCGTGGTAGGAGAACCATATCGGATCCGGATTCCCGCGATCACAGGGGGGTGCCGGTTCCGATTGCAGCGAGTCATCAGCCGAGATCGTTGGGAATGAGGTGAGTCAGCGCGTCGTCCACGTCGACCCACAGGTGCTCGTTGCCCGGCAGGACGACGTCGTAAGTCCGGTCGAGGAAGTCGGCCAGCTCCTGCGCGGAAGCCTCGAACATGGCGTGCCCGGACGGCGAGTTGAGCTCGATCAGCACCGACTCGGGGTCCTCGACCGACGGCCGGATCCGAACGTCCCCGTCGCCCGCCTCGGCCAGCAGGCCGTCAGCCAGCAAGTCGCGGGCGTAAACCCATTCCACCCAGCCGGCGCGGCCGGTGCGGAACGCCGCCACGATGGCGTACGGGTCACGGGTGTCGTAGCGCAGCTCGACCTTGACCGGCACCGCCGGCGTACGCGGTGCGAGCAGATCGAACACCGCCGTCGAACGGAGCGTCACGTGATCGTTACGCATGGTCTTACCTTTCGTCTCCCTCCACGGCCCGCCCGGCCGGGGTTCTCCGGGTGGGACGCGTCGGCCTCCCGATTCGCTCTCCGTTTGACGCACAATCACCCGGTTGAGTTCATCGATTCGCCAACCCACTTCCTGTCCCGTGATCGTCCACGTCTTACATACTGCTCGGTTTAGCCGCGGAGCGACAGCATCGAGTCTGCGATGTCGCAGGTGACACGTTCGGGCAGGGTCGGAAACGACGCTCGCGACCACCTGGTTGTTCGCTGCGTACCTGCTCATACGCGGACCGTGCACGGATAAGACCACCCGTTTGTCACAGCCCAGATGCCCTCGGGTAGAGTTCTGCCTCGTACCGCACGGGGGCGATTAGCTCAGCGGGAGAGCGCTTCGTTCACACCGAAGAGGTCACTGGTTCGATCCCAGTATCGCCCACCCCGTATTTCCGCTGGTCACACGGCCTGTCGATGATCTTCATCGGCAGGCTTTTCTGATTTTGGGGAGCAAATGGGGAGCACGGCCTCCTGACCACAACCTCCAATGGTCCTCGATGAGCCATGTCTTGTGCGTGTGACTCAGGTCATGGAAGTGCAGCTCCTGGTTGAGAGGTGGCCAGCCCTTCTTCTCGTCCCCGGCCTGGGCGGGTAGCCAGATCCTGCGGCGGAAGTTGGAGCGGCGGTGGAGCCCGCCGTTGGCTCCGGTGAACACGAACTGGGCGTCGGGGTTGCCTTCTCGGTGCGCCCGTAGCTCGTCGGCAAGGAATGGTGGCAGGTGCACCGTGCGGACGCTGGCCGGGGTTTTGGGCGGGCCGAGTTCCACCCGTCCGCGGACCTCGTGCAGTGCGCCGAACTTCGGGTCGATGTCGATATGTGGCGGGTCGTCGTCGAGGTAGGTGCGGATCCATTGCAACCCGGCGATCTCGCCCCACCGCAGCCCGGTGCAGGCATCGGTGACCACCATCGGTCCGATGTCCGGGGACATGCGCCCGGCCAGTGCGTCCACCTCGTCGGTGGCGGCGTGCGGACGTTCCGGCCGGTCCTCGAAACTGATCCGCAATTTCCGGCACGGGTTCGCGCCGATCAATTCCTCGTCCACGGGTTCCCCGAGAATCATCGAGAACAGCACGAGGATGTCCTGGGCGCTTTTGTCAGCCGTGTTGGGACGGAGTGTTTTGTTCACCCACCCCTTCACTCCCATGCGCTTAATGTCGCCCAGGCTGGTGCCGGACCAGCGGGGCAGGATGTGGGAGTCGTAGGTCGCCCAGGTGATGTCGGCGACGCGGTGCGCGTCCGACCACTGGCGGATCCACTCGTCGATGGTGGTTTCCGCCAGTCGAGGGTCGACAAACCGGCAGCGTCGCTGGTCGGACTCCACGTCGGCGGCACGGTTGTCTTTCTACCCATGCCATTAGTCGCCCTCTTTCAAGGAGAAAAGTGGATATGGCCGTGCCGGAAAATTCGACACGGCCATATGGGCGCTCTGTGTACGGAAAAACGCAACCCAACTGTGTTCAGGACTGAAAAGGAATCTGTGCGAGTTATCGGGTGGGGCGACCAGAAACGGTCCGGGGTCGTGCCGGTGGCCGGCCCCGGCGACGCGGCGCCGTATTTGTCTCGGGCGCGGTGTGCTGGTGTGTGATCGCGGGGCGGGCGGCGTCAGCGATGATCTGCTCCAGGTTGGCGTGGGCGAAGCGCAGGTGCTTGCCCAGGAAGGTGCACGCACGAGGCGGCGGGCCGACCGGCGGCGCAGCCACGACTCCGGAACCTGCAACAGGTCCGCCGCCTGGGCCGGGGTGAACAACACCGGCACCGAGTCACATCGGTGATCATGGCGGGAGGACAAGCACCCGAACAAAGTGTGGCCTCAGTCGGCGGTCTCGGCGAGGAGGTCTCGGAGTAGCTCCTCACCCTGGGGCCATGGGCCGAAGCCGGCCTCGGTGTTGACATGGCCGGCGTCGCCGAGGGCCACGAACCGTGCGCCCCACTGGTTGGCCAGCATGCGGGACCAGTCGATCTCTGCCCAGGGGTCGGTGCTGCTGGCCGCTAGGACAGTCGGGAACGGTAACGGGTCCGCCGCAGGCGGGCCGAAGCCGGCGATCGGCGCGCCGCGGGATGCCGAGTAGCCGATATCGGGTGGCGCCACCAACAGCGCCGCACGGACCTGGGCGTCGTGCCGGTGAGCCCAATGGGCAACGGTGTGACAGCCGAGGCTGTGTGCGACGAGCACGACCGGTCCTGCGGCCCGCCGGACCGTGTCGTCCAGTTCAGCAACCCACTCATCCCGGTCCGGCCGCTCCCAGTCTCGCTGCTCGACCCGAACGGCGCCGCACCGGTCCCGCAGCCAGCAGGACTGCCAGTGATCACCTCCGGAACCACCCCAGCCCGGCACGATGATCATGTTCTCCACGGCGGAGACGATAGCGCATCGGCCCTCACGTCGCCGCGTACCCACAGGCCGCAATGATTCCCGAAACGGAGCCTGGCGTAGTCGATACGCGATAGTTTTCGTCGACGCGAGGAGAAGAAATAGCGCGCCCGTACTTGGTGCCCGGAGCTGACGACTGAGTCTTGCGTATGACCTTGGCGACGACCAGAGCGTGCGGTTTCGTACACGCCGCCGTCTACATGAGACGGTCATCTTGTTTGCGTCCATGTCCGTGTGACCCGAACACGCCGGCAGTGCACCGGGGGCCACACCCGCTCCGGCCGGGGCATGACCACCCACCACCGATCTCGAACCGCGAATCGAGGGAACGTCATGTCCAGCAAGACCCGCACCCGCAAAACCCGCACTACCAGCACGACGGGCTCCGCTCGTGCCCTGCGGTCGGTGCCCGACCCGACGACTACGGCGAAGGTCCGCACGGACACTGAAGACAAGCTGTGGGCGGCGTTGCACGCCAACCCGGACAGCACCACCGCCGACCTGTCCACCGCCGCGAAGATCGGGAAGTCGACCGTGCAGAAGATCCTCGCCCGCTGGGCTGCCGACGGCAGCGTGACCCGGACAGCCCGGTCGCCCCGGACGACACCGACACCGTCGCCGCCACACCCACCGAGGGCGAATCGGCGATCAGCGAGCCAACCGACGCCGCTGCCGAGGACACCCAGGACAGCGCCGACACCGAGGCGAGCGACCCTGCGCAGGCCGAACCCGTCGCCGCCGAGGCGGCCAAGTCCAGCGATGGCGGCGCGGCGACCGACGGCGACTCGGCGACAGATGGCGGCGGGGACGAAAGGCCGCGCGGCTAGCACCGGGCGCGTTGCGTGGGATGGTGGGGACCACCTGCGCGACCACTCCGGCGAGCAGTTCGGTCCCACCGCGATCGCCAACGCCCTGGGTGGGAAGCGGAGGCGGCGGCTGCCCCTGTACCGACGAACTAGCTGGACAACCGTGCGATTATGGTTGTGGCCCAACGGCGAACCCGTTGGGCCACAACCACTTCGCTCGATTCCCTCGACGTTCCGCCGTTGGTGGTGAAGGAGTCCGCCTCCGCAGCAGGCATCGAACGCCCGAGCACGCCCAGCACCCGCAGGACGTAGACCTCGATGAACGAGATCTGGTTACGCACAACCTCGTTCGTTGCCGCGAAATCGCCTGCGTCGAGGGCGTCGCTGAACGCCTTGTCGGCCGCGCGGTTGTCGCGGTCGGCCGCGCACAACGCCTCCAGCACAGGTTCGGCGGTGACGGTGTGTCCGGCCTCGGCGGCCCACGCGACGGCCGTCCCGGCGATCGCGGTCATCGCCCTCGAGTCGGCGACCGCCGCGCGGCCCCCGCTGTCGGCGGGGGCGTTGAGCACGGTGATCCACCGGTGCCCTTCGGGGCTGTCGGCCAGCAGCAGTGCGGTGTCACTGTCGTCCACGACGGCGATCAGCACGGGGACGGGCGGTGGTGGCGTCCACCAGCGCGGCGGCCCAAGCGGGCGTCTCCTGGGCATGTCCGGCGACGGCGGCGAGCTGCCAGTCGTCGTTGGCGCGGCGGCCGACGAGTTCGGCGTCGTGTCCGGCCAGTGGATCCAGGTCGGTCAGCGGCGCCTCGGCGCGGTGCCTTTGCGGGCGAACTGGGGATCGATCCCCTTCGCGCGCACCAGGTCTCGGTGCTTGTCGGAGTCGTGGGCGCGGTCGGCGTAGAGCTCGTCGGGGCGGCGGCGGGGCCGCCCGCGTCGTCCCTGTACCGGCGGAATCGACTCGATCAGCGGGAGTAGTTGGGTGACATCGTGACGGTTGCCGCCCGCCACCGTCACCGCCGGCGGGAGGCCGCCGCCCTCGGTGATCACATGGTGTTTCGAGCCTGTCCGGGCCCGATCTACCGGACTGGGACCAGTTTTCCGCCCCCTTTTGCCTGGAGTCACCCATCGACCCGTGGATCCACGGCTAAATGGCGGCGGGCAGCGCGTGGGTGTAGCGACGCATGAGGATGCGCACGGCTGTCATGACGGTGCTGATCTCTCGGATCTCGTCGAGGGTGAGTTCGGGTCCGTGATTCCGGCGGAATCGGGCCATCACGGCTTGAATGTGCTGGAGTTCGCTGATTTCCAGGTCGGGGTCTATCCCGTGATCGGTGTTTCCGGCGGTTCGGTTAGTAGGTTTCGGCTCCCGGCCAGCGGTCACCGACGGCCTGTCGATGATCTTCATCGGCGGGCCGTCGGTGCTTGTGGGGAGCAGGGTCTCCTGATCACGATCCCCAGTCCGCCGATGTCATGCCGCTTTTGGCTCCATACCGGGGTTTTCGGTCCAGGTACGCGAAACTCGCCACAGTGGGCAAGCCGGTCATCATCGGCGAGATGGCGACCGAGGAGGTAAGCGGCAACAAGGCACAATGGATTCGTGTTCGACGTCGATCTGGCGTGGTTCAAGAACTCTGCTGATTGGCGGCCGCGTGCGAGGGACTGGCACGCAGGTTCAATGCGGTCCGGCACGGGCCTGAGTTCACTGTCGGCTACGGAAATCGTTGTAGCCAAGGAGGAGCATGCAGGCCGTCGAACGTGTCGTGCCGCGCTGGCCGGAACCACTTCCACCGATCTGGAGCCAGTTCCCGGCGGTCCCCGTGGCCGATGCCGTGGTGCCGCTGCTCGAACGAGACCCGCACGCACCGGCGCTCACCTTCGAGGACGGGCTGACGGTCAGCCGCGCGACCCTGCTCGAGGAATGCCGACGATTCACCGCGTACTTGCGCACCCGGATCACGCCGGGCGACCGGGTGGTGCTGGCGATCGGCAACCGTGCCGAGTTCTTCGTCGCGTGGCTGTCTGTGCTGGCGGCGCGGGGAGTCGCGGTCAAGCTCAGCCCGCGGATCGGACCCGCGGACGCGGCCCACGTCGTCCGGGATTCGGGCGCCGTGCTCGCGGTCTGCGAACCACAGGCGGTGGCGGTACTGGGCGACTTGCTCCCAGAACGGGTCGTGACCGTGGCCGATGACGAGCCATCCGGTCTCGCGGAGTTCGGACGGGACCTGGCACCGGCCTCGCTGACCGGCACCGGTGCCTCGGCGTCCGATATGGCGGGCCTGACCTACACCTCAGGCACAACCGGTCCCCCCAAGGGCTGCGTCCACGACCAGCGGCAGTACCTGCGCTACGCCGATCTCAAGCTGCGCATCCTGCCCTACGCCCCCGATGACGTCCTGCTCAACCCTCTGCAGTTCTACTACGGCGACTCGATCTGGCTGTGGCTGGCGTGCCTGCGCTCGGGCGCACGGTTCGTGAGCATGCGCCGGTTCAGCGTGTCACGGTTCTGGCCGGTGGTGCGCGAGTTCGGGGTGACCACCTTCCTCGGCATCGGCGCGATCCCCACCCTCCTGCTCAGCGCCCCACCGTCCGAACAGGACAGACAGCACCGGGTGCGGTTCGCCGCTCAGATCGGGGTCCCGCCCGACCGGCATCGCGAACTGGTCGACCGGTTCGGCTTCCCGTGGGTCGAGGGTTACGGCATGTCCGAATGCGGCTCCGCGATCGCGATGCCCATCGCCGCGAGCGAGCACTACATCGGCACCGGCGCCATCGGCATCCCGGTCCCCGACGTGGACATCGCACTGATCGACGACAACGGCGACCACATTGCCGGACCGGGAACCGGTCAGCTGATCGTGCGCACCCCGGACATGATGGGCGGTTACCTCAACCGGCCCAAGGCCACTGCGGAGGTGCTTCAGGACGGCTGGCTGCGCACCGGCGACGTCGTCCGGCGCGACGAGAACGGCGTGGTGTACTTCCTCGGCCGCAAGAAACTGATCATCCGGCGCGGCGGGGAGAACATCGCACCGGAGGAAGTCGAGGCCGTACTCCGACAGCATGAGTCCATTGTGGATAGTGCCGTGGTGCCCGTACAGGATCCGTTGTGGGGCGAGGAGATCAAGGCGTACGTCGAACTGCATGCGGGGCAGGTCTTCGAACCCGAAAAACTTGCCGCATTCTGCGCGGAACGTCTGTCCGCGTTCAAGGTACCCCGTTACTTCGAACACCGGACTGAACCGTTCCCCCGCACACCGAGCATGCGAATCCAGAAGTCCGCTCTCGCCGTCGACGGAGCGCACCTGACCGAGTCCGCGAAAGAGGTCTCGCCGCGTGTGAAGAACGGGAGTCCCCAGGAATGACCACCGCGCACAGCAAAGTGCCGAACACCAGACGGGTCGGCGCCGCACCCACCATCGACGACCTTTCGCCCGATGAGCGGCTCAGCACCGACGAACTGCGTGCCCGCCAGCTGAAGCATCTACAGTGGACACTCCAGCACGCATACACCAATGTGCCGCGCTACCGCAGGAAGTTCGACCAGGCCGGGGTGCATCCAGACGATTGCCGTGACCTGTCTGATCTCGCGAAGTTTCCGTTCACGACAAAGCAGGACCTGCGCGAGAACTACCCGTTCGGCATGTTCGCCGTGCCACCGCAGCAAGTGCGGCGCATCCACGCCTCCAGCGGCACCACCGGCAAACCGACCGTCGTCGGCTACACCGAGCAGGATATCGACACCTGGGCGACGGTCGTGGCACGCTCGATCTTCGCCGCGGGTGGTCGCCCCGGCCACAAGCTGCACAACGCCTATGGGTACGGCCTGTTCACCGGAGGCCTCGGTGCCCACTACGGCGCGGAAAAGCTCGGCTGCACCGTCATTCCCGCCTCCGGCGGCATGACCGCCCGGCAGGTGCAGATCATCACGGACTTCCGGCCAGAAATCATCATGGTCACCCCGTCCTACATGTTGACACTGCTCGACGAATTCGAGCGCCAAAGCCTCGACCCCCGACGCAGCTCACTCAAGACCGGCATTTTCGGCGCCGAACCGTGGACCGAGCAGATGCGCCGCGAGATCGAAGAACGCCTGGATCTCGACGCCGTCGACATCTACGGGCTGTCGGAAGTCATCGGGCCCGGCGTTGCGCAGGAGTGTGTGGAAACCAAGGATGGCCTGCACATCTGGGAGGACCACTTCTACCCCGAGGTCATCGACCCGGTGCACGAGCAGGTCGTGCCCGACGGCGAAACCGGCGAACTGGTTTTCACCTCGCTGACCAAGCAAGCCATGCCGATTATCCGCTACCGCACCCGCGACCTCACCGCGCTACGACCCGGCACCGCTCGGCCTGCCTTTCGCAGGATGGAAAAGGTCACGGGCCGCAGCGATGACCTGATCATTCTGCGTGGTGTGAACGTGTTCCCCACGCAGATCGAGGAAATCGTACTCGACGTCGAAGGATTGGCCCCGCATTTCCGGATCGAGCTCACCAAGCGCGACCGGATGGACCACATGACAGTCCTGGCGGAATGCCTCGCGGACGCCACCCCGACTCAGCGTCACGCTGCCGCGCTCGAAATCATGACCCGGGTCAAGGAGGGCATCGGCGTCTCCGTCGGGGTCGAGATCGTCGCCCCGGAGTCCCTCGAGCGATCGGTCGGGAAGCTGCGCCGCGTGATCGACCGCCGTCAGGGGTCGTGATGGCCCGCGGGTTCTATTTTGCCCGCCGCGGTTACCGCGCCTGCCACTTCCGTGGGAACACTGGTGCTGGCGTCAGGTCTTCGGCTGCCGCCGTGCCGCGCGGCCCAGCTCACGCGCGATGATCACTTGCTGGATCTGGCTGGTGCCTTCGTAAAGCCGGAACAGGCGGGCGTCGCGGAACAGCCGCTCCACCGCGTTGCCGCGCATGTAGCCCGAACCGCCGTGGATCTGCACCGCCCGGTCTGCGACACGGAACACCGCTTCGCTGGCAAAATACTTCGCCGCCGAGGGCGCGATCCGCACGTCGGTCCCGGCCTCGTAGCGGCGCGCGGCCTCCATCACGACTCCGTGAGCGGCGAGATAATCGGTGTAGGAATCGGCGATGAGCCCTTGCACGAGCTGGAAGTCCGCGATCGGCCGACCCGACTGAGTGCGCGACGTCGCGTAGGCGACCGACTCGTCGACCAGCCGCTCGGCCAGGCCGACGCACAGGGCTCCGATGTGGATCCGGCCGTGCGCGAGGCAGCGCATCGCGACCGAAAGGCCGTGCCCCGGCTCTCCCCCGATCAGCGCGTCCGGCCCGACCACCACCCCATCGAAACCGACGTCGGCCGTCCAGGCCCCGGCCTGTCCCATCTTGCGGTCCTTCGGGCCGACCGTGACGCCCGGCGTGCCGCGTTCGACCAGGAAGGTCGAGATCCCGCCGGCGTCGTCACCGATGCGGGCGAATACGAAGAACACGTCGGCCAACGGCGCGTTCGTGATGAACCGCTTGCTGCCGTCGATCACCCAGCCGTCACCGGTGCGGTATGCGGTCGTGCGGATCGAACTCGGGTCCGAACCGGCCTCGGGCTCGGTCAGGGCGAACGACGCGGTCCACTCCCCCGACGCGAGTTTGGGCAGGTACTCGGCCCGCTGCTCGTCAGTGGCGCCGAGCAGCAACACGTGTCCCGCGATGCCGTTGTTGGTGCCGAACATCGAGCGGAAAGCCGGCGACGTGTAACCCAGCTCCATGACCACGCGCGCCTCATCGACCACGGAAAGCCCGAGACCGCCGTACTTTTCGTCGATCGTGAAGCCGAAAAGCCCCATTTCCTTCGCCATCCGGCGCAGATCGTCAGGAATCGCGTCGGTCTCTTCGATCTCCGCCTCGGCCGGCACGACCCGGTCGCGGACCAGTCTCCGGACGGTGGCGAGGATGTCGTCGATGGGTACCTCGGCCACGTCACGCCACCCGCCCGAGCAACGCCGAGAGCGCACCAACCGCGCCACTTCCCGCACCCACCCGCAAGCCCTGGCCCCACAATTCACGCAAGCCGTTCGACAACGTCATTCAGACTCCTCGTCATATCGCTGACATCCTCGCCCCAAGACGAATTGTTTACCGTCCATTCGGTCAGGAAGCAACCGTGGCACGTTCGTTCTTCTCATCTGGCGCGCCGGATCAATGGGCATTACGCCGTCCGGCCACACCCTGTAACAGAGCTCAGAATCGCCGCTTCGTACCCCTGCGTCATCCCGAGGTGAATATGACAGTGACTGCGGTTTCAGATCCCGGGCAGCCGACCCCGTCATCGGTTGCCGAATCGTGGCTGACGGACCTCGAGGCCGCGCTGACCGCCGGACGCGTGAATGACGTCCTGAGCCTTTTCACGGAGGATTGCTTCTGGCGAGACCTCGTTGCGTTCACCTGGAACATCACGACGCTCGAGGGTAAGGCGGCCATCGGCGACATGCTGCACGCGACCGTCGAGAGGGTACGCCCCCGTCGATGGACGATGAGTGGGCCTGCGCGGCAGGCCGGCAACGTCACCGAAGCATCAATCACCTTCGAGACAGCGGCGCTGAGAGGCGAGGGAATTCTGCGTTTACGAGACGGACTCGCGTGGGTCCTCCTCACGACCGCCGTAGAGCTCAAGGGTTTCGAGGAGGCAACGGGGCCTCGCCGTGTCGCGGGGACCGATCATGGAGCCCGGCGTGGGCGAGTCAGCTGGCAGGAGCGCCGGCGCCGTGAAGCGCAAAGCCTGGGCTACGACCTTCAGCCCTTCTGCCTCATCGTCGGCGGAGGCCAGGCCGGCCTTGCTCTCGGCGCCACGCTCCGCCGACTCGGTGTGCCGGCGCTGATCGTCGATCGCCACGAGCGGCCAGGGGACGCGTGGCGCCTGCGTTACGAGAGTCTCTGCCTCCACGACGGCGTCTGGTACAACGCGATGCCTTACCTGCCATACCCGGATGACTGGCCTGTGTTCTGTCCCAAGGACAAGATGGGGGACTTCCTGGAGGCCTACGCGTCGCTCATGGAGCTCAACTTCTGGGGCGGAACGGAATGCGTTGCGGCCGAGTTCGACAACGCCGCTCAGGAGTGGACGGTCGATCTTGTTCGGGACGGCGTCGCTACCACACTGCGGCCGAAGCACCTGATTCTGGCGGTCGGTAACCACGGCGCACCGCACACTCCCGACGTCCCCGGTGCTCAGTCGTTCACCGGCGATCTGATGCACTCCAGCCAGTATTCCAGCGGAGCTGCATACACGGGCCTCAAGTGCGTCGTGATCGGCGCCAGTAATTCCGGTCACGACATCTGCCAAGATCTGTGGGAGCACGGCGCGCAGGTGACCATGGTGCAGCGCTCCTCCACGCACATCGTCCGGTCTGGCGTCTTGTTGAACGATTTGCTGGGTGCCCTCTACTCGGAGGAAGCCATTGCGGGCGGGCTGACGACCGACCAGGCTGACCTGATCCGCGCCTCTTATCCGCTTCGGATTCTCACCGAAATGCACAAGGAGCTCTGGGCCGGGATCAGGCAACGCGAGGCCGGATACTACGAGCGGCTGGCGGCGGTCGGCTTCAAACTCGACTTCGCCGAGGACGGCGCCGGCATCGCCATCAAGGCGCTGCGCCGGGGAGCAGGCTGGTATGTCGACGAGGGTGCCACCGAGCTGATCACCTCGGGCGAGGTCGGCCTGCGACACGGCAGCATTGCCGAGCTTCGGCCGCATTCGGTAATCCTGGACGACGGTACCGAGATCGAAGCGGATCTGGTGGTCCTCGCCACCGGCTACAAGCCACTGAGTTCGGTCATCGAGCGGCTCACATCCGCCGAGATCGCGGCTCGCATCGGCAGGTGCAACGGCATCGGTTCTGGTCTGGACCGGGATCCAGGGCCCTGGCTGGGTGAGCATCGCAACCGCTGGACGCCGACCCCGCAGCCAAACTTCTGGCTGACGGGCGGAGGCCTGGCGGATATCCGGTACTACTCACGTTTCCTCGGCCTTCAGCTGAAGGCGCGCTGGGAAAAGGTGGACACCACGTGCTACCGCCCGATCTCGTCGGAAGACGTCGGCCGGTAAATACCTTTCGGAGGTGAATCCCCTCGTGCACACAGCCCGACAACTGTCGACCGAAATGTTCGCCATCGAAATCGACGGCGCGCCGGCCGATCGCAATGATGTCTTGCCCTGCTGGGGCCCACTCGACCGGCTCGGGATAGTCGTCGACCGGCCCTTCGGCGCCCTCGGCGCCTCCTTGCTGATTCAGCTCGCGATCACCGCCTTCTATGACGAGCGGCAGGCACGGCGCAGTCGCGAGCAGCCGGCTTACCCGGATTTCTTTCTGTTCCACTTCGGCGAATACCGGGGAAATTTCGCCCCCTTCGACTTCGTTCCGTCGCGCAAGGAGGTCGAAGTGACTGCCGGCCACCGCGCTGTCCTCGGGGCGATCAACGATCGCGGCGTCACGAGGCTCCTCGTTCCGGACCGCGCGCCCCGGGAACTGGAGCACGTCTGGAAGGAGCCTGCATCGGCGATCGACCGCATCGTCAGCGCGTATGCCTACGCACCTTCCGGCAGAACGAACGCGTCGACGATCGCGCTTACCAGTTGCGATCAGAGGGCCGAGTCGAACGCGACGATGACGCTGCATCCTGAGCGGTGGCCGTCGACCTATCAGGCCATGCTGAGCCAGTCTGCCGCCGCAGCCGAGCGGCACGCGAAAGTCATGCACCACGCCGGCCAGGCCGAAGAACGCTATGAAAACAACCGGACCGCGCAGGGAAGGATTCGCGAAACATATCGCTCCATATCGGTGGAAACAGCACTGCAGATGCTGTATCTCGAGGACTGACCCCGGAATGTCGCATATCTCAGCGCACCAAGGAAGAGGAAAGATGGCAGAGGAGCGCCTGGCTTTCGAGAGCCTGCCCGCAACCGTGGGCAGTGTCTTGGAGGGGGAGCCGTTTACGCTGGATGATGAGGACAGCAGCCACTTCCAACGAGGAACTTGGCTCCACAAGGCCTATCCCCATGGCTACGTCCCCGAGTTTCCGGAGACTCTCGTCGAGGGGTTCCACTTGCTTTCGATGCTCGACGCGGTCGCACGATCAGCGAACGGCCATCCCGACAACATGTGGGCTCTGAATTACGGGCTCGACAGGGTCCGGTTCATTCGCATGGTGCACCGTGGCGACGTGATCCTGCCCAGACTGGAAACGCTCGAGGTCACGCCCAAGGGCAGCGGCTACAAGGTCCTTCGCAGGATCACCTTCACGGTCGAGGGCACCGACACCCCGGCGCTGGTGGCCGACTGGTGGTCATACGTCCTTCCCCGAGGTGTCGAGATCTCCTGAATCAAGAATTCGAGAAGCCGGCCGAGGCCGCGATCCGGTAGTCGCTCGGTGTTTCGCCGTATACGCCCTTGAACGCTCGGCAGAAGTGACTCGCGTCTGCGAACCCCCAGCGGATGGCGATCGACTGAATCGTCGCCGTGGGCTCGCCTACCAGGTCCCGCTTCGCCCGCTCTATTCGGCGACTCCGGACCACGAACCCGAAGGTCTCGCCGTCGGCAAACGCCCGGTGCAGGGTTCGCACGGAGACGCTGTGAGCCGCTGCCGCCGCCGCAGCCGTGACCTGTTGGTCGGGCACACCGGCAGTGAGCCGGGTGTCGATCCAGCACTCGATGCTGCACCTGAGGGCAGCGAGGGCGGTCGTCGAGGCGTCGGCCACCTGGGACCGCACAGCGCCGACCAGCAACTCCAGAACCGCGTTGCGCGCGGCGGCCGCCGCGGAGCCGGAAAGCGGGGTCGGCACGGCCTGTAGCGCCGCGATGTGGCTGATGAGTAGTCGAACGCTTGGCTCGGCCTTCATGAACACTCTTGTCGGGGGTGCGGAGAGTGTGCCGGCCGCAAACCCCAGAGCGGCCTGCGGGATAAGGACCGTTCGCAGCCGTACCCTTTCCAGCATTTCGTATTGCGATGGCCGGTCGTGCCTGCTCAACAGCATCGCCCCGGGAGCGATGATGGTCTTGTCGTCGATCCCGACGGCCATCCGCCCGTGCAGCGGGATCGTCAGCTCTACGTAGTTGGAGGTGCGCGCGCTGATGTCACGATGGGTGCGTCTCCCCCGGAACTCGTCCGATCGCGCATCGATCACCGCGATGTCGTCGACCCGCCGGCGTCGTAGGCTCGCTCGGAATGGCCGAGGGTAAGCGTTCCCGAGTGGATGCACGGTCTGCGGTACGTGCGTGGTCGAGAGAACCTCCTGCCAGCGATCGATCCGGTCGCCGGGGTCCACGGTGTCCACCGTGAATGTCTCGATGTCCGAGTTCATGGTGACCTCCTGCCCGTGGGCCACGGCAACGCGGGTTCGCGCTCTTCCTCAGAATCAATGCATTTTACTTGGCGCTCCGCGCTCGGCCAAGGCACGCCGATCGCGAACCGCTACCGATCGTCCCGGGCGCCGGAACTGGCGACTATTCGTGCGTCTGAAGGAGACCACCGCACTTTCGCCGTGCCTAGCATTCCGCCGAGGACCATCGGTTGTGACCACAAAGGAGTGTCCGCGTGCGTACGGAAATGTTCATCGGCGGTAAGTGGAACGGCGGCAGTGGTGCCACGTTCGTCACCCGTAACCCGGCCACCGGGGAGGTTCTTGCCGAGTTACCGGAGGCCGCACCGTCCGATGTGGACACCGCGGTGGCCGCTGCCAAAGGCGCGTTCGCCGAGTGGACCGCGATGCTGCCGGCGCAGCGGACCCGGTTGCTGCTGAAGGTCGCGGATCTGCTGGAGCAGCGGGCCGACGAGTTCGCCCGGCTCGAGACCATCGACCAAGGCCAACCGCTCGCGATCAGCGGCGGGTTCTCCGTGCCCAACGCCGTCGAGCATTTCCGCTACTACGCCGGCTGGACAACCAAGATCACCGGTGTCACGGCACCGGTTTCCGCGCCTGGGCTCGACTACCGGACCCGGCGGGAACCGGTCGGGGTATGCGCGTTGATCACCCCGTGGAACTTCCCGCTCATGATCGGGGTCTGGAAGCTCGCGCCGGCGCTCGCGACCGGGAACACCGTCGTGCTCAAGCCCGCCGAGCAGGCACCCCTCACCACGCTCCTGCTCGCAGAAGTGCTGGAGCAGGCCGGGATTCCGGCCGGGGTGGTCAACGTGGTCACCGGTGGCCCGGACGTGGGCAGGGCGCTGGTGCGGCACCCGGACGTCGCCAAGATCTCGTTCACCGGTTCCACGGCGGTGGGCCGTGAGATCGCGGCGGAAGCCGGGCGCGCGCTGAAGACGGTGTCGCTGGAGCTGGGCGGCAAGGCGCCGAGCGTGATCGCCGCCGACGCCGACCTCGATACGGTGCTCGAAGGCAACCTGATGAGCGGGCTGCTCAACTCGGGCCAAGTGTGTGCGGCGGCGACGCGGTTCTACGTGGACCGCGCCAGGGCCGACGAGTTCGCGGAAAAGATGGCGAGTGCCGCAGGGGCGATGACACTGGGCCCCGGCCTCGATCCCGGTACACAGCTCGGTCCCCTCGTCTCGCTGGAGCACCTGGAGCAGGTCGACGAGTACGTGCGGATCGGCCAGGCCGATGGCGGGCAGTTGGTGACCGGCGGCAGCCGCGCGGACGGCGAACTGGCCGGCGGATACTTCTACCGGCCCACGGTGTTCGCCGGTGTCACGCAGGACATGCGCATCGCCCGCGAGGAGATCTTCGGCCCGGTGCTGACCGTATTTCCCTACGACGATCCCGAGGAACTCGCGGGACAGGCGAACGACACCGACTACGGGCTGGCGGCCTACATCTGGACCCGCGATATCGGCACCGCGAACCGGCTCGCACACGAGATCAAGGCGGGCACGGTGTGGATCAACACCCCGCCCGCACTCGACGCGGCCGCCGCGTGGGGCGGGATGAAGTCCTCCGGACTCGGCCGCGAGATGGGCTGGGCGGCCATCGAGGCGTTCACCGAGGTCAAGAGCATCTGGACGAGCCTGGCGTGACGACTTCGCCGGGCGGCTTCCGCGCCGCCCGGCGAATCTCCGCCGCGGTCACCCCGAACTCTGCCTTCAAGGCGCGGCTCAGATGTCGCGCGTCGGTTACGCCCCAGCGTGCCGCGATCGCGGCGACCGTCCGGCCCTCGAACGCCGGATCGGCGAGGTCATGCCGGATCCGCGTCAACCGCTGCCGCCGGATCCAGGCGGCCAGTGACAGCTCGCGTGACTCGAACAGCTTGTGCAGATAGCGCACCGACACGCGATGCGCCCGCGCGACCGACTCCACGGACAACGCCGGGTCGGCCAGCCCCGCCAGGCAATACGCTTCGACCCGGTCGGCCAGGTTCTCCGCCGATGCCATGGGAATCCCCGCCAGCTCCCACCGCACCATCGCGACAAGCGCATCCGCGAGATGGCGGCCCGCAGGGCTGCCGGCGACGAGTGTTTCGGCGATCCCGCTGAAGAACCCCCGGACCAGGCGCCGGGTGTCCGTGGCCGCGGGGACCGCGATCGCGGTACGGGCGCGCAAGGCGTGTGCGTGCACGCCGAGCAGCGTCTGCGGTATCCCGATGACCACGATGTCGTACGGTTCCTCGAGGACGAGGTCGTACGGCCGGTCCGTCACGTAGCCGGCCAGCGAGCCGGGGCCGAGCCGGCATGTCCGGCCGTCCTATTCGACGCACATGCTGCCCGCGGTCTGCACCGTCACCTTGACCAGCTCACGGTCACCCGCCCCGATGAGGGCCGGCAACCGCCCCACCCGGCACGGACGGCCCCGGATCCGGGACACCACCACCTCACCGGCCGACGCGCTGCGGAACCCGGCCGCAAAGGGGCCGGGTTCCAGCGGCCGGATCCGCAGTGGTGCGAATACCGCCGAGGCCATCGCCTCGAAGTGCTCGACCGTGCGCGCCTGGGTCACGATTCCCGAACGGGCTTCCGCACGCGGGCGTGCCCGAAACCGGCCGCCTCGTCGAGTGCCAGGCCACGGGTCTCCGGGGCCCAGAAGTAACACACGACGATCGCGGCCGCGGTCAGAATGGCCGCGATCAGCATGACGTTGCCCGCGCCGATCGTCTCCAGCCCGACGGGCAGCAGATACGTGCCGACGACGGCGCCGATCCGGCTCGCTGCGACCATGAATCCGAGCGCGGTGGCCCGCACCTCGGTCGGGAAGATCTCGTTCGGGTAGGACCAGATCAGCATGCCGGGCCCGGCGATCGTCAGCGCGTAGAGGCTGAACGCGACGATCACGAACCATGCCGGGCCTTCGGGCACGAGCCACAGCGCCACGAAGGGCACCAGGGTCACGGTCAGCGGGATGAGCGCGGTCTTGCGCCGGCCCGCGGTCTCGATCCAGCGCAGCGCCGGGAAGGCACCGACGATGCTGAGCACCGTGATCACCAGCCCGCCCAGCACGTCGAGGGAACCGCCGGAGAGGTGGAAGTTCGCCAGCAGCACCGGGGCGAAGATGAAGATCGCATAGTTCGGGGTGACGTTCGCGATGTAGAGCACCGTGCACATGATCGTGCGTTTGAGATAGCCGCCACGGAACAGCACCCGCAGGCCGCCGAGGCCGCTGACGGCGGTGTCGGCCACCGACGAGCGCGTCGTGAACCCGGCCTCGTCGACGTCCACACCGTAGATCCGCCGGACCACCGCCTGCGCCTGGGTGATGCGGCCCTTGCTCGCGAGCCAGCGCGGAGATTCGGGCACATTGCGCCGCAGCACCACGACCAGCAGCGCGAAGACCGCCCCGCTCGCGAGCATCCATCGCCACAGGCCGTAGCCGCCGGAAAGTTCGACCATGATCCAGCCGACGAGATAGGCGGCCGCGCCACCGGCGGCCCAGGCGACGGCCGCGAAGCCGAGCATCATGCCGCGCCGCCTGGCGGGGGCGAACTCGGTCATCAGCGAGGTCGCGATAGGCAGGTCGGCCCCGATCGCCAGGCCCAGGATCAGCCGCAGCACGATCAGTTGCCAGGCCTCGTTCACCAGTGCGCAGAGCACGGAGCCGACGACGAGCACGGTGAGGTCGACGGCGTACATCTTCTCGCGGCCGATCCGGTCGGTCAGTGCCCCGAACAGGAGCGCGCCGAGTCCGATCCCGACGAGTGCGGCGGCGCCGGCCATGCCGCTGTCCGAACTGGACAGCAGGAGGCTGCCGCTGATGCCGACGAGCGCGACGCCGATGATGCTGATGATGTAGCCGTCGAGAAATGGGCCCCCGCAGCAGGCGACGACGAGTCGCTTGTGGAACCGTGATGGTGGGGCGCTGTCGATCACTTCCTGGTAGGTCGCAGTCATCGTTGACTCCGTTCTCAGGCCGGGGCTCAGGTGAGCTTGAAGGGGTGGGTGGCGCCGGCGTCGACGCGCAGCGACGTGCCGGTGACATGACGGGACTCGTCCGAAGCGAGGTAGACGGCCGCGTGGCTCACGTCTGCCGGGTCCAGCCACGAGACCGGCAGGATGTGGGTGGACAGCGTGAACAGCGGCCGCAGTTCGTCGTTGTCGGCCAGCGGGGTCAGCACCCGGCCGGGATTGACGCTGTTGACCCGGACACCGAACTGTGCCAGCTCGACGGCCAGTGACTTCATCAGTCCGTCGAGGCTGTGCGCGGCGGAGGTGTGGTGCGCGAGATCCAGCTCGGCCTGGTAGGCCGCGACGGATCCCGTGAGTACCACCGCGCCGCCGCCGGAGTCGCGCAGCACCGGCAGAACCGCGCGGATCGTGTTCCACACGCCCCGGACGTTGACGTCGTGCGTGTCCTGCCATTCCTGCTCGGTCAGCTGCCAGGTGAGGCCGTGCCCGGCGATGACACCCGCGTTGGCGCACACGATATCGAGTCGCCCCAGCTCGGAAACACCGTGCGCGACAGCGGCTTCCAGTTCGCTGAGTACCCGCACGTCCGCCTCGTATGTGGCCACCCGCCGGCCCAGCTCGCCGACCAGTTTGGCGGTGAGCGCCAAATCGTCCGAAGTGGACAGTGGATAACGGACGGTGTCGAGATCCCGGCATACGTCGACCGCGATGATGTCCGCGCCCTCCTCGGCGAACCGGACGGCGTGCGCTCGGCCCACCCCTCTCGCCGCCCCGGTGATCAGCGCGATCTTCCCGGCCAGCCGGCCCTCGCTCGTCATTTCGGGATCCTCTCCAGGCGTAGGTCGTCGTGCTCCGGGCTCCGCGCGAAAGAAGTCCGGCCGGGTACCTTCGCCGGGCTCTGCGCGCCGGCGTCGATGACATGGACGATCCCGGTGACATACCGCGACTCGTCGCAGGCCAGGTGCACCACGGCGTTGCTCACGTCGGCCGCGTCGATCCAGGGCAGCGGCAACGCGTTGAGCTCCGTCGCCACCGCCCGGAAGTCCGCTTCGGTGGCGCCTTGCCTGCCACCGTTGAACAGGTCTTTGATCGTCTCGTTCTGGATCATCGGAGTGTCCACCGTGCACGGATTCACCGAGTTGACCCGGATGAAATGCGGAGCCAGTTCCTGGGCGAGCACCTTCATCAGCCCGTTGACCCCGTGCTTCGCGGCGGTGTAGTGCGCAAGATTGGGCTCGGCGATCAGCCCCGACAGCGAGCTGGTGAGGATGATCGAGCCGCCCTCACCCTGCTCGATCAACGCCGGCACCGTCGCGGTGACCGTCTTCCACACCCCGGTCAGGTTGACGTCGAACATGTCCCGCCACTCGTCCTCGGTGATCTCCCAGACCGGCGCGATCACACCGATCCCGGCGTTGGCGACGACGATGTCGAGCCGCCCGAACCCGGCGAGCCCCTCCGCGACGACCTCGCGCAGCCGCGGAAGGTCCCGCACGTCGGCTTCGCGGGCCAGCACGCGCCTCCCCTGCTGTTCGACGAGCCGTGCGGTTTCCGCGAGGTCCGCGGGCGTGGCCATCGGATACCGGACCGTCTCGAGCTGCCGGCACCTGTCCACGGCGATGATGTCCGCGCCCTCCCCGGCCAGGCGTACCGCGTGCGAGCGGCCCTGGCCGCGGGCCGCGCCGGTGATCAGCGCGACCTTCCCATCAACTCGCCCCATGGGTTCACCTTTCCTTACCTCGTGCCGGACCGAGCCTGGTGAGCGCCTCGGCGACTGTCCAGCGGTGTGCGCCCGGTAAGGATCGGTTCGGCACCGGCGCCGCGCATTGAATCGGCGCGCCAGCCCTCCGGAACGATCCTGCCAGTCAGGTCTCGCGGAAGCCCAGGGCGCGGTAGATGGCGCTGAGGTAGGCGGGTCACAACGCACCTCTCGTCGCGCTGCTCACAACGTTCCGTTCGGTCAGTCCCGGCGACCGATCGGGCACTGTCCGAAGAGGACGCGTTGTGCGCCTTCGCCAAGCTGCGCAAGCTGCCAGCTGACGCTCGTGCCGGCCGAACCGCGTGGAGCGGTCCTTTGGGGCAGTTCTGAGGAGACGATCCTCCCGGCTCGTCCCGCGTCAATCGCGCCGGTGTCATTGTTGCGTTATCGCGAACATCACGGCTGGATAGGTAACTGCGGGGGCACTCATGAAGTCTTGGTCAATGGGCGACTGTCGAGCGTTTCAACCCAGCGAGCAAGCTTCTCGGCATTCGTTTCCTCGCCACCGGGAAATAAAGACCGTATCCAGTCCTTCCCTCGAAATCTGACACGATGGCCAGCAGCACGCCGACCACCGCGGGCGATCCTGCGAGAAGTGCCCAGGCGGCACACCTTGCGCTACCGACGCCCACTGCCTGGCGGAACATCACCAAGCACCCTCTGCTATTTCCCTATAACCGGCTGATCGCCCTGGTCCTGCTGGTCAACCTGCTCGTATTGGTCCAGTCCGGCACCTACGCCACCGCTTCCGATGCTGTGCTGGCCAACCTCACACTTGCCGTATTGATCAGGCAACCACGCGTGTGGAATTTCGTATTTTCGCTGGCGCGACGACTGCCTGACAGCTGGCCGCTCTGGATTCGTGGTGCGGCGGCCAAGGTGTACCACATGGGCGGCCTTCATGTGGGCGCCGGTATCTCCGCCATGATCTGGTACATCTTCTTCACGGTCGATCTCACCAAGCAGGCTGCCGGGCACCAGCTCCCAGCCCGCCTGACCGCGGTCCTTTTCGTGTCATACGTGCAGGCCGCATTGCTGCTGGCCATCGTCGTATTGGCACTGCCTGCGATCCGGCGGCGGTGGCATGACTTGTTCGAACGCAGCCACCGCTTTGCCGGCTGGTTTTCCCTTCTTCTGTTCTGGGTGCAGACGCTCCTGTCAAGCTGGGAACCGCGCGACGGACAAGCCGTCTGGATGGTCTTGCTGAGCACTCCACAGCTGTGGGTGTTGCTGGTCTGCAGCGCCAGTGTGGCGTCTTCATGGACACGGTTGCGCAAGGTCAGGGTGTCGGTATCCCGCCCTTCTTCCCACGCCGCATTGCTTCGCTTCGACTACGGATGGACCCCTTTCAATGGTTCCAGTGCCTTCCTCAGCCGCTCACCGTTGAAGGAATGGCATGCGTTTGCCGGAATCGACGTGCAACAGGGGGCGGGCTATCGCATCATGGTCTCCCGCGCCGGGGACTGGACGTCACGGTTGATCGACAACCCGCCGGACACGCTCTGGGTGAAACAGATCGCGATCCGTGGCATGGCGTCGGTGGAGAGCCTGTTCAATCGCGTGCTGTTCGTCGCGACCGGTAGCGGGATCGGCCCCACGCTGACCCACCTCGTGAGCAGGCCCCGAGACCGGCCCATGGCCTTGGTGTGGGTCACCCGCACTCCTCGCCAGATCTACGGCGACGACCTGGTCGACGAGATCCTCAGCCTGGTTCCGGATGCGCTCATCGTCGACACCGCTGCACAGGGAAAACCAGATGTCGTCGCGCTCGCCTATCGCGCAGCACGCGACTTCCGCGCCGACGGAGTCATCTGCGTGGCAAACAAAAAGGTCACCTGGGACGTGGTCCATGGCCTGGAAAGCCGGGGTATCGCGGCCAACGGGGCGTTGTGGGATTCGTGACTTCCGGAACGAGGGGGCATGCAGATGCACCGGCCTGAGCCGCGGTCCGAGCTGGGACCCGCCCGAGCCGCCGTGGCACTGGTCACGTCGGGATTGTTCGACGAATACGTCGTGTACGAAAAGGACGGAACGTGGTCGGTGGCCGGCGGAAGCCGCGCAACGATCAGCGTCAATGCCGACCGGATTCAAGTCCGGTGCCGGCACGAGGTCCGTGAGTGGCCTGGTTCGTCCCGCCCACTCGGCCGTCTCGGCGAGGTACTTCGCGAGCTGCCCATTCCGGAGTGGACAGTCTACGGCTGGGTGGCCTTCGAGATGTCGCATGCCCTGACCGGCCGGCAGCAGCATGCCGGTCAGGGCGAACTCGCCCACTTGATCGTCCCGGAAGCCGAGATACGCATCGGCACCGCCGGGGCCACAATCAGCTGTGCGGACGAGTTACTGCGGGCGCGGATCGCGGATGTGCTCGCGAACCCGCCGGACGACCCGGTCCCGGCGACGGCCACCGAAGACGTCGATCTGACCAGCGAGTGGTACCCACGAGCCGTCGCGAACGCGACCAGGGAAATCCGCGACGGCGCATTCCACAAAGTCATCCTGTCCCGGCGAGTACCTGTGCCCGTTCCGATCGATCTCCCGCAGACTTATCTGCGCGGCCGGCAGGCCAATACGCCGGCGCGGTCGTTCCTGCTCGACCTCGGCGGCCGGAAGGCGGCGGGATTCTGCCCGGAGACGATCCTCGAAGTCTCCTCCGGAGGGGCGGTGTCCACTCAGCCGCTCGCGGGGACCCGGTCGTTCGGCAACGGCGAGCACGAGGACAACCGGCTGCGCGCCGAACTTCTCAGCGACTCCAAGGAAATTTACGAGCATGCACTCGCTCTCCAGCTCGCCTACAACGAACTCTCGAATATCTGCGTACCGGGCTCGGTGGCAGTGACCGAGCTGATGTCGGTCGTGCAGCGAGGGAGTCTGCAGCATCTCGCCTCGCTGGTGCGCGGTGAGCTCGCCGGTCGGACGAGCAGCTGGGATGCGCTGGAAGCGTGCTTTCCCGCGGTCGCCGCATCGGGCATCCCCAAACGCGAAGCCTGTGACTACATAGCGCGGAACGAGAAGGACCCGCGCGGGCTGTATTCGGGGGCGGTGCTGACCGCGTCACATGACGGCGCGCTCGATGCCGGTCTGGTCCTGCGCAGCATCTACCAAGAGAACGGCACCCAGTGGCTTCAAGCCGGTGCCGGGATCGTCAACGCCTCCCAGCCTGAGCGGGAATACGAGGAAACGTTCGAGAAGTTCCGCAGCGTCACTCCCCATCTCGTACCCCGATTGAACCCGAAGCCACCGAACGAGCAGGAGCGAACTCGATGACGCCCACTCCGCCCCCGGCTCAGGAGGCCTTGCCTGGTGCCGCTGTCGACGCGGTGTCGCACTGCATGCGTACTCTGCGCTCGGTGCGGCGCTTTCTGCCCGCAGACGTCGATCAGGCCACCATCGACTTCGTGCTCGAGCACACCGTCCAGGCGGGATCGGCCAAGAACCGTCAGCCGTGGCGGTTCGTCGTCGTGCGGGACCGGGGCACGATGGCCACGCTCGGCGGCTGGTACCGCCGAGGCTGGCAGGTGATGGCCACGCGTATCCGCACCTCCCCGGATGCGGGCGCCGCCGCTGCCGAGCACATGCGCCAGATGCGCCAAGGCCTGGCACTGACCGAGCACCTCGCCAGCGCCCCCGTCGCCGTCGTCGCCTGCTTTGTGCCCATCCCCCGAAATCCGGCCAATTTCTTCGGGGGTGCCTCGATTTATCCCGCAATCCAGAATCTCCTGCTCGCTGCCCGTGCGGTCGGTTTGGGGGCGACATTGACCACGATTCAGAGCCTCGACATGCTCGAGGACAGCGATCATGCGAGTCTCACTGCGGAGTTGCGCGCGATTCTCGGCATTCCCGCGGATGTCGTTCCGGCGGCGGTGATACCGCTGGGCTGGCCGGCGACACCCTTCGGCGAGACTCGCCGGCAGCCGGTGCACGCGGTCGCCTATGCCGAGCGGTGGGGAAACCCTTGGGCCGGCGAGACGAACCTGGCACTGGCGGGTGATTGCCGTGCTTGAGCCATCGAACGCCGCGACGTATCTGGTCGACCGCCATGTCCGGCGTGGTGCCGGGGAGCGGGTAGCGGTCATGGGGCCGGACAGGTCCGTGACCTATGCCGAGCTCGCGCAGGCCATCGCGGCCGCATCGGCCGGCTGGCAGTCGGCCGGGCTCCGGCCGGAAGAACGGGTCATGCTCTACGCCGACGACCATCCTGACTTGCTGGTGGCTCTGCTGTCGGCGATGCGCTACGGCGCGGTGCCGGTGCCCGTTTCGACCCTGTATACGAGTGACGATCTGGGCAGGCTGCTCACCGACTCGCGGGCCCGTGCCGTGGTCACCGACGAAAAACATGCGGCCGAGGTGAAGGAGGCGATCGGCAGTGCCGCAACCGGCCCGATCACCGTCATCATCTTGAGCGACACCGAAATCGAGCTTCCTGCCCCCGCCAGGATCTTGCTCTGGAAGGACTTCGTCAGCCAAGGCCACGAGGTCGGACCGCCGGACGAGTCCACTGAGGACTCCCCGGCTCTGTGGTTGTACACGTCGGGAACCACCGGGAACCCGAAGGCCGCGATGCACCGGCATGGCAGCATCCGATTCGTGGCCGAGGCCTACGGCCAAGGGGTGCTCGAGATCCAGCCGGCGGACCGCTGCTTGTCCGCGTCGAAACTGTCCTTCGCCTATGGTCTGGGCAACTCGTGCTTTCTGCCACTGGGCGCGGGCGCAACCACGATCCTCGACCCTGCGCGCCCCACCCCGCAGAACCTCCTGCACCGGCTCCTGATACACCGGCCGACCATCTTTTTCGGTGTCCCGTCGGTATACGCTTCATTTCTTCGTGACGAGAGCATTCCCGCGGACGCATTCGAATCAGTACGGTTCGGGGTCTCGGCAGGCGAGCGACTGCCGGGCGAACTTCAGCGCAGGTTCCAGTCGCGATTCGGCGTGGAGCTGGTCAATGGCCTTGGCATGACCGAGACATTGCACGTCTTTCTTTCCACTCGCCCTGGTCATGCCCAGGCGGACAGTGTCGGCAGTGTGGTGCCCGGCTACGACGTGAAAGTCGTCTCCGAGGGCGGGTCTCCCGCCGAGCCTGGGCAGCCGGGCACACTCCATGTCAGGGCACCCTCCGCGGCCACCGGTTACTGGGCGCGTACCGCAGCCACCCGGAAGGTCTTCGAGGGCGAGTGGGTCAATACCGGTGACCTTGTCCGGCAGGATTCTTCGGGCAACTTCACCATTCTCGGCCGTACCACGGAAATGATCAAAAGCGGTGGACTGTGGGTGTCGCCGGCCGAGATCGAGGCCCATCTGCTGCGCCATCCCACCGTCGCGGAAGCCGCCGTGGTGGGAATTCCGAACGCCGACGGACTCGAAAAGCCAGTCGCCTGTGTGGTGTCTGCGCCGCACACGGAAATCGACCCCGAGACGCTTATTGCGCACTGTCGCAGCGCCCTTCCCGCGTTCAAGCAACCGCGGCAGGTTCTCGTGTTCGATGCCCTGCCCATCACCCCGAACGGCAAGCTCCAGCGGCACGCACTGCGGACGGCTGCGACTGAGCGCCTGAAAACCACCGTCCCGGCCTAGTGGCCGGCCGTTCGGGGTGGCCCATCCCGCGGAGGCGTGTCAGCAGCGCCGCAGCTGCGCGAGCATCAGGTTCGGGTCGTCACCGGCCAGGTTGGCGCCGTTGGTCAGGTAAACCTGGTTTCCTCGAACGACGACCGCGGTGGTTCCCTGCATGCCGTTCTTGGCGTCCAGCAGGGTCTCTTGGGCGCCGTCGGCGCTCACGCGCACAAGCTTGCTGCTTTCGTTGATCGCGGCGAGGATCTCGGTGCTCCGACCGGTGAAGTCGAAGTCGTCGATGCCCTCGAGCCCGGTGGCCCGGACCTCGGCGCGGCCGGAGCCGCCGTCCTGGGTCACCGGGATGCGGACGATGGTGCCGCGGTCGGAGTTGGTCGCCCACACGGCGCCGTCGTGGATCTTGAGGCCGTTGGCGCCGATGAAGCCAGCGGGCGCGAGAGCCGGGTCCGCCGACCACACGGAGGCCTCGCCGCCGCTCAACGGGGCCTGCCAGATGCGCCCGCCGGCGGAGTCGGTGATCAGGAAGCGGTGCTGCTTACCGTCGATGACCAGTGCATTGGGGAAGGTGTCGGCAGGCAGCGGCACGACGAGGCGGGACTCGCCGGAAGGACGGAGCTGCCAGATCCCGGTCAGGCCGCCCTGCCCGGAGGAGTAAAGGAAGTACACGTCGCCGCCGTCCGACCGGGCGACCCCGGTGACATTGGGGGTGCCGACGATGGGGGTTGTGGTGCCGCCGCCCGGAGGTAGCGGCATCGTGGCGAGTAGCTGGACGGCCCCGTCCAACGCGACCCGCACCACCTGGCGAGCGCGGATCATGCCGATGACCGCGCTGCCGCCGGGTTCCGGGGCGATGCTCTCGGCGACCTGGCCCGCGACCCGGTCGAAGTGGGCGAGAACGTGCACGTCGTCCAGGCAAGTGCCGGCCACGTGGGCGGGGTGAGTCCCGGTGGTGGCCGGGAAGGCTGGTGGGGCCGCAGCGACCGCGGCAAACAGGGTAGCGAAGCCGAGTGTGACGGCGCGCCGCCGCAGCCCGGTGGTGGGTCGGTAGGGGGCCATGATTTTCCCTTCGGTCGTGCGGAATGCCGGAGAGGCGCACTGCTGGGCCGGACCACAGAGTCATTCCAGCGTGGACTGTATTGCTTAGTACAGAAAATCTGCTCCAGACTGTACCTCACAGTACAGAAACTCTGTACTGTGAGGTACAGAACATGGAGGAGGCTTCGTGGGACACACACCGACCACGGCGCGGGGCCGCGCGACCCGAGAGCGCATCCTCGATTCGGCAGCAGACCTCATTCAGCGGCGCGGCGTCGCGGCGGTGACGCTGGACGATGTCGAACGCGCCGCGGGGGTCGGCCGCAGCCAGCTTTACCACTACTTCGACGACCGGGACGATCTCATCCGCGCCGTGGTTCATTCCACTGTGGACACGGTGTTGGCCGCGCAGGAACCACTGCTCCTGGAGGTCAACACGCTGGCCGGCATCGACCGCTGGTTCGACGCGATCGTGGCCAACGGGACGCGCCAGGATGCTGTGGGCGGCTGCGCGATAGGCTCGCTGGCCAGTCAACTCAGCGGCCGGGACGACCTCACCCGACAGGCGTTCGTAGACGCCTTCGCCCGCTGGGAGGCCCCCCTCATCGCGGGACTGCGCCGGATGCAGGAGTCGGGCGAGCTGCGCCAGGATACGGACGTGACGGAACTGGCCGACCTCACCATGGCCGCCATCCAAGGCGGCCTCTTGCTGGCCCAAGTCCGCCGCACACCGGACCAGCTCCGTCTGGCCCTGCGCGGCGCGCGGGCGGCACTGGAGGACGTGCTCAACCCCCTGCCCTGAACGCCGTCGACCAGTAAACGCCCCGCCGGCTCAACTCTACGAAGCCGGTGCGCGCTCGATCGACGGGTCGTTGTGCGCCCTCGGGGCCGGCGCCGGCAACAGCCCGACCGAAGTGCTGGCCACCGTATTCGACCGGCTCGGCGTGGACACCGGACTGGATGTGCCGGCAACACTCGCCGCCGCAGAGGAGGTGGTGCGGCCATATCTGCCGCGGTGGCCGAAAATGGACCGCAATGCCATCGCCCAGGGCTGGCTGGGCGTGTACTCGTCCTTCCAGCTCCACGTGGAGCACGCGGCCGAGCGATACAAGGTCCCTGCGGTGGAGATCCTGCGGCGTTGCGCGGAACGCGGGTACATCGGAGGACAGGAGGACATGATCATCGACGTGGCGCTCGAGCTCGCCGGGAGCCAGGGATGAGCCGGCCCGCACCGGATCGCACCGGATCGCCACGGCGCCGAGTTCCGGTTCTGCGGAGGCGGATACGGCCGGTTCGCTCGTAGCGCGTAACCGGCGCCAGGCAGCTCAATGGCACCGTCTGCATCATGACTGAGAAAGCGTCCCCAACCCGAGTACGGCACGGGCGAGTGCGGCGATTTCGGTCGGAAGCCGGTCTCGCCCCTGCAACAGGCGGACCCGGACGAGATCGTTGGTGACTCCGAGGGCCGCGTGGACGAGGAGGCGAACCTCCGGTTCGGGCAGGTGTGGCTGGGAACGGCCGAGCAGCGCGACCCACTCGTTGACGTAGGCCTGCTGGGAACGTTGATAGGTGTCGTGCTGCTCGGCGGGGAGGTTGATCACCTCGGACAGGAGCACGGACACCATGGCGGGATTGTTCACGGCGAAGGTGACGTAGCTGTCGATGGTCTGTTCGAGTGCATCCTCGACGCCGTCGGCGGTGGTGAGGGCATGGTGCAGCGCCAGCCAGAGGGCCTCGTTGCCACGCGCGAGGGCGGCGCTGAGGATTTCGGTCTTGCTGGCGAAGTGGTTGTAGATGCTGGGGCCGGCGATCCCCGCGGCGGCGCCGATGTCGGTGAGCCCCACGGTGGGGTAGCCCTGCCGGTCGAACAGCCGGATGGCCGCCGTCAGGATGGCCTCGCGGCGGGAGACCGGCAACTGGGGCTTGGCACCGGGAAGTTGCCGGGGGGCGAGCGTCGGTTCGGTGGGCAACGGCGCGCGCACCGCCGCCATCGCCGCCTGGCCGAGCAACTCGGCGAACCGTGCGGCGTCCCGGTCGACCCGGTGCCGGGATGGGCTTGCGAGTACCGCCCAGAGCGCGTGGGCACGCAGCCTTGCTTCGCCGGCCGGACCAACGGCATCCGCCGCCACGAGGTCGGCGACCCGGCTGACGAGTGCCCGCATCCGGCTTTGGAGCCGGTGCCGGTCGCGCTCGGGCAGGTAAGCGAGGTCGCGGTCCCACAGCGCACCGAAGTGACGTCGTCGCAGTGCGGCATGCGCGAGCGCGTCGACGATCGCCGGGAGGTCATCGGCGCGATCGTCGACGAGACCTTCGAGTTCAGTCAGCGTGTCGTCCACGACGGCCACGAGAAGGTCCTGCTTGCCACGGAAATGCCGGTAGAGCGCGCTGGCGCCGATGTCGACCGCTGCGGCGATGTCCGCCATGGAAACCCGGTGGTATCCGAGATCGCCGAACCGGCAGGCGGCGACGGTCAGGATCTGCTCCCTGCGGTTACGCGGACGTCGCCGCCGCGCCGGCATGGCGGGTGGGGTCGGCATTGCCACGAGGGCGAATTCTTCCCCATCGACCGGCCGTGCCGTCATTGGACCTGCCGGTCCGCGCCCGTCCAGTACCGCTTGCGCAGCTCACGCTTGAGGATCTTCCCGGTCCCGGACACCGGCAGCGCGTCGACGAACTCGGCGGTGCGGGGTGCCTTGTAGCCGGCAATGAGCGTCTTGACGTGTTCGCGCAATTCCCCGGCCGTGACCTCGTGGCCGGGTTGCCGGACGACGACAGCGTGCACCCGCTCTCCCCAGTCCGGATCCGGGACGCCGATCACGGCACACGCGGCAACGGCGGGATGTGTGGCGAGGGCATTCTCGACCTCGGCGGAGTACACGTTCTCGCCACCGGTGACGATCATGTCCTTGATGCGGTCGACGACATAGAGGTAACCGGCGTCGTCCAGGTACCCGCCATCGCCGGTGTGCATCCACCCGCCGCGCAGAGCAGCGGCGGTCTCCTCGGGACGGTTCCAGTAGCCCTGCATCACATGGCCGCCGCGAACGACGATCTCGCCGACCGTGCCGTGGGGCACTTCTTCGTCGTTCGTGTCGACGATGCGCACCTCGGAGTGCGGGGCGGCTCGCCCGGCGGCGCGGAGGAGTTCGGTGACCTTGTGGTCGTCCGGGCTGAGCAGCGTGGCCACCGGCGAGAGCTCGGTCATGCCGTAGGCCTGGGTGAACGAGGCGTTGGGGAGTGCCTTCATGGCTCGCTCGAGCACCGCCTGCGGGATGGGCGAGGCGCCGTACATGACCGCACGCAGGCTGCTCAGGTCGTGCTCGGCGATGTCGGGATGGTCGATCAGTATCTGGATCATCACCGGTACCAACAGTGTCTCGGTGACCTCGTGCTCGGCGATGGCTTCCATCACCTCGACCGGCTTGAACGCCGGGACGATGACGTGGGTGCCGCCCCTGGCCGTCGCGGCGTTCCAGAACGCCAGGTCGGCGAGGTGGAACATCGGCGCCGCATGCAGGAGACGCACCTCACCCGCGGAGAGGTATCCGCTGGCCGCCAGGCCGAAAGCCGACACCATGAGGTTGCTGTGGGAGAGCATGACGCCCTTGGGGTGGCCGGTCGTCCCGCCGGTGTAGAACAACCCGGCGAGCTCGTTCCCCCCACGCCGGGCGTCCTCGATCGGCTCGCTCCCTGTGACCAGGTCCTCGTACGGCAGCATCCCCTCCGGAGTGCCGCCGTCTCCGGCATGGATCACCGTGGTCAGCTCGGGACACTCCGCGCGCACGGCGGGCACCGTGTCCGCGAACGTGTCGTCCACCAACAGCGTCCGGCTGCCGGAGTCCCGCAATGAGTAGGCGATCTCCGCCGGACTCCACCGGACGTTCACCGGGTTGATCACGCCGTTCGCCCACGGTACGGCGAGCAGGTACTCGTGATAGCGGTCGGAGTTCAGCGACAGCATCGCCACCCGGTCCCCGTCCCGTACGCCATGGTCGCGCAGTGCGCCGGCGAGCCGGGCCACCCGGCCGGCGATCTCGGTGAACGTGCGGTGCCGGTCGCGGTAGATCGTCGCGATCGCGTCGGGGGTCTGCTGGACCGCTCGGTGCAAGCCCTGGGTGAGGTACATCGTCACTCCGTTGTGAATGGTCAAAAGTGTGCTCCAGCACACTGTAGGGTCATAATCTACTGCAGATAGCATTCTTGCGCTACTAAGTGAATGATCGATAGTAAGAATGACGATGACTGAGGAGCTGTGATGGGGAATCGGGTGGTCGTTGCCGGCGTGGGCATGGTCCCGTTCGCGACGCCTCGCAGGAGCGAGCCCTATGACGTACTCGCCGAAGGTGCGGTGACGGCCGCTCTCGCCGACGCGGGGCTCGGGCTGGACCGGGTGCAGCAGGCGTATGCGGGCTACGTTTACGGCGACTCGACGAGCGGGCAGCACGCGCTTTACCGGGTGGGCATGACCGGGATTCCGGTACTGAACGTGAACAACAACTGCTCGACGGGTTCCTCCGCGCTGTTCCTTGCGCGCCAGGCGGTAGCGTCCGGCGCGGCGGAGTGCGTGCTGGCATTCGGGTTCGAGCAGATGCGGCGGGGCGCGCTGAAGGCGCAGTGGGACGACCGGCCGAGTGCGTTCGCGCGGTTCGACGAGGTGCTCGACGCGGTGGGCGGGCAGGTCGATGCGGACGTTCCGATGGCGCCGCGTTACTTCGGCGCGGCGGGTACGGCCTACTGCGACAGATACGGCATGGATCCCGCGGTGTTCGCTCAGGTCGCGGTGAAGGCTCGTCGGCATGCCGCGCACAACCCGTATGCGGTGTTCACCGAGCAGGTCACCGTCGACGAGGTGCTCGGCTCACCGCGAGTCTTCGGTCCGCTCACCCGTTTGCAGTGCTGCCCGCCCACGTGCGGCGCGGCCGCGGCCGTGGTGGTGAGTGAGGACTTCGCGCGGCGCCACGGGCTGCGTCGCGATGTGGTGGTCGCAGCCCAGGCGATGACCACCGACACCTCCTCCAGCTTCGGCGGCGATCCGATGGCACTGGTCGGCTACGACATGACGAAGGCGGCCGCCGGCCAGGTGTACGAGGCCGCGGCGATCGGACCCGAGGACCTCGACGTGGTCGAGTTGCACGACTGTTTCACCACCAACGAGGTGCTCTCCTACGAAGCGCTGGGGCTGACACCGGAAGGCACCGCGGAGAAGTTCATCGCCGACGGCGGCAACACCTACGGTGGCCGGGTAGTCACCAATCCCTCCGGCGGGCTGCTGTCCAAGGGACATCCCCTCGGTGCGACCGGGCTGGCCCAGTGTGCCGAGCTGGTCTGGCAGTTGCGTGGCGAAGCCGGCCCCCGGCAGGTCGACGGGGCCACGGTCGCGCTGCAGCACAACATCGGCCTCGGCGGCGCCGCCGTGGTCACCGTCTACGTGAAGGCGAGCTGAGGATGCCCGTCGACGCCGAACGCGCCCGAGGTCTGCGGATGCCGCCGATCACCGTCCCGGTCGAACGCGGACGGCTGGTGTTCTTCGCCGCGGCGACCGGGCAGACCGATCCTGTCTACTCCGACCTCGACGCCGCCAGGGCGGCCGGGCACCCGGACCTGCCGATCCCTCCGACGTTCTTCTTCGGTCTCGAACTGGAGTCCCCGGACCCGTTCGGCTGGCTCACCGAGCTGAACGTGGACCTGCGCCGGATCCTGCACGGTGAGCAGGGCTTCACCTACCACGGCCTGGCGCACGCCGGTGATGTCGTGACCTTGCGGCCCCGGATCACCGACGTGTTCACGAAAAAGGCGGGCGCGCTGGAGTTCCTGGTCAAGCGAACCGAGATCACCAGGACCGGCACGCTGATCGCGGAAGCCACCTCGACCATCGTCGTGCGGAACCCGGAGGCGGGATCGTGACCCTCACTCGTGACGTCACCGTGGGCACGGTACTGCCCCCGCTGACCGTGGAGCCGATCTCCCGCACCACGTTGGCGCTGTTCGCCGGAGCGTCCGGAGATCACAACCCGATCCACATCGACCTCGACGTGGCGCATGCCGCGGGTCTCGATGACGTCTTCGCCCACGGCATGCTCTCCATGGCTTACCTGGCCCGCCTGCTCACCTGCTGGGTTCCGCAGGAACGCATTCGGTCCTGCCAGGCGCGGTTCGTGGCGATCACCCCGGTGCACGCCGTCCCGACGTGCACCGCGCGGGTGACGGCGATCGACGACGGCGTCGTCACCCTGGAGCTCGCCGTCACCCTCGCCGACGGCACCGTGACCCTCACCGGCGACGCGACCGTCGCACTCGACTGACCCCGTTCCCTACCCGGAAAGGTGTGTGCTCTCATGGGAAAACTCGACGGGAAGGTGGCACTTGTCACCGGATCCGGCCGCGGTATCGGTGCCGAGATAGCCCGGAAGCTTGCCGCCGACGGCGCAGCCGTCGTCGTGAACGATCTCGACGACGCTCCCGCGAAGGAGACGGTCGCGGCGATCGAGGCCGCGGGCGGCCGGGCGGTGGCGTGTGCCGGCAGTGTCACCGAGCCCGGGTTCGGTGACCGGTTCGTGCAGACCGCCGTGGAGTCCTTCGGCAGCCTCGACATCATCGTCAACAACGCCGGCTACACGTGGGACTCGGTCGTGCAGAAGATGTCCGACGAGCAGTGGGACGCGATCCTCGATGTGCACCTGAAGGCGCCGTTCCGCATCCTGCGGGCCGCCCAGCCGGTGATCTCGCGCCTGGCCAAACAGGCGCGTGCGGCCGGCGAACAGGTGCCGTGCCGCAAGGTCGTCAACATCTCCTCCATCGCGGGGCTCGGCGGCAATGCCGGGCAGGTCAACTACTCCGCTGCCAAGGCCGGGATCACCGGCCTGACCAAGACGCTGGCCAAGGAGTGGGGGCGCTACAACGTCACGGTCAACACCGTCGCCTTCGGCGTGATTCGCACCCGGTTGACCGAAGCCCCCGCAACCGGGAACAACTCGATCGACATCGACGGCCGCGAGATCAAGGTCGGCGTCAACCCAGATCTGCTCGCCACCATGGAGCAGGGGATTCCACTTGGCCGGGCCGGAACACCCGCGGAGGCCGCCGGGGCGGTCTACCTGCTGTGCATCCCCGAATCCGACTACATCAGCGCGCAGACACTGGTTTGTGGCGGTGGATTCGCGCTCTGAGCGGCTCGGAAAGATTGCCGGAAGCCGCCGGACGAGGATGCCTCGCCCGGCGGCTTCGAAATCACTGCGCTAGTGATCGCCGTAGGTGAGCCAAGCTCCCGGCCTCTGGTTCTGGCCGATCCCGGGCTTGGTGTAGTCACACACGCCGTTCGGGAATGCCCGGCGCAGTTCTTCCTGTTCGGCGGGGGTGAACCGCACCGGGTAGTCGGCGAAGTTCAGCGGTCGCAGTGCGCACTTGAGCACGTTCTCGCTCAATGGTCCACCGGCCTGCAGCCGGGGGGCCGATCCCACCGGATAGGTGGCAGCACAGCGGCCGGTCGCAGGGTAGGTCAGCGGCGCCTGGATGCGGTCGCCGGCGGACAGATAGCAGCCGTCACCGAGGCCGGCGGGCTTGTTCGCGATCACCTTGGCCTGCTGGCTGCGCGTGAAGTGATCGGCCTCGATGTTGGTCAGCCACTGGTCCATCGCGGACAGCGCGTAGGAGTTCGCGGCGGCCGACTGGTCGGGCGTGTTCTGGTACTCGATGATCACCTGGTTGGCCGCGGTTCCGTTGGCGGCGCGCAGGCGGTCCCGGGTCACATACGACCATTGGGTCGTATGGGTGTCCCACAGGGGGCCGGCGTTGTCCATGTCCATCCGGGCATCGATGATCGGGATGGTGCCCAGCCCCTGCCCGGCGCTGTTCAGAATGTTGTCGTGGTATGCCGCGTTCAGCGCCCGGGGATCCGCCTGGGTGCGGGACGCCACCGGAGTGCCGGTGGTGTCGTAGCCGCCGACGCTCGCGTTGAGGGTGGCGAACTCGGCCGGCGTGATCTGACCGTGCTGCAACGCGGTCAGGCCGTACTGCACTCCGACGTTGTCCAGCACGCTGCGGACGAATCCGGTGGCCGGGTCGCGACCGAGCTGGTTGGCGTCGGACTCGAGGGCACTGCATTTCACGCCGTCGGGGTTGGTCACCGGGTTCCAGATGTCCGCGGGGGGAATCACGTTGTCCACCACGGCGATGTGGTTGTTACAGCTGCCGGCCGGGGTAATGCGGTTGACGAAGTAGTGGTCGAAGGAGACGCAGGTGTCGTTGTTGAGGTGGCCGGTGACCGCCTGCCGCTCCGCGGCCGTGAAGGAGGTCCCGGCCCCGGCGAAGAACCGCGTAAGGAGCCCGCAGTCGGCCCCGGCTTCGAGGATGCCCAGCGGGTCGGGGAACGAGAGCCCCGGAATGATCCCGTCGATGATGCCGGGGTAGGCGTTGGCGATCGAGTACTGCTGGATGGAGCCGCCGGAGACTCCCCAGCCGATGGTGTGCGCCACCGGGCCGTAGGTCTCGATGAAGTGCTCCTTGACCATCATCGCCGCTTCGGCCGAGAGCACCGTGCTGCAGTTGTTGTCCAGCACGTTGAGGCTGGAGGAGGCGACGGCGTAGCCGCGGGACAGGAACAGGTCGTTGATCACCCCGCCGGTCGTGTTGCCCTGCTGGTGCCCACCGTCGCAGCCACCGCCGAAGGTGTAGACCAGCCGGTTGTTCCAGCTCGTGTCCGGGTGCACCGGCGAGGGGGCGGAACCGTCGTAGAGCGCGGCGAACTGGTAGACGGCGCGGTCGATGGTGCCCGTCTCCACCCGCACGAGGTACGGCACGGTCCTGCCGTTGACCGTCGTGGTGGCGAGGTCGGCGGGGCGGGCCGTGGGGTCGGCGAGGGGTGCGAACGCGCCGCCGGTGGTGCGGTATCGGTAGCTGACCACGGTGGGTGCGGAACACAGCGGCCGGCCGGCCGGAGCGAGGCCGAACGCGGTCGTTTCGCAGTAGTAGGGCGACTGCCGCGGGCCGGAGAACACCGGACCCGAGTCCGGGTGGTTGACCACGTTCAGCTCGGCGGCCCGGCCGTGGGACGTGGCCGTGATGTGGTTGTCGCCCGAGCGCAGGCCGGTGACCAAGCCGAGTAGGGAGCCGTCCTGCTGACGCGTGAAGCCGCTGATCTCCCGCCCGTTCGCGGTCACCCGTATCGGGGCCGCATCGGGCGCGGTGATCCGCACCAGCACGTCATTGCCGCTGACCAGCTCCGGGTGCGTATTGGACACCACGGTGATGCTCGGAGCGGCCCGGTCGGCGAAACCGGAAGCCGCTGACGCCGGGAGGGACACTACCGCGGCGCCCAGCAATACGGCACAGGCTACGGTCAACTTCGTTCGGACTCGGGTTTTTCGATCGTTTCTCAAGGTTGGGTCCCTTCATTTCCTTGGCGTGGCGTCCCGGGCGGACGGTGACGCTGACGAGAACCGCGAGCGGGCGACCACCAAGGCCGAGAACACGGCAGCACGAAGCCATCCACGCCGGTTCACGCGGCACGCCGGGTAGCCGGCGGCCCCGTGCAGCACCGATGGCCGACCGGACCGCGCCGGCCCGGCGCCGATGCGGGGCCGGACCGCAGCTTGTCGAGTTCGCCGAGGTGCACGTCGGGCCCGGTGACGAACATGCGCATAGTGCGCGACTCCTTCGGCTCAATCAGATGGCTGGGTCGGCGCGACGCGATGCCCGGCCGGCGTTTCCACCTTCCGGCCAGTAAGACGCACTGGTCCAATGATCTTTTCGCAACCGCCGATACGGTCGGCGTATCGATGCAGTTCAGTCAGTCGATCGGTGCTTCCCGGTTACGCTGCTGGTATGCCCGCCTCACCGTTTCCATTGGTCGACCTCGACCTGCGGCTGGTGCAGTGCTTCATGGTCCTCGCCGAACACCGCCATTTCGGCCGCGCCGCCGAAGCCCTCCACACCACGCAGCCGTCGTTGACCCGGCAGATCCACCGTCTCGAACAGCAACTGGGTGTGCGCCTGCTCGACCGCAGCGCGCAACGCACCCAGCTCACCGAGGCCGGAAAGGTCTTCCTGCCGCTGGCCGAATCGTTGGTCGGAGCGGCCACGCAGGCAATGGCGTGTACCCGGGCCGCCGGCCGGACCGGCCGGATCACCATCGGCTACACCACGGGGCTCACCGTCACCCCGGCTGTGCGCGAACTGCGCCACCGGCATCCGGATGCCGACGTGCGCACTCTGCATCTGGCCTGGAACGCACCACGTACCGCGCTGCTCCAGCGCCGGGTGGACGCGGTGGTGGCGCGGTCACCCTTCTCGACCGAGCGGTTGCACGTGACGCAACTGTACGACGAACCCCGGGTACTCGTGGTGTCCGTCGAACACCGTCTGGCGGGCAAGGAGTACGTCACCATCGAGGACATCGCCGACGAGCCCATGCCCCGGGTCCAGCAGTCCGATCCGCTCTGGAGCGCCTTCTGGCGGATCGACCCACGGCCTGACGGACGTCCCGCGCCTGACGGCCCGCTTGTCGAAGCCGTCGAGGACAAGTTCGAGGCCATCGCCACGGGGCGCGCTGTGGGCGTCTCGGCCGGCGTGCATGCCCACAACCTCCGGCCCGACCTCACCACCGTTCCCCTGGTCGGAGTCGAACCCAGTCACGTCGTGCTGGCCACCCGCGCCGACGACCAGAACGGCTTGGTGGCAGCCTTCCGCAGGTACGCCAAGGCCCATCTCACGGGTCCCCGCCAAGCCGAACCGGAATGAGCCAGTGGTCGGACCTTTCAGAGGTCTGAGGGCCGTGAAGACTCCCTCGGCGGAAGCAGGGTCGGCCTTGATGAAGGCGCTGCAGGGTTGGTTGTCGCGACGGTAAGAGTCGGCGATCGTGATGCGTCCGGACGTCGCGATTCCCGTGCGAGTCTCCAGTGTGGGCAGGGGCCGTGAGCTTGCAAGTCCGTCGGACCGCCTATCCCCCAGGCAGTCCGACGGATACGAGATGCGCCCGGTCGGCGCGTCACGTGTCCCTACAATTCGCTCGCCGAACCCGGTCAGTTCGCGGACAGGGCCGAGAACAGCTGCTCGTATCGTTCCGACGGGCCGAGAGTGAGTCCGGACTTCACGAACTTCGCCCAGTCGTCAGCCAGCACCTCGTCGAGACCCGACTCGATGGCGTCCAGCCCGGCAGCCGCCAAGGCCGACGGGGAGATCTTCGGCGCTTGCACGCCCGCGGCCATGTCCGTGTCGACAAGGCCCATGTGGACGCCGACGACGTGCGTGCCTTGTTCCGCCAACTCGAGCCGCGCACTGTCGGTGAGGCTCCAAGCCGCCGCCTTGGAGGCGGCGTAGGCGCCGGTGCCCGGGGCGGTGAACCACGACAGTGCAGAGACGACGTTGAGGATGGCACCTCCCCCGTTGGCCTTCAGAATCGGAGCGAACGCTTGAGTCATGAGCAGCGGACCGAAGAAGTTCGTGTCGATCTCTCGCCTGATGTCCGCCACGTCGCCGGAGACGATGGACGTACCGGTCGAGATTCCCGCGTTGTTGACCAGGACCTGGACGTCGCCGGCCGCGTCGGCAGCGGCCCGGACCTGCGACGGGTCCGTGATGTCGAGCTGGATCGGCTCGACACCGTCCACGCCGATGGAGCTCGCATTGCGCGAAGCCGCGTAGATCTTCGCCGCTCCGCGCTTCTTGAGCTGTGCGACGAATTCGGCGCCAATGCCCCGGTTGGCTCCGGTGACCAGCACCACGGCGTTCTTCAACTGCATGAGATTCTCTTTCTATAGCGAGCACTATGAATCGCGACGCAACCGTACCACATTCCATAGCGGTCGCTACGATATGCTGCGGACATGGCCGGCAGACCTCGAAGCTTCGACCGCGACACCGCGCTGGCTGCAGCCGTCGAGTTGTTCTGGCGCGCAGGCTACGAGGAGACCACCATCGCGATGCTGACGAAAGCCATGGGCGTAACTCCCCCGAGCCTGTACTCGGCGTTCGGTGACAAGGACAGCCTGTTCGAGGAAGCCTCCGCCTTGTACTTCCGCCGGACCTGTGAAGCTGTCGACTCCGCGGCCGCCCGCCCGACCGCCCGCGAGGCCATAGCCGTCATGCTCGACGACACCGCCCGCGCGCACACCGACCCGCAGACGCCACTGGGCTGCCTCATGCTGACCGAGCCGCGCCTGGCCGCGCAACGGGAGGACATCCACGGTCGGCTCAGGGACCGGATCGCACGAGGGATCACAGACGGCGACCTCCCGGCGACCGTTCAGCCCGACCAGCTGGCGTCTTTCCTGCTGGCGGTCATGCGAGGCATGTCCGGTTGCGCCAGGGACGGAGGTTCCACCGAAGAACTTCTCGCCATCGCCAGCTGCGCCGTGGCCGCCATACCAGAATCGCCGCCCACCCACAAACAGGGATGACGCCGATCGACGTGTGCCTCGCTGATCCGCGCCGCCATCCCCTCCGGCCGTTCGAGCTCACCGCCCGGTGCGACTAGGCGTAGCCACGTTTGAGCATCATGCCCGCGGCCTTGTCGAATCCGGCATCGCTGGGGATGGCGAAGTCCAGGGCGTTGGCGTAGCGGGTGATGATGTTGAACAGGGCCGCGACCGCCGCCGCGTCCGTCAGTTGGTGCCGGCTCACCCCTGCCGCCATCGCCGCTTCCGCGTGGGCGGCGCGCAGTTCACCCGGGCGCAGGGTCATCGTTTCCAGGAAGGCGAGCGTCGCGCGTAGTGGCGCCGAGATGGGTGCGGTGTGGTAGTCGGTGAGGCAGGCGTCCACCACCGCCTTGTCCATACCGCGCACGGCGATGGCGCGATGCGCCCCGATGCAGAACGGGCACGAGTTCCACCTGGCGACCATGGCGGCCATCAGTTCCCGCTCCGCCACGGACCATTGGCTCGGTCCGCGCATCGCGTCCTGGGTCCACGCGCCGAGGGCCGAGCCGACGAAGCCTTTGTGGTAGAAGGCAACGCGGGCCGCGTCCGGGAGGCGCGTGCCCAGGACCATGGAGATGATCCGGATCAGCGCCCTGTTACGAAGGCTGTCACCGCGCTCGACTTCAGGCAGACGCATCGGTTGCCTCCTCGATGGCGCGAGCAGCGGTATCCCAGCGGGCCAGTCCCGCACCGATACACGCGGACATGACGATTTCAAACGCCCCTTTGTCACTGCCCGTTGCTTCCCGGACGGCCTCGACATCGGCGTCGGTCACGCGGTAGGACACCTCACCGATCTGTCGCGCGAGGTTGTCATACGGCTCGGCAATGGCCGGCCCACCGGCGGCTCGTGCTGCCGCGCCAGTCCGTACCGACGCTTCCGTCACTCCCCTGTCGCCTGCCACCGCGGCGCGCAACGCTTCCGCGCGATCGCGGTGCGGGACGCCGGTGTTCGCGCTCATACGACCCCTCCCCTACCGTCGAAATCCGGTCTCGTGTGGACGGTAGTCGCTTTACGACTGGGGTTCGAATCCGTATGAGCTGTCGAGTTCCGGTGGCACCAGCAGCAGTTCGAGGGACAGCTGGTCCACGATCCGCAGGTAGACGCCACCTGCGGCGTCCGGAATGTCTGCCGTCGCGGTGGCGCCGCGGGATTTTGCCGCGGCGAGATCACGCTCCATCGTCGCACGGTCACGGTAGCCGAGCGCGATGTTCATGATCCCCTGGTCGCTGAGGACCGAAATACCGGCGCACGGATTCGAGGTCGGAGACGGATACCGCAACATAGGCCACCCCGGGATAAGACGGTCCGCGAGCCGCCTCTTCCCCGAGCTCGACGATGACGCCGCTCCCGGTTCGCGGAAGCAGGCCGCCCGGCGAGCCACCACATCATGCAGTACGTGTCGTCGCCCGTCGGGAGTTCCTGCAGCCGCGCCGCGTACCCCCCCCCCCCC
>NZ_WMBA01000037.1 GCF_009707865.1 Amycolatopsis pithecellobii
CGCCCACGCGGGAACCGAGCGGACCGGCGGGCGGGGCCGACGCGGGCACCGTCGAGCTCATCCCGTTCATCAGATCTTGCAGGCGCGCCTTCGCGGCGTTGACGATGTCGGCGGCTTCCTTCGCGTACTTCGCCGACATCCCGGCGATCACCGCCCGCGCCTGCAACTCGGCACCGGGATCGCGGCTGTTCGCGGCGGCGTCGACGAGCGTGCGGGCGTCGGCGTCGAACTCCGTCACCAGCGCCTGGCACCGCTGCTGGGCGTCCTTGACCAGGCTCGTCGCGTCCCCGATGGTCTGCGCTGTGTGCGAAGCCCAGGTCGCCGCGTCGTCGAGGGCCTGCGTGTGCTCTTTTGCTTTGACACCGAACAGATCGCCGCGGTCACCGACCCAGTTTCCCTGCAGGCTGGTGGCTTCCGCCCGGTGCCGGGTGCCGTATTCGGTGAGCTGCTGGGACAACGCGGCCAGGTCCGTCTGTGCCTTGTCCGCCGCGCCGGTGTCCCCTTCGAGCTTGTCCGCGGCCTCCTTGATCGGCGCCTCGTAAGGCGCGAGGTCGATCGCCACCCGCGCCCCCTCAGCCCAGTATCCGGCGGAAGGTGTCGCCGAACACCTGCTCGTCGTGTTCGTAGTCGCCCTTCGCGGTGTGCACGGACTGGCCGAGATCGTGCACGCCGCCCGCAACCGAGTGCACGTGAGTGTGCATGCGGTCGAGGTGATCGGTGAGGGAGTCCTGCAGGCCGCTCTCGTGCCCGAGATCCCCGAACAGGTTGCCAGGCAAGGAAAGGTTGCCCGCGAGATGCTTCTTGGCGGCGCCGACGATGTCACCCGAGAGCGTGCCGGCGTGCGAGTGGTATCGCGCCAGGTCGGCGCCGTCGACCGAGATCCCATCAGCCATGCGGATCATCGTGCCTCATCGGGAAGCCTCGCGTGGGTGAAACCGGCTATTCGACGACCGCGGCGGCGCGGTACCGCCAGAACGCGGGCAGCAACGCGATGGCGATGACGATCAGCACGATCACCAGTACCCCACCGCCGGCGGACGCGGCGGCCGTGCCGACCCCGGCGCCCGCCCAGCCGTGCGTGACGTCCGCGATGCGCGGCCCGCCCGCGACCACGACGGTGAAGGCGCCCTGCATCCGGCCACGCATCTCGTCGGTGGCGGCGGCCTGCAGGATCGACTGCCGGTAGATCGCGCTGACCATGTCGGCCGCGCCGCCGATCACGAGGAAGACGACCGCGAGCCACAGCGCGTGCGCCAGCCCGAACCCGATGATCGCCGCGCCCCAGGCGCAGATCGCGATCACCACCGCGACACCCTGCCTGCGGACCCGGCCGAGCCAGCCGGACAACAGCCCGATCACCACGGAACCGATCGGGATCGCCGCGAACAGCCAGCCCAGCGCGAGACCGCCGCCGGGTGGGTCACCGAAGGTCCGCTCGGCCATCTCCGGGAACAACGCCCGCGGCATGCCGGCGACCATCGCGATGATGTCCACGACGAAGCTCGCGAGCAGCACCTTCTGGGTGCCCATGTAGCGGAAACCGTCGATCACGTCCCGCAGGCCGGCACGCCGCACCTGGCCGGACAACGGCGGAAGCGCAGGCAGGCGCCACACCGTGAACAGCGTGAGCAGCAGGGCGATCGTGTCGATCAGGTACAACGTCGGCAGGCCGAGCACCGGCATCAGCGCACCGGCCGCCATCGGGCCGAAGATCGTGCCGAACATGTTCATGGTGCTGGACAGGGCGGTCGCGGCGGGCAGGAGTTCGGGTGCGACCAGGCGAGCGACGACCGCGCTGCGCGTCGGCATGTTGATCGCGAAGAACGCCTGGTTGACCGCGAGCAGGGCGAGCACAAGCCACACCGAGCCGACGTGGAGCCAGGCCTGCAACCACAGCAGTGCGGAGACGACGGCGATCCCGGCGTTGCCGACGAGCAACAGCTTCCGGCGGTCCACGGCGTCGGCGATCGCCCCACCCCACAGGCCGAAGACCAGCAACGGCACGAGTGCGACGGCACCGGTGAGGCCGACCCAGCCGGACGACCCGGTGAGGTCGAAAACCTGCTTCGGCACGGCGACGGTGGTCAGCTGGCTGCCGATGGCGGTGACCGCGGTGCCGATCCAGAGCCGCCGGAACGCCGGTACCCGCAGCGGCTGAACATCGATGACGATATTGCCGAAGCGCTTGCGCCTACTCCCCGTCCCAGCGTTGACACTCACAACGAAGCAGCTTAGCGGAGCTAACTAGTTGAATAGGTGTCTCGCTGACCGATCAGAAGAAAGTCACAATGGGAATTTTCCAGGCGCGGCAGGACAGCTTCGAACTACCCGCGCCGCAACTCTTCCCGCGCAACGCGGCGGGCAGCGCATGACTGATGCGCAGATGCAGCGATACGTCCAGGGTCGCTGCATCTGCGGCTTCGGCTTCGGCGGCCTCGGTCTCCTCGTCGGCGACCTCAGCACGAATCGCAGCATGCCGGGCCCGGCGAGCGGCCCGGACTTCCTCGGCCGAATCGGTCATGATCGAGCCTCCTCACCATCGAGGTAGTCGCGAAGATCGGCTCCACGCGTCTTCCACGCGGTCACCCCGGATTGATCTTCGGGGTCGACGATCACCGTCAGCACTGAGCCCGCGCCGGGCGAATACCCAATGAGTCGGGTATAGGCAGCCCAGCTCTTGGGATCCGGGCTCGCACCACCCGATGTGGGTCGGCAGCGGCCTCGAGTGTCCACGCCGGCTCAAGGTCGGTTGCACCGGGATAACGGTCCGAGCGATGACGGATGTGCGAGGCGCCTTCGTCGTCCCACCACAACTCATCCACCATGTAGCACATCGCAGAACACGGTAGAACAGCCGGAGGCAGTGAAGTGCGCTACGGAGCTACCCGCTGCACGTGCCAGCCGTCGTGGGTGTGGACGTAGCGGAGGCGGTCGTGGAGGCGGTTGCGCTGCCCCTGCCAGAACTCCACCGTGTCCGGCTTGACCCGCCAGCCGCCCCAGTGTGGCGGGAGCGGGATCTCTTCGACATTCGCGAAGCGCCGCTCGATGGAGCTCAGCGCGTTGTCCAGCTCACGCCGGCTGCGCACCACCTGCGACTGCGGCGAAGCCCACGCGCCCAGTTGCGAACCCCGCGGCCGTGACGCCCAGTATTCCGCCGTCTCGCGGACGTTCACCTTCTCGACCTCGCCCCGCACGGTGACCTGCCGGTGCAGTGAGTACCACGGGAACGTCACCGACGCGTACCGCGCGACGGTCAGATCGTGACTCTTCGCGGACGTGTAGTTGGTGTAGAACACCACCCCACGCGTGTCCAGTCCCTTGCAGAGCACGGATCGTGAGGACGGCCGGCCCTCGGCGTCAGCGGTGGCGAGCACCATCGCGTTCGGTTCCGCGACGCCCGCGGAGATGGCTTGGTTGAGCCATTCCTGCAGCTGCTCGGTCCAGGTATCGGCAAGATCCGCTTCGTTGAGGGCGTCCCCCTCGTAGGCCACCCGCATACCGGGCAGTTGTACCGCTACGTCGTCGATGTTGCCGACTTCCGGCATGAGCAACCTCCGCGCCCGCGCACGCATGAGACAAGTGGATGAAAGTTGACGTTAGGGCCTGCGACGCCTGCGCGAAACCCGCCGAGTGGTGACTCCTGCCACGACGTCGTCACCGAAGGCTCCAGGGCACAGAATTTCCGCACGAAGAGGCGCCTTGACTGAATCGTTCTCGGAATCGTGACCGAAACCACCACATCTTTCGATTGCCACCCCCGCCGAGCGGGTGCATCGTTTTCACATCCGTGCGACGAGGCGCGTGACCCCGCGAATCGCGCGCCACGAGTGAACTTCAAGCAACTGTCGGGGAACGCGCATCGAAAGGCTCCCACCGTGACCAGCTCAGCGCCTGTTGCGAACAACCACACCTCCGAGCCAGACGACGGATTCAAACCAGGGCTGGAAGGCGTGATCGCCTTCCGCACCGAGATCGCCGAGCCCGACCGGGACGGCGGCGCCCTCCGCTATCGCGGTGTCGACATCGAAGACCTGGCAGGCAAGGTCAGCTTCGGTGACGTCTGGGGCCTGCTGGTCGACGGCCGGTTCGGCAACCCGCTCCCGCCTGCCGAGCCGTTCCCGTTGCCCGTACACACCGGTGACGTGCGGGTCGATGTGCAGGCCGCGCTCGCGATGGTCGCCCCGATCTGGGGTTTCGGGCCGTTGCTGGACATCACCGACGAAGCGGCCCGCGAGAACCTGGCCCGCGCGTCGGTGACCGCGTTGTCCTATGTGGCGCAGTCCGCGCGCGGTGTCGGCCTCCCGGCGGTGCCGGAGTCCCGGGTGGACGAAGCGAAGACGATCACCGAGCGGTTCATGGTCCGCTGGCGCGGTGAGCCGGATCCCGCGCACGTCAAGGCTTTGGACGCCTACTGGGTGTCCGCCGCCGAGCACGGCCTCAACGCGTCCACCTTCACCGCGCGGGTGATCGCCTCCACCGGTGCCGACGTCGCGGCCGCGATGTCCGGTGCGATCGGCGCGATGTCCGGTCCACTGCACGGTGGTGCTCCCGCACGGGTGCTGCCGATGATCGAAGAGGTCGAGCGCATCGGGGACGCGCGCAAGCTGGTCAAGGGCATCCTCGATCGCAAGGAACGGCTGATGGGTTTCGGGCACCGCGTGTACCGCGCGGAGGACCCGCGTGCCCGCGTGCTGCGCCGCACCTGCAAGGAGCTCGGCGCCGAGCGGTACGAGGTCGCCGAGGCGCTGGAGCAGGCCGCGCTGGCGGAGCTGCGCGAGCGGCGCCCCGACCGTCCTATTGAGACGAACGTGGAGTTCTGGGCCGCGGTGATCCTGGACTTCGCGAAGGTGCCGCCCGCCATGATGCCCGCGATGTTCACCTCCGCCCGTACCGCGGGCTGGGCCGCGCACATCCTCGAGCAGAAACGCACCGGCCGGCTCGTGCGCCCCTCGGCCAGCTACGTCGGGCCCGGCCCCCGCCAGCCGCGCGACGTCGAAGGCTGGGAGCAGGTCGCCGGGAGCTGACCCTGGCGGCCGGGCAGAATATCGCCATGCTGCCCAGCACCGAGTTTGCCCTGCTTCGCCGCCTGGCCACTGAACAGTCCGCCGCGCGCGTGCCCTCGATCGTGGCCGCCGTGGTGCGCAACGGCGACCTGCTGTGGTCCGGCGCGCGGGGGTTCGTCGACGGCGAAGCACCCGATGACGACACCCAGTACCGCCTGGGTTCGATCAGCAAGACGCTGGTCGCCGTCCTCGTCATGCGGTTGCGTGACGAGGGCAGGCTGGAGCTGAACGACCCGCTCGACAAGCACGTGCCCGGCACCAGCTTCGGCTCCTCGACCATCGCGCAGCTGCTGTCGCACACCGGTGGGCTGACGTCGGAGTCGCCGGGCTCGTGGTGGGAACGCAGTGTCGGCGGGGACTGGGCGGCGCTTCAGGCGAGCCTGGCTCAGGACGCGCTGAAAAACCGGCCCGGCAGCAGCTTCCACTACTCCAACGTCGGCTACGGGGTGCTCGGCGAGCTGGTCGCGCGCCATCGCGGCACGAGCTGGCTCGACGCGCTGCGAGCGGAAATCCTTGCGCCGCTTGGCATGTCGCGCACGACGCCGCATCCGGAAGGCCGGCGCGCGAACGGGTACGCGGTGCATCCGTTCGCGGATCTGGTGCTGCCCGAGCCCAGCCCCGACGCGGGCGCGATGGCACCGGCCGGCCAGCTGTGGTCGACGATCACCGACCTCGCCAGGTGGACGGCGTTCATCGGCGGTGACACCGGGGACGTGCTGCGGCCCGACACGATGGCGGAGATGCGCGCCGTGGCCACCGTCGACGACGGCAACGCCTGGACCTCCGGTTATGGGCTCGGCCTGCAACTGGTGCGGCACCAGGGCCGCCGCCTCGCCGGGCACACCGGGTCGATGCCGGGATTCCTGGCCGCCACGATGATCGATCCGGACACCGGCACCGGTGGGCTCGCGCTGGCGAACACCACGTCGGGCCCGGCGATCCTGTCGCTGGTGGTCGACCTGATCACGACGGCGGACGAGCGGGAGCCGAAGCTGCCCGCCGAATGGCGCCCGTCCGAGGTGGACCGCTCGCTGCTGGCGCTGACCGGGCTGTGGCACTGGGGCCCGACGCCCTACCTGCTGCGGCTCATCCCGGGCGGGATGTTCGATCTCAGCCCGGTGGCCAACGGCCGCGCGTCCCGGTTCCGCCCGGCCGGCCCCGACGAGTGGCTCGGTCTCGACGGCTACTACTCGGGGGAAACGCTGCGCGTCGGCCGCGCATCCGACGGCACACCGACCCATTTGGACCTGGCCACGTTCATCTTCACCCGCACCCCGTACGACCCGTCCGCACCGATCCCCGGCGGGGTCGACGAATCGGGTTGGCACGCATGACAGACTGGGCGCATGACGGAGTTGACGATCCCCGCTGAACTCAAGCCCAGTGACGGGCGCTTCGGCTGTGGGCCTTCCAAGGTCCGGGCGGAGCAGCTCGCCGCACTCGCCTCCGAAGGGGCGAAGTACCTGGGCACCTCCCACCGGCAGAAGCCGGTGAAGTCCCTGGTCGGGCGGGTGCGCGCGGGATTGTCCGAGCTGTTCTCGCTGCCGGACGGCTACGAGGTCGTGCTCGGCAACGGCGGCACCACGGCGTTCTGGGACGCTGCCGCGTTCGGCCTCGTGCGGGAGCGCGCGCAGCACTTCACCTACGGCGAGTTCTCCTCGAAGTTCGCCTCGGTAACCAAGGGTGCGCCCTTCCTCGCCGACTCGATCGTGGTGAAGTCCGAGCCGGGCAGCGCGCCCGAGGTCGCCTACGAGTCCGGCGCGGACCTGGTCGGCTGGGCGCACAACGAAACCTCGACGGGTGTCGCGGTGCCGGTGCGCCGTCCCGCGGGCAGCGACGGCGCGCTCGTCGCGATCGACGCGACGTCCGGCGCCGGTGGCCTGCCGGTGAAGGCCGAGGACTTCGACGTCTACTACTTCGCGCCGCAGAAGTCGTTCGCCTCCGACGGTGGGCTGTGGCTGGCCCTGATGTCGCCGGCCGCGATCGAGCGGGTCGGCGAGCTCGGCGCGAGCGACCGCTGGATTCCCGAATTCCTGTCGCTGACCACGGCGCTGGACAACTCGCGCAAGGACCAGACGTACAACACCCCGGCCGTGGCCACGTTGTTCCTGCTGGCCGACCAGATCGAGTGGATGCTGGGCAACGGCGGGCTCGACTGGACCGTGGCGCGTACCAAGGATTCCTCCGACCGGCTCTACGAATGGGCCGAAAAGACCAGTTACACGGTGCCGTTCGTGAAAGACCCGGCACTGCGTTCGCAGGTTGTCGGCACGGTGGACTTCGTCGATGACGTGGACGCGGCCGAGGTCGCGAAGGTGTTGCGCGCCAACGGAATCGTCGATGTCGAGCCGTACCGGAAGCTGGGCCGCAACCAGCTGCGGATCGGTATGTTCCCCGCCATCGAGCCGGGCGACATCACGGCGTTGATCAGCTGCATCGAATTCGTGGTCGAGCGCCTTCCCGAAAAATAAGAACGCGATCCCGGCGCACGCATCGGCGCGCCTGCCGCGTCAAGGCGACGCGCCGTCCTAACGTGTGGTGGACAGGTGACGTCTGCGAGGAGGCGGCTGATGCGTGCGCTGAGGGTTGTCGGGATACACGAGGACGGTAAGTCCATCGTGCTCGAAGACCCGGCGCGCCACGAACGTTTTCTCCTGCCGGCCGACGAACGACTGCGGGCGGCCGCACGGGGGGACCTCACCCGGCTCGGTCAGATCGAAATCGAGTTGGAGAGTCAGATGCGACCACGCGAAATCCAGGCCCGCATCCGGGCGGGTGAGTCCGTGCAGCAGGTGGCCACCGCGGCGGGCGTGCCCGAACAACGGGTCGAAAGGTTCGCGTATCCGGTGTTGCTGGAACGCTCGCGGATCGCGGAACTGGCGCAGGGCGCACATCCGGTGCGCGAGGACGGGCCCGATGTGCGGACGCTCGGCGAGGTGGTGGCGTACGCGTTCGGCGTGCGCGGCCAGGACTACGGCTCCGCCGAATGGGACGCCTGGAAGGGCGACGACGGGAAGTGGGTCGTCGCGTTGCGCTGGCAGACCGGGCGTTCGGACATGAGCGCACACTGGTCGTTCGCGCCGGGCGCGCACGGCGGCACCGTCACCGTGCTCGACGAGCAGGCCGAGGATCTGCTCGACCCGCAACGCACCCCGCGCGCGCTGCGGGCGGTCGAGCCCGAGCCGCTGCCGGTCGCGGAGCCGGAACAGCCCGTGCTGGCCGCCGAAGAGCCCGCGGAACCCGAGGCCGCCGCGCCCGAGGTACCCGCGGAGCCGGAGCCGAAGCCCGCGCTGCCGGTGAAGCCCGGCCCGCCGCCGAAGTCGAAGTCGAAGAAGAACCACCCGGCGGTCCCGGCGTGGGAGGACGTCCTGCTCGGCGTCCGCTCGCAGCGGGGCTGACCGGGTCAGAAAGCGACGGCGAGCACCCCGAACCAGGCGAGCACGCAGCCTGCCGCGGCGCCGAGCGCGATCCAGCGCAGGATCGGCAGACGCCGGGCCAGCCACAGTGAAGGCGCGAGGCCGGCCGTGACCACGGCCGAGGCGAGCAGCACGACCCAGCCCGCGGTCTCCTCGGCCAGCGCGACGGCGAGCGCGAGCATCGCGGTGATCACCACGGCCGCGACGAACCCGGCCACCACCAGACCGGTGCCCCATGGCGTCGGCTCCTTCCCGATCTCCACCGGTCCGAACAGCCGCTGTATGAGGGTCGGTTCGGTGTGTGTGACGGGCACGGGCGGGATCACGATCTCCTCGTCGGTCACCGGGTCGATGTAGTGCACGGGGGTGCCCATCAGGGTCGCCACGCGCGCCGCGAGTTGACGTCCGCGATGCGAGACCACCGGAGCCACGTCCCCCGGCTCACCCGCGTCAGCGGAACGCCGGACCGCGGCGGCGACGCGGGCCCACTCGTGCAGCGCGTCGGCGAGCTCGGGGCCAAGCGGGAGGGTGTGCGGATCGATTTCGCGCGTGTACGCCTCGCCGTGCGCCTTCAACACGGCACGCTCGCCACGGACCCGCAACTCCACCCGTGTGCCTCCCCGTCCAATGCTGGTAACCGTCAGCAACTTACCGCCCGGCGAGTTCGTAGAAGGCGACCGCGGCCGCTGTGGCCACATTCAGCGAATCGACCCCGTCGGTCATCGGGATCCGCACCGCGATGTCGGCCGCGGCGAGTGCTTCCGCGGTGAGCCCCGGCCCCTCCGAACCGAACAGCAGCGCGACCTTGCCCTCGCCTGCCGCGAGTTCGCGCAACGACACCGAATCCACCCGCGGCGTCAGTGCCGCGATGCGGAAACCGTTGTCCTTCAACAAAGTCAGCCCGTCCGGCCACGGTTGTAGCGCGGCGAACGGAACCCGCAGGACATTGCCCATCGACACCCGGACACTGCGCCGGTACAGCGGATCGGAGCAGCCGGGTCCGAGCAGCACGCCGCCGACACCGAGCGCGGCGGCGTTGCGGAACAACGCACCCAGGTTCTCGTGATCACCGACTCCTTCCAGCACTGCGAGAACCTCGGATGTCCGCAGGATGTCCGCGACCGCGGGTTGTGGCGCCCGGTCGGCGACCGCGAGCACGCCGCGGTTGAGGTGAAAACCCACGATTTCGGCCATCGCGTCGGCGGACGTGACGTAGGCCGGCACGTCGATCCCGGCCAGCTCCGGCTCCAGCTCGTCGATTCGCCGCGCCACACCCAAAAGCGACCGCACGGGGTAGCGTGACGTCAGTAATCGCCGGACCACCACAGTGCCCTCCGCGATCACGTACCCACGGCCACCGGGACGGTCCGGTCGGCGGTCCGCCGTTGACAGCTGGCGGAAGTCGTCGACACGCGGATCGTCCGTCTGCCGGACAGCGATGCGTTGCGCCATGAGGATGAGTCTGACGGCGAGGTGGTTGAGCCGAGCGAAGTGGGTACCGCTACGACGAACGGATGATGTCAAGGCACGAAGACGTCACAGCACCAGTTTGGCCGATAGCCCATGGAGCGTTGTTGTGAAACCGTGGTCCGCCGGGCAGCAGTGCCAGAACTCCGCGCTGAACCCGGACGAACAAGACAGGGAAGGCATGGGCCAGGATCTTTCGGCTGACGGCTTCAACCCACGCGACCGGGCCAGGTACCGCCGCAAAGTCCAGCGCTGCCTCGACACCCTCGGCCGGATGCTTGCCGACGGCGGATTCTCTTTTCCCCGAAGACATATCGGCCTCGAACTGGAGCTGAACCTCGTCGACGAGGAGATGCGCCCGTCGATGAACAACCAGGAAGTCCTGGAGGCACTGGACAATCCGTCCTTCACGACCGAACTTTCGCAGCACAACATCGAGCTCAACGTGCCGCCGAGGCCTCTGGCGGGCAACTCGGCGATCGCACTGGAACGGGATCTGCACGAGTACCTGTCCACAGCGGACCACAAAGCCGGCCGCGCCGGCGCACGGCTGGGCATGATCGGGATCCTGCCGACGCTCACCCACGAGCATTTCGATCAGAAGTGGCTCACCAACGCCGCGCGCTACGTCATGCTCAACGACCAGATCTTCGCCGCGCGTGGCGAGCACATCCGGCTGTCGATGGACGGCGTGGAACTGCCCGGCCACCCACCGGAACGGCTGCGCACGCACGCTGAGTCGATCTTGCCCGAGGCCGCCTGCACGTCGCTGCAGTTGCACGTCCAGGTCGCTCCCGAGGAGTTCGCCGCGCACTGGAACGCGGCACAGTGCCTGGCGGGCGTGCAGGTCGCGATCGGCGCGAATTCGCCGTTCCTGCTGGGAAAGGCGCTGTGGCACGAGACGCGCATCCCGCTGTTCCTGCAGGCCACCGACACGCGCCCGGAGGAACTGAAGAACCAGGGTGTGCGGCCGCGGGTGTGGTTCGGCGAGCGCTGGATCACCTCGATCTTCGACCTGTTCGAGGAGAACGTCCGCTATTTTCCCGGCCTGCTCCCGGAAACCGACGAAGAGGACCCGGTCGACGCGCTCGACTCGGGCCAGGCGCCGAAGCTTTCGGAGCTGCGGCTGCACAACGGGACGGTGTGGCGGTGGAACCGGCCGGTTTATGACGTGGTGGACGGAAAACCGCATCTGCGCGTGGAAAACCGGGTCCTGCCCGCCGGGCCGACGGTGCTGGACATGATGGCGAACGCCGCGTTCTTTTACGGTGCCCAGCGCGCACTCGCCGAAGCCGAACGTCCTATGTGGACACAAATGTCGTTCCAGGCGGCCGAGGACAACCTGTATGCCGGTGCGCGAAACGGGTTCGACGCGCAGCTGTACTGGCCGGGGATCGGCTGGGTGCCGCCGGACGAACTGATGTTGCGCGTGCTGCTGCCGCTCGCGCATGAGGGACTGCGCACCGCCGACGTGGCGGAGGCCTCGATCGAGCGATATCTCGGTGTCATCGAGCAACGCTGCCTCGCCCGCCGCAACGGCGCGTCGTGGCAGCGGCAGATGGTGGAACTCGCGCAGCGGCACGGTGCGGACCGGGAAACCGCGCTTTCCCAGATGCTCGGCCGGTATCTGACGCTGTCCACGACCGAGGAGCCGGTCCACACCTGGCCGACCACTCTGTAAGATTTAGGCTAGCCTAAGTTCGCTGGGCCCCTTAGGCTCGGGATCATGGCGGCTCCTGTGACGGTTGACCACACCCCGTTTTCGGCCACGCTGCGCGAGTCCACCAGAGGAGTGCACGAGCGCGCCCACCAGTCCGCGTTCATGGACGCCCTCTTCGGCAGCAGGCTGCCGTTACCGGCCTATGCCCGGCTCGCGGCCCAGTACCACTTCATCTACCAGGCGCTCGAAGAAGCGTCCGACGCGCTGACCGACCACCCGGTCGGCGGCGCGTTCGTGTTCGACGAGCTGCGGCGCGGGCCCGCACTCGCCGGGGACCTGGCGTTCCTCGTCGGGGACGACTGGGCCACCCGGATCGAACCGCTCCCGGCGACGCAGGACTACGTCCGTCGCATCCGGACAGTCGCCTTCGACTGGCCCGGCGGTTACGTCGCCCACCACTACACCCGTTATCTCGGCGACCTGGCCGGCGGGCAGGCCGTGCGGAAACTGCTCGAGCAGACGTACGGGATCACCGGTCCCGGCGCGCTTTTCTACCACTTCGAGCTCGACAACGTGCCGGCGTTCCGCAAGCGCTACCGCGCCCTGCTCGACGAAGCGCCGTGGGATTCCACCGAACGGCAGCGCATCCTGACCGAGACGCTGGTCGCGTTCGAGTTCAACATCGCGATGCTCGCCGACCTCGCCCGCGAGGTCGGTGCGTGATCACGCACACAACGGGTTGACCTCCAGCTAGCTGGAGATTGCAGGGTGAGAGCGGGCATGTTCCCGGGGAGTGGATCGCCGCGTCCCCGGTTAGCCACCCCATACGGTTGCTACTAGGTTTATAACGCAGGGATTTTGCGTCACAGAAGAAGGAGGGCTGATGGCCCGGTACGAGCTTCCGGATCTGGACTACGACTACGGTGCCCTGGCTCCGCACATCTCCGCCCAGATCAACGAGCTGCATCACAGCAAGCACCACGCCACCTACGTCAAGGGCGCGAACGACACCCTGGACAAGCTCGCCGAGGCGCGCGACAAGGGTGACTTCGGTTCGATCGTCGGACTGGAGACCACGCTCGCGTTCAACCTGGCCGGGCACGCGAACCACGTCGTGTGGTGGAAGATCCTTTCCCCCGAAGGCGGCGACAAGCCGACCGGCGAACTCGCCCAGGCGATCGACGACGCGTTCGGTTCGTGGGACAAGTTCCAGGCACAGTTCACCGCCGTTGCCACCACGATTCAGGGCAACGGCTGGGCTTCGCTGTCCTGGGACCCGATCGGCAAGACGCTGATCACCCAGCAGCTGCGCGACCACCACAACAACCTGATCCTGCCCACGGTTCCGATCCTCCTGGTGGACGTGTGGGAGCACGCGTTCTACCTGGACTACAAGAACGTCAAGGCGGACTACGTCAAGGCGCTCTGGAACATCTACAACTGGGGCGAGATCAGCAAGCGGTTCGACAACGCCGTGTCCGGCGGAAACGGGCTGCTGCTCTAGATCGTCTGTCCACTGTGCGGGGTCCTTCTCTGTCGGGAGGGGCCCCGTTTCGTTTTCCGGTTGACCTCGACCACGGTCGAGATGCGACCGTGGGGCATGGATGTCGACGCCTACCTCGCCCGTATCGGCGCCGCCAAGCCGGTCGCGCCGACCGCAGCCGCCTTGGCGGAACTGCACGAACGGCATGTCATGACGGTGCCGTTCGAGAACCTCAGCGTGCAGCTGCGGGAGCCGATCGTGCTCGACGAGGAGGCGTTGTTCGACAAGATCGTCCTGCGGCGGCGCGGTGGATTCTGCTATGAGCTGAATGGGGCGTTTGCGGGTTTGCTGCGCGCGCTGGGTTTCCGCGTCTCGCTGCTGTCGGCGCGCGTGTTCGGCGGCGGCAGATACGGGGCGCCGTTCGATCACCTGGCGTTGCGGGTAGAGCTCGACGAACCGTGGCTGGCGGATGTCGGCTTCGGCCGGTTCGCCCGCCGTCCGTTGCGGTTGACCGCGTGTGAGGTCCAGGCCGACGCCGAGGGCGAGTTCCTGTTGCTCGACGCACCGCACGGCGATATCGAGGTCCGCCACAACGGCGAGCCGGCGTACAAGGTGGAAGAGCGCCCGCGCGACCTGGCGGACTTCGTGCCGACCTGCTGGTGGCAGGCCACGTCACCGGACTCGCATTTCACCAAGAATCTGGTGTGCACGCTGCCGACGCCGACGGGCCGGGTCACGCTCGCGGGTGACCAGCTGATCGAGACGACCGAGGGCAAGCGCAGCGAGCGGCCGTTGAGCGCCGACGAGCTTGTCGAGACCTACCGGAGTTTGTTCGGTATCGAGCTGGCCGAGGCGCCGAGTACCTTTGCCCGAACCTGAACGGGGCCCCGCCACCGGGATCTCTCCCGGCGACGGGGCCCCGCCCGTTCCCGAACTGACTGCCGCTCCCACCACGAAGCGGACAAGCTGAGGTTAGCCTAACCTCAGCTACCGACGCAAGGTTGTGCTCAGGACTTCGGCACGATGAAGCTGCGCTTGCCGTGATAGGTCTCGATCAACCCGCGCTTGCGAAGCTCCTTGATCGCGTTGCGCATGGTCCCGAGAGAGACCCGGTACTCCTCGGTCAGATCTCGCTCACCTGGCAGTTGTCCCTTGAGTTCACCGGCTTCGATCCGCTCGGCGATGTGATCGGCCACGTGGACGTAGAGGTACCCAGCGGCGGACGGGTCCGGTTCGAACCTCGATATCATTCGCCGTACAGTAGAGATGGGTCCAGCTACCCGAAATCACCGCCAGCTGTGTTGATATGCATAGAGCTCCATACTTATACGAAGCGGGAACGCCCTGCGAGCACGGAACCGACTCCTCGGTAGCCTCCGGGGCGTGAAGACGTCCACCGTGCTGGGAATCGTGTTGGCGGTGTTGTTCTCGTTCGCTGGTGCCGCGACCGCGGCCGGCTACCTGTGGGCCAGAGCCGACGACGATCGCCACGCGATGACCAGAGCGTTGCCGGCCACCTGGCCGTCCAAGGACGGAACTGCGCTGCGGCCGGTGCCGATGCCGGCGGGCGAGCTGATCGCGGCGCTGCCACCGGACACGGCTGGACAGGTGCTTTGCCAGTCACTGAGCCAAGAACGCTGGGAAGCGCTGCTCGGCGGGAAGGCGCTTCGCGAGGTCCGCGACGCCGGCTGTCATGTCGTCACCTCGACCACCGATCTCACGCTCAAGCTCGCCGACGCCCCGGCGAACCTGCAGGCGCCCCGCGAAACCGAGGTCGCCGGACGCCCGGCGCGGCTCGAGTTCCTGCCGCCCAACGTCAACAACCGGCTGGATGTGCGGTTGGTGGACAAGCCCGGATCGGCGCTCGTGAAACCATTCCTGCACGCCGAGTTGAGCGGCAGCGGCCCGGCGCTGGACAGGCTCACCGAGTCCGTCGCCGCGGAAGTCGTTGCGGCGACGACAAAAGCCGGGCCGCCGCTGCCTGCTACCGGGAAGGACGGGTCAATCCCGCTCGAGCATCCTGCGCCGGCCGCGATCGCGGATCTGCCGTGGCCGGTGATCTCGTGGCAGCTGTGCGCGGCGCTGACGCGAGAACTCGGTGGGCCGGGACGCCCCTACGCCGACGGTCGCTGCACGGTCCGCGGCATCCAGGCGGCGTACACGGACGCGGTGTCCCCGCGCGCCTTTTCGGACCGGCTCGCCGGGCGCCCCGCGCTCGTGACGGACAACGTCGTGGCGGTCAAACTCACCGACGACACCGCCCAGGAACTCACCTTCACCGGCGGCGGCCGTTCACTGAAAGCGCTTGCCGAAGCGCTCCTGCCCCACCTGCTGGCCGGCTGACGGGTCAGGCCACATGGCGCGAGGTGGTGGTCGCGTGGCCGCTCGAGAACAGCACCCGCAAACCCGCCAAGCGCGACCCGGTCGCCACACCGCCCCGCCGCGCCAGCACCACCGCGCACACGACCGCCGCCACCGCGGAGATCGTGCCGCCGATGTAGAACGGTGAGCGACCGCCGAAGGTCTCCGCCATCCAGCCGACCATCGGGCCACCGACCGGGTTGCCGCCGATCATCACGAGCACGTACAGGCCCATCACGCGCCCACGCATCTCCGGGCTCACTGCGGTCTGGACCAATGCGTTCGCCGTGTTGAGGAACGTAATCGTCGCGAAGCCGAGTGGGATCAGCGCGATCCCGAACGTCACGTACGTCGGCATCAGCGCGGTGACGAACTCGACCGCGCCGAGACCCAGCGCCGCCATCAGCAGCAACCGCACCCGGGGACTGCTCTTCACCCCGCGCCGGGCCGCCATCAACGCACCGGTGAACGTGCCGACCGCGAGCAAAGTGGACAACAGCCCGTATCCGTCGGCCTGGGTGCCGAACACGTTGCCCGCTACGATCGCCAGCGACGTGAAGAACGTGATCCCGAACGTGCTGACGAAGAACACCAGCGCCATCACCGCGACCAGGTCCGGCCGCCCGCGCACGTAGGCGAGCCCCTCGCGCATCTGCCCCTTCGCCCTGACCACCGCGGGACCACGGAAAAGCTTGTCGGGGTTCATCAGCAGCAACCCCGTGATCACCGCGAGCGTGCTGACCGCGTTGGCCACGAACATCCAGCCGGTGCCGACCCAGGTGATCGCGAACCCCGCGATCGCGGGCCCGACGATGCGGGCCAGGTTGAACACCGAGGAGTTCAGCGCGACGGCGTTGGCGATCTGCTTACGCCCCACCATTTCCGCGACGAACGCCTGCCGCGCGGGCACGTCGAGGGCGCTGAAAATGCCGAGCACGAAGCACAGCAGGTACACCTGCCACAGCAGGACGACACCGCTCACGTCGAGCAGCCCGAGCACCAGCGCCTGTACCCCGATCCCGGTCTGCACGAGGATGCACAGCTTGCGCTTGTCGACCCGGTCGGCAAGTACGCCCGCCCACAGGGAAAGCAGCACGGTCGGCGTGAACTGCAACGCGACGGCGACACCGAGCGCGATCGGGTTGTTGCCGGAAAGCTGGAACACCAGCCAGTCCTGCGCGATGCGCTGCATCCATGTGCCGATGTTGGAGACCACCTGGCCGGAGAAGAACAACCGGTAGTTACGCACCCGCAAGGAGGCGAACATGCTCGGCTTCTTCGCCGGGGAGGCGTCGGTGGGTGGCGGTGGTGCTTGCCCCCGGGTAGCTGTCATCTTCGGATGGGACTTCGCCTGGCTACCCGTGTCTGGCCGCACCGTTACTCGTTCCCCGCCATTCTGTCGATGATTTCGGCGGCATGAGCGAGAACTTCTCGTTCTTGGCCGCTCAGTTCCGCCAACTTCCGGTCCAACCACGCCTCGCGTGCCGAGATCGTCGCCTCGATGAACGACTGCCCGCGTTCGGTGAGTGCGACGATCGACTGCCGCCCATCCGTGGGGTGCGGGCTGCGCTCGACATAACCCATGTCTTCGAGCGCGGCGATCACCCGCGTCATGGACGGCGGCTGTACGCCTTCCTTCGCCGCCAGCCTGCCGGGCGTCAGCGCCCCGCATTTGTGCAAAGTGGACAGTGCGGCGAGCTGGGTCAGCGAGATGTGCTCCGTGGCCCGCTGTGCCCGGAGTTTGCGGTTGAGCCGCACAACGGCCAGCCGCAACCGGCTGGCCAGCGTTGGCTCGCGCTTATCGGACACTTAGTTAGCGTACCTTACGATTGGCGAAAGTGGCCGGTGTCGCCTGTCACCGCAGCGCGGCCTGGATCGGGCCGACCGCGAAGTACGCGACGAACGCCACCGCGATCACCCACATCAGCGGATGCACCCGGCGTACCTTGCCGGTGACCGACTGGATCACGACGTAGCTGATGAACCCGGCGCCGATGCCGTTTGCGATCGAGTACGTGAACGGCATGACCACGATGGTGAGGAACGCCGGGAGCGCGATGGAGAAATCGGTGAAGTCGATGTCACGGACCTGGGCGATCATCAGCGCACCGACCACGACGAGCGCGGGCGCGGCCGCTTCGACGGGCACCGATTCATACAGCGGCGTCAGGAACATCGCGGCGAGGAACAGCACCCCGGTGACGATGTTGGCGAGCCCCGTCCGCGCGCCCTCGGCGATACCGGAGGCGGACTCGACGAACACGGTGTTGGAGCTGGCCGAGCCGAACCCGCCGGCCGCCCCGGCGAGCCCCTCGACGAACAGGGCGCGACCGACGCGCGGCAGCTGACCGTCCGGGCCGAGCTGCCCGGCTTCCTTGGCCAGCCCGGTCATCGTGCCCATGGCGTCGAAGAAGTCGGCGAGCACGAGGGTGAACACGAAGAGGATCACGGTGATGATCGGCAGCCGCGTCCAGGCACCGAACGACACGTCACCGACCAGCGAAAGGTCCGGCAGACCGGCCACCTTGCCCGGCAGCGCCGGGTAGCCGAGGTTCCAGCCCGTGGGGTTCGTGCCGCCCGACGGGCCCGCGTGCACGATGGACTCGACGATGATCGCCAGCACGGTCGTGCCGAGCACGCCGATCAGGATGGCACCGCGGATCCGCTTCGCGACGAGCGTGCCGGTGAGCAGCAGGCCGACGACGAACACCAAGGTCGGCCACGACGCGATGGAACCGCTGATGCCGAGCCCGACGGGGACGGTCGTGTTGGCCGCGTCCGGCAGCCGTCGCACGAACCCGGCGTCGACCAGGCCGATGAAGCAGATGAACAGGCCGATCCCGACGGCGATGGCCGATTTCAGCGCGGCGGGCACGGCGCTGAACACCGCAGTGCGGAAGCCGGTCAGCACGAGGACGACGATGATCAGGCCTTCGATGACCACCAGCCCCATCGCTTCGGGCCAGGTCACCTGGGGTGCGATCGTGACCGCGACGAGGCTGTTGATACCGAGCCCGGTGGCGATGGCGAACGGGTACTGCGCGACGAGGCCCATCACGATGGTCATCACGCCGGCGACGAGCGCCGTGACCGCGGCGACCTGCGGGACAGGCAAGATGTTGCCGAGCACGTCCTTGTGCGCGCCGGGCTCCGATGGCGAAAAACTGCCGATGATCAGCGGGTTCAGCACAACGATGTAGGCCATCGTCACGAACGTCACCAGACCGCCGCGGATCTCCCTGCCCGTGGTGGAACCACGTTCGCTGATCTTGAAGAAGCGGTCGATCGTGCTCTGGTCGGTCATGCCGTGGGCCGCCTTCGTGGTGCTCGTGAGGAATTCGCCGGTAGCCTTCCTCACGTGAGCGACCCGATCAAGCCTGGCGAGGTTAAACATTCACTACGCCCGGTGCCGGAACTGCCTTCACGGCTGACCGCGCTGTTCCCGATGGTCGTCGTCGGCACCGCGGCCTGGCTGGCCGGCTTCGCCGTGTTCGCGATCCGCGATTTCGGCGGCGGCCGCACCCCCAGCATCTGGCTGTGGACCTGCCTTGCCGGAGTCGTGATCAGCCTCATCGGCATGGGCATCATGACCTGGCAGCGAACCGCTGCGCGCCGCGGTTCGCGCTCAGCCCAGACGGGGATTTGAGGCTGGGGTTACGGGGTTTCGTCTCGGTCGATCAACTGGTTGAGCAGGTCCACGATCCGCTGCTGCCCAGCGGCCTGTGCATCGAACTTGCCGCGCATCTCCATGAAGCCGCGGTCGACCTCCCCGAAGCGACGGTCGACGTCCTGGCGGAAACTGGTCATTTCCGTTCGGAATTCCGTTCGGAGATCGGTGAGGTCCTCGCGCATCGCATTGAAGCTGGTCGTGGTGGCCTGCCGGAGGTCCCGGATCTCCGTGCGCATCTCGGTGACGTCGTGGTGGGCGCCGCGAGCGAGCGTCCGCGCGTCCGCAGCATCCTGCTGGGCGCGACTCACCCGCGAGTCGAGATCGGCGGCTTGGGTCTCCAGCCGCGCCACGCGGGGCTCCAGGTTTTCGGTGTAAGTCATGGGCAGGACTTTACCGGCGCCGAAAACCGGCCGAACCGCGTCTTTGCACGTCACTGCACGTCAGGCCAGCAATGTGAGTGGATCCGGGTCGTCCAGCAGGGACGTGATGAGGTGCCGGTCGGCCCAGTGACCCGAGGCCCACGCGAACGCCCGCGCCAGGCCGGCGGGGCTGTCCTCCGCGTGATGTTCCCCGTGAAACTCCGCACTTTTCACCCACCACGGCGTGGCGCGCTTGACCCCGTCGAACTCGACGGTCAACTCCTCGTGCACGATCACCCCGCCCTCGGGGAACGGGATGTCGAGCAGCTCCGCCGCGAGCCGGATCGCCGTCAGCTCCGACCACTCCAGGTACTCGCCCTCCGGCAGGCGAGCCGAAATCAGCTCGCTCAGCAACGGCAGGTCCAGCAGTTCCGCGAGCTGTTCCGCGCCAGATGGAACCGCGATCAGCTGTCCCACCGGCCAGACCGCCGCGAGCCACGGCCGATCCAGCACCGCCGCCTGCTCGGCATCGACGACCGAACCGTCGACGGCACGCACCCGCTCCGGCGCGTCGAGCTGTGACCAGTCCAGGTCCGCCGCCACGAGCGCCGTGTAGACCCGCGAGACCAGCCCGGGCCCGATCGTCCGCGCCGGGTCGCCGAGGCGGTGCAGCACGTCGGCTGCGTCGTCGAGATCGGTGACGGCCAGTTCCGCGCGAACTCCGGCCAGCGCAAGCACTTCCGGTTTCACACCCACGTCCGGCACCGGGTCGTACAACCCGGCGAGGCCGTCGGCTTCGGGCAGCCGCCACTCCTCCGGTGCCCGCCCGGCCAGCAGCGCGTTCCGGGCGATCCACTCGCCGGTCGAGCCGGACAGCGCGTGCCAGGTTTCCCTTTCCCCCGCCAGCAATCGCAGCGCTTCCGGCCACGCGTCGTCCGCGACCAGATCCAGGTCTCGGATCCCGTCTTCGGTCACCACGAACCCGTCGAGCACGCCGAGCGTGGTGAGCTCCTCGACTGGCCAGTCCTCGGCGAAGTCGTTGTCCAGCACGGAAAGCGCGCCGTCTTCGCCCACAGCCTCCTGGTCGAAGATTCCCAAGAGCGGCGACCCGGGCAATACCAGCTCGTCGGCGCGTCGCCAGCCGTCCACGGACGGCAGTGCGAGCGCGCCGAGGCCGGCCACCGGACTGTCGGATATCAGGCGCAGCACGGCATCCGCGAGCGGGCGAACGTCCAAACCGGACCGTGCATCCTCGACACTGCGCTCCACCGCGTCACGCAACGCGGGCGACTCCAGCAGATCCGCCGAGTCCGCGTGCTTCGCGCCCAGCCGTTCCAGCAGGGGATGCGCGGCGTCGGGATGCACCAGCCGCAACCCGACCACGTCGGCGTCGTCGATCAACTCCAGCACGTCGGCGGACGCACCGAACAAGAACGTCCCGCGCGGGCCGGGCAGGACCCGCCCGTCCGCCAGCGGGACCGGCAGGGCGCCGAGTTCGTCAGCGGACACGGAATGCGCCTCCAGCAACGGAAGCAGCGTGTCGTACAGCGAACGCCACCATGCCGGCGGCCGTTCGAGCCCGGTCAGCAGTTCGACGAGTTCGGCGACTTCGAGCGGATCGGCGTCCACGGTCGCCAGCACTCGCGCGAGCTCCGGCCCGGACAGCGAAACAAGCCGCGGCACGATCCCGCCGACCAGCTCGACCAGTTCCGGCGATTCGACGGTCAGCACCCGCGCCCCGGAGGCAGGCAGCTCTTCCCCGCCCGGCAGCCATGGTTGTACCGCCAGCTGACGCTGCACGGCCTCGCGAAGCTGACCGTCCACTTCGGACAATGGGAAGGCCGGTTCCGGCACCATGCGCGGCCGGTGTTCCGGTGCGAGTTTCCTGACCAGCGCGGGATAAGCGCGGGCAAGCCCGGTCAGGTCGGTGCCGGGGAGCACGCGCCGCCGCGACGGTTCCATCGGGATCGAGGCGATCAGCCTTGCCGGCAACGAAAGACGCTCATCGGTGGGCGTCGGCGCATGCAGGACTTCGTTCGCCAGCGGCACCGGGCCGTCGTCGACAGGCACCGCCCACAGCCCGGCCTCAGCCTCCTCGGTCAGCCAACGACGGACCGTGCCGTCCGGCGCTGCGATCTCCACCACGCTGTCCACAGTGGACCGTTCCCAGCCTGCGCCGTCGATCTCGATCCGGGCCAGCCACGGCAAGGACAGCAGCAGGTCTTCGGCCTCTGCGGACACCCGCGCCAGCAGCTCAGCGGGATCGACGCCGTCGCGCAGCGGGAGCCGGACCTCCGTGTCGAATCCTTCGGGCACGTCCTCGTCGACCGCCCACGGCAACCGCAGCACCGGAACTTCGTCCTGGGCAACAAGTTCACGCGTGCGCGCTTCGGAGAACGCCACACCGCCGCCACGCGAGATCACCCGTGGCTCGGAACTGACCGCGAGGACGGCGGCGAACCCGACACCGAACTCGCCGACCATGCCTTCCTTCGCGGACGCGCGCAACGACGACAGGGACGCCACCCCACGGGCATCCAGCGGCGCTCCCGTGTTGGCGACCCGCAGCTCACCGTCCACAACGGACACTCGAACCGTGCCGGGCTCCCCGGCGATCTTGGCCGCGTCCGCCGCGTTCTGGGCGAGCTCGACGAACAACCGGTCACGGTAGGCGCCGACGCGCAGATCGCGCTCGGCGTTGGTGTCCTCGATCAGGCGCGTCGGCGAGTCGCCCCACGCCCGGCGGACCGAGGCCCGCAGTGCCTCCGTGCCGAACGGATCAGTCACTCCGGCGGTTCCATGTCCAGCAGGGAGTCGTCATACACGAGCTCGGCGACCGGCACCGACGAGGACTGTTCGACCTCGACTTCGGAATGCGCGCCGCAGCCGTACTCGGCGTTCACCACATGCCCGTCCGCGGGCGCGAACTCGTTGCCACACACGCCGAACGCGGCCCGCAGCGACCCCGCAACCGGCAGGTAGAACCCGCAGGTGCCGCACGTCGCCGGCGCGCTGCGCGCCATGTCCGACCGCGGCCCGAACTCACCGGCACGCCACCGCGACGCGGCCTCCAGCCGCCCCTCACGCGACATCACGTGCACGCGGCCGAGCCCGAGCTCGTGTGCGACATCCTCGACCGCCGGGTCGTCCGACCGCAGATAACCCGGCGCCAGGCGCGGGTCGTCGGGCGCGGTCGGGAACAGGTCGCCGACGCCCAGATCGCCGGGGCGGATCCGGCGCTCCCACGGCACCCAGTTCGGCGCGACGAGCGCATCCGGCCCCGGAACCAGCGCGACCTCGCTGACGGTGACAGGCGCGTCCGGCCCGGCCATCGCGATGGTTACCGCCCAGTGCCAGCCGCGGTACCCCGGCAGGTTCGCTTCGAAGAGATGACTGGCCGACACGGCGTCCTCACGGACGACACCGGCGTGCGGGCCGACCTGCTCCGCACCGACGTCGGCCACCGCCGTTTCGCGGGCGAGCTCAACGGCCTCGCCGAGAGCCCGCTGGACCGAACCGTCGTCCAAGGTGAGCAGCAGGGTCATGTGTTCATTGTGCAGCGGCGTATTTACCCGCGTCATGTCAGGGTAAGACCGTGCGCCTCCTGGTCTCCTTCGTGCTCGCACTGGTCACGGCACTGACGGCATGCGCGGCGAGCGCTCCGCAAGCGCCCGGCTCCGTTCCGCGACTGCGAGTGCAGGTCGTGGCGACGTTGCCGCACGACACCTCTGCCTTCACCGAGGGCCTCGAGCTGGCCGACGGGCTGCTCTACGAAGGCACCGGGCTCTCCGGCCGCTCCGAGGTACGGGCCGGTCCCCCCGGCGCGACACCGACGGTCCGCGCCGCGCTGCCGGCACCGTTCTTCGGCGAGGGCATCACCGTCGTCGGCACGAAGCTGTGGCAGCTGACCTGGCAGGACGGCATCGCGATCGAACGGGACGCGCGCACACTCGCCGAGCTGCGGCGGGTCGGTTACCAGGGCGAGGGCTGGGGACTGTGCCACCAGCAGGACCGGCTCGTGATGAGCAACGGCTCGGACAAGCTGACCTTCCGCGACCCGGTGAGCTTCGCGCCGCTGGGCACCGTCACGGTGCACGCGGGTAACCAGACGTTCGACCAGCTCAACGAGCTGGAATGCGTCGGTGACACCGTCTACGCCAACGTGTGGCAGACGGACACGATCCTCCGGATCGATCCGGCGACCGGCACGGTCACCGGCCGGATCGACGCTTCGGGCCTGCTCACCGACGCCCAGCGGCGGCAGGCGGACGTGCTCAACGGCATCGCCGCCGTCCCCGGCACAGACGAATTCCTGGTCACGGGGAAGCTGTGGCCGGTCTTGTTCCGGGTGAAATTCGTGCCAAGCGACTGATCGCCCAGCACACCGACCTGGGCATGAGGCAAGATTGAGGCGTGGGGCGCAAACGCAAGTGGACGCCGGAGCCGGGCTCCGGGCAGAGCTGGCGCCCGTCCGCGTACACCCGAGCGACGTCGACGGCTGACGACGCACCGACCGGCGCCGTGCATTCACCGCCGCCGGCCACCCCACCCCGTGGCTCGGTCCCACCGCACAGTTCGGTGCCGCCGCGGGGCGCGCGGCCGTACCCGCCACGGCCGGGCGAGCCGCCACCGCGCCGCACCGAGCCCCTGTACGAGCACTACAACACCGACGGCTACCCACCCCCGGGGCCGCGTGCGCAGGAGCCACCGCACGAGCACCGCACCGAGGCCACCGCGGGCGCGATGCCGCGGATACCGAAGAAGATCACCGTCACCCGGGTCGCCGCGATGCGCAGCCGTGAGCTCGGCGGCAAGGCGGTCGGCGCGTTCCAGCGCGCCGCGAAAGCCGATGGCGCCGACAAATCCGGCCTGACGTCGCTGATGTACGCGGTGATGCTCAACTACGCGAGCGACGCGGCCATGGCCGTCGCGCTGGCGAACACCCTGTTCTTCGCGGCGACCAGCGGGGAAAGCCGCGGCCGGGTCGCGCTGTACCTGCTCATCACCATCGCGCCGTTCGCGCTCGTCGCACCCGTGATCGGCCCGGCACTGGACCGGATCCAGCGCGGCAGGCGGCTCGCGATGTGCGTGTCGTCGGTCGGGCAGGGCCTGATGGCCGCGCTGATGGCGCTGCACTTCAACGACTGGGGGCTGTACCCGGCGGCGCTGGGCATGATGGTGCTGTCCAAGTCGTTCACCGTGCTCAAGTCGGCCGTCACGCCGCGCGTGGTGCCGCACGGGGTGACGCTGTCGAAGACCAACGCACGGCTGACCGTATTCGGGCTCGCCGCCGCCGGGGTCTTCGGTGGAGTCGCGAGCGGGGTCAACTCCGTGTTCGGCTCGGCGGGCGCGCTGTGGTTCACCGCGTTGATCTGTGTGGCGGCGGCGGTGCAGTCGATGCGAATCCCGTCGTGGGTGGAGGCGACCGAGGGCGAGGTGCCCGCCTCGTTGAAGGCGCGGCCCGGTAAGCCCAAACGCCAGCCGCTCAGCCGGGACGTCATGGTTTCCTTGTGGGGCAACGGTTCTGTCCGGGTGCTCACCGGGTTTTTGATGATGTTCGCCGCGTTCGCGGTGAAGGCGCACGCCGAGCAGAACGGGCAGAGCCCGTTCACGCAGTTGCTGCTGCTCGGTGTCATCGGCGCGGCGGCCGGGATCGGCGGGTTCGTCGGCAACGGGCTCGGCTCGCGGATGCAGTTCGGCCATCCGACGCAGGTGGTGCTGGGCAGTCTGGCGGCCACGCTGGCCTCGACGGTGCTCGCGGCGGTGTTCGCGGGGATCGCGACGGCCGCGATCGTCGGCCTCGTCGGCTCGACGGCGAGCGCGCTCGCGAAGATCAGCCTCGACGCGGTGATCCAGTCGGATCTGCCGGAGGAGTCGCGGGCCTCCGCGTTCGGCCGCTCGGAAACGGTGCTGCAGCTGGCGTGGTGTTTCGGCGGCGCGATCGGGCTTCTGCTGCCGCCGACGTACTGGATCGGCTTCGTCGTGGTGTCGGTGTTACTGAGCCTCGGGCTGACCCAGTCGTTTCTGGTGCAGCGCGGCGGTTCCCTTGTGCCCTTCCTCCGGAAGCGGCCCCAGCACCCGGCGGGAACGGTCGCCTAGTTACCAACCCGGCCAACCGGTGGCCGGGCCGGGCTACGTTTGGCCGATAGCCGTGACTGCGTTCGGGTTGGTAACCATGGACACAGTACGGTTCTCTTCATGCGGCGTAGTCGATTGTTCGGGCTGTTGGCGGCCGGTGCGCTGGTACTGACCGGATGTTCCACGGTGGGCCCGCCCGAGGTCACCTTCTACGGCGACGGGCACACCGTGAACACCGGCCCCGCCGAGTACTGCGATGCGCTGCTGCGTGACTGCGCCAAGCATCCCGACCACATCGTGACCCTGAACGTGCGCAAGGGCATGCCGGTGCAGATTTCGGTGCCCTCGGACATCAGCAAGACGCCGTGGCTCGTCAACGTCCAATACGCCGACGCCGGCGGGCAACTGCGGCTCAAACAGCAGTACTTCTCCCCGGGCAGCCAGCTCGCCTACACCGCGGAACCGGGCGCGGGCAACCAACTCGTCGTGGTCGAAGTGCAACAGATCGGCGCCGCCTACGCAGCCGATCAGAACGGCAACCCGATCCTCGACGAGAACGGCAACCCCCAACTGGTCGCCCGCGCTTTCTGGTCCCTGCAGGTGCAACCTTAGGGATCAAGGTCACGCGCGACCGCGCGCATGACCTCCGCGATCCGCTTGGTGTTCTTGCGATCGGGGTAGCGGCCGCGACGCAGATCGGGCTGCACCTTCGTCTCCAGGAGCTTGATCATGTCCTCGATGAGGCCGTGCAGCTCCTCCGCGGGGCGCCGTCGCGCTTCCGCGACCGAGGGCAGGGAGTCGATCAACCGGACGGACAGCGCCTGCGGCCCGCGCCGCCCGTCAGCAACCCCGAACTCAAGCCGCTGACCTGCTTTGAGTGCCTCTACCCCCTGGGGTAGCGCGGTCTTGCGGATGTAGACGTCCTCGCCACCGTCCTGCGTGACGAAACCGAATCCCTTCTCCGCGTCGTACCACTTGACCTTGCCGGTCGGCACTTCCCTCACCCATTCCTTCACTCTGTTCGCCCGCGCCTTGCACGACGAACGCGCCCCGGGGCGTACCCAGGACGCGTACCGATCAGCCTATCCCGCAAGCCGCCCCGGGGAGAAGTAGCTATCCCTACTACTCTTTACCCATGAACGAAGTTGCGAACGCAGGGCAGCGGGCACCCTGGCTCATGCGAGTGGGGATCGGGGTCTTCGCTGTCGGTGTGCTCGCCGTGCTGGCGGTGTTCATCCTGTTCGCCGCCGGCCTGCAGGACCTGCCGGTATGGCTGAGTCTCGTGGCAGGTGTCGCAACCCCGCTCGGAGTCGTGCTCGGGTTCATCGCACTGGTTCGGGAGCACCGAAAGAGCTGAACCAGGCGGGAAATTCGGTCAGGCTGTCGAAAATTACCTCCGCGCCGGCGGCGGCGAGTTCCTCGCGGCTACATGGCCCAGTGGTGACGGCGATGGACGTCACTCCCGCGGCGATGGCGCCACGCACGTCGCCGAGATGGTCTCCGGCATAGGCTTTCGCGCCGTGCTCGCGCAGTGCAACCGCCTTGCCCGCGGCCCACAGCTCGCCCACCAGTACATCGACTCCGAGATCGAGCGCCTCGATGTGCTTGGCCGCGTTGGGCCCATACTTTCCTGTCACCACAATGGTTCGGCCGCCCGCGCGGCGCACGGCGTCGAGCGCCTCGTGCGCGCCGGGCAACGCCACGGTGGCCGGGATGACGATGTCCGGGTACAGCTCGCGGAACCGGGCGACCAGCTCGGGTATCCGCGCTTCGGGCGCGCCGACGTCGCGCAAGGTCAGATCGAGCGGCGGGCCCATGTTGTTCGCGAAGTATTCGCCGTCGAGCGGTATGCCCGCTTCCTCGCCGAGCGCGTCGATCACCTCAACCACCCCGGGCCTCGGGTCGATCAGCGTCATGTCCAGGTCGAAGCCGACAGTCATCCGCACGACGGTTACCGTAGCGCGGTTTACGCACGGTTCATTGACGTCAAGGCCATTGACATTCTCCGGGACTGTGTCAAGCTCATGGCGTGTCCGAGATCACCTCGTCGTTCGTCGAACGCACCAAGGCCTCGCTGCGAGAGACCCTTCTCGACGCCGCGACCGGGCTCCTTGCCGAACACGGCTATGCCCGGCTCCGGATGGCCGATGTCGCCGCGGCCGCGGGCGTGAGCAGGCAGACGGTCTACAACGAATTCGGCAACAAGACAGCCCTCGTCGAGGCGGTCGCGTTGCGGACGACGGCGGAGTTCCTCGAAGGCATCCGGGTCCGGTTCGAAGCCGCGCCCGACCTGGTCTCCGGAATCCACCGCGCGGTGGTGTACACGATCGAGCACGCGCGCGAGAACAAGCTGGTCGCCGCCGCGCTGGGCACCCGGGAAGGCGAGGACCTGTTGCCTCTGCTCACCACGAAGGGTGCGCCGGTACTCGCTGCCGCGTCGGAAGTCGCCGCCACGCATTACCGGCAGTTCGCGCCCGCATTCGACGAACCGACTGCGAACCTGCTCGCCGAGACCGTGACCCGGCTCGGGCTGAGCCACCTGGTTTTGCCCACGCATTCCGCAACGGAAGCCGCCGACATGGTGTGCGCCGCCGTCGCCCCGTTGATCAACCAACATTTGTCCACAATGGAGTGAAAGAGAGGTCCGACCCCATGACCCGCACCGGTTTCACCTCATTACGACGCGGTGGGCTCAACTGGGACGCGTTCCCGCTGCGCCTGTTCGTCAAGGGCAACAAGAAGTTCTGGAATCCGGCCGACATCGATTTCGGCAAGGACCGGGCGGACTGGGAGGCGCTCACGGACGACGAGCGCCGCTCGGCGACCTACCTGTGTGCGCAGTTCATCGCGGGCGAAGAGGCGGTGACCGAGGACATCCAGCCGTTCATGAAGGCGATGGCGACCGAAGGCCGCTTCGGCGACGAGATGTACCTGACCCAGTTCTGTTTCGAGGAAGCGAAACACACCGAGGTTTTTCGCCGCTGGATGGACGCGGTCGGGCTGACCGAGGACCTCACTTCGTTCGTGTCCGAGAATCCGCACTATCGCAAGCTTTTTTACGAGGAGCTGCCGGAATCGCTGGGGCTGCTCGCCGACGATCCCAGCCCCCGCAACCAGGTTCGCGCCAGCGTCACCTACAACCATGTGATCGAAGGCAGCCTCGCGCTCACCGGGTACTACGCGTGGCAACGAGTCTGTACCGGGCGCGGAATCCTGCCCGGCATGCAGGACCTGGTCAAACACATCGGTGACGACGAGCGCCGGCACATGGCATGGGGCACGTTCACCTGCCGGCGGCATATCGCCGCCGACGACTCGCTGTGGGACGTCGTGCAGGAGCGGATGGGCGAACTCTTGCCGCATGCGCTCGGCATGATCCAGTGGGTCAACGACCAGTTCGAGATTCAGCCATTCGACAACGACCCGCAGGAGTTCATCGAGTACGCGGCCGACCGGGCGCAGCGGCGGCTGGGTGCGATCGAATCCGCACGCGGTGTCCCGGTGGACAAGATCGACCTCGACTACTCCCCTGAGCAGCTCGAAGAAACGTTCGGCGAGGAGGACGCCAAGGCGTTCGCGGAAATCGTCGCGTAGGGGCCGCTCAGCCCTGCGGCTGGGCGATGTCCACCAGCCACGTCACGCCGAACCGGTCGACGCACATGCCGAACTCGTCGCCCCACATCTGCTTCTCCAGCGGCGTGGCGACGTTGCCGCCCTCGGACAGCTTCGCCCAGTAGCCGCGCAGTTCGTCGGCGTCGTCGCCGCTGAGGCTCACCGAGATCGTGTTGCCCGGCTGGTACGGCATGTCCGGCGCGAGGTCCGAGCCCATCAGGACGAACCCGCGGTCGGTCTCCAGCTGACTGTGCATCACCTTGTCCGCCAACGACTCGTCCGGCGCACCGAAGTCGCCGAACGTGTTCACGTTCAGACTGCCGCCGAACACGCCGTGGTAGAACTCCATCGCCTCCCGAGCGTCGCCGTCGAAGGTGAGGTACGGGTTGAGCCGGCTTGCCATGGGAACCTCCTTGGATTGATGTTGCTAGGCGTGCCGCGTAGCCGCGACGCTTTCCAGGCCCAGCAGGCTGACGGCCTGTTCGCGCATCTCGACCTTGCGGATCTTTCCGGTGACCGTCATCGGGAACTCGCCGACGATGTGCACGTACCGCGGGATCTTGTAGTGGGCGAGCTTGCCCGCGCAGAACTCGCGCACCGACTCGGCGGTCAGCGGGGTGGTGCCTTCACGCATCCGGATCCACGCCATCAGCTCCTCGCCGTAGCGCTCGTCCGGCACCCCGATGACTTGTGCGTCAAGGATGTCAGGGTGGGTGTAGAGGAATTCCTCGATCTCGCGCGGATACACGTTCTCTCCGCCGCGGATGACCATGTCCTTGATGCGGCCGGTGATGTTGAGGTACCCCTCGTCATCCATCACCGCGAGGTCGCCGGTGTGCATCCAGCGGGCCCGGTCGATCGCTTCGGCGGTTTTGTCGGGCTGCTCCCAGTAGCCGAGCATCACCGAGTACCCACGCGTGCACAGCTCGCCCGGCTCACCGCGCGGCACGGTCAGCCCGGTTTCGGGGTCCACCACCTTGACTTCGAGGTGCGGGCCGACGCGCCCGACCGTGGACACTCTGCGCTCGATCGAGTCGTCGGCGCGGGTCTGCGTGGACACCGGCGATGTTTCGGTCATGCCGTAGCAGATCGACACTTCCGCCATGCCCATCCGCTCGATGACCTGTTTCATCACCTCGACCGGGCACGGTGAGCCCGCCATGATGCCGGTGCGCAGACTGGACAGGTCGTAGCTGTCGAAGTCCGGCTGTGCCAGCTCGGCGATGAACATCGTCGGCACCCCGTAGAGCGACGTGCACCGCTCGGCTTGCACCGCTTCGAGGGTGGCTTTCGGGTCGAACGCGGGGGCCGGGATGACCATGCAAGCGCCATGGCTGGTGGCCGCGAGATTGCCCATGACCATGCCGAAGCAGTGGTAAAAGGGCACCGGGATGCAGATGCGGTCGGCCTCGGTGTAGTTGCACAGCTCGCCGACGAAGAAGCCGTTGTTGAGGATGTTGTGGTGGGAAAGCGTTGCGCCCTTGGGGAATCCGGTCGTGCCCGAGGTGTACTGGATGTTGATCGGATCGTCCGCCGAAAGCCGGATGTCCGCCAGCGCCGCGGGATCGGCTTGCTTCCCATTGTCCACTAAGGACTTCCACAGCCCGCCGCCGATGAACGCGATGTGCTCGAGGCGCCGACAGTTCGGCCGGACCTCGTCGATCATGCCGGCGTAGTCGGAGGTTTTGAACTTGTCGGCGGAGACCAGTAGCCGGATTCCGGCCTGGTTGAGCACATATTCGAGTTCGTGTGCGCGGTAGGCGGGGTTGATGTTGACCAGGATCGCGCCGATCTTCGCGGTCGCGTACTGCGTGATCGTCCACTCGGCACAGTTGGGCGACCAGATGCCGACCCGGTCTCCCTTGCCGATGCCCAGTTCGAGCAGCCCCAGCGCGAGCGCGTCGATGTCGGCGGCGAGTTCGGCGTATGTCCAGCGGCGACCGGCGTCGACCAGCGCGTCGCGGTCACCGAATGCCTGCACTGTGCGGTCGAAATTGTCACCGATGGTGTCGCCCAGCATGGGCAGGTCAGAGGTGCCCGAGGAATAGCTCGGCACGGCAGGCATGATGCCTCCTCGTTCGCGTCGGCGCTGGCGCTTCGAGTTTAGGGTGGGCACATGCGCCTGTACATCGTTGACGCCTTCACCAATGCGGCTTTCGCGGGCAACCCGGCGGGTGTGGTTCTGCTGGACGGACCGGCCGATCCTCGCTGGATGCAGTCGGTTGCGGCGGAACTGAAACATGCGGAAACGGCGTTCGTGGAGGTCCACGATGCGGGTCCGAAATCGTTGCGATGGTTCACTCCGAAGGTCGAAGTCGACCTGTGCGGGCATGCGACACTGGCGGCTGCCCACGTCCTCGGCGGTTCGCAGGTATTCACGACGCGCAGCGGTGAACTTCGTACGACGGCGGACAATGGCTGGGTCCAGATGGACTTCCCGGCCGACCCACCCAGCGCGGCGGTTGACGCTTTACGGCTGGGAGGGGTGACCGTTAAGGAAATCCTGCGGGGAAAATGGGACCTCCTGATCCGCACCGATGACGCCGCCGAGGTGCGCGCGCTGGTGCCCGACTTCGGAACGATCGCCACCTGGGATGCTCGGTGCGTGGTGGTGACCGCGCCCGGGGACAGGCCGGGGATCGATTTCGTGAGCCGGGTGTTCGGCCCGGCGGTGGGGGTACCGGAAGACCCGGTGACCGGTTCGGCACACTGCATGCTGTCGCCGTACTGGTCGGCGCAGCTGGGCCGGGACGAACTGGTCGGCGAGCAGGCCTCCCCACGGGGCGGCGTGGTCCGGGTATCTTTGCGGGAAAGTCGGGTCACGCTCGCCGGTCAGGCCGTGACGACCGTGCGAGGGGAGCTATTGGTCTGATGCGCTTGGTATTGAACGTCATCTGGTTGCTACTGTGCGGTTTCTGGATGGCAGTGGGATACGTTGTGGCGGGGATCGTCTGCTGCATCCTGATTGTCACGATTCCGTTCGGCATCGCTTCGTTCCGGATCGCAAACTACGCCCTCTGGCCCTTCGGCCGCACCGTGGTGGACCGCCGCGACGCCGGTGCAGGATCGGTGCTGGGAAACATAATCTGGATCATTTTCGCCGGCTGGTGGCTGGCATTGGGGCACATTGTCACGGGTGCACTGTTATGCGTGACAATTATCGGCATACCCTTCGGCGTGGCAAACTTCAAACTGATACCCATCTCCTTGCTACCACTAGGCCGAGAAATCATCGCAACGCCCTAGGTGAAAGCCCCCAAAACGACCACCCACTCAAGGTGACGTCCCGTTGGGTGCGGAATTGACCGGACGGTGGGTCCGTTGGTCGCTTTTCGTTGCACGGCATCGGTTTCGTGTCTGGGGCGGGGGCTGCCTAGTCCTCCGGCTCCCAGGGGAGGGGCACCACCAGGCAGGGGCCACCGACGAACAAGCCGCCATCGATGCCCAGGACTTTTCCTTCCGCATAAAGGAAAGGTGCTTCCACCTGCGACGGATGGATGCCCAGTTGGTCGGCGATGACGCTGTGCCCGTGCACGATCTGCTCACCGCCGAGCTGCGCCAAGAGTTCCGCCGCCACCTCGGCACCCCGTGGGCCACGGAACGCATACCTTGTCGTCATGCGGCGCCAGACGTCCCACCAGCTGGCCAGATCGTCACCCGCCAGGATTTCCTGTGCGGTTTCGTTGATTTCCTCGTCGGTGTCACCCCAGTCCAGGTATTCCAGGGTGTCCGAATGCATCAGCAGATGTTCACCAGCATGGGCGATCAGCGGCCGGGTCGAGAGCCACTCGATGTGATCATCGGTGAGCGCGTCCTGGTCCTCCGGCTGCCCGCCGTTGATCTCCCAGCTCCGCGCGAAGCTGCGTGGTCCGAAGTCCGACGGTACGACCGTGTCCCCGAAGTGGTACATGCCCAGCAGCAGGATTTCGTGGTTCCCCAACAATGCTTGCACCGACCCGCCGACCTCGGCGGCCTGCTCCTGCAGCCGGATCACCAGGTCGATCGCACCGATGCCATCCGGCCCGCGATCGACGAAGTCGCCGAGAAACCACAGGCACGCATCGGCACCGCACCAGTTGTCATTGTCGTCGATCAACTTGCTCTCGCGCAGGGCGTCGGCCAGCTTGTCCCGATACCCGTGCACGTCACCTACAACATAGGTCGGGACATCCACCCCCCGACCATAAGCCCTGCTCAGTCCCGCTGCCCCGGCAGCCCGGCGGCGAACGGGTCCTGGGTGCGCCCGACCAGGTCGGCGATCGATTCGACCACCAGAGTCGGCCGGTACGGGAAGCGGTCGGCGGTGTCCTTCGTCGAGATACCGGTGAGCACCAGAACGGTCTGCAACCCGGCCTCGATCCCGGAGTGCACGTCGGTGTCCATCCGGTCGCCGATCATGATCGTGCTCTCCGAGTGTGCCCCCAGCCGCCGCAACGCCGAGCGCATCATCAACGGGTTCGGCTTCCCCACGTAGTACGGCGAACGCCCGGTGGCCTTCTCGATCAGCGCTGCGATCGAACCCGTCGCGGGCACGCTGCCTTCGAGGCTCGGACCGGTCGCATCCGGATTGGTGGCGATGAACCTGGCGCCCGCTTCGATCAGCCGGATCGCCCTGGTGATCGCGCTGAAACTGTACGTCCGGGTCTCCCCGAGCACGACGTAATCGGGCTCGCGATCGGTCAGCACATATCCCGCTTCGTGCAACGCCGTGGTCAGGCCCGCTTCGCCGATGACGAAAGCCGAGCCGTTCGGGCGCTGGCTGTCCAGGAACTTCGCGGTGGCCAGGGCCGAAGTCCAGATGCGGTCTTCCGGCACGTCCAACCCGGTTCGCTGCAGCCTCGCCCGCAGGTCACGCGGGGTGTAGATCGAGTTGTTCGTGAGCACCAGGAACGGCGTGCCATGCGCGCGCAGCTCGCCGAGGAACTCGTCGGCGCCGGGGATCAGATGCTCCTCGTGCACCAACACCCCGTCCATATCGGTCAGATACGTCCACTGGCTCATGCCTGGGAATTATCCGTGACGCGACGCGTCTCCGTTGAGGGTGGTGGTGGGCGAGGGGCTGGCGGCAGCGGGGTAGACGGTTACCGTCGTGGCCTTGATATCCAGCCGGACCGCGATCCCCGGCTCGAGCCGCAGGTCGGCGACGGCGGCCGGAGTGAGGTCCGCCGCGAGCCCCGCATCGGTACGCAACCGAATCACCGGACCGTGTGGTTCGAGCGCCGCCACCGAGGTGGCGATGATGTTGCGCGGGCTCCCCGGGCGACCATCCTCGACGGGATACACCGCAACCGAACTCGGCGCGAACACCGCGACAGCCGGTTCGCCGAGCGTCGCGTCAGCGGTGCGCAGCCCCGCGATCAACCGTCCGTCTTCGGTCCGCAACCCGTCCTCCACCGCGGTGCCGGCGATCAGATTCAGGCCGGCGATCCGGGCTGTGAACGCCGTCCGGGGGGCGGCGAGCACCTCCCGTGTCGGGCCGCGTTCGACGACCTGCCCACCGGACAGGACCAGCACGTGATCGGCCAGCGCGAGCGCATCGAGCGGATCATGGGTGACCAGTACCGTGGCACGGTCCTTGTTCGCCCCGAGCACCCGTCGCAGCAGCCCGCGGATCGCCGGCGCGGCGTCGACATCGAGTGCGGCCATCGGCTCGTCGAGCAACAGCAGATCGGGCTCACCGGCCAATGCCCGAGCCACCGCGACCCGTTGCGCCTGCCCACCGGAAAGCTGCGCGGGCTTACGGTCGGCGAACTCCATCGCGTCCACTTCGGCCAGCCAGCGCCGCGCGACTTCTCGCGACCCTGCCCGTCCAGCACCCTTCGAGCGCGGCGCGAACGCAACATTGTCCACAACGGACAGATGAGGGAACAGCAGCGGATCCTGCGACAGCAAGCCGATCGACCGGGCATGCGGCGGCAGATCGTGCAGTTCCTTGTCACCAAAGAAAATTCTCGCCCGTCGCGGACGCAGCAGGCCCGAGAGGCTCCCGAGCAGACTGGACTTGCCGGACCCGTTCGGCCCGAGGATCGCGAGCACCGTTCCCGCGGGCACCTCGAAGTCCACGGTGAGCTCGAAGGCGCCGCGAGTCAGCTCGATCTCCGCCCGCAACATCACGCCCGGCCTTCCAGCGCCCTCGGCCGGGCCACCACGATCACCATGAGCGCGACCACCACCAGCAGCAACGCCACCGCGACCGCACTGTCCACATCGGACTCAGCCTGTGTGTAGACCTCGAGCGGCAGCGTCCTGGTCACCCCCTCCAGGCTGCCCGCGAACGTGATGGTCGCACCGAACTCGCCCAGCGAACGCGCGAAACTCAGCACCGCGCCCGAGCCGAGCGCGGGTAGCAACATCGGCACGGTGACCCGGCGGAACACCGTCCACGGCTTCGCGCCGAGCGTCGCACCCACCTGTTCATAGGAGTCACCGGCGTTCCGCAGCGCCCCTTCGAGGCTCACCACGAGGAACGGCATGGCGACGAACGTCTGCGCGATCACCACCGCGGCCGTGGTGAACGGCACCGTCACACCTGCCGTCACGTCCAGGAGATAACCGAGAAAACCCTTGCGCCCCAACAGGTACAGCAAGGCAAGTCCACCGACGACGGGCGGCAATACGAGCGGCAGCAAGACAATCGCGCGCAGCAGCCGGATACCCGGCACGGCCGACCGCGCCAGCACGACGGCCAGCGGCACCCCCAGCAGGACACAGGCCGCCGTCGAGATGGCCGCCGTCTCCATCGACAACCGCAGTGCCGCGAGCGCGGAGTCGGAAACGATCAGTGCCGGCAACCGCCGCAGGTCCGAGCGGACAAGCAGACCGACGACCGGCAACACGACGAGTGCGAGCGCGAGTCCCGCGGGTACCCACAGCACCCACGGGACCTTCGCGCGCGGAACACGACTACCCGCCCGAAGCGACAAAACCTCAGCCTTCCCGGACAGGCCCGTCCTTATTGCCCTGGCGTGCCAAAACCGACCTTGGTCAGCTCGGCCTTGCCCTGCGCACCGAGTAAGAACTGCTCGAACTGCTGGGCGAGATCGGCCTGCGGAGCGTCCTTGAGCACGGCGATCGGATAGTTGTTGATGGCCTGCGCCGACTCGGGGAAGTCGACCTGCGCGACCTTGCCACCGGCGGTACTCGCGTCGGTCACGTAGACCAGGCCCGCGTCGGCGTCCCCGGATTCGACCTTCGTCAGCACCTGCTTGACGTCCTGCTCCTCACTGACCGGCTTGATCGTCACGCCGGTGTTCTTCTCGACCTTCTGCGCCGCCGAGCCGCACGGCACCTGCGCGGCGCACACGACGACCTTGAGCCCGGCACCCGCGAGATCGCCGAAAGCCTTGAGCCCCTTCGGATTTCCCGGGGGGACCGCGATCGTGAGCTTGTTGGTCGCGAACACCGTCGGCGCGCCGTTGACGACACCGCCCTGCACGGCCTTGTCCATGTTCGCCTGATCCGCCGACGCGAACACGTCCGCCTTCGCCCCGTTGGTCAGCTGCTGCACCAGTGTCGACGAACCGCCGAAGTTGTACTTGACGGTGACACCGGGGTGCGCCGCCTCGAACTGGGTCTTCAGCGCGTTGAACGACTCGGTGAGCGACGCGGCGGCATACACCGTGAGCGTCTTCGGCTCGGAGGCAGTGCCGGCGCTGCTGGACGCGCCCGAACCACAGCCGGCGACGAGCAACGCGACACCGGCCAAGGTGACCAATACCTTCTTCAACGCTCTCCTCCAGGAGTCTCGACGACGACCGTCGTCGCCTTCACCACCGCCACCGCGAGCACGCCGGGCCGCAGCCCGAGCTCACGCACGGCCTCGGTGCTCATCAGCGACACCACCCGGTGCGGACCGGACTGCAGCTCGACCTGAGCCATCACCTTGTCGACGACGACCTCGGTGACGAGCCCGACGAACCGGTTCCGTGCGGACCGGCCGACAGCGGACGGGTCGTCCGGCTGGGCCGCCTGCGCGCGGGCGAACGCGGCGAGTTCGGCGCCGTCGATGACCTTGCGGCCCGCGGCGTCCACACTGGAACCAAGCTGCCCGGCCCGAACCCAGCGACGCACCGTGTCGTCACTGACCCCGAGCAGGCCGGCGGCTTCCGAGAACCGAAATTGCGGCATGGTCGCGACATTATCTCCGCGTCTACGGAAAAACCAGGCGTCTACGTGCTCACCACGAATTTCGTTACACAGCAGCGGTTCCCAGTGGACTCCAGCCTCGGTGTTCGTGGCCGTCGCGGCGCGGCCGAGTGGGGTTAGGCTGGTGTCAATGAGTGCGGTAAATCTCGGTCTGCCCCGGCTCCGGGTCGAACCTGCCACGTCCGAACCGAGGCCGGATAACCCTGCCCTTATCGACACGTTCGGACGAGTGGCCACCGATCTGCGGGTCTCGCTCACCGACCGGTGCAACCTCCGCTGTACCTACTGCATGCCGGCGGATGGCCTGCCGTGGTTGCCCGGCAAGGACGTCCTCACTGACGAAGAACTGTTGCGGCTGTTGCGGATCGCGGTCGAACGGCTCGGCATCACCGACATCCGGTTGACCGGCGGCGAGCCGATGCTGCGGCCGGGTCTCGAAGACCTCATCGGACAGATCGCCGCCTTGCGGCCGCGGCCCCGGCTTTCCATGACCACCAACGGAATCGGCCTCGCCAAGCGGGCAGCCAGGATTGCCGCGGCCGGGCTGGACCGGATCAATGTGTCCCTTGACACGGTCGATCGGGAAACGTTCCGGACGATCAGCCGCCGGGACCGACTGTCGCATGTGCTCGATGGCCTCGCCGCGGCGCGCGCGGCCGGACTCGACCCGGTCAAGATCAACGCGGTGCTGCTGCGCGGCGTCAACGAGCACGAAGCGGCGAGCCTGCTGCGGTTCAGCCTCGATCACGGCTACCACCTGCGGTTCATCGAGCAGATGCCGCTGGACGCCCAGCACGGCTGGAACCGGCGAGACATGGTGACCGCTTCGGAAATACTCGACCTGCTGCGGGCCGAGTTCGACCTGACGCCGAGCCCGGGCGAGCGTGGCGGTGCCCCCGCCGAGCGCTGGCTGGTCGACGGCGGTCCCGGCGACGTCGGGGTGATCGCGTCGGTTACCAGGCCGTTCTGTGCCGCGTGCGAGCGCACCCGGCTGACCGCTGACGGTGCCGTGCGCTCCTGCCTGTTCAGCAACGCGGAGACCGACCTTCGCGGGCTGCTGCGCGCCGGTCACGACGACGAAGCGGTGGCCGATGCATGGCGGATGACCATGTGGGGCAAGCTTGCCGGGCACGAGATCAACGAAGCCGGATTCGCCCAGCCGCTCCGGCCGATGAGCGCGATCGGGGGCTGAGTGCGTGACGATGGTGTTGGTGCGGTATTTCGCATCCGCGCGGGCCGCCTCAGGAGTGACAGAAGAGAAGATAGAACTGCCCTTAGGTGCATCCGTGCGCGAAGCACTCGGAGTACTGCGGGAACGCCATCCGGAGAAACTGCCTCGCGTACTCCAAGCCGCCAGTTTCCTTCTTGACGGAGTGGCGGTTCGCGACCATTCCCGGACGGTTCCGGACGGCTCGGAACTTGATGTGCTGCCCCCGTTCGCCGGCGGTTGACCGAATTTTTTGGTCGCGTTCATTGCCTTCACGAACGGCCCAGTGGTAGCCAGAAGGACGTGACACAGACCTCACGAACAGTGAAATATCTCGGCCAGGAAACGGGCGCATAACGGCCCATCTACCAGGGAAAACACCCAAATCGTCATAGGTTGTGCCCCGTTACTGTGATGTAGGTCACGTGCCGAATAATTTCCGATCACGGTCTCGATTACGTACCGTCGCTTTTCGGCTGGCCCCGAACCGGCCACGGCAAGACCGGGATTCCGATGCGCCAAACCCTGTCCGGCGGAATCCCGGACACAAAACCCCGAGCGAAAGAAGCTTCCGGACAGGGACGGAGGGAACCCGGACCGCGCCGCGTGCGTGGACTGGGTCGGCAACCCGGATCCCGCCGGGAAGCCACGGGCCCTTGTGGTCCGCCCCGTAAGCCCCGGCCCATGGCCTGGCTCGACGGCGCGGAGGCCGAGTAGATCGAATGTCTTACCGAGGCAAGCACCGCAAGATGTCCCCCGCCGCCCGTCAGATCGCCCGCGTCGCTGTCGCGGGTCTCGCGGTCGGCACCCCGCTGGCAATCGCTGCGACCCCCGCGCAGGCAGCCAGCGTGAACTGGGACGCCATCGCGCAGTGCGAGAGCGGTGGCAACTGGAACACCAACACCGGTAACGGCTACTACGGTGGTCTGCAGTTCACGCAGAGCACGTGGAAGGCCTACGGCGGTACTGGCAGCCCGCAGGGTGCCTCCCGTGACCAGCAGATCGCGGTCGCGGAGCGGGTCCTGCAGGGCCAGGGCATCGGCGCCTGGCCCGTCTGCGGCAAGAAGAGTGGCTCCGCGTCCGGCAGCTCGAAGAGCACGGCGAAGAAGACCACCCCGCAGAAGAAGGCTGCTGCTCCGGCCCCCAAGAAGGCCGCTGCGCCCGCGCCGAAGGTTGCGACCCAGGCCGCGACCGCAGTGCCGTCGTCGAACCCGAACGGTGACTACACCGTCGTGGCCGGTGACACGCTGTCGAAGATCGCGCAGAAGTTCGGTGTCGACGGCGGCTACCAGAAGCTGCAGCAGCTGAACTCGAACTACATCCAGAACCCCAACCTGATCCTGGTGGGCCAGAAGATCGCCACCAAGTGACCTGCTGAAGGTCGCTCACGGCGCGATCAGCCCATCGGATCGATCACGGCAAGCCCGTGACTCCTCGATGAGCAACCGAGGGCCCCACCGCCTCCCCCGTGCGGTGGGGCCCTCGGCGCCTCCAACTCAATACCCAGGCCGCTTGATCCTCATGCGGTCACAACCCGGGCAAGTTCAGCGTCGGCCGCTACGGCGAGTTGACCCACTCGTCGGACCCGTCGGCGAAGTGCTGATGTTTCCAGACGGGGAGCTGGGCCTTCACCTCGTCGACGAGCTCCGCGCAGGTGGCGAAGGCCTCCGCCCGGTGGTCGGCCGCGACGGCGACGGCCAATGCGACGTCGCCAATGGCGAGTGCCCCCAGCCGGTGGCTGACGGCCACGGCCCGCACACCCCCGCCCCGGCGGCGGGTGACCTCCGCGACCACCCTCGCCAGCACATCGCCCGCGCTGGGATGGCCCTCGTAGAACAAGGTCTCGACCGACTTCCCGCCGTCGTGGTTCCGCACCACACCGCCGAACGTCACCACAGCGCCGGCCGCCTGGTCATCGACGAGCTCAGCGTGAGCCTCCACCGAAAGCGGCTGCTCGGTCACCTGAGCCAACGCCACCCTCGGCGGCGCCACCTCATGCGCGGAAACCCCATCCGCTCCCGCGGGCCGCGGATGTTCGGCGCTGGCGGCCCGGTCGGCCACCTGACCATGCTGCGGCGGCTGCGCCTCATACCCCGTTTGCTGCTCAGCCACTTGTCCCTCACGGACTGCGGCCCCACCCGGCGCTGCAAAGGCGGCGCTTGAGTCGGCGGGACGTGGGTGGTCGGCGCCGGAGAGTTGGTCGATCGCGTGTTCCAGCACGCCGTCGAGGACACCGAGGCCGTCCTTCACTCCGCCGCGTGAGCCCGGCAGGTTCACCACCAGCGTCCGCCCCGCGACACCGGCCAGGCCGCGCGAAAGCACCGCCGTCGGCACCTTGGGCAGGCCTGCGCCGCGGATCGCTTCCGCCAAACCCGCCAGCTGATGGTCGAGCACCGCCGCTGTCTCGTCCGGGGTGCGGTCGGTGGGCGAAATACCGGTACCGCCCGTCGTGATGATGACATCGGGCCCCTCGTCGAGGCAGTTCCGCAGCGCCCGGCCCACCGGCTCACCGTCCGGCACCACGATCGGGGGCGGCACCTCGAACGAGCGCGCCGCCAGCCACCCGACGATCACCGGGCCCGTCTTGTCCTCATAAACACCGGACGCCGCGCGGTTGGACGCGACGATCACCCGTGCCGTGCGCCTCATGGTCACTCCTGTGTCCTGCGGGACGTTCGCTCCCAGGTACCGGTCTTGCCGCCGTCCTTACGTTCGAGCCGGACCTCGTCCAGCGTCGCCTCGGGGTCCACCGCCTTGATCATGTCGTGCACGGTGAGCCCGGCGACCGCGACCGCCGTCAGCGCTTCCATCTCGACACCCGTCCGGTCCGTGGTCTTGGCCGTCGCCTCGATGCCGATTTCGGCTTCACCAAGGGAAAATTCGACCTTCACCCCGGACAGCGCGATCTGGTGGCACAACGGAATGAGATCGGGCACCTTCTTGGCCCCCATGATCCCGGCGATCCGCGCCGTCGCAAGCGCGTCGCCCTTCGGCAAGCCGTTCGACGACAACAACCCGATCACCTCGGCGGTCGTGCGCACCACCCCGGTCGCGATCGCCGTACGGACCGTGGCCTGTTTGCGGGAGACGTCGACCATCCGGGCGGCGCCCGTCTGGTCGACGTGACTCAGTTCGCTCACAGCCCCCAGGCTAGCCCGCGGCGGCCGTCCTTTTCGCCGCCGCCCGCACCGCTTCGGCCACAGCCGGCGCCACCGCCGAGTCGAACACGCTCGGCACGATGTACGACGCGTTCAACCGGTCGTCCACCACATCCGCGATGGCGTTCGCCGCGGCGATCAGCATCTCGTCGTCGATGTCACGGGCCTGCGCATCGAGCAGACCACGGAACACGCCGGGGAACGCCAGCACATTGTTGATCTGGTTCGGATAGTCGCTGCGCCCTGTCGCGACCACCGCGGCGTGCTGCTGCGCCTCCAGCGGGTCGATCTCCGGATCCGGGTTGGCCAGCGCGAACACGATCGGGTTCGGCGCCATCGTCGCGACCTGCGCGGCCCCGAACAGGTTCGGCGCGGACACCCCGATGAACACGTCGGCACCCACGAGCGCGTCGTGCAGGCTGCCGGACACGTTGTCCTTGTTGGTCGTTTCCGCCAGGTGCCGCAGGTTGTCGTCGAGAATCGACCGTCCATTGTGGACGATTCCGTCGATGTCGGCGGCAATGATGTCCGCCGGCTTCTTGTGCTGCAACAGCCGGATGATCGCCGAACCCGCCGCTCCCGCACCGCTGACCACGATCTTGCAGTCCGTGATGTCCTTGCCCACCACCCGCAACGCGTTCCGCAGCGCGGCCAGCACCACGATCGCCGTACCGTGCTGGTCGTCATGGAACACGGGGATGTCGAGCTGGTCCCGCAGCCGCTTCTCGATCTCGAAGCAGCGCGGCGCGGCGATGTCCTCCAGGTTGATCCCCGCATACACCGGCGCGAGCGCCTTCACGATCTTGATGATCTCCTCGGTGTCCTGGGTGTCCAGGCACACCGGCCACGCGTCGACGTCCGCGAACTTCTTGAACAGCGCGGCCTTTCCCTCCATCACCGGCAGCGCCGCCTCCGGCCCGATGTTGCCGAGGCCGAGCACGGCCGAGCCGTCGGTGACGACGGCGACCGTGTTGCGCTTGATGGTCAGGCGGCGGGCGTCGGCCGGGTTGGCCGCGATCGCCTTGCACACGCGGGCGACGCCCGGCGTGTACGCGCGGGACAGATCGTCACGGTTGCGCAGCTGGACCTTGGGGCTCACCGACAACTTGCCGCCGAGATGCATCAGGAAGGTGCGGTCCGAGACCTTCCGCACCCGCACGCCGTCCAGCGAGTCGAGTTCCTTGGTGACGTCCTCGACATGGTCGGCGTTGGTGACGTTCGCCGTGATGTCGACGACGATCGCATCGGAACGCGACTCGACGACGTCGAACGCGGTGAGCACGCCGCCCACCCGGCCGACGGCGGTGGTGAGATCGCCCGCTGCACTCGCCGACGGCGGGGCCTCGACGCGGACGGTGATCGAATAACCGGGGCCGGGAACCGGCACAGTCGTTACCCCTTACTTGTTGATCTCGGTCTGCGGGTGCACGTAGGGCACGGTGTCCAGCGGAAACGTGACGTCGCCATATGGCGACAGCGCGCCCTGCCGGTCCGCCGCCAACTCGCTCACCGGGTGCTCACCGTCGGGCACCTTCGGCCAGCTCGGGTCGATCCGGCCGGCCTTCTTGCCGCTGTCTCCTTTGGCCACGACATCCTCCCGTTCGGCTGTGAGGCTTTCAGTTTGCCTCAACACAAGCGGTCCGCGGAGGCCAGGGCGGTATCCTGCACTGTGATGCCCGCGACCTCTCTGGCGGAATGGCTGCGCTCCGCATCCGACGACGAGCTGGCCGCGCTCCTGCAGACCAGGCGCGACCTGGCCACCCCGCCTCCCTCCGACAGCACTGTGCTCGCCACGCGCGCGGGCACGGCCGGTTCCACCGCGCGGGCGCTGGAGGATCTGGACACCTTCACGCTCGCCGTGCTCGACGCGTTGCTGGTCGCGAACGCCGACACCGAGCCGGTGCCGGCCACGAAGATCGCCGAGCTCGTCGGCGCCGCTCCGGGCAAGGCACTGGACCGGCTGCGCGGGCGAGCGGTCGCGTGGGGTGACGACGACGCGGTGCGGGTGGTGCCGGTCGTGCGGGAGATCGTCGGCCCGTTCCCGGCGGGGCTCGGGGCCTCGGTGCCCGAGCTGGCGGGCGCCGATCTTTCCGAGCTGGGCGAGGACGAGCACGCGGTGCTGAGCGCGCTCGCCGCCGGCCCGCCGATCGGGCGCAGCAAGGACGCGCTCACCCAGGTTCCCCTCGATGAAGCGAAAACGCCGGTTCAGCGGTTGCTCGCCCGGGGTCTGCTCCTGCGCCGCGACGCGGATACCGTTGAGCTACCCCGCGAGATCGCATTGATCCTGCGTGACGGGCATTCCTCCTCACCGGCCGCGCGTCACGAACCGGAGCTGCCCACCAACCCGCACCAGCAGTCCACAGTGGACGAAGCGGCCGCGGGTGAGGCGGCGGAGTTCCTGCGGCAGATGGAATCTCTGCTCACCCAGTGGTCCGGACAACCACCGCCGGTACTCAAGGCGGGTGGGCTCGGTGTGCGGGAACTTCGCAAACTCGCGAAGGAACTCGAAGTCGACGACACGCACGCGACGCTGCTCGCCGAGCTCGCTGTCGGCGCCGGCCTGGTCGCCGACAGCGGAAACACCACGCCCGAGTGGGTGCCGACAACGTTGACCGACACGTGGCTCGCGTCGGCGCCGGCACAACGGTGGCTCACCCTCGCGCAGGCCTGGCTCGACCTGCCCCGGTTGCCAGGGCTGGCCGGGCAGCGCGACGCCAAAGACAAGGCGATGGCGCCACTTTCCGACGACTTGCGGCGCCCGCTCGCGCCGATCAACCGGCGTCGTGTGCTCGAAGCGCTCGCCGAACTGCCGGCCGGCAGTGGGGTGAAGAGCGTCGACGAGCTCGTCGCCGTGCTCGCCTGGCGCGCGCCACGCCGTGGCGGACGGCTGCGGGACGAGACCGTGCGCTGGACCATGGCCGAGGCCTCGACGCTGGGTGTGATCGCACTCGGCGCGCTCACCAGGGCCGCGGGCGCCCTGCTCGCCGACGATCGCCAAGGCGCGCTGTCGGCGATGGTCGACGCGCTGCCCTCGCCCATCGACCATGTACTCGTCCAGGCCGACCTGACCGTGGTCGCGCCAGGACCGCTCGAACCGGAGCTGGCGGCGGAGATCAAGGCCGTCGCGGACGTCGAGTCGGCGGGGCATGCGACGGTCTACCGGATCACCGAGCAGACCGTGCGCCGTGCGCTCGACGCCGGGAAGACCGCGGACGAGCTGCACGAGTTGTTCCGCGCACGTTCGGCGACGCCGGTGCCGCAGTCGCTGACGTACCTGATCGACGACGTCGCGCGGCGGCACGGCCGGTTACGCGGTGGTGCGGCCGCGTCATTCCTGCGCTGCGACGACGAAGTACTGCTCGCCGAGGTCCTCGGCAACCCGGTCGCGCAGGAGTACCAGCTGCGCAAGATCGCGCCGACGGTGCTGGTGAGCCCGGTGCCACTCGCCGAAGTACTGGACGGGTTGCGCGCGGCTGGGTTCGCCCCGGCCGCCGAGGGCCCGGACGGGCGGGTGCTCGACCTGCGACCGAACGGCCGCCGGATTCCGGCTCGTACCAGGAATGTGCGGCGTGCGCTGCCTGAACCGCAGGGTGCGAGCGCCGAGCAGATCGCACAGGTGATCGCGCATCTGCGGGCCGGGGACAGGGCTTCGAGCCGGCGCCGTGGCACCGAGGTGCGGCTGCCCGGCGGCGGTGGCGGCTCGGACACCGCCGCGACGATGGCGTTGCTGGCACGCGCGAGCCGCGAGCGTCGCGAGGTGTGGATCGGCTTCGTGGACTCGCACGGCACGGCGAGTCAGCGGATCGTCACCCCGGCGCACGTCGGCGGCGGCATGCTGTTGAGCACCGAAGACGAGCGATACCCCTTGCACCGCATCACTTCCGCGGCCCTCGTCGAGGATTGACGCCGACGCACAACTCGCGCGACCGGAACGCACAACTCGCGCGGCGCGAACGCGCAACTCGCGCGGTGGGAACGCGCAACTCGCGGGTTATAGGGAGCGGAGGCCGGCTAGGACGCGGGCCATGAACTCGCGTGAGGATCGGTCGCCGAAGGACAGGCCCGGTTGGTGCAGCACCACCAGCTCCAGGTTGTCCATGTCGCTGACCAGAACCTTCACCACGTTCAGGGGCAGGCAAAGATAGGCGGCGATCTCCGCGATCGACCGGGCGTCCGCGCACAGATCGCAGATCCGCTTGTGCTGCACCGAAGTGGCGCCGAGGTAGCGGCGACCACGGTCGCTTGTGGACACCAGAGTTTCCAGCGCCAGCTCGTAATCCGGCCGCGTCCGGCCGCGGGTGTGCGCGTACGGCCGCATCCTGGTGCGCTGCCTGACCGCGACCGGGTCCGGCGTTGGCGCGGGCGGCAGCTCGCGCACATCGAGTTCGCCGTAGTGCGCGCTCGGTTCGATGTACTGCGTCGGCGGATCGACCTGACGGCGCTGCATGCCGTGCACGGAACGGACGCGCATCAGCACCGCTGAGCGATCCAGCGTGAAACGAGCCGGCGAGTCGACCTCTTCACGGTCAGCGCCCTGATGCAGCGCCGCCCAGGCGTCGGACACGGCGTCCTCGGGGCCCTTCGGGAACTCACTCATCGCTACCCGTGCACACCGCCCTGGAGCTGGACGCGCATCTCGGGCGTCATCTGCTGCCCGACGCGCTCCACCAGCAGTGTCATCTCATACGCCACGGTGCCGATATCGCAGTTCGGCGCGGCCAGCACGGCAAGGCTCGACCCGTCGCTGATCGACATCAGGAACAAATACCCGCGCTCCATCTCGACCACGGTCTGGTTGACCAGTCCGGCCTCGAAAGCGCGTGCCGCACCGAAAGTCAGGCTGACAAGCCCGGACGCGACCGCGGAGAGCTGGTCCGCGCGATCCTTCGGCAGGCCCTCGGAGCCGGCGAGCAACAACCCGTCCGCCGACACGACGACAGCATGCGCGGCGCCGGGAACTCGTCGCACGAAATCCGTGATGAGCCAGCCGAAGCTGCCCGTGTGATAGGCAGATGCGCTCACGCCAACCTCCTCGCCGTCGTATCGTCGCGATGATTCGTAGTCAGGGTATTCGCCGCAGGAGGGTTGTCGACCGGTGAAGACGGGTGACTCGCATCTTCACCCCAACGGCCGCACCCGGACGGGGAGCGCCCGGCCTCAGCCCGGCTGCAGCGCCGTGTCGCGGGCTATCGCGTGCTCGACCACCGAGATCAGCACCTGCTTCGCGGACTCGCGTTCCCTTGCGTCACAAGCGATTATCGGCACGTGGTCACCGATCGTCAGCGCATGCCGGACGTCTTCGATCTGGTGGTGCAACAGCCGGTCGAAGCAGTTGATCGCCACGATGTAGGGCAGGTTCCGGTTCTCGAAGAAGTCGATCGACGGGAACGCGTCCGCCAGGCGCCGGGTGTCCACCAGCACGACCGCGCCGATCGCACCGAGCGCCAGGTCGTCCCACATGAACCAGAACCGGTGCTGGCCCGGCGTGCCGAAAACGTAGAGCACCAGATCGGAATCCAGGGACAACCGGCCGAAGTCCATCGCCACCGTGGTGGTGGACTTGTCGGGAGTCGCCGAGATGTCGTCGATCGAGAGGCTCGCCTCCGTCATCTGGGCTTCCGTGGTGAGCGGGTCGATCTCGGACACCGCGCCGACCAGGGTGGTCTTGCCCGCGCCGAAACCGCCGGCCACCACGATCTTCGCCGACTGTGTCGGTCCGTTGGCCGCCGACGTGTTCGCGTCGGAGTCAAATTCTCCGAAGGCCACTGAGCACCCTCTCCATGAATTCGATACTGGGACGATCGCCCACGGCTGCGGTCGCGGTGTGCACCAGGACGAGGCCGAGTCCGGCGACGTCACCGATCAGCACCCGGACCACACCGAGCGGCAATCGTAGGTAGGCGGCCACTTCGGCCACCGAGCGGGTGTCCAGGCACAGCCCGCAGATGGATCGATGCTCAGGCACCTTGACCCGCTCGAGCACGCGGCCGCGCTCGCTGGTGGAGACGAGGGCTTCGATGGCCAGGTCATAGCTGGGTTTGGTGCGCCCGCCGGTGCGGAAGTACGGCCGCACCAGCCCGGAGGTCTCGGCCGCGCTCGGCGGCGGTGTTCCCGTGTGCACGGCCGGTATCGACGGCAGGCTCGGGTGACCGCTGTACCCGGACGGCCCCGGTCCCGGCGCCACCGCGTGATACCCGCTGTACTCCCCGGGTCTGGCAAACCCTTCGTCCGGCGGGTCGCCGTCCTCGGCTCGCCCACCGAACAGTTCCGAACCCGGCCCCGACAGCAGCCGGTCACCGAAATCGGTCACCCGGTACTCATTTCCACCGTGTCCCGGCTCGGGCGACTGCGCGGCGCGACGTTGCCGCCACTCGCGATCCACCCGCTCCCGGAACTTCGTCCAGTCGTCATCGCCGGCCAGTGCGTTCTGCGGTTCTTCCGGATCCGAGCCAGGATTCGCGGCGTTCCTGCCCATCCGGTCCCCGTCCAACTCCATCGCCCGACCCGCGTCCACTAGAGCTACCTTCATGGCCCCCGCGCGTCACGCGCGTGCGGCCCCTTGCAACTGGGCCCGCATCTCCGGGGTCAGCTGCTGGCCGACCCGGTCAACCAGCAGGGTCATCTCGTACACCACAAGCCCGATGTCGCTGTCCGGTGAGCCCAGCACCGCCAGGCACGAACCGTCCGACACCGACATCAGGAACAGGAAGCCGTTGGCCATCTCGACGACGGTCTGCGCGACTGGACCGCCCTCGAAGACCTTCGCTGCACCGCGGGCGAGGCTGGTCAGCCCGGAGGCCACCGCCGCCAGCTGGTCGGCCCGGTCCTTGGGCAGGCCACGTGACGCGGCCAGCATCAGCCCGTCCGCGGACACGACGACCGCGTGCGCGGCTCCGGGAACCCGGTGCACGAAGTCCGTGATGAGCCAGGCGAACCCGTTCTGCACACCCTGGGGTTTGGCGCCACCCGGTTGCAGCGATCCCGCGCGTGTCACTCCGTCACTCCTCACTGCCGTACTCGGGCGAGGTGAGCTCCCCGCCAGAGACCGAAACGCTCTCACCAGACCGCTCCCGCAGGGCGTGCCGGCCAGAACGATAGCCCTGCTGGAAACTCACCATACGGTCCCGCGCGGCGGTCGCCGACCGGGCGATGGCGCTGTGCCCAGGCTTGCTGGACGTGGTGTCGGCGAAGGACGTGCCGTTCGACGAACCCGACGACACCGAGCCCGGCATCAGGTATGCGTTGGGCACCCGTTTGGGCAGGCCCACTTCGGTGACTTCGTCGCTCTTGGGCTCGAGCAGGGCCTGCGCCTTCTGCCACCCTTCGTCGGCGGCGCTGCGCCAGACGTCGTCGAGCATCGGCGTGGATTCGACCGGTTCGGGTTGCTCGTGCCGTGCCGCCGGTTCTTCGAGATTTCCCGTCATCGGGCGCTCGGACGCCTCCTCCCCACCGGTGTCCTGGTGCTCGGTGCTGCCTTCGCCTTCCTCGCTGAACCATCGTGACACCACCGACTGGTAGATCGGCAGCCGCTTGGTCGGCGCGTCGTCCTCGAGCACACCACGCTCGCCGGTCGGCCCCGGGTCCGCGGGCTCGGGCGGTTCCGGCTCGGTGATCGGAACGTACTGAGGTTCGCGCTTCGGCAGTTCGAGCGGGGTGAACCGGCTGGTCCCGTTGCGGGGCGTCGACGGCGCGGGTCCGGAGTCACTGCCGCGGCTCAGGTAGGCCGCGTTCGACGAGCCGGCGACGAGATCGTCGAGACTGATCGGCTCGGCGAGTGCGGTGAGCCCGGCCGAGGTCTGCTCCGCGGCGACCGACGCCGGGCGCGGGCGCTGGGTCGGTACCGACGGGATGTCCGGCAGCGAGGTTTCCGGGGGCGTCGGCGGGGCCTCGACGATGATCGGGCCGAGCAGCTCGGCCGGGACCACGACCCTGGCGATCACGCCGCCTTCGATGTCCTCGTTCTCACGGATCCTGACCTCGATACCGTGCCGCTGCGCCAGCCGGGCGACCACGTACAGACCCATCCGCCGGGTCACCGACACGTCGAGGTCCGGCGGGTCGGCGAGCCGCAGGTTCGCTTCGGCGATCTGCTCCTCCGACATGCCGACGCCGCGGTCGGTGATCTGGATGGCCAGTGCCTTGCGCCGGGTCACCACGGCACGGACGCTGACCTTCGTCTCCGGCTCGGAGAAGTAGGTCGCGTTGTCGAGCAGTTCCGCGAGCAGGTGCACGAGGTCGTGCACGGTCAGCCCGCGCACCGCCACGTCCGGGATCACGCCGACCTCGACGCGGGCGTACTGCTCGATCTCCGACACCGCGGCGCCGATGACGTCGGCCGCGGAAACCGGCTTCGGCACGGACTTCGCGAGACCGGCACCGGACAGCACCAGCAGGCTTTCCCCGTTGCGGCGCAACCGGGTCGCGAGGTGGTCGAGCTCGAACAGGCTGGCGAGATGGTCCGGGTCCTGCTCGTCGGCCTCGAGCCGGTCGATCACGCCGAGCTGGCGTTCCACCAGCCGCTGCGACCGGCGGGAGAGGTTGACGAAGATGCCGTTGACGTTCTCCCGCAACAGCGCCTGCTCGGCCGCCATCTTCACGGCCTGCTCGTGTACCTCGTCGAACGAGCGCGCGACTTCGCCGATCTCCTCGCGAGTGGTGATCGGCACCGGCTCGACCGACTGGGCAGCCGCCACCATCGGTTCGGGGTCGTCGAGGATCTTCGTGACCGTCGCGGGCAGCCGGCTGTAGGCGATCTCCAGCGCACTGGACCGCAGCACGCGCAGCGGCTTGAGCATGACCCGCGCGATGAGGAACGTCAGCAGCAGCGCGGCGACCAAAGCGGCGAGCACGATCGCGATATCGCGCCACGCCGAAACGTTCGCGGCGTCGGCGAGCGATGCGGACTGCCCACGGAATTCACTGAGCAAGTCACTTTCGACGGCACGCAGTTTCGTGAGCGAGGCCGTGCTTTCGGTGGCAAGCGCCCGCGGGTCGACACCGAGCGATGGCGCGTCGGCGCGAGCGAGCGCGGTGGCGGCGAACCGCGCCCGGTTGTCGATCTCCGCACCACTCGCCGTGTCGTTGTAGTGCTGGAGCTGATTGGGCGTCGCGTTGTTCTGGAACAACAGCAGGGAAGCCTGCGCGCTGGCTTGCGCGGCACGGGCCTGGTCGAGCAGCACACCGGAGAACCGGTCACGGGTCGCGGCGATCTCCAGCGCCGCGTCCTCGCGGGCGGTGAATTCCTTGACCTCGCTCATCGCCTGGATCGTCGTGCCGAGCCGCAGCAGATCCCGATCCGAAGCGGAAGCGGTGGTCTCGCGACCCAACTGGACGAGCGAGTCGAGCACCGAAGAATAGGTGAAGAACGCAGCCTGCTCGCTGTACGGCGGAGTGTTCACCGAAGTACGGAGCGGAGCGAGCGCATCGAGACGTTCGAGGCCCCGGTTGTAACGTTGCCGGCTTGCCTGATCACTGACCTCGAGTCCGGCCGCGGAATTGCGTAACGCGGAAACGGCGAGATCCGTCTGGAAAATCTGCTTGTTGAGTGCACTCTGCAGATCGACATTGCTCGGGTTGGCGATCTTCGCGACCGCAAGCATCCGCTCGCCCTGCAACTGCTGAATGACATCGGTGACCTGAATGGCGAGATCAACCTGCGAGGTGGTCTGGCGAAGCTGATCGGCCTGGTTGAGCTCATCGACGGCGCGAAGCCCGCCCAGAACCAGCGCGGTCACGGTCGGGATGGCGAGGACCAACGCGAGTTTCGAGCGCAGCTTCCAGTTACGCAGGCGCAAACGCGAGCCTGGCGACTTCTGTTTCGCAGGAATTCCCGCTAAGTCCGGGGTGTCTTCTCTCGGCACCGCTGTACCACCGTCATTCCCGCGAGCATTGGGTTCTTCCTCGATGTGCAGGTGCAGAGGGTAGCGAAGAGGCCGTGAAGATGTAACCCTTCCTGAGTAACAGGCGACGAAGCCGGTCTTTCTGGGCAGCTGAGCTGAGACAACTTCCCCCTTGTTGCCAAGGCATCGGCACGCTCAGTAGACCATTACTTACCCACCACCGGAACGAGTGATCTGTACCACTTGCTCCGAACGGGTTCCCCGGAGACGTGAGGAGACGGACGACGTGGCGACGATGCTCGAGGTCAGCGGGCTCAACCACCGCTTCGGCGGCGGGGAAAGCGGGCATCTTGCAATCCGCGAGCTGTCCTTCACGGTCGAATCCGGTCAGCTGGCGTGCATCGTCGGGCCGTCGGGCTGTGGGAAATCAACATTGCTGCGCTGTATCGCGGGTCTGCTCAAGCCGAGCGAAGGCACCGCCAACTTGCATGGCGATCAGGTTTCCGGCGTGCCGGAGGATCTGGCTGTCGTGTTCCAGGACTACAGCCGCTCACTGTTTCCATGGCTGACTGTCGCGGGCAACGTCGAATTCCCCTTGCGGTCACGACGTTTGCCGCGGGACGAGCGGCGAGACCGGGTGCGGCAGGCGCTCGAATGGGTCGGGCTCGCCGACGCCCAGCGCAAATTTCCCTGGCAACTGTCCGGCGGAATGCAGCAGCGCGTTTCCATCGCACGGGCGCTCGCAAGCCGCCCCGCGTTACTGCTGATGGACGAGCCGTTCGCTTCCGTAGACGCGCAGACACGGTTCGAGCTGGAGGATCTGCTGCGCCGCGTGCAACGTGAGCAGGGCAGCACGGTTCTGCTGGTGACACATGACATCGACGAAAGCGTCTATCTCGCGGACCGGGTGCTCGTGCTGTCTTCGTCCCCCGCCTCGATCGTCGCCGACCTGCCGGTCGACCTGCCCGAGCAGCGGGACCAGATCACCACCCGCGAGTCGGCGGAGTTCGTTGCGCTGCGCGGAGAAGTCGCGCGGCTGCTGCAGAAACGCGCTGTTGTGACGGAGGCGGGCTGAATGTCTCAAACTGTCCGCGACGCCGTCCGCACCCTGATGCGGACCTGGGAGCTGACCACGGTTTTCGGCAATCCCGGCAGTACCGAACTCGGTTTCCTCGCCGACTGGCCCGACGATTTCCGATATGTGCTCGGGCTGCAGGAATCCAGCGTGGTCGCGATGGCGGACGCATTCGCGCAGCTGAGCGGAAATGCCGCCGTCGTCAGCGTGCATTCCGCCGGTGGGCTCGGGCATGGGCTGGGCAACCTGGTCACCGCATTCCACAACCGGGCACCGCTGGTCGTCATCGCCGGTCAGCAGTCGCGCTCGCTGCTGCCCGGTGATCCGTTCCTCGGCGCGCTCGATCCGACGGAATTCCCCAAGCCATACGTGAAATGGAGTTACCAGCCGGCGCGGGCCGAGGACGTCCCGGCCGCGTTCGCGCGCGCCTACCTGCTGGCCACCCAGGCTCCGCGCGGCCCGGTGTTCCTGTCGGTGCCCGCGGACGACTGGGACCAGCCGGCCCAGGTGGTCCAGACCAGACCGCGAATCGCGGACCCCGCCCCCGATGGCAACGCGCTCGCCGTGGTCGCCGCCGCGCTCGACGCGAGTGAGCGGCCCGCGCTGGTGGTGGGAGCGGCGGTGGACGGCGACGACGCGGTCGGTGTCGCGGTCGCACTCGCAGAGAAAACGCGGGCCGCGGTGTGGGCCGCGCCGTTTTCGGCCCGCAGCTCGTTTCCCGAGGATCACGCGTTGTTTTCCGGTTTCCTGCGGCCGAATCGCGCGGGCGTCGCCGCTGCGCTGGCCGGGTACGACTGCGTGGTTGTGCTGGGCGCACCGGCGTTCACGTATCACGTCGTCACCGGCGAAGGCCCACAACTGCCTCCGGTGTACGTGCTCAGTGACGACCCGCAACTGCTGGCGCGGGCCGCGGGCGTCGGCGTGCTTTCCCCGCAGCGGACCGGAATCGCACGGCTCACCGAACTCGTGCACGACACCGAGCGGACCGCGCCCGCGCCGCGACGACGACCGGAACGGCTTCCCGACCCCGCTCCCGGAGAGCCGCTGTCGGGTGCGTTCGTCTACCAGACCATCGCGGATCTGTTGCCTCCCAACGCACTTGTCGTCGAGGAGGCCCCGACGAACCGGCAGGACATGCAGGAACACCTGCCGATCACCGCGCCGGGCCGTGGTTTCCTCACGATGTCCAGCGGTGTGCTCGGCTACGGGCTGCCCGCGGCGGTCGGCGCCGCGCTCGCCGAACCCGGGCGCCCGGTGCTCGCGGTGCTCGGCGACGGCGGCAGCATGTACGGCATCCAGGCATTGTGGACGGCCGCGCAGCAGCAAACCTCTGTCGTGTTCGTCATACTCGACAACGGCGAGTACGCGGCGGTCCGCAAGCATGCGGTGCGCAGCGGCGCGGAAAAGGTGCCAGGCATCGAACTCGGCGGGCTGGACTTCGCGGAGCTGGCCCGTGGCATGGGTTGTGCCGCACACCGGATCTCGACCGCGGCGGAACTGCGCGCGGGACTGACCGGCGCGCTCGCCTCGGCCGCGCCGACCGTGCTGCACGTGCGGCTCTGACGAGGCCCGGGAAGAATGGTGCGATGGATACCGACTCGCGGACCAGGGCCGCGATCGAGGAGCACTGGCTGGCCTCGGAACGCGGGGACACCGAAGCCGAGCACGCCATCTACGCCACGGACGCGATTCTCGACTACCCGCAGTCCGGTGAGCGGTTCCGGGGCCGCGCAACCATTTCCGCGCAACGCGGTGGGCATCCGGCCGACCGGCACTTCACCGTCAAGCGGATCATCGGACACGCGAATCTGTGGGTCAGCGAGTGCGTCATCACCTACGACGGCATGCCTTCCCACACGGTGAGCATCATGGAATTCGCCGACCACCACGTGGTGCACGAGACGCAGTATTTCGCCGACCCCTTCGCGGCGCCGGCCTCCCGGGCCTCGCTCGCGGAGCCGATGCCGGGCCGAGCCAGCACGGGCGATTGATCCCCGGCCCGGTTCAGCCGGCGTCCAGCTTGTCCGGCCGGAAACCGGGATGCCAGGCCAAAGCCCGGCGTTCCACCGCTGTCAGCAGCAAGTTCGACAGGTAACCGAGCACGCTCACCAGCACGATCCACACCCACATCTCGGTCAGCTGGGACCCGCCTTGCGCGGTGATCATCCGGAAGCCGATCCCGCTGTCGGCGCCGGTCAGCTCCGAGACGATCATCAGAATGACGGCGATGGACAGCGCCAGCCGCATCCCCGCGAAGACTTTCGGCAGCGCGGCGGGCAGCACGACCCCGAAAACCCAGTGCGGGCGCGAAATCCGGAACGCTCTCGAGGTGTCGAGTTTGACGTCGTCCACCGAGCGCGCGCCGTCGATCGTGTTGAGCAGGATGGGCCACACCGTGCCCCACAGGATCGTCACGATCTCCATCCGCGGCCCGATCCCGAACATCACCAGGAACACCGGCACCAGGAGCGTCGCCGGCACCGAGCGGGCGAAGAAGAACATTGTGGACACATAGTCGGTCACCAGCGGCGAGCGGCCGAGCGCGAGCCCGATGGGCACGCCGACCGCCACGGCGATCAGCCAGCCCAGCGCGAGCCTGCCAAGGCTTGGCAGCACATCACCGGTCACCGCGTCGGTCACGAACAAATGGCTTGCCGGGCCGGTGAACCACACCTGCCCCGCCGTCTTGGCGATTTCCAGTGGTGGCGGGAAATACGGGTTTCCGGCCCGGACCGTCGCCAGCTGCCACAACACCAGGAACGCAATGAACACCAGCCATCGCCGCACAAACGGGCCCCACCGTTTCACACCGCACCACCGGCCGCCGACCAGCCGAGCCAACGCCGCTGCACACCCAGCAAACCGATGTTGACCAGATACCCGACCAGACCGACGAAAACGGTGCCGGCGAGCACGATGTCCATGCGCAACGCGGAACTACCCCAGAAATAAACGTACTGCCCGACGCCGACGCTGTTGCCGGTGAGGAATTCGGTACTCACCAACACGATCAGCCCCACCGCGGCGGACAACCGCAGCCCGGTCATCACGAACGGCGCCACACTCGGCAGAATCACCGCATACGCCGTGCGCAGCCGGGACGTGCGAAAAGCGCGTGCGGTGTCGAGCACCTGGCGGTCGATCTCGCCGAACGCGTACATCGTGTTGAACAGGATCGGCCACGCCGAGGCGAATGTCGCGAGTGCGATCTTCGTCTGCGCACCGCTTCCGAGTACGAGAATCGCCAGCGGGATCAGCGCCACGGTCGGCAGCGGCCGGAGAAACTCGATCAACGGGCCGGTGATCAGCCGCAGCGGTTTGACGCCACCGAGCAGGATGCCGAGCGGGACCGCGATGACCGTCGCGAGCAGCATCGTGATCACCCAGGAGAGCAAAGTGGACGCGGCGTCGGTGAGGAACCTCGGGTCACCGAACAAGCGGAAGAACTGGCCCAGCACAATCGAAGGCGGCGGGAGCACACCGGCCTTGACCACGCCGGAACGGCCGACCGCCTCCCACACGGCGAGGAAGGCGGCCAGCCCGATGAGCCGTCGCAGAACCGTTCGCACGGTCAGACTTTGGGCGTCGGCACGAGGTAGTCGCTCGCGTTCAGCTGGGCCGTCATCCCGCCGTAGTTCTGCAGCAGGGTGATCACGCGCTGCAACTGCGTGGCGTTGTTCGACGTCGGGAACGTGTCGAGGTTGAGCAGCGCCGCCGTCGCCTGGTCCACACCGGACAGCTCGGGCAGCACCTGCGAAATCTTCGACCGGTCCGCAGCGTCGGTCTGGGCCGGGATCATCGCGCGCTGGAACGCCGCGACGGTCTTCGGGTTGGCATTGATGAACTTCGACATGGCGATGTAGCCGGTGTTCGGCATGTTCGCCGTGGACCCGGTGATGATCTTCATGACCGGCTGCAGGCCCTGCTTCTGTTCCGCGGTGGTCAGATACGGCTCGACCTCCACCCCGGCGTCGAGCTGACCGCTGGCGATCGCGGCCGGGATGTTGGGGAAGGTGATCGGCAGGTAGGTGACCGAGTTGGGGTCGACATCGTTGTCCTTGAGCTGCGCGCGCACGAGCAGCTCGGCGGCGGATTTCGACGCCTGGATACCGATTTTCTTGCCGGCAAGGTCCTTCGGGCTGCTGATTCCCGAGTCCGGCTTGGCGACCACCATCTGCGAGTTCTCGTTGGCCGTGTCACCGTCCACGACGACCTTGGCGTCCAAGGTTTTCGCGCCGATCGCCTGGTAGAACGACACATAGTTGATCACGGTGAAGTCCAGCTCGCCGTTGATCAGCGCCGGGATGGCCTGCGGCCCCGCGGTGATGGGCTTGATCGTGACGTCGAGCCCCTGCTGCTTGAAGTAACCGAACTTCTCGGCGAGCTTGGCTCCGGCGCTGCCCTGGCTGGTTAGAATGCCGACAGTGATCTTGCTCTTCTCGAGCCCGTTCGACGAGCCCTGGCTCGACGAGTCGTTCGAGCTGGAGCCGTTGAGCACACTGCACCCTGCCGAGGTGGCCAGCGGCGCGGCCACGGTCGCGCCCAAGGCAAGCCGGAGAAACCTACGGCGAGTGGCGCTACTCACATCTGCTGACATTAACGGCGCTCCTGACGCGGCGTATCGGTCGTGGGAAATCTGACTACCCCCCGTGATTCGGGAAGCAACCCATGCCTGCCGGCGAATGGGTGATTACCGCACGGAGATCAAGCCCGGGCGCAACCTATCGCAATACCGGTGCCCGCAACAGTGTGGATTGATCATGATCCGGTATCGGCCATAACCCACGCGGGGGTAGGTACCGCGAGGTGAAAGCACCGCGTGAGGTCAAAGGTCCAGACCACTCAGGGGTAACAGGTCGGTCGTAAAATGGCTCCCCCAAATGGGGGGTAACGCTACGCGCAAATTCGGCGAACAGCACAAAGTGATCCGGCGTTTGGCTCATTGCGCGGGTGTCTTCGGAATGAACCCGGGCTTCGCACTCGGCGAATTCGCGACTACGCGCCAGCGGAGTCGTTGTCCGGCAAGTGGCTGGATCTCGCGTCACGGGCACGGGTGAAACCGTCCTGGAGCCGTGACATCCGGCCGCGCACGGAATCCGGATCCAACCGCAGCGTCGGCGGGTCCGCGGGCTCAGGTCTGGCGGGCCGGACGTGGCCCGGCCGCGCGTCGGAGGCCTCGGCCTCGGTGGGCCAGCCGGGTTCGGCGGCCGCCTCGCCGCGCACGGGCCAGTGCTCGCCCGTGCGAAACCACTGCGACAGCACGGCCTGGTAGGCGGGCATCCGCTCGGTCGGCTCCTCGTCCTCGAGGTAGTGCCGGTCCTCTTCGTCGTCGTCCTCCGCCGGCCAGTTCGGCGCCGGCTCGTCCTCCACCGGCGCCCGCCGCGCCACATCCGGGGGCAGGACGAGCGGGGGGTCGACGACGGGCGCCGGTTCGGGTGCGATCACCACCGGTGCGGGTTCATCTCCGACCGGCGCGACGACGAGCGCTGCCGGCACCACGACCGTCGCCACCAGCCCGCCGCTGCCGGCGGACGCGAGCCGCACCTTGATGTCATGCCGCCCGGCGAGCGTCGCGACGACGAACAGGCCCATCCGGCGCGACACCTCGACGTCGACGTCGGGCGGGGTGGCGAGCCGGGCGTTGGCGCGCTGGATCTCCGGCTCGGGCATCCCGGCGCCGGAATCGGTGATGAACACCTGCCACGCCCCGTCGTCGCCGACCGCGCTGACGACAGTGACGGTACTGGTCGCCGGCGAATACAGGGTCGCGTTCTCGAGTAGCTCGGAGATCACGTGCACGAGGTCGCTCGTCGCCTCTCCACGGATCGCCAGCTCCGGCGTCGCGGTCAGCTCAATCCGCTGGTAATGCTCCACTTCGGACAGTGCGGCACCGATAATCTCTTCCGCGGCAACAGGTTCCGTCCGCGCGTCGCCGAGATCATGCCCGGAAAGCACGAGCAGGTTTTCACTGTTACGGCGCATCCTGGTCGCCAGATGGTCCAGTTCGAACAGTCCGCCGAGGGTCTCCGGATCCTGCTCGCCCGCTTCCATCCGGTCCAAAACGGACAGTTGCCGCTCGACGAGATTCTGGCTGCGGCGCGAGAGGTTCACGAACATCGCGTTGACGTTTTCCCGCAACAGCGCCTGCTCGCCCGCGAGCCGCACCGCCTGCCCGTGCACCGCGTCGAACGCGCGCGCGACCTGACCGAGCTCCTCGCGGCTGAACACCGGCACCGGCTCGATCCCGCGCCGGCGCGCCGCGCCTTCGGGCTGCGGGTCGGCGAGGATGTCTTGCACCGCTTCGGGCAACCGGTGCTCGGCGACCTCGAGTGCGGTCCGGCGCAACATCCGCAGTGGCCGCAGCAGTGAGCGCGCGATGATCACCGCGAGCACGGCGCACAACACGAGCACCCCGAGCACGACGCCCGCGTTCGTGATGGCCGACCGGCGCGCGTCAGCGGCCATCGAATCGATCCGGCCCTGGGTTTCCGCCTGCAGCGCCTGCTGCACGCGGTAGGCGAGGTTGACGGTGTAGGTCGCCGAGGTGTCCCACTGCGCCGGGTCGAGCCCGGACAGGTTCTGCCCCATCTCGGCGCGCGTGATCGCCGACTCGACGATGTTGTTGCCGGTGTCGACGATCAGGCCGATCACGGTGTCGTCGTACATCCGTTGCTGGGCGGGCGTGGCGAACTTGCGGAAGTCGCTGTGCGCGGCGGAAAGCTCCGCGTCGGCGCCGAGCAGCGCGCGCAGTTCGTCCGTGGAGAGCTTGCCCTCCTGCAACGCCTCGGCCAGCAGTGCGCGCTTGACCGACATCTGGTCCTTGACCCTGGCCAGCGCGCTCAGGGCCAACCGCAGCCGGGACAGTTCCGGATCGGTCACGTCGGCGACCGACTGGTCGGCCAGGTCGAGCATCCCGGAGATCAGCTCGCCATAAGAACGCAGCGCGGCACCGGCGGGCAGGTTCGATTGTTCGGTCGCGAAGCGCAGCCCGGTGAGCACGTCGAGTCGGGCGATGCTGGCCTGAAGTTCGGTTCCCCCCTGGTCGGACAACTTTGCCCGATCGGCGGTAAACTCTTTCCTGAGCACGCCAATCGCGGTGTCCACTCGGGCACGTTGATCACGCAGTTCGGTGAGATCGCCCTGGCGTCCGGTCGCGACGAACCGGACACTCAGGTCGCGTTCCCGTTGCAACTGCTGGATGACGTCGTTGACCGCGGTGTCCACCCGCCCGTGGGCGGACAGCTGCGCGAGTTCCTCGGCGTGGGCCAGGTCCTGGCGCACGTTCAGCCCGGCCAGGGCGAGTGCGCTGGCCGCGGGGATCAGCAGAACCGCGATCAGTTTCGTGCGCAGACGCCAGTTGCGCAGCCGCCATCGGCCGCCGACGCGGATCTCAGGCCGCCGCTCGGCTGCGCCTTCGCCGTCGGGGCGCTTGCGCGGACGGGCCATCGACTTCCTTCGGTTGCTGCCTGATCGAACACGCACCGTTACCGGGCTCAGGCCGCTAACCTACTAGAGAGAAACTAGTTCGGGGAGTGGACCGGTGGGGGCTCTACTCACGGTGCGATCCGTCAGGGAATCGTAGGGGCTTGGATCGTGAACTGCAGTCACGACCGTGTTTTTCCATCGCGCGGCAGGGGGGTCGAATGCGAGGAGTAGCGACCATGCTGGTCGCGGCTCTGGGGCTCGCCACCGCCTGCAGTTCGCCGTCCGGCGCGGCGGCAGGCGCCGGGCTGGAACGGGCGGACCTGCGCGTCGCGGTGGGGAACCCGATCGACACCGCCCCGCTGCGGATGGCGGTCGCGGACGGCTCGTTCACCCGGGCAGGCCTGCACGTCGAACTGGTGCAGGAACCCGATCCGCTGGCCGGGCTGAACTGGCTGGCGGGTGGAACCGTCGATGTGGCGTTCGCCACTGACGTGGCGTTGTTCACCGTTGCGGCCCGCGGCACCTCGCTGCAGCTGCAAGGTGAGGCCTACACCTCGGCCCCGTACACGATGGCGTTGGTGACGCTGCCGGGTTCGGCCTACACGGACCTGGCGGACAAGAAGGCCCCGAAGATCGCCGTGGACCAGGAAAACGACCTGGGCACGCTCGCCGCGCGGTCGATGTTCGCGACCGCGGGCGGTGATCCGGCGAAGATCAAGTTCGTGACCCGGTCCTACGCCCAGATGCCCGCCGCGCTGCGGGACGGTTCGGCCGACGCGGCGCTCATGACCGAGCCGTTCATCACGAATGCCCAACGGGACCTGGGCGCGCGGGTGCTCGCGGACTCCTCGCGCGGGGCGACCATGAACTTCCCCGTCTCGGCATACGCCGCCAGCGGACTGTTCGCGCGGACGAACGAGCGCACCCTCACCGCGTTCCGCGGTGTCCTCGCCGACGCGCAACAGCGGGCGGCCGACCAGTCCGTGATCCGGCAGTCGCTGCCGAGGCTCGCCGGCCTCGACGAAACCACCGCGGCACTCATCTCACTCGGGCAGTACCCCACCTCGCTCAACGGTGTGCGGCTGCAGCGAGTGGCCGATCTCATGCACAGCACCGGCATGCTGGCCGGCCGCCTCGACGCGCCGTCTCTCCTGCCGAAACCCGAACCGGGCTGACCCGAGGGGCGGCCCGTATAAAGGAGTACGTGACAGATGGCCCGCTGATCGTTCAGTCCGACAAAACCGTACTGCTCGAGGTCGACCATGCGCGGGCGGACGACGCCCGGATCGCGATCGCGCCGTTCGCCGAACTCGAGCGCGCGCCCGAACACGTGCACACCTATCGCGTCACGCCGCTCGCGCTGTGGAACGCGCGCGCCGCGGGCCACGACGCCGAACAGGTGGTGCACGCGCTGACGTCGTACTCGCGGTTCCCGGTACCGCAGCCGTTGCTGATCGACATCGTGGACACGATGGGCCGGTTCGGTCGCCTGCAGATCGCCAACAACCCGGCGCACGGGCTGGTCATGACCACGACCGACCGCGCCGTGCTGGAAGAGGTGCTGCGCCACAAGAAGATCAGCCCGATGCTGGGCGCGCGCATCGACGACGACACCGTGCTGGTGCACCCGTCGGAGCGCGGCCGGCTCAAGCAGGCGTTGCTCAAGGTCGGCTGGCCCGCCGAGGACCTCGCGGGTTATGTCGACGGGGAAGCGCACCCGATCGCGCTCGATGAACAGGACTGGGCGCTGCGCGACTACCAGCGGCAGGCGGCGGACGCGTTCTGGGCAGGCGGCTCGGGTGTGGTCGTCCTTCCTTGTGGGGCGGGCAAAACGCTCGTCGGTGCGGCCGCGATGGCGCAGGCGCAGGCGACCACGCTGATCCTGGTGACCAACACCGTCGCCGGGCGGCAGTGGAAGCGTGAGCTCGTCGCACGCACGTCGCTGACCGAGGACGAGATCGGCGAGTACTCCGGGGAGAAGAAGGAAATCCGGCCGGTCACGATCGCGACCTACCAGGTCGTCACCCGCAAGACCAAGGGCGAGTACCGGCACCTGGAGCTGTTCGACACGCGCGACTGGGGCCTGGTCGTCTACGACGAGGTGCACCTGCTGCCCGCGCCCGTGTTCCGGATGACCGCGGATCTGCAGTCCCGCCGTCGCCTCGGGCTGACCGCGACGCTGGTGCGCGAAGACGGCCGCGAAGGCGACGTGTTTTCGCTGATCGGGCCGAAGCGGTACGACGTGCCGTGGCGCGACATCGAGGCGCAGGGCTGGATCGCGCCCGCGGAATGCACCGAGGTGCGGGTGACGCTGACCGACAACGAGCGGCTCATGTACGCGACTGCGGAAGCCGAAGAGAAGTACAAGCTCGCCTCGACCGCAAACACGAAGATCGCTGTGATCAAGTCCATTTTGGACAAGCATCCCGGTGAGCCGGCGCTGGTGATCGGGGCGTACCTCGATCAGCTGGAGGAGCTGGGCGAGGAGCTGGACGCGCCGGTGATCCAGGGTTCGACGAAGAACAAGGAACGGGAGGCGTTGTTCGACGCCTTCCGCCGTGGCGAGCTGGCCCGGCTCGTCGTGTCCAAGGTTGCGAACTTCTCGATCGACCTGCCCGAGGCGTCGGTCGCGATCCAGGTGTCCGGCACGTTCGGCTCACGGCAGGAGGAGGCGCAGCGGCTGGGCAGACTACTGCGCCCGAAAGGTGACGGGCGGCAGGCGCATTTCTACTCGGTCGTCGCGCGGGACACGCTCGACGCCGAGTACGCCGCGCACCGGCAGCGGTTTCTCGCGGAGCAGGGGTATGCGTACACGATCCGCGACGCCGACGCCTACCTCTCCGGTGACTACAGCTGAGGCATGATCGGCCGCCGGGCGTGGAATACCCGGCGCGTGACCGACCGACGACGGCTGCCGGGGACGCCCGGCCACGACCCCCGGAAATTGTCGTACCCTCGAACTAGTGTTCGGAAGCGTTGGCGAACACCTATCGACGAGGGGACCCGATGACCACCGCCGCTTCATTCGACACGCTGCTGCCGGGCCTGGACCTGCCCGCCGGCCGCTGGCACGGCCCGATCTGGCTGTCCGACGAGCCGCTGACCGAGCCCGGCCGGTACCGGGACTGCGTCGGCGCGTTCGAGCGCACCGGCCTGTGGCCGGTGCTGGTGCCGCATGACGACCGGTTCGCGGCCACGGGTGAGAACTGGGTCGACGATCGGGGCAGGCTCGCCCCGGCCACGCACCGGATCGACGCGATCGACGTCGCCCAGACGCTGTCGCGGTGGTGGGACCCGTTCTGCTGCGCGGGCGGCACCGGGTGCCTGCGCCCCTATGGTGCGAACTTTCCCGGCCTGGCAAAGAAATCGCAGCTCCGCGTCGATCCGTTCGCGGAGGCGGGTAACACCGGCTCGATCCTCGCGCGCCGCGGCACATACCGGCTCGGCCTGGTCGCGGTCGAGCAGCCGGCGGACGTCCCGGCCGCGCTCGGCTGGACGGGCATGATCAAATCCACCGATCAGGTCGCCGCCGTGTCCGCGGTCCTGCGCAGCTGGGCGGACAGGTTCGGCGCCACGTTGATCGTGCTGGGCTTCGACGAGCTGGAACTGGCGGTCGCCGCGCCGCCGCGCTTGCCGGGGCGCGCGCTCATGGTCGCGGCCGAGCACCGGGCGTTCTCGGTGCGGAGTTTCTCGGGCCAGCCTGGGAACCTGCGCGAGTACGCGGCCGGTCTGCTGCACCGTCGGCACTGGCGGTTCTCGTGGGATTAGGGAGTGTTTCGAATGTGGTTTGCGTAGCGGTGCGGGTGACGGAACCTCACCGCGGCGGTGCAAGCTGACGGCCCACAGCCAGCGGCTCCGCCGCTCATGAAACACAAGCTAGGAGGCGACTATCGGCGAGCTGAGGATCGGGACATCGGGCTGGCGGTACCCGCCGTGGCGAGGCGTGTTCTACCCGCGGGGCCTGGCGCAACGCCGCGAGCTGGAATACCTCTCGCGGCGGATGAACTCGGCCGAGATCAACGGCTCGTTCTATTCGTTGCAGCGGCCCGAGCGGTACCGGGCGTGGTTCGCCGAGACCCCGGAGCACTTCGTGTTCGCGGTCAAGGGCGGCCGGTTCATCACGCACATGAAGCGGCTGGCCGGGGTCGAGGTTCCGCTGGCGAACTTCTTCGCGAGCGGGGTGCTGGCGCTGGGCGCCAAGCTGGGGCCGATCCTGTGGCAGCTGCCGCCCGCGCTGGCCTTCGATCCCGAGCGGCTCGCCGGTTTCTTCGCGCTGCTCCCCCGTACCACCTCCGAAGCCGCCAAACTCGCGAAGAAACACGACGACAAGGTGAAGGGAGCACCGCTCACGGAGACCGATGCCGACCGGCCGTTGCGGCATGCGCTCGAGGTCCGGCACCCGAGCTTCCGCGCCGCGGAGTACGCGGATTTGTTGCGGGAGAACGGAATCGCGTCGGTGGTCGCCGATTCGGCCGGCACCTGGATCACGCTGGAGGAAGTGACGGCTGATTTCGTGTATGTCCGCCTGCACGGTGACGAGGAGTTGTACGCGAGCGGATACAGCGAGGCGGCATTACGGGGCTGGGCAAGGAAAATCCGTACATGGCAGGAGGGCAGGCGGGACGCGTACGTCTACTTCGACAACGACATCAAGGTGAAGGCCCCGGATGACGCCATCGCGCTGGCCGATCTCATGGCGGCCGGATGAGTCACGCGGAACTGTTGTCGTGCTCGGCAGCACGCGACCGGCGAAACACCCAGGCGCGCAGTACGGCAAACCGACCGACCGTACCGAGCAGCGACGAAGCCACCAGGACCGTGATCTCGAGCCAACGCGGCGCCGCCGGGTCCACGGCCTGCAGCACAGCGAGGGCGCCGGAGGTCACCGCGTAGTAGCCCACAAAGACGACGATGCCTTCGAGGTGCACCCGGCTGACCGGCCGGTCCGTGGCCTGGAACGTGAACCGGCGGTTGGCTTCCGTGTTGACGAGCGTGCAGATCACCAGGCTGAACAGGTTCGCCAGCAGCGGGCCCGTCCAGATTCGCGACAGCGCGTACAGCGCACTCTGCAATGCGACGGACACCGCGCCGATCGCGCCGAAGGTGACGAGCTGGCGCAGCACGTTCGCCTTGTTACCGGGCACCGGTCACCCGCCGCCACAGCGAGGAGGAGAACGCCGGGTCGATGAACTCGCGGAAGTCCACCCACTGCGGATACATCGCCTTGAACGCGTCCGGGGTGAGGGCCGAATCCTTCGCCAGGTACACCCTTCCGCCCAGGCTGAGCAGGATCTCGTCCAGCTCGGCGAACAGTGCCAGCGTCCGCCGGCCCTTGTTGAGAAAATCGAACGCGCCGCCGACGCCCTCCATCGGAAAGGACATCAGCCCAGGAGAAGCCATCGGGCCGTACTGCTTGAGGATCGCGAGAAAAGAGGTGTTTCCGGACTCGCGGATCCGGTGCATGAGCCGTGGCAGGCCATCGGCCACGTTCTTTCTGGGCAGCACGAAGTGGTACTGGTAGAAGCCCGCGGGACCCAGCAAGCGATTCCAGTTGTCGACCGCGTCCATCTGGTACAGGAACTTCTCGACATGCACGGTCGTCGACGACCGGCCGGCACCGCGCCGGAAGTAGAGCTTGTTGAACGAACGCACGGCGGCGTCGTTGACCAGCCAGCGCGGACAGTCGAACGGAACCCGAAGCATGGTGCGCCTTTCGGGCCATTCCGATCGGCCCGCCCTGGTCTCGTTGCCGATTTCCAGCACCGCGCGGAACCCTCGCCGGCTGTTCAGATCGAGCCATGCGGTCAGGTTCTCCTGCGTCCCGGCCGCGGCGTCGAATGCCGCGAGAAACCGTGGAAAGTCCGAGAACGCCGTGCTTTCGACGTCGACGAAATTGCTGTCTGTCCGGCGCAGCTGGAGTTCGACGGCAGTGATGAGGCCGGTGAGCCCCATGCCGCCCACGGTCGCTGAGAAGAGGTCCGCGTTATGGGCAGGCCCACACAGCAGCCGTGAGCCGTCCGTCCTCAAGAGCTCGAATTCCTGGACGTGGTGGCCGAAAGTCCCGGCGGAAGGATGGTTACGCCCATGGACGTCATGAGCCACCGCGCCGCCGACCGACACGTGCTGAGTGCTGGGCGAGACCGGCAGGCGCCACCCGTGCCCGGCGGCGAGCCGCTGGATCGCCCCGATGGTCACTCCTGCCTGGCAGCGCAGGACACCGGTTTCGGTGTCGAACGCGATGACGTCGTTCAAGACGCTGGTGTCCAGCAAGGTGTTGTCCGCGTTCAGACAGGTGTCGCCGTACGAATGCCCGTACGCACGCGGCAACAACGACGTCGTCCCCTTGCCCAGTACGGAGAGCTGGTCCGCGGTTTCCGGCGCGGCAACCACCTGATGTCGCCGGCGATGCACCCGGTTCCACGCCATGACGGTCCGCGATGTGGCTGACACGCTCACCGTCCCTCGCGCGTCCGCAAAGCCGCGGCGCCGCTGCCAACGCAGAGGATGACCGCGCTGATGTAGAGCAACGGCACCGTGCGACCCGGTGCCGGGCCACGGCCGGCGGCCCGAAGTTCCGCGATCGACTTCCGCTGCTCCTCTTCCCGGCCGCTGATGAGCTGATTGGCGTACCGGTTGGCGGCCACCCGGCAAACCTGGGCCGGGGTGGCCTGGGGGTTCTCCGCGCGGTAGCCGTCCGCGTAGTGGTCGATCTGCTGGGCGATGACCGGCTTGTTCCACGCGGATTCCGTGCCCGCGTAGAAAGTCGGGGACTGCTCGCCGGACAGCACGAAGCCGCCGACGAAGACGACGATCGCGGGCACCGCGGTCATCGCGAAGATGATCAGCCGCCTGCTGAGGTTCCGCGCGGGGAACCAGCTGTCCTGCAGTGCCAGGTATTTCCTGGGTATCCAGTAGGCGGCGGCCAGTATCGCCGCTTCAACGATCACCGTCACCACGATCGAGACCCATTGCAGCGCGCCCGTCGAACAAGGCGGCACCAGAACGATCAGCGCATCAGTCGGATCACCGTAGCCGTAGTACGAGCCCGAAGCGAGGTACTGCAGTCCGGCCAGGACATTGATCGCACCGTAAATCGTGAACACAGTCCGGAAAAACAGGCCGGCCGGCCATCGCCGCACGAAGTTTGCGATCACCAACGCGATCGCGCCGCCGATCACGTGCGACAGCGGCCCGGTCGCCAGGGCGAGGACCCGCGGTAACGAACCGGTCGAGTCGCCATACGCGAAGTCCCCGTAGCCGTCGCCGAACCACGGCACGTGCACCCCGAAGATCCGCGCACCGAAAAGAGCCCCCACCAGGACATGGGACGATTCGTGAATCAGCACTCCGATTCTCGAACACACCCAGATCGTCACGGCCATGAGCAGCGAATATCCGGCGAGTCTGCCCGGCGAATCTCTCCGGGTCGGGGTCGCCGCCAAGATCTCGTCGGTGGTCAATTCGCCGCACCGAATTCGGCGAGGTGCGGGGCATCCACCTTGGCCGGCCCCGAAAGCCACATGCCGTGCATCGCGAAGTTGTAGCGCAGCGGCCGGAAACTCAGCCGCCACCTCATGAGTTCGTAGCAACTCGCGGCGCAGATCTTGACCAAACGCCAACGGAGAATCGATACCTGTCCCGTACTGCGTTTGCGATGCGTGACCGGCAGGTAGATCGCGGGCACCTGGAGCGCGTGCGCCAGCGTCGAGACACAGATGTTCGGGATGGCCGTGGCCGGGGGAATGTGTTCCACCGCGAAAGCGAGGTATTCCCGCTTCATCAGGCGATACGGCACGTTGGCGTCGGGTATTCGTACCTGGAACAGGACCCGGAGCAGGGCGCGCAGCCCTCGCGAAATGATGCGCCGGTTCAGGTCCGTGGCCCGCTCGACCCGGCAGCCGAACACGAAAGGCGCGTTGTCGCGTTGCCGCCACAACTTCCCGAAATCGCCGGGGTCGAATTCGTTGTCGGAGTCGACCTGAAATATCCGGCGGGCACCCATATCGAGGGCCACCCGGTATCCGGTCAGGACCGCCGAACCATGTCCGCCGCCGGGTTTGCTGATGATCTGGATTCGGCCCTCGAGTTTTGCGAGATCTTCGACAGCCTGCCGGGTGCCGTCAGTGGAGCCGTCATCAACAACCAGTACGCGGGTCTGATTCTCCGTCAAACCTAGTTGTCCCAGCACGTCACACCATTGCGCGAGCACATCTTTGATGCAGTCGACTTCGTTGTATGCCGGTATGACCACCACAAGATCAAGCATCACGGAACCGCCCGTCACGACCACCGATGACTGTCCGGAAGATTAGAACCGAGCCACCAACAAGGGCGGAACAACTTTGGCAAAGAAGGCAAAATACCTGCGCTCAAAGACTCTCCATGAGCACCCAAAAACTGAGCGTGACTGAATATCAGCCACGCTCAGTAAGGAAGGGGTCTTAGGCAGCCTGCCCGCGATGCTTACCTTCCGCGATCTCCTCGATGGCCTTCGAGCAGAACGCGGGCAGGTCGTCAGGTTTGCGGCTGGTGACGAACCCGTGGTCCACCACCACTTCCTCATCGACCCACTCGGCGCCGGCATTCCGCAGATCGGTCTGCAGGCTGGGCCACGACGTCATCCGCCTGCCGCGCACCACATCCGCCTCGATCAGCGTCCACGGCGCGTGGCAGATAGCCGCGACCGGCTTGTGCTGCGCGAAGAACTCGCGGACGAACCGTACGATGTTTTCGTTGGTACGCAGGAAATCCGGGTTGGCCACGCCGCCCGGCAGCACCAAACCGTCGTAGTCGTCCGGCGAAGCGTCCGTCACCACCCGGTCGACGGGGAACTTGTCACCGCGGTCGAGGTGCTTGAAGGCCTGGATCTCGCCCTCCGTGGTGGAAATGAGCTCCGGCCGGCCGCCGGCTTCCTGCACCGCGCGCCACGGCTCGGTCAACTCGACCTGCTCGGTGCCCTCGGGCGCCGCCACGAACGCGACGCGCCTTCCGGTCAGTGTGCTCACGTCGGCACTCCTTTCTTGCTCGGCTATCGATTGCGTACCCGGCGAGCCGCACGCACGAAACATGAGGTGGAGGGCGGGCCCTTGCCATCTGAAATCTCAGTTGCGAGTATCAGCAGTACTGCAATCAATCTTACGGAGCTGTGGATGCTGGCCGACCGGATCAGCGAACGCACGGGCGAGCTGTCGAAGACCGACCGGCGGATCGCGGAACACCTGCTGCGGCATCGTGACGAGCTGCCGTTCCTGCGGGCGGCCGAGATCGCCGAGCGGCTCGGGATCAGCGCCGCCAGCATCACCCGCTTCGCGCAGCGGCTCGGCTTCGACGGTTATCCCCGCCTGCAGGACTCGGTCCGGCATGAGTTGCGCACCGCGCTCGCGCCGCCCGCCCTCCCCGCTCAGGGCGAAGGGCGCTTCGGCCGGCTGTGGGACCGCGAGCTCAAGAACGTCGAGGAACTCCGCCGGTTGCCGGAGGACCTGCTCGACGGCGCCGCCCGGATGATCGCCGAGGCACGCACTGTGTGGGTCGTCGGCGGGCGGGCGTCGCAGCCCCCGGCCGGGATCCTCGCCTACCTGCTCAACCAGGTGCGTGACCGCGTGCGCCAACTCGATTCGACCGCGCTGCACGAGCCGGAGGCCCTGCTCGACGTCGGTCCCGGCGACCTGCTGGTGGCGTTGACGTTCCGGCGGTACAGCCTCAGCACGGCTGGGGTCGGGCAGCTGTTCGCGGCACGCGAGGTGCCGGTTCTGCTGATCACCGACGACGGAAACCCTTCGCTGGCCGCGATCGCGAAGCTCGTACTGCGGGCTTCGGGCAAGGCGCCAGGGGCGCTGCCGTCGATGACGGCGGTCAGCAGCCTCTCACTGGCGCTCACGCTCGGCGTCGTCGGTTACCGCGGCACCGACCGGCTCGACGCGGGCGAGGAACTCGGCCGCGCATTGCACGCTTTCGAGGACTGACGAAGGGAAGCCGACATGGCGTTGCTGGACTGGGTTTCCGGGCATCGCGACCAGATGCTGGACGATCTGCGAACGTACGTCGAACTCGAATCTCCCAGTGATGACAAGGAATCCTTGAACGCCACGTTGGCCTGGCTGGGTTCCTGGCTCGACGAGCGGCTCGGCGAACCCGGACGGCTCGACCGCATCGACGGTGGCGCGCGAGGCGATGTCGAAGTGCGGGACTACCCCGGACGCGGTGACAAGCCGATCCTTTTGCTGTGTCACTACGACACGGTCTGGCCGCTGGGCACGCTCGCCGAGATCCCGTTCCGGATCGACGGCGATCGCGCTACGGGGCCAGGGATCTTCGATATGAAGTCCGGTCTCGTGCAGGCGGTGTGGGCTCTGAAAGCGCTGTCCGACGCGGGCCTCGACCGGCCGCCGATCCGCTTGGTGCTGACCGGTGATGAGGAGACCGGCAGTATCGCCTCGCGGCACGTGATCGAGGCTGAGGCGGCGGGTACGAGTGCGGCGCTGGTGTTCGAGGCCAGCGCGGACGGTGCGGTCAAGACAGCGCGCAAGGGTGTCGGGATCTTCCGCGTCGATGCGACGGGGATCGAAGCGCACGCCGGCCTGGACCCGGAGAAGGGGTGCAGTGCGATCGATGAGATCGCGCGCGTTGTGCTCGACTTGCACGGGTTGACCGATCTGGCCAAGGGCACCACGGTGAACGTCGGGATCCTCGAAGGCGGGACGCGGACGAATGTCGCGGCCGGCCGTGCGAGTGCGGAGGTGGATGTCCGGGTGGCAAGCCAGGAGGAAGCGGATCGGGTCGACCGTGCGCTGGCGGAGCTGCGACCACATGATGCGCGGGCCACGCTCACCGTGTCCGGTGAGTGGAACCGCCCGGTGATGGAACGCACGGACACGACGGTCACCTTGTACGAACGAGCACGCGTGCTCGCCGCGGAGCTGGGTGTGGACCTGCGAGAGTGTGCCGTCGGCGGCGCTAGTGATGGGAATTTCGTTGCGCCGCTGGGCATTCCGGTGCTCGATGGGTTCGGTGCGGTGGGTGACGGGGCGCACGCTCGGCATGAGCACATCAGTGTGCGGGGCATGCTGGAACGCACCGCGCTCGCCGCGGCTGTGCTGCATGCGCTCAACTGACGACCTGGAACAATCGTGAGCATGGAGTTCGTTTACGCCGTTCCTTTCCACAACCGGTTCCGGGGTATCACGGTGCGGGAGGGCATGCTGTTGCGGGGCCCGGCGGGTTGGGGTGAATTCTGCCCGTTCGAGGACTATTCGGACACGGAAAGCGCCCCCTGGCTGGCGGCTGCGGTTGAGGCGAGTGACCTCGGCTGGCCTGCGCCGGTGCGGAACCGGGTCGAGGTCAACACGACGGTGCCGGTGGTTTCCGCAGAGCGGGCGTACGAACTGGTGGCCGCTTCCGGTTGCCGGACCGCGAAGGTCAAGGTCGCCGACCCGCGATCGTCCCTTGTGGACGATTGCGAACGGGTGGCCGCCGTCCGCGCCGCGCTCGGTGACACGGGGATGATCCGGGTGGACGCGAATGCCGCGTGGGATGTCGATACTGCGGTAAATTCGATCAGGGAACTGGACCACGCCGCGGGCGGGCTGGAATATGTCGAGCAGCCTTGTCCGTCCATTGAGGACCTTGCGACCGTGCGGCGCAAAGTCGAGGTCCGAATCGCGGCGGACGAGTCCATCCGGCGCGCCGAGGACCCGCTGAAGGTGGCGGTGGCCGAAGCAGCCGATGTGGCGGTGATCAAGGTAGCCCCCCTGGGCGGCGTGCGGCGAGCATTGGAAGTGGCGGAGGCGTGTGGTTTGCCCTGTGTGGTCTCCTCGGCGGTGGAAACCAGCGTGGGCCTGGCCGCCGGCTTGGCTCTCGCCGGGGCGCTACCCAGCCTGGACTTCGCCTGCGGCCTGGGGACAAGGTCTTTGCTGACGGCCGACGTGACAAGTGATGAACTGTCCCCTGTGGACGGTTACCTCCCCGTGCCACGGACCGCACCAGAACCGGACAGAGCAGAGGCGGTCGCGGCATCACCAGAGGTTCAAGCCAAATGGCAAGCCCGCCTGGCAAGAGTCAGGGCATTGTAATCGCTTTTTTGACCCACCCCGAAAACCGCCGCCGTGCAACGAAAAGCCGGCCAACGGACCAACCGCCCACTCCCGCCCTCGACCCAACGGAGCGCGACAAAAAAGACTGCCTCGCCGGCGGGCCGGCTCCGGGATGACCACCCAACTCTTGGGGGCTTTTCAAGCCTTTTATGCTACTGCTTCGTCTGCGTCTTCCGATTTGCTGTTTTCCCGCACGGGCAGGGTGGCGAAGGCTGCTGGTGGTTCACGCCATGGGTCGGTTGGCTCGCCCGCTTTCGCCGCCTGGATTGCGTGCCACACCCGCTGCGGGGTGGCTGGGATGTCGATGTGGCGCACACCCAGGTGGCGCAGTGCATCGATCACCGCGTTCTGGACCGCGGGGGTGGAGCCGACCGTGGCGGATTCGCCGATTCCTTTGGCGCCCAAGGGGTTCCGCGGCGACGGGGTTTCCGTGTTCGAGACTTCCAAGTCTGGCACGTCAGCCGCGGAGGGCAGCAGGTAGTCGGCGAAAGACGCTGTAACCGGGTTCCCGTCTTCATCGAATGATACCTGTTCCCATAGTGCCTGCGAGATCCCTTGCACAGCACCACCATGTTGCTGACCCCGCACCAGCAAAGGGTTCAGCACCCGGCCGCAATCGTCCACCGCGATGTGGCGCAGCGGCTTCACGTAACCGGTTTCGACATCGACCTCCACGACGGAAACGTGTGCACCGAAGGGGAAAGTCGCCCCTTCGGGCTTGAAGTCCGTCGCCTCGACGAGAGGCGCACCGTCCTCTTCGGCGGCGGACGCGACCTCCGCCCACGTCATCACCGCGGTTGGAACACCTTGCACACCAAGGGTTCCATCGTCCGTCAACACGATATCGTCAACGCCAGCCTCCAATTTGGACGCTGCTATTTCCTTCGCCCGGTTCAACACCAGGTCCGCCGCCTGCCGCACCGCGCTGCCACCCAGCTGCAACGAGCGCGAGCCACCGGTACCGGAACCGCGTGGCACGGCCGCCGTGTCCGACTGCACGAACGTCACGCGCTCCAGCGGGATACCCAGGGCATCCGCGAGCAACATCGAGAACGCCGTCGGATGTCCCTGGCCATGTCCAGAAGTACCGACCTTGATCGTCGCACCACCATCGGCATCGATCGCGACCGACGCGTACTCCCCGCCGCCGCCACCGGTGATCTCGACGTACGCCGACATCCCGATACCCAGCAGCACCGTCTCCCCGGCCTCGATCCGCCGCGCCTGATCGGCACGTAGATCCTCATACCCCGCGACCCGCAACGCCTCCCGCAGCGGCAGATCGTAGTCACCGGTGTCGTAGCTCGCGCCGGTCAACGTCGTGTACGGAAACTGGTCCCGCTGCAGGAAATTCCGCCGCCGCAGCTCCGCCGGATCCAGGTCCAGCTCCGCCGCGGCCAGGTCCATCATCCGTTCCAGCATGGCCGCCGCCTCCGGACGGCCCGCCCCGCGGAACGCGCCCATCGGCGTGGTGTTCGTCAGCGCGGCGATCCCCGCGTAACTGATCTTCGGGATGTCGTACACACCCTGCACCATCGTGCGGGTCGGGCCAAGCGCCAGGTTGCCGCCGAACCCGGCGTAAGCGCCCGTGTCACCGATGACCCGGCAGCGCAACCCGACGATCTTGCCGTCCGAGCGCAAACCCAGCTCGGCGAACTGCACCTGCCCCCTGCCGTGCGGCATCGCCTGCAGGTTCTCCGAACGGGTTTCCGTCCACCGCACCGGGCGCCCCAGCCGCCGCGACGCCTCGATGACCACCGCGTGCTCGGCGACGATGCCGGCCTTCCCACCGAACCCGCCGCCCACATGCGGGGTCACCACGTGCACCCGTTCGGCCTCCCAGCCGAACACCTTCGCCACGGCCGCCCGGAAACCGTGCGGCATCTGGGTCGAGACATAGATCGTCGCGTCGTACTCGCCATCACCGGGCAACGCCGCGATCGCGTTGCCTTCCATCGGCGCGACCGCGAGGCGCTGGTTTTCGATGCGGGCACGCACCACGACCTCCGCCCCGGCAAGCACATCGTCGTCGGCGTCACGGACACCGGCCGCGATGTTCGAGTCCAGCGCCGGGAACTGGGTAGGCGCATCGGGTTCCAGCGCCTCCTCCGGGTCGATCACCGCGGGCAGCGGCTCGTAGTCGATGTCCACGAGTTCGAGCGCGTCCGCCGCGGCGACCGCCGACTCCGCCACGACCGCGACCACCGGCTCACCGACGAACCGCACCCGCTCCGATGCCAGCGCATACCGCGCACACAGTGGATTGACCTCGATGAACGTCGGCAGTGCCGGCAGCCCCAGATCTTCGGCCGCGTAAACCGCCACCACCCCGGGTGCCTTCGCGGCCTCAGTGGTGTCGATCGCGGTGATCAGCGCGTGCGCGAACGGCGACCGCACGAACGCCACCTGTAGCGCGCCGTCATGCCGCAGATTGCCCACATAACTGCCCTGGCCACGCAGCAGCTCAGGGTCTTCGACACGGCGAACCTCGGTACCCAGCAGTGAACCCGGCATACGCCTGACTCTATAGCGGAGATCGCTCCATGCCCACGTGAAGCAACTCCAGGCCAGGGTGCGAAACCGGGGTTCTCTCAGGGCCGTTCCCTGATGTCCGCGGGCCTGCCCAGGCCGACGATGGACTCATGACGAACAACGTGAGCACCGCGAAGAAGCTGTACCGCAGCACCAGCGACCGCATGATCTCCGGCGTGTGCGGCGGCTGGGCCGAGTACCTTGGTGTCGACCCGGCGATCCTGCGGATCGCCACCGTCGCCGCCACCGTGTTCAGCGGCGGCGCCGTCGCCCTCGTGTACGCCGCCTGCTGGTTGATCACCCCGGAAGACACTGCCGAGTGACAGGGCGCCAGAAGGCAACCACGGCCGGGGGTCCAGGGGGCTTGCCCCCTGGCGGAGGTCTGGGGGTTCGACCGCCAGAAGACACCGGGAG
>NZ_WMBA01000038.1 GCF_009707865.1 Amycolatopsis pithecellobii
ACCACCACCCTCAACGGAGGCCCTTCGGGCCGCGGCTATCGACCGTGCGCGAGCCATTGCGCCGAGAGCTCGGCTTCGCGCTCGAGCAGGCCGGTGATCTGACCCGCGACGAACTCTTCGAGCCTGCCCCCGACCAGCGGGATGCGGATCTTCACCTCCCCGTTCGCGCGTAGCACGGTCTTCCCGCCCTCGGCACTGAGTTCGGTCCGGACAGTGATCTCCCCTGGCACGCCGCTCACCGTCGCCATGGCCGTCCCGGCATGGGTCGCGACCGTCCAGTTCTCCTGCCGGTCCACGAACAGGTCGCCGCTGTGCAACGTCCGCACGATCGACGGCAGCTTGTCGGCGTCGACACCCTGGCGCAACGTGAACCGCACGCTGTCGGAGGTGGGCGTGTAGTCGAGCAGAGCCGAGCTCTTGCCGCCGATCCCGGCGAGCCGGGCCCGCAACGCGGGTTCGCTGGTCTGGGCGGCGAACACCTCGTCAACGCCGTGGGGGAACTCGGCGCGGTGCTCGATACGGGCTGCCATGACCGCAGACAGTACCGTTTGACCTCGTGACACCAGTCGAAACCCGGACCACCCTCGCCGAGCACACGACCCTGCGCCTCGGCGGACCCGCCGGCCGGTTCGTCGTCGCCGAGACTACGGAAGCCCTGCTCAGCGCGGTGCGCGCGGCCGAGGATGAGGTGCTGCTGCTGGGCGGCGGCTCGAACCTCGTGGTCGGTGACGGCGGGTTCGACGGCACCGTGGTGAAGATCGCGACGAGCGGTTGGCGGATCGACGGCGAGTCGGTCGAGGTCGCTGCGGGCCAGAACTGGGACGAGTTCGTCGCGGCGATGACCGGCGCCGGCCTTGGCGGTTTGGAATGCCTGTCCGGTATCCCCGGCTCGGTCGGTGCGACGCCGATCCAGAACGTCGGCGCGTACGGCTGCGAGATCGCCGACCTGCTCACCTCCATCGAGTGTTTCGACCGGCGCACCGGTGAGATCCGCACGATGACCACCCAGGAGCTGGGCTTCGCGTACCGCACGAGCGTGTTGAAAGGCACGGACGCCGCGATCGTCCTCAACGTCCGGTTCGCCCTGCGGTCCGATGGCTTGTCCGCCCCGATCCGCTACGCCGAATTGGCGCGGACGCTCGGGGTCGAACTGGGCGACCGGGTGCCGGCGGCCGACGCCCGCGAAGCCGTGCTCACCCTGCGGCGCGGCAAGGGAATGGTCCTCGACGCGGCCGATCACGACACCTGGAGCGCGGGCTCGTTCTTCACCAACCCGATCGTCCCCGAGCCGGACCTGCCCGCCGTGCTGGCGCGGATCGCGCGGGTCGTGGACGCGCCGGTGCCGCAGTACCCGGCCGACGGCGGGGTGAAGCTGTCCGCCGCGTGGCTCATCGAACGGGCGGGTTTCCACAAGGGCCACCCGGGCCCCGGCGGGCGGGTGGCACTGTCCACAAAGCACACCCTGGCACTGACCAACCGCGGCGACGCCGGCACGGCCGACCTGCTGGCGCTGGCCGCCGAAGTCCGCGACGGCGTCGAGGCGCGGTTCGGCGTCACCCTGCAACCGGAACCACTGCTGATCAACTGCTCACTCTGAGCGGTGCGCGCGCGTCCCGTCGAGCTGCGCTCGGGGTTTGAGCACGATCGAGTCCAGGTTCACGTGGGACGGGCGGGTCGCGGCGAACGCGATCACCTCGGCCACGTCCTGTGCGGTCAGCGGCGTCAGCCCGCGGTAGACGCCGGCCGCTCGGTCGGTGTCGCCGTCGAAGCGGTTCGCCGAAAAGTCCGTCTCGACCAGACCCGGGATGATTTCGGTGAGCCGCACCGGGTCGCCGAGGTGTTCGGCGCGCAGTGTCTCGTGCAGCGCCGCCTGTGCATGCTTCGCCGCGGTGTAACCCGAGCCGCCCGGGTAGACCTCGTGCCCGGCGATCGACGTCACGGTGATCACATGCCCGTCGCCCGACGCGATGAGCTTCGGCAGCAGCGCCTTGGTCATCCGGAGCGTGCCCAGCACGTTCGTCTCCCACATCCAGCGCCAGTTGTCCTCATCGGCGTCGACGACGCGCTCGAGCCCGCGCGCTCCGCCCGCATTGTTGACGAGGACATGGCATTCTTGGACCCGCTGGACAAAATCGGCAACCGAACCGGGGTCCGTTACGTCCAGTTGAAGTGCGGTACCGGCCAGATCCGCGGCCACCTTTTCCAGGCGGTCGAGGCGACGGGCGCCGAGCACGACGTGGAACCCGGCTTCGGCCAGTGCGCGGGCGGTGGCCTCACCGATGCCCGCGCTGGCCCCGGTGATCACTGCGGTTCGTTCGCTCATACCGCCCATATTTCCAGTGGGGAAACTCGCGGCGTGGCCACGGGGAAGCGAACTAGGGGAGGAACGTTCGTGGCGAACAGGCGTGCGGTGCTCAAGGCGGCGCTGGTCGCGGGCACGGGAGCGATCGTGGCGGCCTGTACCGGCGGCGGCGAGGGCACTCGCACCGATGGCGGTGGGCAGGCCGCCGAAAGCAGACCGGTGGCGAAACTCACGGCGCAGCCCGCGGTCGACGCGACGGAAGCGCCGGTGCGCGGACCGGTCACGGTGCAGGTCAGCGACGGGTCGCTGACCGACGTCAAGCTCACCAACGCCGACGGCAAGCCCGTCGAGGGGTCGTTCAACGCCGACCGGACGGCCTGGACCAGCACCGAGACCCTCGGCTACGGCAAGACCTACACCTACGCCGCGACGGCCAACGGCACCGACGGCAAACCCGTCCAGCTCACCGGCACCTTCACCACGCTGAACCCGAAACAGCAGATCAGGGTCACCGTCAACCCGGCCGACAACGCCAAGGTCGGCGTGGCGATGCCGGTCAGCGTCAAGTTCTCCGACGATGTCACGAACCGCGCCGAGATCGAGAAGGCGCTCACGATGGAGACCAGCCAACAGGTCGAGGGCTCGTGGGGCTGGCTGTCCGCCCGCCAGATCGACTTCCGGCCCAAGGAGTACTGGCCCGCGAACACCACGGTCGACGTCGGCGCGAAGCTGTACGGCATCGATCTCGGCGGCGGCAGCTACGCCCGTGCCGACGTGACGACGAAGTTCACCATCGGGCGCAACCAGGTGGTCAAGATCCACACACCTGATCACGTGATGAACGTCTACCGCGACGGGGCCAAGATCAAGAGCTACCCGTGCAGCAACGGGCTGGACTCGGACGTCGACCGCAACACGCCCAACGGGACGTTCATCGTGATGACCAGGGAACCGCACGCGATCTTCGACAACGCCCGCTACGGCTACACCAACGTCAACAAGAAGTGGGCCTGCCGGATCTCCAACCACGGCGAGTACATCCACGAGAACCAGGACAACGCCGCCGCGATCGGCCGGGCGAACAACTCCCACGGTTGCGTCAACCTGCTGGAAGCCGACGCGAAGGACTATTTCGACTCGGCGCTGATCGGCGACCCCGTGGAGATCACCGGCTCCCGGCTCGGCGGTCCGGTCAATTCGGACGTTATGGACTGGCTCGTGTCGTGGCCCGCGTGGAAGGCGAAGTCCGCTCTGTGATCACCTGTCCCGTCAGGGAAGATGCCGGGGGCCTCGTGGCGTTGGGTTGAGGGGCCTACGACACACACGGGAGTGAACCAGGGTGACGATCTCGCTGTGCGGATCCCAACCGAGCTCGACGATCTGGCCGCGCAGGGTCGCGGTGCTGTCCGTGCACACCTCACCGCTGGAACAAGCCGGCACCGGTGACGCCGGTGGCATGAACGTGTACATCATGCACACGGCCGTCGAAATGGCGCGGCGCGGAATCAGCGTCGAGGTGTTCACCAGGGCGACGACCTCGGAGCAGCCACCGGTCGCGGAGCTTGCGCCCGGGGTGCTGGTGCGGCACATCCCGGCGGGGCCGTTCGAGCCGCTCGGTCGCGAGGAGCTGCCGGCACAGCTGTGCCAGTTCACCTCGGGTGTGCTGCGGACCGAGGCTTTCCACGAGCCCGGGTACTACGACATGATCCACTCGCACTACTGGTTGTCCGGCCAGGTCGGCTGGCTGGCGCGTGACCGGTGGGGTGTGCCGCTCGTGCACACCGCGCACACGCTCGCCAAGGTCAAGAACGCGGCACTCGCCGATGGGGACAAGCCCGAGCCGCGCACCCGTGTGTTCGGTGAGGAGCAGGTGGTCGCCGAAGCGGACTGCCTGGTGGCGAACACGGCCGTGGAGGCGCGGCAGCTGGTCGGCCTCTACCACGCCGACCCGCACACCGTGCACACCGTCGAGCCGGGCGTCGATCTCGAGCGGTTCACCCCGGGCTCACAGCGTGCGGCGCGGGAAAAGCTGGGCCTGCCCAGTGACGCGATCGTGCTCGCGTTCGCGGGGCGGATCCAGCCGCTCAAGGCGCCGGACGTGTTGTTGCGGGCCGCGGCCCGGCTGCTCGAACGCAAGCCGGAGCTGGCGCGACGGCTTGTCGTGCTGGTCGTCGGCGGGCCGTCGGGGACGGGGCTGGAACAGCCGCAGGCGTTGCGGCAGCTGGCATGCACGCTCGGCATCGAGGGACAGACGCGGTTCCTGCCGCCCCAGGGCGGTCCGATGCTCGCGGAGGTCTTCCGGGCGGCGGACGTGGTCGCGGTGCCCAGTTACAACGAGTCGTTCGGCCTGGTCGCGCTGGAGGCGCAGGCCTGCGGGACGCCGGTGGTCGCAGCCGAGGTCGGCGGGTTGCCGGTGGCGGTCGCGCACGGGGTGTCGGGGCTGCTGGTGCCGTCCCATTCGGCGGACGACTGGGCCTCGGCGCTGGGGAGTGTGGCGTTGCGGCCGGACCGGCGGGCCGAGCTCGCCGAGAACGCGGTGCACCACGCCCGGCGGTTCTCGTGGGAACGGACGACCAGCGCGCTGCTGGACACCTATGCCGCGGCCTTCCACTCGTTCCGGGACGTGGTGCGGACGGAGGTCGCGGTGTGAGTTTGGACCAAGTGATCAAGTCCACTTTGGACAAGGCGGGCCTGGAGTACGACCGGAAGGCCGATGGCCGGTACTTCGTCACCCTGCCCGGCACGAAGAAGCTGCAAACGAACTGCTGGCTGATCGTGCGGGACCACGCCTTCACGATCGAGGCGTTCGTCTGCCGCCGTCCCGACGAGGCACACGAGGACGTCTACCGTTTTCTGTTGCGCCGCAACGCGAAGCTCTACGGCGTGGCCTACACGGTGGATGCACTCGGCGACATCTACCTGACCGCCAAACTCCCGCAGGTCACCGTCACCGAGGAAGAACTGGACAAGCTGCTGGGCCAGGTACTGGAGGCAGCCGACAACGACTTCAACACCCTCCTCGAACTGGGCTTCGCGTCCTCGATCAGACGCGAATGGGCTTGGCGCGTCTCGCGGGGCGAGTCGCTGGCGAACCTGCAGGCGTTCAAGCACCTCGTCGATTGAGCGCCCGCACCCGTCAGGGCGTGTAGATCTCGGCCAGCTTCGTGATGTGGTCCGCGGCGTCGATCTGGATCTTCGCGAGCAGCCCGCCGCCGTCGCGCACCGTGTCGATGAGCTGGTCAGCCGTGCACGGCTTGGTGCCGGCGCCGTCGCTGTCGACGGTGACCTCGCCGTCGGAGCACAGTTGGTTCGCCGACAGGATCGTCGGATCGGCGCTCAGCGCCAGCCGGTGCGGCGCCGAATCGGTGGGATCGGTGACGAAGTGGCCGCCGTCCGGGCCCCCGGGCTGCCAGACCTGCAGGCGGAACCTGACCATCCCGACCGTGTCGTCGTAGCCCTGGAGGAACACGGTCTGCTTGGTATTGGGGAACTTGAGCCGCTGTTTCGCGTCGTCCGCCTGCATCGGGTCGGCGTTCGCGGGCGCCGGCTTCGCTGTCACGGCCGGAGCCGCACTGCAACCACCGATCGTCAGCGCGGCCAACACGGCAGCCACCGACGCCACGACAATTCGTTTCCGCATGAGTTTTCCCTTTCCCCCAGCGACTTTCGCCATGATCCCGTCATGGTTTCGAGCGTTGGACGCGACGCGGCCGCATCCGGTTCACGGAAAGGGAAGATGTGAAGCAGGCCATCGCGAGGGAGGCGGGACGGCTCGAGGGAGGGGGAGTCGCGAACTCGAGCCGCCCCGCTGACGCTCCCGCCGCTGTGGACCCGGTGGCGAGGGGGAGTGCCAACGGGGCCGGCGGGGCCGCAGCTCGGCAGGGGGGAGACGAGCTGCGGTCGTACCCCGCTGCTGCTGGGGAGTGCGTGGAATCCAGCAGCGCGGGACTTAGTCAACTTGTCAGATATCGACCAGTAATCACAAGACTACTGGATACTCCATCCGGGTGAAATTCATGATGGCTGTTAACGGAGCGCGGCGAGTGTCACTTTCGGTCGCGGTTCTGCGGGGCAATGAAGCTGCCCGGTCGATTCTGTTACTCGGTGGTAACGCACTGTGTGTAGACCGCGCCATGGTGCGGCCCATAGTGCCGAGCCGGGTGACGTTCTGGAATCCTTGGCCCCATGGCGCAACTAGGGACGTTGGTGCTGCTCCGGCACGGGCAGAGCACCTGGAACGCGGACAACCTGTTCACCGGCTGGGTCGATGTGCCCCTGTCCGAAACCGGGCAGACGGAGGCTCGCAAGGGCGGTGAGCTGCTGGCAGGGAAGGGACTGCTGCCGGACGTCGTGCACACCTCCCTCCTGCGCCGCGCGATCTCGACCGCCAACATCGCGCTGGATGTCGCCGACCGGCACTGGATCGACGTGCGCCGCAGCTGGCGGCTCAACGAGCGGCACTATGGCGCGCTGCAGGGCAAGAACAAGAAGCAGGTGCGTGACGAGTTCGGCGAGGAGCAGTTCATGCTGTGGCGCCGCTCGTACGACGTGCCGCCGCCGGAGATCGAGCGCGGCAGCGAGTTCAGTCAGGACACCGACCCGCGCTACGACGCGGACGCGCCGCTGACGGAATGCCTCAAGGACGTCGTCGCCCGCCTGCTGCCGTACTGGGAGTCGGCAATCGTGCCGGATCTGCGGGCCGGCAAGACCGTGCTGGTCGCCGCACACGGCAACTCGCTGCGGGCGCTGGTCAAGCACCTCGACGGCATCTCCGACGAGGCCATCGCGGGGCTCAACATCCCGACCGGCATCCCGCTGCGCTACGACCTGACCGAGGACCTGAAACCCGTCACCACCGGCGGCGAGTACCTCGACCCGAAGGCAGCGGAAGAAGCCGCGGCGGCGGTCGCCAACCAGGGCCGCTGACCCACTGGCCGGGAGCTGTCGCTGATGTTCAGACCATGCCCAGCTCCCGCGCCCGGGCGCCTGCCTGGAAGCGGGACGTGGCGCCCAGCGCCGACATCAGCTCGGCCACCCGGCGCCGGTAGGTGCGCAGGCCGAGGCCCAGCGTCCGGGCCGCGGTCTCGTCCTTGCAGCCGGACGCGAGCAAATCCAGAATCCGCGGCGCCAGCACCCGAACCTCGGCGAACCGCAGGTCGAACACCTCGAGTTCGGTCGCCGCGCGCCAGGCCGCGTTGAACAGCGACGTCACGCTCAGCACCACCTCGAGCTGGGTGACCACGCGGTAGCTGCGTTCACCGCTCGCACGGTCACCGGCCAGGATCGCGATCCGCTGGTCGATGACGATCGTCTCGCTGATCTCGTTGGTGGTGATCCGCACCTCCGCGCCCAGCCGCCGCAGCTCGCGGACGTGCTCGGCGCGGCCCGGCTCGATCAGCGCACCGGGCCGGTAGAGCTTGCGCGCCCGGTGTTTCAGCCTGCTGGGGTGCGTCATCGCGGATCGCCGCTGCGAGGTCCAGGCCCAGGTGTTGAGGTCATTGGCCGCGCAGATGATCTCTTCGGCCCCCTCGAACAGGTGCGCCGTGCGGGCGAACACCTCGGCCTCACCGTAGACGACCGCTGCCTCACGCGTGGTCTCCATGCTGTCCAGTGTGGCAGCAAGCTGCCAACCACGGGTGTGCCGCGAAACGTGCCCGCAAGCTGGGGCCATGACAACAGAAACGATCACCGCCGCCGCGGCGGGCACCTGGCAACTGGGCGACCTCACCGTGAACCGGATGAGCTTCGGCGCCATGCGGCTGCCGATGACCGACCGGGACAGCGCCCTCGCCGTCCTGCGTCGCGCCGTCGACCTCGGCGTCAACCACATCGACACGGCAGCCTTCTACTTCACGGACCTGCTGTCGGCGAACGAGCTGATCAACACGGCGCTGCGCCCCTACCCCGAAGACCTCGTGATCACGACGAAGGTCGGCCCCGGTCGCGACCCGTCCGGCGAGTTCTACTCCGCGCGCCCGGACCAGCTGCGCGGGCAGGTCGAGGAGAACCTCCGCCAGCTCGGCCGCGACCATCTCGACGTGGTCAACTTCCGGCTCGGCAAGGAGCTCGACCGCGGGACCGGTCCGCTCGCCGACCATTTCGGTGCCCTGGCGGAACTGCGTCAAGCAGGGCTCATCCGCCACCTTGGCATCTCGAACATCGAACCGGGGCATCTCGCGGAGGCACAGGCGATCGCGCCGGTCGTGTGCGTGCAGAACCAGTACGGGCTCGGTGTCCGGCGCGAGGACGACGAACTGTTGCGCCTGTGTGGTGAGCAACAGATCGCGTTCGTCCCGTTCTTCGCCGTCGCCCACACGCAGTTCGCCGGCACCGAGGCACGCGAGGACGCGGTGGCCACGGTGGCGAAGGCGCACGGGGTGACGCCCGCGCAGATCAGGTTGGCCTGGACCTTGCACCAGGGAACACATGTGCTCGCCATTCCGGGCACGGGAAATCCCGCGCATCTGGAAGAGAACATCGCCGCAGGCGGACTCCGACTGACTCCCGAGGAGCTCGCCCAACTCGACCCGATCCAGTGAACTTCGCCGGTCACGGAGGAGCGGCGTGCATGTGAACGTGCGTTGAACCGGCGGCCAACAGTTTCCGTGACGGTGTCACAGGCGTCACGACAAGCCTGTCAAGACTAGGTCAAATGGACATCTTCGTGCTTACGATTCAGCCGTGAGCGTGAGTGCTGCACTCGCCCTGGCCGTCGGCTGCCTGCTCGTCGGCGCGATCGTTGGTTCCCTGATCACGCGGAGTCGGCGCCGGCGGGCGGACAGCCGTCCGACGGGACCGACCGTCGCGGAGTTGTTGCTCCGCCTGGTGCGCTCCTCCAACAACGGGGTCCTCGTCCTCAACCGCTTCGGCGACATGGTGCTGCACAACCACCGTGCCGAGGTCCTCGGCCTGGTCCGGGACAACCGCGCCGACCCCCGCGCTCGCGTGGCCGCCGAGCAGGTCGTCGAGACCCACGAAGACCTCGAGGTCGACCTGTCACCGCTGGAGGCACGCGGCCGGCAGCCGGAAGCCGTCGTCGGGCACGTCCGCCCCCTCGGCGACGGGTTCACCGTCGTCGAGGCGGTGGACCACTCCGAGGCCGCCCGGCTGGAAGCCGTCCGCCGCGACTTCGTCGCCAACGTCAGCCACGAGCTCAAGACCCCGGTCGGCGCGATCGCCCTGCTCACCGAGGCCGTGCTGGACGCCGCCGAGGACGTCGAGGAAGTCCGCCGGTTCGGCGGCAAGATCCTGCACGAGTCGACCCGGCTGGGCACGCTCGTCACCGAACTCATCGCGCTGTCCCGCCTGCAGGGAGCGGAGCGGCTGCCCGACCTGAACGTGGTCGAGGTGGACGCCGTCGTCAGGGAGGCGCTGGGCCGCACCAAGCTGTCCGCCGAGTCGGCCGACATCCAGGTCACCGCCGACGCCCCGAGCGGGCTGCTCATCGAGGGCGACCGGACGCTGCTGGTGACCGCGCTGTCCAACCTGCTCGAGAACGCGATCGCGTACTCGGCCGCCGGCAGCCCGGTTTCGGTCAGCCGCAAGCTCGTGGCCGACGTGGTGGAGATCGCCGTGACCGACCGTGGCATCGGCATCGCCGAAGAGGACCAGCAGCGCGTCTTCGAACGGTTCTACCGCGCGGACAAGGCCCGCTCGCGCGCCACCGGCGGCACCGGGCTGGGCCTGGCGATCGTCAAACATGTCGCCGCCAACCACGGCGGTGAGGTCAAACTGTGGAGCATGCAGGGCACGGGTTCGACGTTCACCCTGCGGCTGCCCGTGTACCAGGCCGCGAGTGGCAACGGCAAAGGTGCTGCCCCGGAATCCCCCGAGCAGATTCCGAGGCTCGTGGTGACCACTCAGGAACAGGGAGGAAAACCGTGACGAGAGTGCTCATCGTCGAGGACGAGGAGTCGTTCGCCGATCCGCTGGCCTTCCTCCTGCGCAAGGAGGGCTTCACCGCCGCCGTGGCGGGCAACGGCCAGCAGGCGCTCGAGGAGTTCGACCGCAACGGCGCCGACATCGTGCTGCTGGACCTGATGTTGCCCGGCATGAGCGGCACGGACGTCTGCAAGCAGCTGCGGCAGCGCTCGGCCGTGCCGGTGATCATGGTGACCGCGCGCGACAGCGAAATCGACAAGGTCGTCGGCCTCGAACTCGGCGCCGACGACTATGTCACCAAGCCGTACTCGGCCCGCGAGCTCATCGCGCGCGTGCGGGCCGTGCTGCGGCGCGGCGGCGAGAACGGGACGGAGGGCGAGCTGGCACCGCTGGTGCTGGCGGCCGGCCCGGTGCGGATGGACGTCGAGCGGCATGTGGTCACCGTCGATGGTGGCGAGGTCTCCTTACCGCTCAAGGAGTTCGACCTGCTGGAGTACCTGCTGCGCAACGTCGGCCGGGTGCTCACCCGCGGTCAGCTGATCGACCGGGTCTGGGGTGCGGACTACGTCGGGGACACGAAAACCCTGGACGTGCACGTCAAACGACTGCGGTCGAAGATCGAGCCGGACCCGGGCTCGCCACGGCATCTGGTGACGGTGCGCGGTCTTGGTTACAAGTTCGAGACATGAGCACGTGGCCGGGTACCGTAGGGCTTTGTGCGCCTAGGGGTTCTCGACGTGGGGTCCAACACCGTGCATCTGCTGGTGGTGGACGCGCATCGTGGTGCCCACCCGACGCCGATGCATTCGGAGAAGACCGTGCTGCGCCTCGCCGAGCAGCTCACCAAGCACGGTGAGCTGAGCAAGTCCGGGGAGAAGGCGCTCGTCGACACCGTGGCGGCGGCGAAGAAGTCGGCCGCCGCGCTGGGCTGCGAGGAGGTCATGGCCTTCGCGACGTCGGCGGTGCGTGAGGCGACGAACTCGGCGAAGGTACTGCGCAAGGTCCTCGACGAGACCGGGATCGAGCTGCAAGCGCTTTCCGGCGCCGACGAGGCGCGGATGACCTTCCTCGCCGTGCGCCGCTGGTTCGGCTGGTCGGCAGGAAATCTGCTGGTGCTCGACATCGGCGGCGGCTCGCTCGAAGTAGCGATGGGCATCGACGAGGAACCCGTGCTCGCGGAATCGTTGCCACTCGGCGCCGGGCGCATCACTCGCACCCGGTTCTCGCACGACCCGCCGAGCCGCGGCGAGCTCGACGAAACCGTGGACTGGCTCGAAGACCAGCTCGCACCGCTCGCCCAGAAGGTTGCCCGATGGGGCAGACCGGACCGCGTGGTGGCCACCTCCAAGACCTTCCGTTCGCTGGCGAGGCTGACCGGAGCGGCGCCGTCTGACGAAGGGCCCCGCGTACGCCGTACCCTGTCCCAAACCGCGCTGCGGCAGCTCATCGCCTTCATCTCCCGGATGACGGCGGCCGACCTCGCCGAGCTGGAGGGGGTCAGCGCGAGCAGAGCGCACCAGCTCGCGGGTGGTGCGCTGGTGGCGCAGGCGGCCATGCGGGCGCTTTCGTTGCACGAACTGGAGATCTGCCCGTGGGCGCTGCGAGAGGGGTTGATCTTGCGGCGACTGGACCGGACGAACGGTGACGGCGACGCTGCACCGGAAACCTGGCGCAGTTCGTCGCGCCGATGGACCGATGACAGCACCCCGGTGGACGGGAGTGCTGCGGTCAGTGCACGGTGGAAAGGTGGAAGGGATGCGTGAGGCGGTGTCGCTGTGTCACGTCCGAAGCCGTGCTCGCAGGCTACGCGATGACCCAGGCGTGGTGGGGGTGAAACGCTGATGAGTCGGGAAAGCGGTCAGGACCGCTCGCAGAAGACGGTCGCCGAGCTGCTCGCGCTGCACGGTGGCAACGTCGAAGGCCGTCGGCGTCACCGCCGTGCCGCGGACGAGGAAGACGAGCAGCCGACCGGAAACGAGCCGAGGCCCGGCCAGTCCACCGAGACCGGGCCACAGGCGATCATCGACCGGGTCCGCGGGGACAACCCGCCGCCGAACGGGCGCCGCAACGGCGGCCGCCGGGCACTGCCCGACGAGGACGCGCCGCCACCTCCCGCGCCGCCGGTCCCGCCACGGGACCAGGCCCCGTTGCCGCCGCGTCCCAACGGGGCCGCGCCTTCGGGGCACTTTCCGCGGCCCGCGCCACCGGCGTCGGGCACGTTCCCGAAACCGCCGCCCCAGGAGTCCGGCGGGTTCCCGAAACCGCCGCCCCAGGAGTCCGGCGGGTTCCCGAAACCGCCGCCTCAGGCATCGGGCGGGTTCCCGAAACCGCCTCAAGAGTCCGGCACCTTCCAGCGGCCCGGCCCGCCGGAGTCCGGCACGTTCCCCCGTCCGAACGTGCCGCCACCGCCGCCCGAGTCGGGGGCCTTCCCGCTGCCCAACCGGCGTCGCCCGCCGAACGACTCGGCGCCGCCGCGCCGCCCGGACCAGGCGTCGCCGCCCGATTCGCCGGATGAGCCACGGCCCGCCACACGCGCGGCGGAGGAAACCCGGCAGGTTCCGCCGTTGCGGCGGCCCCAGCCCGGTGGACTGTCGGCCCGGCTCGACGGGCTCGACGCCTCGGCCCCGGAGGACGCCGCGGACCCCGGTCCGCCGCCCGGTGGCATGGCCAGCGGCCTGTTCCCGCCACCGCAGCGCCGTCCGCTGCGCAGGCCGGCCCGACCGCAGGCCGAGCCGGAGCCGCACACCGAGCAGTTCCAGGCGGTCAACGGCAAGGAGCCGACCGTCGCGCCGGACGCGCCACCCGCCGGGCTGTCCCGGTGGCGCCGCCAGCGCCCACCGGAACCCACGGCTGAGGAGACCCAAGTCGGTGTGACGCCGGTCGTGCGCGAGCAGCCGGAGGCGCACCCGTCCGGATTCGCCCGCCCCGTACCGGAGGAGGCGCTCGAAGCCACCGGCTTCCACGACCCCTTCGCGGAGGACGACGACGAGGTCGACGAGTTCGGTGATTTCGGCGAGGCCGAACCCGAGCGCCGCGGCGGTTACGAGTACGAGGACGACGCCGAGCAGGCCGACGAGTATGCGGAAGAAGCGGAGCCCGAGCACGAGGCGTCCCCGGCGAAGCAGTGGCTGTCCATGGCGGCGCAGCTGGCGCTGGGCGTCATCGGCGGGGCCGCGGTATGGCTCGGGTTCAACTGGCTGTGGGGCCAGATCCCGGCCGCGGCGCTCGTCGTCGCGCTCGCCGTGATCGTCGGGCTGGTGTTCATCGTGCGGAAGATCCGTCGCGCGGACGACATCCAGACGATGGTCCTGGCAGTGCTGGTCGGGCTCGTGGTCACCGTGTCGCCCGCAGCCCTGTTGTTACTGTCGCGTTGATTCCGGTCGGCCTGTCCACTGCCTCGGTCTGGCCGCTGCGGGCAGGCACCGGGTTCGAGCTGGCCGCGGACCTCGGCTACGACGGGGTCGAGGTCATGGTGTGGGTGGACCCGGTCAGCCAGCATGTGGCGGAGCTGCGCCGGTGGTCGCGGCGCACGGGTATGCCGGTGCTGTCGGTGCATTCGCCGTCGCTGCTGATCACTCAGCGGGTGTGGTCACCGGATCCGGAGATCCGGCTGCGCCGCAGCGTCGAGGCAGCGCTCGACCTCGAGGCCCGCACGGTCGTGGTGCATCCGCCGTTCCGCTGGCAGCGCCGTTATGGCGACGCGTTCGCCGACCTGGTCGTCGAGCTGGAGGAGCAGAGCGGGATCGAGATCGCGGTCGAGAACATGTTCAAGGTCCGCCCGCCCGGTGGCCGCCGTGACGCCCGCATGTCCGCCTTCCGGCCCTCGATCGACCCGACCGACGTCGGCTACCGGCACTACACGCTCGACCTGTCGCACTCGGCGGCCGCCCAGATGGATGCGCTGGCGCTGGCGGACCGGATGGGGCCCGGCCTCGCCCACGTGCACCTCGCCGACGGGACGGGCGTGCCGAAGGACGAGCATCTGGTGCCGGGTCGCGGTGGACAGCCGTGTGCCGAGCTCATGCAGAAACTCCTGCTCGAGGGCTTCGGCGGGCAGGTGGTGCTCGAGGTGAACACCCGCCGGGCGGCCAGTTCCGCGCACCGGATGAAGGACCTGGCGGAGGCCTTGCTGTTCGCCCGCTTCCAGCTCGGCCAGTAAACGTCAACAAGATCAACTTCACTCGGTCAAGGCATGCCCGGTGCATGGGCTTCCGATATGTGAGCACGTAAAGTTTCCGTCGTGAACTTCCTGCGCTCGCTGAAACTCGCCGCCGGAAGCGGCACGGTGTGCTGGGCCGCGCCTCAAGCCCCCGTCCCACGCCTCCTGGTCAGTCGTTCGTGAGCACGCTGGAAGCCCCAGGTCCCGCGGCCTTCGACGTGGCCTGCGCGGTGCGGTCGCTCGGAGACGGCACGCTGACCGCGGACCTGCGTCAGGAATGGGCGATCGGGCACCACCCGCACGGCGGATTTCTGCTTTCGCTCATCGCGAAAGCCGCCGTCGCGGTGCTGGCCGAGCAGGGCGACCCCGCGGCGGAACCACTGGTCGTCAGTGCCGAGTTCCTGCGGGCACCCGCGATCGGACCCGTGCTGCTGCGCACGGACGTGCGCAAGCTCGGCCGCCGTGCGACGGTCGTCGCCGTGCGGCTCGAGCAGCGCGGGCGCAGCTGCGTCGAGGCGACGGTGACCGTAGGGCGGCTACCTGTCCGGCGACCGGACTGGACCGACCTGGGCCCGATGCCCGTCGAGCCGCCGCCGCGCGCGATCCCGCTGGGCGGTGACACCCCGGAGGGGGCGTTCAACCTGGCGAAGGGCTGCGACGTCCGGCTCGACCCGGCGACCGCCGGCTACCTCACCGGCCGCGTCACCGATCCGCCCCGATTGCGGCTGTGGGTGCGCCCTCGGCACTCGGCGCCGGACCCGTACTTCGTGCTGCTGGCGGGCGACGTCAACCCGCCGGTGGTGTTCAACCTCGGCCGCGTCGGCTGGGCGCCGACGGTGCAGCTGACCGCCCTGTTGCGCGCCCGCCCCGCCGGCGGCTGGCTGCGTGTGCAGGTCGAATCCCGGACGGTGCAGGAATCGTGGTTCGACTCCGACGCGACGGTCGTCGACTCCGCGGGCCGGCTCGTCTGCCAGGCCCGGCAGCTGGCACTCGCGCCCGCACCCTAATGTCGGGGGCATGACGACGATTGCTGTGTTGGGGGCAGGAAAGATCGGGGAAGCGCTGCTGGCCGGCCTGTTGCAGGCCGGCCGGGACGCGGAGGACCTGCTGTTCACCGAACGGCATCCGGACCGCGCGGCGGAACTGACCGCGCGCTACGGCATCGCCAAGGTCGAGATCGACGAGGCCGCCAAGCGGGCCGATGTGCTCGTCGTCGCGGTCAAACCGCAGGACATCGACCCGGTGCTGACCGAACTGGCCCCCGTCGTCGGGCCGTCGTCGCTGGTCGTGTCGCTGTGCGCGGGCCTGCCGACATCGTTGTACGAGCGGCGGCTGCCCGAGGGCGTGCCCGTCGTCCGGGTGATGCCGAACACCCCGATGGTGGTCGGCGAGGCGATGAGCGCGGTGTCGGCGGGAACGCACGCGACGACGGCGCACGTCGCGCTCGTGACGGACCTGCTGTCCGCCGTCGGGCAGGTGATCGAGGTGCCGGAATCGCAGCAGGACGCGGTCACCGCGCTGTCGGGCTCCGGCCCGGCGTACTTCTTCTACTTGGTCGAGGCCATGATCGACGCCGGGATCTTGCTGGGCCTGCCGCGCGCGGTCGCGGAGAAGCTCATCGTCCAGTCGGCCGTGGGTGCCGCGAAGATGCTCGCCGAAAGCTCCGAGCACCCGGTGATCCTGCGCGAGGCCGTCACGTCACCGGGGGGCACGACCATCAACGCGATCCGCGAGCTGGAGAAGCACGGGGTCCGGGCGGCCCTGCTGGACGCCATCGAGGCGGCCCGTGACCGATCGGTCCAGCTCGGTCAGTGACTGTGCGTCGAGCGCCGGTCACGTCGCGCTGGGCCGACCGGTACATCCGGTGCGGGATTCTCTGCGATAACGGGCAACAATCTGCAGGTCCGCGCCCCGGTTGGCTCAAATCTGCGTTCAGACGTCGCACTGGTCCCACGTGTCCCGCTACCCTCAAGAGACAAGCACGTGCGTGTCGAACCGCCGGTGGGGAAGCCGAGCGGCACGACGCGTGTCGAAGGGGCACGGTGACGTATGCCGTCGAACAAGAAGGACGTGCCCGCCGTCGGGCAGGTCCAGTTTCTGACGGTCGCCGAGGTGGCCTCGCTGATGCGGGTCTCCAAGATGACCGTCTATCGCCTCGTGCACTCGGGCGAGTTACCGGCCGTACGGGTCGGTAAGTCCTTCCGGGTGCCGGAGAAGGCTGTGCACGAGTACCTGGAAGGCGCGTATTTCGACGTCGGATGAGAATGTGGCCGGCGGCTGGGAAAGCGTCGCAGTAGGGTGCCTGATTCCGGGTGCGACATGCGCGGGTAACCTGGGAAACCGCTCGCGCCTGATGCGCTCCATTTCGCTGGACGCTGCGCGAGGGCAGCGTCGGTAGACGAAACGTTGGAGGAGCACCCGTGGGCTCAGTGATCAAGAAGCGCCGCAAGCGCATGTCGAAGAAGAAGCACCGCAAGTTGCTTCGCCGCACGCGGATGCAGCGTCGGAAGCAGGGCAAGTAACACCTGCGTCTTCCGCGACCCGCCCGGGGCTTCCCGGGCGGGTCGCGCTCGTTTGGGGCTCCTGACCTGGGCGTTGTTGTGGCCCCGCCTGCGCGGTCCCGGCGCGGGGACGATCGCGACCGCCGAGCGTGTCCTCGGAACTTCCGCGAGTCCCACGTTCCGTGCGCGCGAGTTGCGCGTTGCGTGCGCGCGAGTTGCGCGTTGCATGCGGCCGACTTGTGCGTTCCGTGCGACGGGAACACGCAACTCGCGCGACGGGAACGCGCAACTCGCGGGGCGGGACCGTGCGACTCGCGCGACGGGACCGTGCGACTCGCGCGACGGGAACACGCAACTCGCGGGGCGGGAACGTGCGACTCGCGGGGCGGGAACACGCAACTCGCGCGGGCGGGAAAGCGGTTTCAGCGGCGGCGGTAGGCCATGCCTGCTGCGACGGCGCCCGCTACCGCGCCGGCACCCAGTACTGACGGGACGCCGATCTTCGCGGCTTTGCGGCCGGTGCGGAAGTCGCGGATTTCCCAGCCTCGGGTGCGGGCGATTTCCCGCAGGCCCGTGTCCGGGTTGACCGCCACCGCCGTCCCCACGACCGACAGCATCGGCACATCGTTCGACGAGTCCGAGTATGCCGTGCAGCGACGGAGGTTCAGACCTTCCCGCGCGGCGAGGGCGCGCACGGCGTGGGCCTTCGCGCGGCCGTGCAGCAAGTCACCGACCAGCCGGCCCGTGTAGACCCCGTCGACGTGCTCGGCGACGGTGCCCAGCGCGCCCGTCAACCCGAGCCGCCGCGAGATGATGGCCGCGAGTTCCACCGGGGTCGCCGTCACCAGCCACACCCGCTGCCCGGCGTCGAGATGCATCTGCGCCAGCGCCCGCGTGCCCGACCAGATCTTGTCGGCCATCAGCTCGTCGTAGATCTCCTCGCCGACTTCGGTCATCTCCCGCACCGTCTTACCGGCCACAAAGGACAGTGCCTGCTCGCGGCTGGACGTGACGCTGTCCTGCGTCTCCCGCCCGCCGATGCGGAACTTCACCTGGCGCCAGGCGAAACCGGCCAGATCCGAAGTCGTGAAGTACTTGCGCGCGGCCAGTCCACGCGCGAAATGGAAGATGGACGCGCCCATCATCATCGTGTTGTCGACATCGAAGAACGCGGCCGCGGTCAGGTCCGGTGGCGCCGGCGGATGCGCGCTCTCCATCGCGACGGCGGCCTCGGCCGACGCTTCGCCGGCGAGCGTGGCGAGTCGCTCGAGTTCCGGGCCCTTGCCCTTGTCGCGCCACACGCGGACCGCCTCCTGACTCGGGTGTCTCGGCCAAGCGTAGCGATTGACCTCAGCCGATCCCCACCCCGGGAAGACCCGGGAGCAGCGGCGGAACGGAGATCAACGGCGGTGGCGGACTCGTCGTGGTGGTGGGCTGGCGCTGGCTCGTCGGCGCGATCACCGGCCCGTCGATCGCCGGTGGCGCCTGCGTGCTCGGCGGTGGCGGGATGACGGACGCCGACGACGGCCGTACAGGTGTCGCGGACGTCGGGTTTTGCCGTGCCGGCAACTGTTCCCGGCTCGGCGGAACCGGGCGCGGCACCGGTGGCCGCCCGGCCGGGGTGGTGTCCGCCGGCGGCATACACGAGCCGGATTCGGGAATTGCGCCGAGCTCGTCGGTCTCGGTCGTGGTGATCCGGAAACAGTCGAGCCGGGCCATCAAGGTCTGCGCGCGGGCCTCGATCCGGTTCAGCAATTCCGCCGAAGAGGTGAACCGGCCGAGTGCCGCGGACGGAACGGCCGGTCGCGCGGCGAGCAGTTTCGCCTGCTGCGCAAGCGACCACGAGCGCAGTTGGACGAGTTCGTCCCCACTGCCTTGCGTGGCCAGCCGGGTCAGCTCCGCCGTGCCCGCGGCCGCCTCGCGCTGGAAGTCCGCGAGCGTCGATTCGTACGCGACCAGCGCGGACGGGCCGAGCGCGGCCAGCTCGTCGAGCCGGTTCGAGGCGAACTCCAAATGCTTCTGTGCCTTGGCCGAATCGCCGAACGCCAGCCCCAGCTCGGCACTCTCACCGGCTCGTTTCACGCCGTACAACGCATCACCGGGCAGCGCACGGTCCGACAGCACCAGGCCGAGCCCGCTCAGTGCGATCACCAGCGCCACCGCCGCGGCCAGCACCTCGGCGAGGATGCGCCGGCGACGGCTGGGCCGGTCATCGTGGCGCAGCCGGCCGAGAATGGCGCCGCGCATGCGTTGCCGGGCCGCGGCGTCAGGCTTCGTGGCGTCACCGAGCTGACGCAGCCCGGAGATGACTTCCAGGTCGCGCCCCGACCACCTGGGTACGTCCACGTTCTGTGAACGACCGATGGGCCAAGTCAGTTACGGGCTTTCACCGCCACGCGGGCGGCAGGAGCTGACCCAGTCTCCGGACGGCCCGATGCTGCAACGCCTTCACCGCGCCTTCGTTGCGCTTCATGATCCGTGCGGTCTCCGCGAGTGACAGGCCCTCGACGAAGCGCAGCACGATGCACTCACGCTGGTCGTCGCCGAGCGCAGCGATGGCGCGCAGCAGCGCTTCCCGGGTCGCGCTCGTCATCGCCTCCTGCTCGGGCCCGTCTTCCCTGATCGTCTGCCCGGCGAACGGCGCCGAGCCGGTCTCCGACACCTCGTCGGTGACGAGTTCGAGCTTGTACCGGCTCGACTTCACATGATCGAACACGAGGTTGCGGGCGATGGTGATGAACCAGGCACCGACGTCACGGCCCTGGTAGCTGACCGACGTGATCCGGCGCAGCGCACGCAGGAACGTCTCACTGGTGATGTCTTCGGCGAGTTCACGATCGCCGAGCCGGAAGAACACGTAGCGGTAGACGACGTCGACATAGCGGTCATAGAGCGTGCCGAATGCCGTGGTGTCGCCGCGCTGCGCGGCGTGCACGAGATCCCAGGACCCGGTCTCCTCCTCGGAGCGTGCGAGCGGCGTGCCGGCGCGCAGGCCCATGGGGCGTGCGGCAAGCCAGTTCGTCACGGCCACTCCTCTGTCCTGGTCCGAGTGATCACCGCCACTCGGACGTCCAGGCAGCATACGTGTTGTTACCCGGAAGTAGGTAGTGGTCCCGGGTGCGGAGATGGGACGATCCGCGTGCGTCCCCATGACGGGGGAGGTGACAAGAAACGGGAGACACTGGGGTCATGTCCAACGTCGCCGCTCTGCTTGCCGCGGGAGCCGCTCGCCGCCCGGACGCCGTGGCACTCGTCGACACCTCCGCGCGGACGAGTTTCACCTGGTCACAGTTCGACGCCGCGGTCAACGGTCAGGCCGGGAAGCTGCGCGAGCACGGCGTGACGGCCGGTGACCGGGTCGTGTTGCGGCTGCCGACCTCCGCCGACTTCGCGATCGCGCTGTTCGCTGTCGCCAGGGTCGGTGCGATCGCGGTGCCGGTTTCTCCCACCGCGCCAGGAGCCGAGCTCACCACCGTCACCGGGCACAGCGGCGCGCGGTTCGTCATCAGCCGGGACGCCGGCGACGTCCGTCCCGATGTGCCGGTCCTGACGCCTTCGACCGAACCGGGCGAGCCGATCGCGGCGGTCGGCGGGGGCGAGGACATCGCGGTGCTGTCCTACACCTCCGGCACCACCGGACCGTCCCGCGGCGTGATGCTGTCCCACCGGGCACTGGTGGCGAATGTCGAACAGCTGGAGGCTGTGCCCGGCACGCTCCGGCACGGCGACCGGGTCTTCATCGCGATCCCGCTGTTCCACGTCTACGGTCTCGGCCCCGGTCTGCTGCACTCGGTGGCGGTCGGTGCGACCGTCGTGCTCGCCGAGCGGTTCGACGTGGTCAAAGCCCTCGAAGTGTGTGCGGCGCACCGGATCACGGCGATCGGCGGGGTGCCCGCCATGTACGCCGAGTTCGCCCGCATGCCTGCCGAGGAACTGGGCGCGGGACTCGCCTCGATTCGCTTGCTCAACTCGGGCGCGGCGCCGCTGCATCCGAAGGTGCTCGCGACCATCCGGGAGAAGACCGGGCTCGCGATCTTCGAGGGCTACGGGCTCACCGAAGCCGCGCCGGCGGTCACATCCACGCTGGTTACGGGGTACGCGAAGCCCGGATCGGTCGGGCGGGCGCTGCCGGGGATCGAGCTGCGGCTGGTCGAGTCGGACGGGGTCGCCGGGCCGGTCCCGCTGGATCCGGACGATCTCGACGACGCGTTCGCCGCCGACGATGCCGGCGCGGGGCTGGTGTCGTTGCGTGGCGCGAACCTGTTTTCCGGGTACTGGCCCGACGGTGCGCACGGGCCGGGGGAGGACGGCTGGTTCCGCACCGGCGACGTCGGTTACCTCGACACCGACGGCGATCTGCACCTGATCGACCGGGCGAACGACCTGATCATCGTCAACGGTTTCAACGTGTTCCCGCACGAGGTCGAGGAGGTCATCTCGGCGCTGCCCGAGGTCGCGGAAGTCGCGGTGGTGGGCGTGCTCGACGACCGCAGCGGCGAGTCCGTCAAGGCCGTTGTCGTTCCGGCACAAGGGGTTTCGCTTTCGGAGCAGCAGGTCGTGGACCACTGCGCCGGGCAGCTCGCCGGGTACAAGGTGCCGCGCACGGTCGAGTTCGCCGAGGCGCTCCCGCATTCGGCGACCGGGAAACTGCGGCGCGGTAACGTCGGGGCATGACGGTGACCGTGATGACCCGGCAGGGTTGCCACCTGTGTGAGCAGGCCGAGCAGGACGTCGAGCGGATCTGCGGCGAGCTCGGCGTCGCGTGGACCACGGCCGATGTGGACTCGGACCCGGAGTGGCGCGCGGAGTACGGCGATCATGTGCCGGTGATCCTGATCGACGGGGTCGAGCACGGGTACTGGCGCGTCGAGGAAGACCGGCTCCGTAAGGCTCTCGTAACCAGCACCCCACGGTGATTTAGCCGCGTCGCGCCAACAATGAGCAGGTGAGCACCGAGCTGGGTGAAGCGCCCGCCGAAGCGCCGCAGCGGCTGCCCGCGGCCGTCGCAGGACTGACCGGTGTGCTGGCGCTCGTCGCGGCACTGGGCGCCGGGCATCTCGTGGCGGCGTTCGTCGGCATCGGTGCCTCGCCGTATCTCGCCGTGGGCAACGCCGCGATCGACCTGACGCCCACGTGGCTCAAGGACTTCGCGGTCAGCGCGTTCGGCACGAACGACAAACCGGTGCTGCTCGCCGGGATGGCCGTGGTGATGGTGCTGCTCGCGGTCGTCGCCGGCCTGCTCTCGCGCGAGCGGCCGTGGCCGGGGCAGCTGATCATCGCCGTGTTCGGTGTCGTCGGGTGCCTGGCCGTGTGGAGCCGCCCCGACCTCGGGCAGGCCGCGCTCATCGCCCCGCTGGTGAGTCTCGCCGCTGGTGTACTGGCGTTCCGCTGGCTGCATCACGCGGCGTTGACCCGCGGTGTCTCCGCGAGCCGCAGGCAGTTCCTCGTCACCGCCGTCGTGGCCGGAGTCGCCGGCTTGGTCGGGCAATGGGCCGGTACGCGGAAGGATGCCGGCAGTTCGCGCGCGGCGATCGGCCCGCTCGTCCCCGCGCAGCCCGCGCCGCCGGTGCCGGCCGACGCGGATTTCGCCAAGCTCGGCACCCCGCCGTTCATCACGCCGAACGGTGACTTCTACCGGATCGACACGGCGCTGGTCGTGCCGCAGCTGCCCGCCCAGGACTGGAGCCTGCGCATTCACGGCATGGTCGACCGCGAACTCACGTTCAGCTACGACGACATCCGCCGCCGTCCGCTCGTCGAGCGTGTTGTGACGTTGTGCTGTGTGTCGAACCCGGTAGGCGGGCCGTACATTTCGACGTCCCGGTTCGTGGGCGTGGACCTGGCGGAACTGCTCACCGAGGCGGGTGTTCAGCGGGGCGCGCAGCAGCTGTTCTCGACCAGTACCGACGGGTTCACTGCGGGCACGCCGGTGTCGACGATCATGGAGCCCGGCCGTGGCGCGATGCTCGCGATCGGGATGAACGGTGAGCCGCTGCCGATCGAACACGGCTTCCCGGCGCGCCTGGTCGTGCCGGGGCTGTACGGCTACGTTTCGGCCACGAAATGGGTCACCGACCTGGAACTGACGACGTGGGACGCGAAGCAGGCGTACTGGCTGCAGCGCGGCTGGGCGGAGCAGGGGCCGATCAAGACGGAGTCCCGGATCGACGCGCCGGACGGCGGAGTGGCGGCGGGCAAGGTGCGGGTCGCGGGGATCGCGTGGGCGCAGCACACCGGGATCGACAAGGTCGAGGTGCGGCTCGACAGCGGGCCGTGGCAGCAGGCGGTGCTGTCGGCTGAGGTCACGACGGACACGTGGCGGATGTGGTGGGCCGAGCTCGACGCGGCACCGGGCCCGCACAGCGCGACGGTCCGCGCCACCGACCGCTCCGGCTACACCCAGACCGACCGGCTCGCCGACGTCGTCCCCGACGGTGCGACCGGCTGGCACACCATCACGTTCACCGCGCACTGAGCGGGTGCATGCAGGTAAGAATGCCTGTGTGGTGAGCATCGAAATTCGGGAGGTTGGCGGCGCCTACTCGTCCGAAACGGGAGAAGCCGCCCCGATGATCGCCGAGCTTCGCGCGGAACGTGATCGACGGAACGCCTCGACGCATGATCGTCATTGACGCGTCACAGCTGGTCGAGGCGCTGGTCAACGACAGCGTCCTTGGCGACCTGGCGCAATCGGCGTTGAACGCCGACCCCCGCTGGGTAGCGCCCGAACCCCTTCGCGTCGAGGCCACTTCCGCGATCAGGGGTCTTTTGCTTGCGAAGAGGATCAGCGGAGAGCGCGCCGACACCGCCGTGAGCACCCTCAACCAGCTCACGGTGGGCTATGCGGCTTGGGCTGAGGTTGCCGACCGAGTGTGGGAACTGCGGCACAACCTGACGCCCTATGACGCCGCGCACATCGCACTCGCCGAGGCGAGGGGCTGCAATCTCGTTACTACCGACTGGAAACTGTCCGACTGCTCCGCCGGTCGCTGTCAGGTTGATGTCGTCGGCGCTCCCGCACCTGCGCCTCGAGCGGGGATCTGAGCGGCACTGAGCCCGATTGTGTCTCTGGTCATGCCCGCGACCAGCGACTTTGTGCCTGCGTTCACAAGTGGCTACCGTATGGCTTACCCCCCGCGCGGCACGGTATCGAACCGGAGTTCGTCCGCCGGGTCAAGGAAAAGTTTCCGATGGTGACGGTGACGAGGAGGCCGGCGTGGCGGTACGGCGTGGCCGACGAAACGGCGCCAGATCCGACGACGCTGTCGACCTCGGCGCTTCTAAGATCACTGCCGACAACGCACCCACCGCCGAAATGCCTGCCGTGACCGACGGGGCCGATCCGGTCGTCCGCGTGAAGTCGATTCCCGAGGCCGCCGTCGCCCGCCTCGCGGTGTACCTGCGGGTGCTGTCCGCCATGGCCGAGCAGGGCGCGACCACGGTCGCCAGCGAGGAGCTCTCGGCCGCCGCCGGGGTCAACTCCGCCAAGCTGCGCAAGGACTTGTCGTATCTGGGCTCATACGGCACCCGCGGCGTCGGCTACGAGGTGCAGGTGCTCGTCGGCCAGATCGAGCGCACACTCGGGCTCACCCGCCAGCACAAGGTCGCCGTGGTGGGAATCGGGAACCTGGGGCACGCGTTGGCCAATTACGGCGGATTCCCCGGCCGGGGTTTCCCCGTTGAAGCGCTGTTCGACGTGGACGCCGACCTGATCGGCATCCCGGTCGGCGGGATCCCGGTCTCGCATCTGGACGACATCCCCCAGGTGTGCGCGGATCGCGGCATCTCCATCGGCGTGATCGCGACGCCGCCGACCGCGGCACAGTCGGTATGCGATCGCTTGGTCTCCGGCGGCGTGCAGTGCATCCTGAACTTCGCGCCCGTGGTGTTGCAGGTACCGGAGCACATCGAGGTCCGGAAGGTGGACCTCGCCGTGGAGCTGCAGATCCTGTCCTTCCACGTGGCGCGGCGCGCGGACGAGAACAACGGCGCCCACCCGGTGGGCAACGGAATGGTGGTGCGGTAAGTGTCTGTGTTGGCCGTCGGGCTGTCGTATCGCACCGCGGATCTGGGCACGCTGGAACGCGCGGCGATCGCCAGTGAAGACCTGGAGAAGGTCTTGCACGCCCTCCAGCAGTCCGAAAACGTGCACGAAGCGATGCTCGTCTCGACCTGTAACCGCGTCGAGGTGTACGCGGTCGTCGAGACGTTCCACGGTGGCCTCTCCGACGTGTCCGAGGTGATGGCGCGGCAGGCCGGGTGTGTCGCCTCCACCCTCTACGACAACCTGTACGTGCACTACGCGGGTGCCGCGGTCGAGCACATCTTCTCGGTGGCTTCGGGGCTGGACTCGATGGTCGTCGGCGAAACCCAGATCCTCGGCCAGGTCCGGAACTCCTACGCCGTCGCGCGCGAGGCGGGCACCGTCGGCCGCACGCTGCACGAGCTGATCCAAACCACGTTGCGGGTCGGCAAGCGGGTGCACACCGAGACGGGGCTCGACAAGTTGAGCGCGTCGGTGGTGTCCGAGGCGCTGGGTGAGACACAGGACCTCGCGGGCAAGCACGCGGTGATCATCGGCGCGGGTTCGATGGGTGCGCTGGCCGCGAGCCAGCTGCGCAAGGCCGGAATCGGCCGGATCACCGTGATCAACCGGACGTTGGAGAACGCGCAGCGGCTGGCCGCGAACGTCACCGAGCTCGGGGTGCCCGCGGCCGCTGCCGGGATGCCCGAGCTGGCCGCCCGCCTCGTCGAGGCCGATGTCGCGATCAGCTGCACCGGTGCGCAGGACGTAGTGCTACAGGCCGGGCACATCCTGCCGCGCGACGGGCGTGAGCTGGTGATCTGCGATCTCGGCCTGCCGCGTGACGTCGAGCCGTCCGTCGCGGCGGTGCCCGGCGTGCGCGTCGTGGACCTGGAAACCGTGCGCCGGCGGATGGATTCGATCGGCGGCGCGTCTTCGGCCAAGCAGATCGCCCGCGCGACCGGGATCGTGCTCGACGAGGTGCGCGAGTACCTGGCCGGTCAGCGCAGTGCTGCGGTCACCCCAACCGTGACGGCGCTGCGCAAGCGTGCCGCCGAGGTCGTCGACGCGGAGCTGCTGCGTCTCGACAACCGGCTGCCCGAGCTCGAAGCGGGCGTGCGTGACGAGTTCGCGCGGACGGTGCGCCGGGTCGTCGACAAGCTGCTGCACGCGCCCACGGTGCGGGTCAAGCAGCTCGCGGCGGACGCGCAGGGCACCGATTACGCGAACGCGCTACGCGAACTGTTCGAGCTCGATCCCGCATCGCCGGCCGTCGTCGCGAGCCCCTCTCCCCAACCCAGTACAGACGGTGAAACCCAGTGACACGAACCATCAGGATCGGCACCAGAGGCAGCGCACTCGCTCTCGCCCAGACCGGCATCATCGCCGAGGCGTTGCGTCAGGCGGGCGAGAACGTCGAGATCGTCAAGGTCTCCACGCCTGGTGACCGCTCGCACGCCGCGATCGCCGAGATCGGCGTCGGCGTGTTCACCTCTGCGCTGCGGGAAGCGTTGCAGCGCAAGGAAGTTGATGTCGCGATCCACTCGTACAAGGACCTGCCGACCGCGCCGGAACCGGGCATCGTGCTGGCCGCTGTGCCGTTGCGTGAGGACCCGCGGGACGCGCTGATCGCCCGTGACGGGCTGACTCTCGGCGAGCTTCCGCAGGGGTCGACGGTCGGCACCGGTTCACCCAGGCGGATGGCGCAGCTGCGGGCGCTCGGGCTCGGTTTGGAGATCGTGCCGATTCGCGGCAACATAGACACCCGGCTCCGCAAGGTCGCCGACGGTGAGCTCGATGCCGTCGTGCTTGCGCGGGCCGGTCTCGCGCGGCTCGGCCGGGCGGGAGAGATCACCGAAACACTGGACCCGATTCAGATGCTGCCCGCACCCGCCCAGGGTGCGCTGGCGGTGGAATGCCGCGTCGACGACGTGGACATCGAACACCTGCTTCGGTCCATTGTGGACGATGAAGCGACGCGGGCCGCGGTGACGGCCGAGCGCGCGATGCTGGCCGCGCTCGAGGCCGGCTGCAGCGCGCCCGTCGGTGCGCTGGCCGAGGTGGTGGAGGATCTCGACGCGGAAGGCTCGGTTATCGAGCGGGTTTCGCTGCGTGGGGTCGCCGCCGCCGGACTCGACGGGGAGTCCGTGGAGCTGATCCGCGCCTCGGCCGTCGCGGACAAGAGCGATGCGGAGCGACTCGGCCGTCAGTTGGCCGCGGAGCTGCTCGACCTGGGTGCCGGCGCGTTGTCCGGCCCCGGCCGCAACCAACGTTGACAGAGATATCCGGTACTGGAGAAAGAAAAACAATGACCCCCGCGCGGAATACCGCTGGGCGCGTCGCATTCGTGGGCTCCGGCCCCGGCGACGCCGGATTGCTGACCGTTCGTGCCCAGGAACTCCTGGCGAAGGCCGAGGTCGTGGTCACCGACCCCGATGTGCCGTCCGGGGTGCTCGCCGCGGCCAGCGCGGACGCCGAGGTGCGGCCCGCGGTCGGGGAGCCGGGCGAGGTGGCCAAGGACCTCGCGGGCGAAGCGAAGGCGGGGCGGCTCGTGCTGCGCCTGATCAGCGGGGACCCGCTGACGCTGCCCGCGGCGGTGAGCGAAGTGCAGGCGGTCGCGAAGACCAGTGCCGTGTTCGAGGTCGTGCCAGGCGTTTCGCCGGGCGTGGCGGTGCCCGCGTACGCCGGTATCGCGCTCGGCGGCGCGTACACCGAGGTGGACACCCGTGGCGAGGTCGACTGGGCCGGGCTGGCCGGTGTCAAGGGGCCGATCGTGCTGCACGCGACGTCCGCGCATCTCGCCGAGGCCGCCGGCGCTCTGGTCGAGCACGGCGTGGCGGCGTCGACACCGGTTGCGGTGACGTCGAACGGGACGATCAACACACAGCGCACGCTCGACAGCACGCTGGCCACGCTGGCGCAGGACGCCGGGGAACTGGTCGGTCCGCTGGTCGTGACGATCGGTGAGGCGGCCGGGCAGCGGTCGAAGCTGTCCTGGTGGGAGTCGCGGGCACTGTACGGCTGGAAGGTGCTGGTGCCGCGCACCAAGGAGCAGGCCGGCGAGATGGCCGACCGCTTGCGCAGCCATGGCGCGACGTCGCACGAGGTGCCCACGATCTCGGTGGAGCCGCCGCGGAGCCCGGCGCAGATGGAGCGCTCGGTGAAGGGCCTGGTGGACGGCCGGTACCAGTGGATCGTGTTCACGTCGGCCAATGCCGTGCGCGCGGTGTGGGAGAAGTTCGACGAGTTCGGCCTTGACGCGCGGGCTTTCTCGGGTGTGAAGATCGCCTGCGTCGGCGAGGCGACGGCGGAGCGGGTGCGCGCGTTCGGGATCAACCCGGAGCTGGTGCCGAAGGGCGAGCAGTCGAGCGATGGGCTGCTGGCGGAGTTCCCGCCGTACGACGACATTCTGGACCCGGTGAACCGGGTGCTGCTGCCGCGGGCCGACATCGCCACGGAGACCCTGTCGGCGGGCCTCGTCGACCGCGGCTGGGAAGTGGACGACGTGACGGCCTACCGCACCGTGCGCGCCGCCCCGCCGCCGGCGGAAACCCGCGAGATGATCAAGACCGGCGGTTTCGACGCGGTGTGTTTCACGTCGTCGTCCACCGTCCGGAACCTGGTCGGCATCGCGGGCAAGCCGCACACGCGGACGCTGGTCGCCTGCATCGGCCCGAAAACCGCGGAGACAGCGGTGGAGTTCGGCCTGCGCGTGGACGTCCAACCCGAGACGGCGGACATCCCGCACCTCGTCGACGCACTGGCCGCCCACGCGGCGAAGCTGCGCGCCGAAGGGGCACTGCCGCCGCCCCGGAAGGCCAAGCGCACCCGGCGAAGCTGACGAAAATGCCCTCCCACACCTGGTGCGGGAGGGCATTTTCGTTACGGAGTACCGTCGTTGCCGTGTTTCCTGAGTTTCGGCCTCGTCGGTTGCGGGGGACCGCCGCGATGCGGCGGTTGGTGAGTGAGACGACGCTGCGCCCGCGCCAGTTGATCCTGCCTATGTTCGTCGCCGAGGGGGCGGCTCAGCCGCGGCCCATCTCGAGTATGCCGGGGGTCGTGCAGCACACCCGCGAGTCGCTGCGCAAGGCCGCGGTTGACGCGGTGCGTGCCGGGGTCGGGGGGCTGATGATCTTCGGCGTGCCGCAGACCCGCGACGCCACCGGGTCCGGGGCGACCGACGAGCACGGCATCCTCAACGTCGCCCTCCGCGACCTGCGCGCCGAGCTCGGGGACGACACCGTGCTGATGGCCGACACCTGCCTCGACGAGTTCACCGACCACGGGCACTGCGGCGTCCTCGACGCCGACGGGCGCGTGGACAACGACGCCACCCTCCGGGTCTACGCCGAGATGGGGGTCGCGCAGGCCGAGGCCGGGGCGCACATGCTCGGGCCGAGCGGCATGATGGACGGCCAGGTCGGGGCCATCCGCGAGGCGCTCGACGACGCCGGTCACCAGGACACCGCCATTCTCGCCTACTCGGCCAAGTACGCGAGCGCCTTCTACGGCCCGTTCCGCGAGGCCGTCGACTCCCAGCTCAAAGGCGACCGGAAGACGTACCAGCAGGATCCGGGCAACGCGCGTGAGGCGTTGCGTGAGATCGAGCTCGACGTCGCCGAGGGCGCCGACGCCGTCATGATCAAACCCGCGCTTGCGTACCTCGACATTCTCCGGGCGGCCGCCGAGGTGTCGCCCGTGCCGGTCGCCGCCTACAACATCTCCGGTGAGTACGCGATGGTCGAGGCCGCCGCGGCGAACGGGTGGCTCGACCGCGAGCGCACCATCCTCGAGGTCCTCACCTCGATCCGCCGGGCCGGCGCGGACATGATCCTCACCTACTGGGCGGCCGAAGCCGCGGCCTGGCTCGACTGAGCCCCGAGCCCGCACGCAGCGGCCGCGCAGTATTCTCGGCGTGGTGAGCACCCCCGAAGCGCCCGAGCCTGCGAACCCGCCGAAAGCGGTCCAGGTGTCGTTCTGGCTGTGGGTCGCGTCCGGGATCGTGTTCCTCGCCGGGTACGTCATCCTCTTCCTGAACCGCAACCAGCTCGTCGCGCAGATCATCAAGACCACCACCGACCCCGCCGCGACACCGGACCGGATCCGCTCCGGGGCCACCCAGGCGCTGGTCATCGCGCTCGTCGGCGCGGTCTGCCTCACCGCGCTGACCCTGCTCTTCGCGTGGAAGGCGCGGCAGGGCACGCGCTCGGCGCGCACCGTCCTGGTCGTGCTGACCGTCATCAGCCTGCTGGCCCAGATCGGCCTCGGGCTGGGCAGCCTGATCACACTGCTGGGCACCCTGGTGGGGCTGGTCGCGCTGCTGCTGATGTTCCTGCCGAAGTCGACGACGTACTTCCCGAAGGTCTCCCGCAGGGCATTGTGAGCGAGGCGCGATACCTCGAGCCCGGGGCGAAGTGGTCGGCGCTGCTCTACGGCCCGCTGTTCGCCGTGCTCGGTTACCTTGCCGAACTCCTCACCAGCACCACGCACACCGTCGCCTGGGTTCTCGTCGGGCTCGGACTCGCCACGATCACCGCGCCGTGGATCCACGCGCGCCGCCGGTTCCTCACGGTCAAGGTCACCGACACCGACCTCTGGGCTGGCCGGGAATCCTTGCCGTTGAAGGAAATCTCCGAGACCAGCGACGTAGGCGCACCGACCGGGGCGCGGGTGCTCGGCGGCGGCTGGGGCACCCCGCGCAAGTACGACGAGCTTCCGATCCGCCTCACCGACGGCACGGTCGTCGTGGCCTGGGCGAAGGATGTGCGAGCTCTGCGCGCCGCCCTCGAACGGACATGAGAGCCTTGTCACCGTGAACACTCAGCCGAAGCTGCACCGGCCGTGGCGGTCCTGGGTCGCGGTCGCCGAGGTGCTGCTCGCCGGCGTCGCCATCTGGCTCGCCTTCCCGGTGTGGGACCTGGGCGTGAAAACGCTGACCGTCCAGCTCAGCGACGGTGCCGTGCTCACCTCGACCCGCTACATCGGCAGCTGGATGGCGGGGGCGATCGGGCTCGGCCTGCTGTCCGCGCTGCTGCTCGTCGACGCCGTCCGCGAACTGCTGCTCGCGGTCCGTGCCAGGCACCGCCCCAAGCACCGCGAACGGGACTCCGAAGGCTTCTTCGAGGGCCACCTGAACGAGGCATGACAACGCCTTTGCAAGACTGACAGTCGTGGCATACCGAGTCGATCAGTCCAAGGCATGGTTCGAGCGGGCGACGGCCGCGACACCCGGTGGCGTGAACTCGCCGGTGCGCGCGTTCAACGCGGTCGGCGGCACCCCCCGGTTCATGGCCCGCGGTGAGGGTCCGTACCTGTGGGACATCGACGGGAACCGCTACGTCGACCTGGTCTCCTCGTGGGGGCCGATGATCCTCGGACACGCGCACCCGGCGATTGTCGACGCCGTCACCCACGCCGCTCGTCACGGACTGTCCTTCGGCACGCCGACGACCGGTGAAGTGGAACTCGCCGAGGAGATCATCGCCCGCGTCGACCCGGTGCAGCAGGTGCGCCTGGTCAACTCCGGCACCGAGGCGACCATGAGCGCGATCCGGCTCGCCCGCGGTTTCACCGGGCGCAGCAAGATCATCAAGTTCGCCGGCTGCTATCACGGCCACGTGGACGCGCTGCTCGCGCAGGCGGGTTCCGGCGTTGCGACGCTGGGCCTGCCGACCTCGCCCGGCGTCACCGGCGCGCAGGCCGCGGACACGATCGTCTTGCCGTACAACGACATCGAGGCCGTGCAGAAGTCCTTTGTGGACAACCCGGGGGAGATAGCGGCGATCATCACCGAGGCTGCCGCCGGGAACATGGGTGCGGTCGCCCCGGTGGCCGGGTTCAACGCGGGCCTGCGCGAACTCGCCCATGCCAACGGTGCCTTGCTGATCATGGACGAGGTCATGACCGGCTTCCGCGTCTCGCGCGCAGGGTGGTTCGGCCTCGACGCGGTGCCCGGTGACCTCTACACGTTCGGCAAGGTCATGTCCGGTGGTCTGCCGGCCGCGGCCTTCGGCGGGCGGGCGGACGTGATGGCCAAGCTCGCCCCCAGCGGGCCCGTCTACCAGGCCGGCACGCTGTCCGGGAACCCGGTCGCCGTGGCCGCGGGGCTGGCGACGCTGCGCGCGGCTGATGACGACGTGTACCGCGCGCTCGACTCGAACTCCCAGCGCCTCGGCGCCCTCTTCGGCGAAGCGCTCAAGGCCAAGGGCGTCGCACACCACGTCGCGTACGCGGGCAACCTGGTCAGCGTGTTCTTCACCGAGCGGCCCGTGCACAACTACGAGGACGCGAGCCGCGCCGAGACCTGGCGCTTTCCCGCGTTCTTCCATGCGCTGCTCGATCGCGGCGTCTACGGGCCGCCGAGCGCGTACGAGGCGTGGTTCGTGAACGCGGCCTTGGACGACGCGGCGTTCGGGATCATCGAAGCGGCACTGCCGGCCGCGGCCGAGGCGGCGGCGGAGGCACGCCCGTGACAACGATCGTGCACCTGCTGCGGCACGGCGAAGTACACAACCCGGAGCAGATCCTCTACGGCCGCCTGCCCGGGTTCCGGCTGTCCGAACGTGGCCGGCGTCAGGCCCTTGTCGTCGCGGAAGCCGTTGCGGGACATGACATCGTGCACGTCGTCGCGTCGCCGCTGCAGCGCGCGCAGGAAACGGCCGCGCCGATCGCGGGTGCGCACCGGCTCGACGTGCACACCGACGAGCGGCTGATCGAGGCCGCCAACATGTTCGAGGGCAAGCGGGTCTCGGTCGGTGACGGCGCGCTGCGCAACCCGCGGTACTGGCCGCAGCTGAGCAACCCGTTCCGCCCGTCGTGGGGCGAGCCGTACCTGGAGATCGCGCGCCGCATGCTGGGCGCGGTGTACCGGGCCCGCGCGGCGGCCGAAGGACACGAAGCGCTGTGTGTGTCGCACCAGTTGCCGATCTGGACCCTGCGCCGGTTCCTGGAAGCGAGGCCGTTGTGGCATGACCCACGGAGCCGGCAGTGCTCGCTGGCGTCGTTGACCAGCCTGGTCTTCGATGGCGAGGAACTGGTCGAGATCGTCTACAGCGAGCCGGCCGGTGCGACGGATCCGAAGGTGACCGGGGCATGAAAAAGCTGCTTCTCGTCCTGCTGACGCTCGCGCTGGCGGCCGGGTGTTCGACCGGCAAGGACGCGGTGTCCCAGGGCAGCAGCTTCCAGTTCGTCGCGCCCGGCGGCAAGACCGACATCACGTATGACGTCGCCGACCGCAAGCCGATCCCGAACCTGTCCGGCGACGACCTGATGAACGACGGCAAGCAGCTCTCGCTCGCCGACTTCAAGGGCAAGGTTGTGGTGCTGAACATCTGGGGCCAGTGGTGTGCACCATGCCGCACCGAGTCGCCCGAGATGGAGAAGCTCTACCAGGCCGAGCAAAGCAAGGGCGTGCAGGTCCTCGGCTTCGACGTGCGTGACTTCGACCGCTCCGCCCCGCAGGACTTCGTGCGGGATCGTGGCCTGACCTACCCGTCGATCTACGATCCGCCGGGTCGCGGCCTGCTGCGGCTGTCGGGCTATCCGGTCAACGTCGTGCCCTCGACGATAGTGATCGACAAGGAACAGCGCGTCGCGGCCGTCTACCTGCGCAGTCTCCTGGCGTCCGACGTCCAGCCCCTGGTGCAGAAGCTCGCCACCGAATAGCCAACCCGAAAAGCTCACGCGGAACTCACTGCTTACCCTCAGCAGAGTGAACTCCGTGACCGAGCTGGCGACCTCCGGGCCGCTGCTGCTCGCTGCCGGAGTGGCGCTGCTCGCGGGCACCGTCTCGTTCGCCTCGCCGTGTGTCGTGCCGCTGGTCCCGGGTTACCTCGCGTATCTTGCCGCGCTCGTCGGGGCGGACGCGCCCGCGGTCAACATCGACGAGGACCGTAAAAAGGGCCGCTATGCGGTCGTCGGCGCGGCCGGGTTGTTCGTCCTCGGGTTCACGGTGGTGTTCGTCGCCGGGCTCGGCACGCTCGTCTGGCTCGCCGACGCCGTCCTCGGCAACCAGGCACTGCTGCAGCGCATTGGCGGCGTTGTCACGATCGCCATGGCGCTGGTGTTCCTCGGCCTGATTCCGGCTCTGCAGAAGGACATCCGCTCGCATCGCGTGCCTCGTGGCGGGTTGTGGGGCGCGCCGCTGCTCGGAGCGGTGTTCGGCCTCGGCTGGACGCCGTGCATCGGCCCGACGCTGTCCGGTGTGCTGGCCATCGCGACCGCGACCGGCAGCCAGGGGGCCCGCGGGTTCCTGCTCGTGCTGATCTACTGCCTCGGCCTCGGCCTGCCGTTCCTGCTGATCGCGCTCGGCGCCCGGTGGGCGGTCCGCGCGACGGACTGGTTGCGCCGCAACGGCCGCCGCGTACAGATCTTCGGCGGCACGCTGCTGCTGGCCGTCGGCATCCTGCTGGTGACCGGGCTGTGGGGAGACCTGGTGAGCTGGCTGCGCGACGCGTTCGTCACGGACACGGTGTTACCGCTGTGACCGCGACCGAAAGTCCACCGACATCCCAGTACCGGCCGACGCCGGCCAAGCGTGTCCTCGCGTTCTTCCGCAACACCTGGCGCGGCCTGACCGCGATGCGCACTGCGCTGATCCTGCTGTTCCTGCTCGCGCTGGCCGCACTGCCCGGCGCCCTGCTGCCGCAGCGTGCGCTGAACCCGCCGAAGACCGACCAGTACATCGCCGACCACGGCTGGTGGGGCACGCTGCTGGACCGGCTGCAGTTCTTCACCGTCTACTCCAGCGTCTGGTTCTCGGCGATCTACCTGCTGCTGATGGTCTCGCTGGTGGGCTGCCTGCTGCCGCGCAGCTTCGACTACATCCGGTCGATGCGCGCCAAGCCGGTGCTCACACCGCGGAACCTGTCTCGGATGCCGCACTTCCGCGAGGCGACTACCGAGCGCGGCGCCGATGACGTGCTGACCGCGGCCCGTGCGCGCCTGCGAGGCTGGCGGACCGTCGAGCGAGACGAGGGCGACGGGGTCCGCAGCCTCAGCGCCGAACGCGGCTACCTGCGGGAGACCGGCAACCTGGTGTTCCACTTCGCGATGCTCGGGCTGATCATCGCGTTCGCGCTGGGCAAGATGTTCACCTACGACGGCCAGGTGATCGTGCAGGCCACCGGCGGCCAGGACGCGGTGTTCTGCAATTCCGGCATCTACGCCTACGACTCGTTCAACCCCGGGCTGCGCGTCGACGGCACCGATCTCGAGCCGTTCTGCGTGAAGATCAACGATTTCACCGCCCAATACACGGAATCCGGCGAACCGACGCACTATTCGTCGAATATCCAGTACCAGTCCGGCGCGGACCTGACGAGCGGCACGTGGAAGCCGTACTTGCTGGAGGTCAACGCGCCGCTGCGTACCGCGGGCGACCGCGTCTACCTGCTCGGCCACGGGTATACGCCGATCTTCACCGTCACCTACCCAGGCGGTGACAAGCGGACCCAGGCCACCCAGTGGCGGCCGGAGAACCAGGTCACCTACCTGTCCGACGGTGCGACGAAGTTCGACCCGCCCGGCGTCACCGACGCGGCGGAACGGCGCACGAAACAGCTCGCGATCACCGGGTTGTTCGCGCCGACGTCGTTCCTGCACGGTGGGGTGCTGACTTCGACCGCCCCCGGGTTGAACAACCCGATGGTGGCGATCGACGTGATGCGCGGCGATCTCGGTCTCGACTCCGGCAAGGGCCAGTCGATCTTCGAGATCGACCAGTCCATGGTGGACGACGGACGGCTCAAGCGGGTCGCGAGGCAGAACCTCGAAGTGGGCCAGTCCCTGACGCTCGACGACGGGACGAAGGTCAGCTTCGACGGGGTCCAGCAATGGGTTTCGCTGCAGGTCTCGCACGATCCGACCCAGGGCTACGTGCTGGTGTTCGCGATCGCGATGCTGGCAGGGCTCGGTGCGTCGCTGCTGGTCAAGCGGCGGCGTGTGTGGCTTCGGGTACGCCCTGCGGACGGCGACGGAAACGGTACCGTGGTGCAGGTGGGCGGGCTGGCCCGCACTGATCAGGCGGGCTACGGCGAGGAGTTCACCCGGATCGCGGATGAGCTGCTCTCGGGTGGAAAGAGGAAGTAGAAGTGCCGGTCAACGAGACGTTGTCCCAGTACAGCGACTGGTCGTACACCACCGCGACCGCGATCTACGTGCTGGCGCTGGTCTTCTTCCTCATCGAGCAGTCCTTCGGCAGCCGGGGCCGCAGTGCGGCGGAACGCGCGAAGGCACGTCAGCTGGTCGGCGCCGGCGCCCCGACGCCCGACACCGCCGACGCCCCGCCCGCGCCGCGTGGCCGCGCCGAGCGGATCGGCCGGATGGGCGCCTCGCTGCTGGTGCTCGGTGCACTGCTGCACCTGGCCGCGCTGGTGTTGCGTGGGCTGGCGACGCACCGCGTGCCGTGGGGCAACATGTACGAATACATCATGGCGGTGACCTTCATCGCCGTGGTGACCTGGCTGTACGTGATCCGCAAGTTCCCGGTGCGTCACTTGTCCGGCTTCATGCTGCTGCCGGTCGTGATCCTGATGTTCCTCGGCGGCACGGCGCTGTACACGGTCGCGGCCCCGGTGGTGCCGGCGCTGCAGTCGTACTGGCTGGTGATCCACGTGTCGGCCGCGGCGACGTCATCGGGCATCTTCCTGGTGCCGGGCGTGGCGAGCGTCCTGTACCTGATCCGCAGTGCCTACGACCGCAACCCGGCCCGCTTCGCCCGGTTCGGCGCGCGGTTGCCGGAGGCGGACGTGCTGGACCGCGTCGCCTACCGCACGACGGTCTTCGCGTTCCCGTTGTTCACCTTCGGCGTGCTGTGCGGCGCGATCTGGGCGGAGTCGGCCTGGGGCCGGTTCTGGGGCTGGGACCCCAAGGAGACCACGGCGTTCATCGCGTGGGTGGTCTACGCCGCGTACCTGCACTCGCGCGCGACCGCCGGCTGGCGTGGCACCCGCGCAGCGGTGATCAACACGCTCGGGTTCGCGGTCACCGTGTTCAACCTGTTCTTCGTCAACCTGGTCACGACGGGCTTGCATTCGTACGCCGGGGTCGGCTGATGACGGATCCTCGCGAGTTCTCCGAGGAGCGCACTGACTCGACGTCCCACCCCGGGCCGCCGCGGCAGCGGCCGCCCGTGCAGCACGGCGGGTATGCGCAGGACCCGAACCTGCCGCCGTTGCAGCCTGCGCAGTCGCAGTACCCACCGCTGCCGCAACCCTCGCGGTCGCGGCCGGAGATGCCGGGCGCGCCGGTGCGCCCCCCGAAGCGGACTCCCCGGTCGGGCTGGCGCAAGGCCGTTTACGTGGGCAGCGGCAAGCTGATCAACCCCGGGGAGAGCCCGGCGGAGCGGCGGCAGCGCGAGCTGACCGCGCGGGTGAACCAGCCGCTGCGGGGCTGTTTCAAGATCGCGATGATGAGCCTCAAGGGCGGGGTCGGCAAGACCACGATCACGACCACGCTGGGCGCGACGTTCGCGTCGCTGCGCGGGGACCGGGTGATCGCGGTGGACGCCAACCCGGACCGGGGGACGCTGTCGCAGAAGATCCCGATCGAGACCACCGCGACCGTGCGGCACCTGCTGCGGGACGCGGACAAGATCACGCGCTACAGCGATGTCCGCGCGTACACGTCGCAGGGTCCGTCGCGGCTGGAAATCCTTGCCAGCGAACAGGATCCGGCCGTGTCGGAGGCGTTCTCGGAGCTGGACTACCTGCGTGCGGTGAGCCTGCTGGAGCACTACTACAACATCGTGCTCACCGACTGCGGTACCGGGCTGATGCACTCGGCGATGAAGGGTGTCCTGGACTCGGCCGATGCGCTGGTCGTGGTGTCGTCGGGTTCGGTGGACGGGGCCACGAGCGCGTCGGCGACGATCGACTGGCTCGACGCACACGGCTACGGTGACCTGGTCAAACGCTCGATCGTGACGATCAACTCGGTGCGCCCGAAGGCCGGATCGGTGGACCTGGACAAGCTGGCCGCGCACTTCAGTGCCCGCGCGCGAGCGGTGTGCCAGATCCCGTTCGATCCGCATCTGGAAGAAGGCGCCGAGATCGAACTGGACCGCCTCCAGCCCGGCACCCGGCTCGCCTTACTGGAACTCGCGGCCGCGATGGCCGACGCGTTTCCGTTGAAGGGGCTTTAGATTCCCGGCTTCCGCGCGAGTTGACCTTTCCGGCCGCGCGAGTTGCGCGTTCCGGCTGCGCGAGTTGCACGTTCCCGCCGCACGCAACGCTCAACTCGCCCGCACGCAACGCTCAACTCGCGGGGGTTTAACTTTCGTCTTCGGGGCGGCGCTGCTGCTCACCGAGCGAACGCAGGAAATCGGGGTCGTCGTCAGGGGCGACCGGCGCCCGGCGGGAGGAAACCCCGACACGCTCCGGGCCGAACGCGCGCCACAACAGGACGGCGATCGTGAGCGCCCCGATCAATGCGAGCAGATAGATCATGCCCGCTCCCTTCCGAAACCGTGGTGCCTGCCTGTCCGAGCGTAGCCCCTCGGGAGGTGTTCGGGGATCGGCAGCCACGGGCCCGCGGCTGCCGGCGGTCGCTCCGCCGGGGCCGCGGGTTCGGCCGGAGTCTCAGCCGCGAGCAGGCTCGCTGGCGTCTGTGGTGAGCTCGGCGAGCAGCGCGTTGACCTCGGACTCCCGGAACCGCCGGTGCCCACCGGGGGTGCGGATCGAGCCGATGCGGCCGGCCGTCGCCCAACGCGTCACCGTCTTCGGGTCAACCCGGAACAACGCGGCGACTTCGCCGGGAGTGAGCAGCCGCCCACCTACGGTCGCGGTCATTTTCCGCCTCCTTAACGCCTGCACTGCTATACCCGAAAACATCTGCCGTCCCGGGCGAATAACACGGCAATCGTTGCACTTCACCCGCCAGGTACTCGAACGGTTGTCGAAGAGTAAAGAGGTAGTAAGGGACAAATCGCCCAGTCTGGACAGGGTCGTCCTGTTACCCTGTGTCGCCGCTGGGGCCTGCCCGGGAATCAGGACGCACCGTGCGTAGGCCAGGACCCGACTCCGTCGGGTGGCTTCGCCTCCGCGCAATCGGCTCCGCCGATTCACAGGATTAGGGTGACCTTTGTGGACGCACTGGACCGCAAGATCATCGCCGCGTTACGGGAAAACGGGAGGGCGACCTACGCGGAGCTCGGCAGAACCATCGGCTTGTCCGCGTCTTCGGTGCACGAGCGGGTCGGCAAGCTCGAGGCGGCGGGCGTCATCACCGGCTATCACGCGGTCGTCAACCCCAGCACGGTCGGGCTCGGTGTCACGGCGCTCGTCGGCATCCAGCCCACGGATACCGCGGAGAACGACGAGCTCGCGGAGGCACTGGCCGGTCTTGCCGAGGTCGAGAGCTGTTACGCGGTCGCGGGGGACGAGGCGTTCGTGGTCAAGGTGCGGGTGTCCACAGTGGACGACCTGGAGCTGACGCTCGGGCGGCTGCGACGCATCACAGGGGTGGCGCGCACACGGACCACGGTGGTGCTGTCCACCCGTTTCGAGGGGCGGCCCAACAACAGCGAGCTGGACGACGAAGCCACTGGTGGCACGGGTGCTCGACCATGACGACCAGCGCCGAGCGTAGCCTTGGTGGCCGTGAGCGAACGACAGACGTTGGGCCGTGACCTGACTCTTTACCTGCTGGCGCGCTTCGGTCTGATCGCCGTGGTGGCCGTCGTGCTGCTGCTGGCCGGAGTGCCGCTGCTGGTCGCGCTCGCGGTGGGCATCGTCGTCGGGCTGCCGGTCGGTTTGCTCGCGTTCCGCGGCCTGAACGCCCGGGTCACCGCAGGGCTGGCCGCGCGCAACAAGCGCCGCGCGCGTGAGCGGGCGAAGCTGCGCGCCGAGCTGCGAGAGGCGGAATGAACCGCGCCTGGGTCCGGGAAGCGGTACGCCTCATCGAGGCCGACGCGAACCGCAGCGCCGACACCCACCTGCATGTGTTCCCGCTGCCCGCCGAGTGGGGTATCGACCTTTATCTGAAGGACGAGTCGGTCCACCCGACCGGCTCGTTGAAGCACCGCCTCGCGCGGTCGCTGCTGCTGTATGCCCTGGTCAACGGGCAGGTCGGGCCGGACACGACGCTGATCGAGGCCTCCAGCGGTTCGACGGCCGTGTCGGAGGCGTACTTCGCGCGGATGCTGGGGCTGGACTTCGTCGCGGTGATGCCACGCAAGACGAGTCCGGAGAAGATCCAGCTGATCGAGTTCTACGGCGGGCGGTGCCATTTCGTCGACATCCCGTCCGCGATGTACACCGAGGCCGAGCGCCTGGCCGCGGAATGCGGCGGCTACTACCTCGACCAGTTCACCTACGCCGAGCGCGCGACGGACTGGCGCGGCAACAACAACATCGCCGAGTCGGTGTTCGCGCAGATGCAGTTGGAGCGGCACCCGGTACCGTCGTGGATCGTGGTCGGCGCCGGTACCGGTGGGACGAGCGCGACCTTCGGCCGGTACGTGCGCTATCGCAGGCACACCACCAAAATCTGTGTCGTGGACCCGGAGAACTCGTCGTTCTACGGGGCGTGGCAGACGGGCGTGATGGACTACACCACGGGGATGCCGTCGCGGATCGAAGGGATCGGGCGCCCGCGGGTCGAGCCGTCGTTCGTGCCGCAGGTGATCGACGAGATGATCCAGGTCCCGGACGCCGCTTCGATGGCCGCGATCCAGTTGCTGCGTGAGCGCACGGGTCACTGGGCGGGCGGCTCGACGGGGACGAACCTATACGGCGCCTTCCAGTTGATCGCCCGGATGCTGGCGGCGGGCCAGACGGGCTCGGTGGTCACGCTCCTGTGCGACGGCGGCGAGCGGTACGCGCACACGTACTACAACGACGAGTGGCTGGCCGACCAGGGTCTCGACGTCGACGCCGAAATGGCGGTGCTGGAAGACTTCTTCCGCACCGGCCGGTGGCCGGTCAGCTGAACGCCAGCGACAGTCCACTGAGGACGGACCAGGCGAGCATCACCAGGCCGGTGTCCCGCAGTACCGGGATCAGGCCGGGACCGGTGCCGCCGGTGCGGATCGCTTTCAACGGGGCGCGCAGCAGGACCGCGCTGAGTACGGCGATCAGCGCCAGCGGGTGCCAGATCCCGACGAGAATCGTGATGGCGTAAGGGATGCTGACCAGCGCCAGGTAGAGCCGCCGGGTGCCGGCGTCGCCGAGGCGCACCGCGAGGGTGTTCTTCCCGACCTCGCGGTCGGTGGGGATGTCACGCAGGTTGTTCGCGGTCAGCACGGCCGTGGAGAAGCAGCCGACGGCGACGGCGACACCGAGGGCGACCCAGCTGAGCCTGCCGGCCTGGACGTACACCGTGCCGAGCACCGCCGCCAGGCCGAAGAACACGAAGACCGCGATCTCGCCGAGGCCCGCGTACCCGTAGGGCTTCTTGCCGCCCGTGTAGAACCAGGCGCCGATGATGCACAGCGCGCCCATCACCAGCAGCCACCAGCGACCGGTGGCGATGACCAGCGCCAGGCCCAGTACACCGGCCAGGCCGAGACAGCTGAGCGCGGCGGTCAGCACCAGCCGTGGCGCGGCGACACCCGAACCGACCAGGCGCAGCGGGCCTACCCGGTTCTCGTCCGTGCCGCGGATGCCGTCCGAGTAGTCGTTGGCGAAGTTCACGCCGATGATCAGCGACAGTGCCACGAGCAGCGCGAGCAGCGACTGCCACCACGAGAAGGCGCCCTGTTCGATCGTTACCCCGACCCCGGCCACGACCGGGGCCACCGCGTTGGGCAGCGTCCGGGGGCGGGCCCCCTCAATCCACTGTGCGACTGTCGCCATGTCACCCATTGTGGCGAACGGTGCTTACTCCCCGAGGACCGGGACGGACCAGGTGAGCGTGCCGCTGCCGGGTTCCCCCGCCGCCGCGGCGGCCGAAGCAGCCGGGGTCACAGCGATGGCCACGGCCACGAAGGCCAGGAGGGCAAAGACGAAGCGTTTCATACGATCGAGTGAAACGGGACTGTCTGTGACCTGTCAACCAATCCCAGGGAAAAGTCGGGAGACAGCCCCGCGGTCGACCTTTCCCGGGCCCCGCAGCGGCAGGGCGTCGACGAATTCGAACCGCTTCGGCACCGCCGCGGCACCCACCGTGGCCCGCACCGCCGCCCGCAAATCCGCGATCTCGACCGGGCCGTCCGTGATCACCGCCGCGGCGACCGCCTCGCCCCATTCGGCGTCCGGCAGGCCCACGACACACGAGTCGCGAACCCCGGTACACGCGCCCAGCGCCCGTTCCACCGCCGCCGCCGACACCTTGACCCCACCGGTGTTGATCACGTCGTCGAGCCGGCCGAGGACCTCGACGCGACCATCCGCCAGCCGTCCCCGGTCTCCTGTCCGGAACCAGCCGTCGACCAGCGCCTCCGCGGTGAGATCCGGCCGCAGCCGGTACCCGTGGGTCAGCACGGGACCGGCGATCAGCACCCGCTCGTCAGGACCGATCCGCACCTCGACGCCGTCGAGCGGCACGCCGTCGTACACGCACCCGCTGGCCGTTTCGCTCATCCCGTAGGCCGGCACAATGGGCACGCCTGTCTCCGCGGCTCTGTCCCGCAACGCCGGCGGCGTCGCGGCGGCGCCGATGATGATCGCGTCGAAGGCGCGTGCCGCCGCCAGACCCCGGCCACCGGCGTCGAGAATGCGGGTCAGCTGGGTCGGCACCAGCGCGGTGTAGCGCGGGCCGTCCTCCCGCAGGACGGGCGCCGCGGCGTCGGCGAACAGCTCGCCGTCGAACCGCCCCGGCGGCAGCACGGCGCACGCCGTCCCGGCCAGCAGCGAACGCACCATGACCTGCAGTCCACCGATGTAGTTCGCCGGCGTCGCGAGCAGCCAGTGCCCCGGCCCGCCGAGCCGCTCGTGCGTCGCCGTCGCCGAGGCACGCAGCGCGTCCGCCGAGAGCAGGACCCCTTTCGGCTCACCGGTCGAGCCGGACGTCGCGATGATCACCGCGGTCCCCGGCTCCACCGGTTCCGCCGGTGCGATGGCCGTCAGCAGTGCGTCGGACCCCGGCGCCAGCGGCAACAGCGCCTCACCCCCGTCGAGCGCCGCGGCGAGCGCGTCCCGAAGCTGCGCGACCTCGTCGGTCCAGACCACGTGCACGCGGAAACCTCTCGGCAGTCGTAAGTATCGAGTCTCTGATGGTTCGGTGTGCCATTCTTACCCCGTGACGACCCTCGTGCTTGACCAGGAGATGTACACGGAGGCCGAGGCCGCTCGGTTGCTACGTGTGTCACAGCGCACCCTCAATTCGAGTTCCGATGAAGGAGCTCCGCGCGTTCATCACGAAGTTGCGCGAGGAATATGGCGTGCCGTACCCCGTCAGTGGCCAGTATCTGCTGACCGCTCCTTCCGACGCGTTCGTCCAGCGAGTCGAATGGGCCGACGATGTCGCCGTGGCGTGGCGCCCTCACGACGAGCCGAAATCGGAAGTGCGGATACGCCCAGACGTCCGGTTTGGCCGGCCTGGAGCCAGCGTCGCCGAAGTTGCCGATGACTTCGACCTGACGGTTCGAGATGTGCGCTGGGCGGTCAGCTACGAAAACGCTGTACGCGCGGCGTGAGTGAACGAAACGCCAAGAAAGCGGTCGTTCGCTTCTACATCGACGCGGACCTGCTTGGACTTGCGAAGCTGTTGGTTCAGGTGCGTTGCCTGTGGTCTGCCGCAGCAACTGGCTCATCATCACCCGCGACTGGCACATCAACGATCATCGAGCAGAGATCGCCGCGGTGCGTGACCATGGGGCGCGCACGGTCACATTGGCGAGTAAGCACGCCGGAAACAAGTTCGAACAACTTGAAGTCGTGATGTGCCGTTGGCGAGATATCGAAGCATCGACGGAGCGTCCTGGCCCTTTCATCGACGAAGCGACCAGGACGACGTTGAAAGAACTGCCATTGGGCGTTGGCCGCACCTGACTTGTCGGATCGCGCTCAGTAGTAGTAAGGGAAATCGGACCAGTTGGGGGTGCGTTTCTCGAGGAACGCGTCGCGTCCCTCGACCGCTTCGTCCTGCATGTAGGCCAGGCGCGTGGTCTCACCGGCGAACAGCTGCTGGCCGACCAGACCGTCGTCGATCAGGTTGAACGCGTACTTGAGCATCCGCTGAGCTGTGGGCGATTTGCCGTTGACCTCCCACGCCCATTGCAACGCCTCGGCCTCCAGCGAGTCGTGCGGCACGACCGAGTTCACCGCGCCCATCGTGTGCATCTGCTCGGCGGTGTACTCGCGGCCGAGGAAGAAGATCTCGCGCGCGAACTTCTGCCCCACCTGGCGGGCCAGGTAGGCCGAGCCGAACCCACCGTCGAACGAGCCCACGTCGGCGTCGGTCTGCTTGAACCGCGCGTGTTCGGCCGAGGCCAGCGTGAGATCGCACACCGCGTGCAGCGAGTGCCCGCCCCCGGCCGCCCACCCCGGCACGACGCAGATGACCACCTTCGGCATGAACCGGATCAGCCGCTGCACCTCGAGAATGTGCAGGCGGCCGGCCCGCGCCGGGTCCACCGTGTCCGAGGTCTCGCCGCTGGCGTACTGATAGCCGGACCGACCGCGAATACGCTGGTCTCCACCGGAGCAGAACGCCCACCCGCCGTCCTTGGGCGACGGGCCGTTCCCGGTGAGCAGGACGCAGCCGACGTCCGGGCTCATCCGCGCGTGGTCGAGCGCGCGGTAGAGCTCGTCCACGGTGTGCGGCCGGAAGGCGTTGCGGACCTCGGGCCGGTCGAACGCGATGCGCACGACACGCTTTCCGGAGCGTGTTTCGGCGGAGCGGTGGTAGGTGATGTCGGTGAAGCCGGAACCCTCGACCTCGGTCCACGCGGCGGGGTCGAACAGCTCGGAAACCTGGGCGTCATGCACGTTTGGGAGAATAGGACCTGTGGCCGAGATGACGGACGACACACCAAGGGTGACCTGGTGAACCCATCGACCGCACAGGCCAGGGTTCTCGTGGACGAACTCGTTCGCAACACCGTGTCCCACGTGGTGCTGTGCCCCGGTTCGCGCAACGCGCCGCTTTCGCTGGCACTGCACGACGCCGCGACCGCGGGAAGGCTTCAGCTGCATGTCCGGATCGACGAGCGGGGCGCGGCGTTCCTCGCGCTCGGCATCGCCGCGCGGACGGGGCGTCCGGTCGCGGTGGTCTGCACCTCGGGCACGGCCGCGGCGAACTTCCACCCCGCGGTGCTGGAGGCCGACCGCGCCGGGGTGCCGTTGATCGTGCTGACCGCCGACCGGCCCCCGGAGCTGCGGGCTGCGGGCGCGAACCAGGTCATCGACCAGCGACATCTCTACGGCGACGCGGTCCGGTACTTCGACGAGCTTGCCGTCGCGGAGCGGCGGGCCGGGCAGAACGCCTACTGGCGCAGCCAGATCTGCCGGGCGTGGAACGCGGCCTACGGCGAGTGGCGGTGCGGGCCGGTGCAGCTGAACATCCCGTTCCGAGAGCCGCTGGTCCCCGATGGTTCGAACGACTGGTACGAGTCGCTGGACGGCAGGCCGGGTGGGGCGCGTTGGACGGAACTGCCCGACTTCGGTGCCCTGCCGTCGTTTGTGGTGCCCTCGGCCCGGTGCGGACTGGTGATCGCCTGTGACAGCGGGGTGCGCGCGGCCAGCGAATGGGCGCAGCGGCACGGCTGGCCGATGGTTTCGGAGACCGGCGGTCTTGGCCTGTCCGGTGAGACGGGTATCGCCAGCGGGGTGTGGTTGCTGGGCGCGGAGAAGTTCATCGCCGAGCACAAACCCGAGCAGGTGCTGTGCATCGGGCGGCCGACGGTGTTCCGGCAGGTGCAGGCGCTGCTTTCGGACGCGGACGTCGAGGTGCTGCTGGTGCGGCCCGACTCGGACTGGCCCGCGCCCGCGCACAACGTGCGGCAGGTCGGCCAGTGGTTCGACGAACCGACGAAACCGGCCGACCCGGAATGGCTGGCGAGCTGGCAGCGTGCGGACAGGGCGGCGCTCGCGGCTGTGAGCACTGCTCTCAATCGAGAGCAGTGGCCCAGCGGGCTGCGGATCGCGTCGGAGTTGATCGACACGTTGCCGCCGGACGCGCTGCTCGTGGTGGGTTCGTCGAACCCGGCGCGGGACGTGGCACTCGCCGGCCGGATGCGGCCGGACGTGCTGGTGCACCGCAACCGCGGGGTGGCCGGTATCGATGGCACGGTGTCCACGGCGATCGGCGCGGCGAGCGTGCATCGGGGGCATTCGTACGCCCTGCTCGGTGACCTGACTTTCCTGCACGACGTCAACGCTCTGCTCGCGGACGATCGGCCGGACCTGACCATCGTGGTCCTCAACGACGACGGCGGCGGGATCTTTTCCTTGCTGGAACAGGGCGCGCCCGAGCACCAGGACTCGTTCGAGCGGGTCTTCGGCACCCCGCACGGCGCGGACCTCGGGTCGTTGTGCGCGGGTTTTCAGGTGCCGCACCAACGGGTTTCCGGCGTCGCGGAGTTCCGCGAGGCGCTGCGGCCCGCCCCCGGCCTGCGGGTCGTGGAGGTACAGGTCGACCGTTCGCGCCATCGCGAGTTGCACGCACGCGTGCGCGAGGCGGTTTCGGCGGTGCTCGGCTGAGCGTCCCAGAAAGTAGGACCCTCCTTACGGCCGTACCCGGTGGGGATCTTTCCGGCTAGATTTCCGCGCCATGCACATGCGAACCCGCGTGGGCCTGGGGGCTGTCGCCACCGGCATCGCGACCACTTTGTTCACCGCCACGGCCATCGCCGCACCCGAGCCGGGTGCGCCGGGCGCCGGCGATCCGTATTACCCGTTCGCGGGCAACGGCGGTTACGACGTTTCGCACTACGACATCCGGCTGACCTATCAGCCGGCGACCGACCAGCTGGCCGGCACCACGACGATCCGTGCCAAGACCACGCAGAGCCTGTCGAGCTTCGATCTCGACTTCGGGTTGCACGTCAATTCCGTGCTGGTCAACAACATTCCGGCGCAATTCCACCCGCACCCCGACGAGAACGGCGAACTCGTCGTCACTCCGGCCAAGCCGCTCAACCCGAACCAGACGATCACCGTCGTGGTCAACTACGCCGACACCCCGTCGAAGGTCGTGATCGACGGCTACACGGCGTGGAAGAAGACGCCCGACGGCGCGCTCGCGGTGGACGAGCCGCAGAACTCGCAATGGTGGTTCCCGGCCAACGACCACCCGACGGACAAGGCCACCTACGACATTTCCGTCGAAGTCCCCGACAACGTCTCCGCGCTGTCCAACGGCACGCTCGTGCGCAAGACCAAGCAGCGGGCCGGCTGGACGCGGTGGAACTGGCGCAGCACCCAGCCGCAGGCGACGTACCTCGCGACGCTGGAGGTCGGCGCGTTCGAGGTCGACCAGTCCATCACGCCGGACGGCAAGCCCTTCGTCACCGCCTATGACCCGGCCACCGGCGAGTCGCTGGAGGCGGCGAAGTCGAGTGTCGAGCGGACGCCGGAGATCGACGAGTTCCTCGGGACGAAATTCGGCCCGTACCCGTTCGAAGCGCAGGGCGGGGTGGTCTCGACAGGCCTGTCGTTCGCGCTCGAAGCGCAGACGCGGCCCGTGTACGGTGCGGCGTTCTTCCGGTCCGGGAGCAACACTTCCGTTGTGGCACACGAAAACGCGCACCAGTGGTTCGGTGACGCGGTCTCACTCGGCCGCTGGAGCGACATCTGGCTCAACGAGGGTTTCGCTTCCTACGCCGAATATCTGTGGTCCGAGCACGAAGGCGAAGGCACCCCGGCCGAACTGGCGCAGTACATCTACGACCTGTATCCGGCCGATGATCCGTTCTGGCAGGTGCTGCCGGGTGACCCGGGCGCGGCGAAGCAGTTCGACGATGCCGTGTACGACCGCGGCGCACTGACCTTGCAGGCGCTGCGCAGCACGGTCGGCGACGAGGCGTTCTTCAAGATCCTGCAAACGTGGGTCGCCGAGCACAAGGGCGGCGCCGCGAGGATCGAGGACTTCATCGCGCTGTCCGAACGGGTTTCCGGCAAGCCGTTGCAGGACCTGTTCCGGACGTGGTTGTTCACCGCGGGCAAACCGGCGGCGGGCCCGAACGGGGCGAGCACGTTCGCGGCGGCTGTCCGCCCGGTGCCGAAGTCGTACCCGCAGATCCAGCGGACACACGAACTGCTGGCGGCCGCCGACGGGCACTGACGTCGTGGCTACTCTGGAAGGGTGACGAAGACCGAAGGCCGGCCGCGCATCCTGCGCCGTGTCGTGCTCGGCGCCGCGGCATTGATCACCGTGGTGTGCGTCGGCCTGCTCTTCGCCGCCATCCGCAATGACGAGGCCATCACGAGCCACCTCGGCGCCGCGAACGCCGAGGTGGACTCGGTCTCGTGGGACCGGACGATCATCCGGTTCGACACCCCGGATGGCATCGTGCACATCCCGGCGAACGGCGTGCTGTACCCCGGCGGCCTGGTCGCGGGTGCTCTGGTGCGTATCGAGTACGACACCGGCAACCCGGAGCTGGCCAGGGTCGCAGGCCGCAGCGCGACGCTGACTCTGCTGCCGCTGGGCACGACGATCCTCGGCACGTGGGCCGTGGCGATCGGGTTGCTGTGGTTGCTCCGCCACCGCACACGCCGCATGCCACCGACGCCCGCCGAACGCGAACCGGCGATGACCGCCAAGCCCTAGCCGGCGGTTTCCTGCCACCAGGCCAGTACTTCCTCCGCCGCGCTGGGGGCGGCGACCAGCAGTCCGTCGGCGGGCAGCGCCGTCCCCGCGCCCCGCCGGTCGAGCACCGCCGCGCCGGCTTCGATCGCCAGTGCCACCGAGCCGGCGACGTCCCACTCGTGGTAGCTGTGCAGCACCGCGGCCGAGGCGTGGCCGAGCGCGACCTGCGCGATCGACAGCGCCGCCGAACCCAGCACCCGCACCCCGGCGTGTGCGGCGGCGGCACGTTCGATGAACTCGCCCATCCCGGGCCACGGGCCGCGCCGCGCCAGTTCGGTGCAGACGATCGCGCCTTCGGTGATCCCGCGGTCGATCAGCCGCACCGGTTTGCCGTTGGCCCGTGCGCCGCGGCCGCGGGCGGCGGCGTAGATCTGCGCGCGATACGGGTCCGCGACCACCCCGACCACCGGCCCCGACGAGTCGATCAGCGCGAGGCTGTAGGCGCACCACGGCACCCCGGCGACGTAGTTCGCGGTCCCGTCGACCGGATCCACCACCCAGCGGTACGGCGCGTCCTCGGCACCATGGTCGGCGCCGAATTCCTCGCCCACCACGGGAATTCCGGGGAACTCCGCGGTCAGCACCCGCCGCGTGTGCCGCTCCAGGATGCGGTCCGTATCGGTGACCCAGTCGAACGGCGAGTCCCTGGTATCGGGATGGGCGCCCCGGCCCGCGGTCGCGGTGATGACGTCGGTGGCTTCGTTGGCGAGCCGTCCGGCGACCTCGAGCGCTCGTGACAGCAGGCCCGGTTCGACCGGCTGGGACGGGCGGGCGGATAGGAGGGTCACGCCGGTTTAGTGTGGCCGCACCGAGTGTCCACGACGCTACGAAGAGATGAAGTGTCTACTCTGAAAGGCGCAGCTTCGAGAAGTTCCGGCACCGTTTCCTTGGCAGTTACACGACCTTCCCCGGACGAACCGGGCATCGTGAGATTTTGACTGGGTGCGCGTCGCCATCGTCACCGAAAGCTTCCTTCCGCAGGTGAACGGCGTCACCAACTCCGTACTGCGTGTCGTCGAGCATCTGCGCGACCGCGGACACGAAGTGCTGGTGGTCGCCCCCGGTCTGACCGGTCCCGCGGACTATCGCGGTGCGCCCGTGGTGCGCATCCCCGCCGTGGACCTGCCCGTGGTCAACTCGCTGCCGATCGGGCTGCCGACCAGGACGGTGCTCACGGCGTTGTCCGCGTTCCAGCCCGATGTGGTCCATCTGGCTTCGCCGTTCGTGGTCGGTGCTCGCGGGCTCGCCGCGGCCAGACGCCTCCGGGTGCCCTCGATCGCCGTGTACCAGACCGACATTCCCGGGTTCGCCACCGCGTACGGCCTCGGCCTCGGTGCCCGCGCCGCGTGGCGGTGGGTGCGGCGGCTGCACAGCAAGGCGGACCGGACGCTCGCGCCGTCGAGCGACTCGGTGCGGAACCTGCGTGCGCACGGGATTCCCCGGGTGTACCGCTGGGGCCGCGGGGTCGATGTGGAGCGGTTTTCGCCGGCGCACGCCGATCCGGCGTTGCGCGCCGAGCTTGCCCCGAACGGTGAGCTGCTCGTCGGGTTCGTCGGCAGGCTCGCGCCGGAGAAGGAAGTCGACCGCCTGGTGGCGCTCGCCGGAATCGACAGGATCCGGGTCGTGGTCGTCGGTGACGGGCCCGAGCTCGAGCTGTTGCGGGAACGCCTCCCCAGTGCCGCTTTTCTCGGCGCGCGGTACGGTGACGAGCTTTCCACCGCATACGCCAGCCTCGATGTCTTTGTCCACACTGGACCATACGAGACGTTCTGCCAGGCGGTGCAGGAGGCGATGGCGTCCGGACTTCCGGTCCTCGCACCGGACGCCGGTGGGCCCAAGGACCTGGTGCTGCCGGGACGCACCGGCTACCTGCTGCCCGCCGACCGGGCCGGGTTCGAGCGTGAGCTGCCGGCCAAACTGAACGACCTGAGGGATCCCGCGTTGCGGGAACGGTTGGGGCGCAAGGCTCGCAAGGTCGTACTCGGCCGCACCTGGCCCGCCGTCTGCGACGAGCTCGTCGGCCACTACGAGGCCGTGACCGGCCGCGTCGCCCGTGCGGCGTGACCGTGCACATCGTTCAGCTGGCGAACTTCTACGGGCCACGATCGGGCGGGTTGCGCACCGCACTGCACCATCTCGGTGCCGGGTATGTCGCAAGTGGACACCAGGTGACGCTGGTCGTGCCGGGAAGCGCTTTCCAGGATGAGTTGCTGCCCAGCGGGGTCCGGCGCTTTTCCTTGCCGGCGCCCAAGATTCCGGGCACCGGTGGTTATCGCGCGGTGGACCCGTTCCGGGTGCAGGCGCTGCTGCGCGGGCTGCGACCCGATCGGCTCGAGGTGTCCGACCGGCTGACGCTGCGCGGGATGGGCGCGTGGGCGCGGAGGAACGGGGTACCGAGCGTGGTGATCTCGCACGAGCGGCTGGACCGGTTGCTGGAACAGATCCTGGTGCCGCCACCGCTGGCCCGCAGCCTTGCGGACGTCGCGAACCGCCGAATGGCGGGAAGCTACGACAAAGTCGTTTGCACCACGGAGTTCGCGCGTGAGGAGTTCGACCGGATCGGCGCGCCGAACGTGCAGCGCGTCCCGCTGGGGGTGGACCTGGCCGCGTTCGCGCCGGGCAGGCGTGACACCGGCTGGCGCACCGAGCTGGCCTGCGGTGCCGACGCGCTGATCGTCCACTGTGGACGGCTTTCGCCCGAGAAGCACGTCGAGCGCAGCGTGGACACCGTCGCCGAGCTGACCGAGGCGGGGGACAAGGTGCGGCTGGTGATCGCGGGAGACGGCCCGCGCCGCCGTGCGCTGGAAAAGCGGGCGCGCGGGCTGCCGGTCACCTTCCTCGGTTTTGTCGCCAACCGCACCGAAGTGGCCAAAATCCTGGCCAGCGCCGATGTTTCACTCGCACCTGGTCCACATGAGACATTCGGGTTGGCCGCGCTGGAGGCTCTGGCGTCGGGCACACCTGTGGTGGTTTCCCGGTCTTCGGCGCTACGGGAGATCGTGCGGCCGGGTTGTGGCGCCGCCGTCGCCGATCAGCCCGGTGCCTTCGCCAGCGCGATCACCGGGCTGCTGGAGAGCCCGGAGGAGCTGCGTCGTGCGGCGGCCCGTGCCCGCGCCGAGGAGTTCACCTGGCCGAAGTCCGTACACGGCATGCTGTCGTTGATGCCGTCCTGAGCCTACTCGTACACCACATACACCGGTTTCGGTTGCAGCGTCATGACTTCCGCCGGTGTCATCAGCCGGCTGCCGTTGCGGGTGTCCTCGTCGTAGAACAGCTTGAACCCGGCCTGCACGTGATCGGGTTTGCCCTTCATAACCAGGTTCCACGTCGCGAGCTTCGATTCCGGCGCGCCGATCCCGTCGACCACCTTGATCGGGACCACGCCGTCGCGGGGCCGCAGATCGGCCTCGTTACGCACCACCGACGCCGCGACCTGGTGGTACACCAGCATTTTCGGCGGCAACCCGTGCTGCTGGACCAACCCGGCCAGATAGGACGAAACCTGGTCCAGCACGGCACCTTCGACGTGCCCGTACTTCTTGCCCGGCACGACACCGGGGTCCACGGCCCACTCCGGATCGAGTGCGATCCCGACGTCCGGCTCGGTCAGCCAGTGTTCGTAGGCGCGGACTTCGGTGGGGAAATCGGCGTGTCCCGGCTGGATGTTCAGCAGCAGCGGGCCGCCGAGCCGCCGGGCCTCGGCCAGATACGACTCGACGGTGCTGTCGGACTCGCGGCTGCGGTAGAGCCCGTCGGGGCCGGGGGTGGCGTGCACCCGGGTGGCGATCAGTTCGACCACGGGCCCGGCCTCGGGATAAGCGGAAAGTTGTTGCCGCAGCTGCTCTCCCGCGGCGGTGAGGTTGCCGGTCATCCGCCCGAGCGCCGGCGCGTTCGGCCCGCCGCAGAAGCCGACGCGCAGCGTGGGCGTGGGTGGCTCGGGCGGCGGTGTCACCGATGTGGTGGACGGAGACGGCTCCGGTGGAGGCGGTGGTGCCGGCGGAGGGGCAGCCGGAGCGGCGTCCGTACGACCGCACGCGGCGGCCAGGCCAAGCAAGGACAAAAGCAGAACGCTCCTACGGCTGGTCTCCTGTGCACCCACGGAGCGTGCCTCCTTCGTCACCGCCTTTGGACCAGTACTGGAGGTAACCACTGTCGCGAGTTTTACACCTCCAGGTGACACCTATTCGTGAATTCGTCACGAAAAGCCAGCCTCAACGGGAGCCGCCGGGCCCAGCGGGCTAATTTCTAGGCATGGCCCGAGCGAACCTCGACAAGGACCCGCACCAGGTCGCAGCGATGTTCGACGACGTCGCGGGCGGATACGACCGCGCGAACTCGTTCATGACCTTCGGCTTCGACCGTCGCTGGCGGACCACCACGGCACGGGTGCTGGACGCGAGAAGCGGCGAGAAGGTGCTCGATCTCGCCGCCGGCACCGGGGTGTCCACGGCGGAGTACTCCCGCGGCGGCGCGTGGTGCGTCGCCGCCGACTTCTCGCTCGGGATGCTCCGTCGCGGTAAGCACCGCGAGTTGCCGATGGTCGCCGCCGACGCGCTGCGCCTCCCGTTCGCCGACGACAGTTTCGACGCCGCGACGATCAGCTTCGGCATCCGCAACTTCGTCGACACCAAGGCCGCGCTCGTCGAGCTGCTGCGCGTGGTCAAACCCGGTGGGCGGCTGGTGATCCTCGAGGTGTCCACCCCGCCGTTCGCGCCGATTCGCTTCCTCTACCGCATGGTCATCCGCCGCGCGACGACCTTGCTCGGGCGGCTCACCTCCAGTAACCCGGAGGCCTACTCCTACCTCGCGGAGTCGATGGCCGCCTGGCTCGACCAGCGCGCGCTCGCCGAGACGATGGCCGCCACCGGCTGGCAGAAGGTGGAATGGCTCAACCTCACATTCGGCGCCGTCGCCATCCATCGCGCGGTGAAGCCCTCCGTAGCGCCGGCCCCTCGCCCGACCACCACCCCCGAATGACGCGCTGCGCGCGGCTAGTCTTTTGGCATGACTCAAGACGCCCAGGTGATCGTCGTCGGGGCCGGACCAGCCGGATCGACCGTGGCCACGTACCTGGCGCGTGCCGGGGTGGACGTCCTGCTGCTGGAGAAAACCACGTTCCCGCGCGAGAAGGTGTGCGGCGACGGGCTGACTCCGCGCGGTGTCAAGCAACTCATCGACCTCGGCGTCGACACGAGCCAGGAGGCAGGCTGGGTGCACAGCCGTGGCCTGCGCATCCTGACCGGTGAGCTGACGCTGGAACTCGACTGGCCCGAACTGACCAGCTACCCGCCCTACGGCGTTTCCCGTACCCGGCACGATTTCGACGATCTGCTCGCGAAGATCGCGGTCAAGGCCGGCGCGCGGTTGCGGGAGCAGACCACGGTGACCGGGGCGATCACCGACGAGCGGACCGGGCGCGTGATCGGCGTGGAGGCGCGGTCCGGCGCGGAGAAGACCCCGGTCCGCTATCACGCGCCGCTCGTCCTCGCGTGCGACGGGGTGAACGCGAAGCTCGCCCGCTCCGTCGGCATCGACACCGATGGCAAGCGCCCGATGGGCGTCGCGGTGCGCCGCTACTACAAGAGCCCGCGGCATGACGACGCGTTCATCGAGGGCCACCTCGAACTGTGGGACCGCAGCGACCCGCGCAACCCCAAGCTGTTGCCCGGCTACGGGTGGGCGTTCCCGCTCGGCGACGGCACGGTGAACGTCGGCCTCGGCATGCTGTCCACTACGAAAGCCTTTCGTAACACCGATTATCGTGCGCTGCTGCGGTCGTGGCTCGACTCGACACCGGAGGAATGGGGCTACCGCGAGGAAAACGCGGTCGGTCGCGTCGGTGGCGCCGGGCTGCCGATGGGCTTCAACCGCACCCCGCACTACCGCGACGGGCTGCTGTTGCTCGGCGACGCGGGTGGCATGGTGAGCCCGTTCAACGGCGAGGGCATCTCGTCGGCGATGGAGTCGGCGCAGCTGGCCGCGGAGTTCGTCGTGCAGGCGCTGGCCCGCCCCGAAGGGTCCTCGAGGGAGCGCGCCCTGTACGGTTATCCCTTGGCGCTCAAGGAACTCATGGGCGGGTACTACCGTCTCGGCAACCTGTTCGCGAAGGCCATCGGGAAGCCGAAGGTGATGCGCGCCGCGACCAAGTACGGGTTGCGGATCAACCCGCTGATTCCTCTTGTCTACAAGGGACTTTCCGGTTGCTACGACGCCAAGGGCGGGGACGCGGTGGACCGGATGATCGCGCTGGCCGCCCGGTTGACGCCCAGCGCGTGATGTCGTTCGCGTGGGTTATGTCACATTGACTCTCCGTGAAATCGGACGGCTTTGCTGATCTTGGTCGGTTGTCCCAGCTCTCCGGCTCGCGGCCCGTTTCTGGCCTCGCGGCAAGTTAGGGCGGCCTTAAATGAAGGACCCCGCGACAACGTTGTGAGGTACGTCCTACACTGCCCCCATGCTTTGTGAACCCGTTCACAACTTCGTAGGGAAGCTTGTGAACAGTTTCACAATCACCGCGACGCTGCGGAAGGGGTTTGACACGTGGTGTTAGCGCAGGGTGCGTCTGCCAGCCCGGCGATGTACGTGCCGCTGGTCATCTTGTTCGTGCTGGCGGCCGGCTTCGCCGTGCTGTCCGTGCTGCTCGGCCCGCTCGTGGGCCCGAGCCGCTACAACAAGGCGAAGCTGCAGGCCTACGAGTGCGGGATCGAACCGTCACCGCAGCCGCTGGTCGGCGGCGGCCGGATGCCGGTGGCCTACTACATCACCGCGATGCTGTTCATCCTTTTCGACATCGAGATGGTCTTCCTCTACCCGTTCGCCGTGAACGCGGACGCGCTCGGCCTGTTCGGGCTGGTGGAGATCCTGTTGTTCATCGCCACGGTCGGTTTCGCCTACGCGTATGTGTGGCGCCGCGGCGGGCTGGATTGGAACTGAGATGGGTCTGGAAGAGAAGCTCCCCAACGGGATCCTGCTGGCCAGCCTCGAAGGTCTGGTCAACTGGGCCCGCAAGAACTCCTTGTGGCCGGCCACTTTCGGGCTGGCCTGCTGCGCCATCGAGATGATGACCACCGGCGGTTCCCGTTACGACATCGCGCGATTCGGCATGGAGCGGTTCTCGGCGACCCCGCGGCAGGCGGATCTGATGATCGTCGCGGGCCGGGTGACCCAGAAGATGGCGCCGGTGCTGCGCCAGATCTACGACCAGATGGCCGAGCCGCGCTGGGTGCTCGCGATGGGTGTGTGCGCGTCGTCGGGCGGGATGTTCAACAACTACGCGGTGGTGCAGGGCGTCGACCACATCGTGCCGGTCGACATGTACTTGCCCGGCTGCCCGCCGAGGCCGGAGATGTTGCTCGACGCGATTCTCAAGCTGCACGCCAAGATCCAGGACGAGCCGATGGGCCCACGACGGGCCGCGCTCAAGGCGGGACAGCGCACCGAGCTGATCCCGTCGTCGATCAAGTACGCGAAGAAGTGATCCCGAGTGCCTGAGCAGAAACCAGAACCGGGCGGCGAACAGTCCAGCGCCGAGCGCGCGGAAAACGGGCTGCAGCCCCACGGTGCCCGCCCGGCCGAGCCCGTGGTGGCTGGCCGTGCGCGCGCCGGCATGTTCGGCGTGCGCGACGCCGGTGACACCTCCGGCTACGGCGGACTGCGGTTGCCCGCGTACACCCCGGCGCCCGCGGAACGCCCGTACGGCGGCTGGTTCGACGAGTTCGCCGACCAGTTCTTCGCCGCACTGGCCGAAAACGACGTGCCGGCCGAGGCGGTCCAGCAGATCACCGTCGACCGCGGCGAGATCACGCTGTACCTGGACAAGCAGTACCTCGTGCAGGCCTGCCGGATCCTGCGTGACGACGCGGGGCTGCGGTTCGAGCTGTGCAGCTCGGTGTCCGGAGTGGACTATGGGCCGGATGTGCCGCAGCGGCTGCATTCGGTGTACCACCTGACGTCCATGACCTACCGGCGCCGGGTCCGGCTCGAGGTCACGCTCGACTGCAACGACGCTGAGGAGCCGCACGTTCCGTCGGTGGTCGAGGTGTACCCGACCGCCGACTGGCAGGAGCGGGAAGCCTACGACATGTTCGGCATCGTCTACGACGGACATCCCGCGCTCACCCGCATTCTGATGCCCGACGACTGGGACGGTTTCCCGCAGCGCAAGGACTACCCGCTCGGCGGGATTCCGGTGGAGTACAAGGGCGCGGAGATCCCACCGCCCGATCAGCGGAGGTCGTACTCATGAGTACCGATCGACTGTCGGACGTCACGACCGGCACGGACACCAGCGCACCCGGCTCGGATAGCACAGGCAGCGCGGACATCTCCGGCTACGCGGAGTCCCGCGAAACCACCGAAGGCCGCGTCTACCACGTCAGCGGCGGTGACTGGGACGACGTGCTGTCCGACGCCGAGCACGACGAGCGCATGGTCATCAACATGGGGCCGCAGCACCCGTCGACGCACGGCGTGCTCCGGCTCGTGCTCGAACTCGAAGGCGAGACGGTCACCCAGCTGCGGTCGGTGATCGGCTACCTGCATACCGGGATCGAGAAGAACACCGAGTACCGCACGTGGACCCAGGGCGTCACGTTCGTGACCCGCATGGACTACCTGTCCCCGCTGTTCAACGAGCTGGGTTACTGCCTCGCCGTGGAAAAACTGCTGGGCGTGGAGGTGCCCAAGCGGGCGCAGCTGATCCGGGTGCTGCTGTGCGAGATCAACCGCATCGGTTCGCACCTGGTGTACATCGCGACCGGTGGCATGGAGCTCGGCGCGACCACGGCGATGACGCTCGGCTTCCGTGAGCGTGAGGAAGTGCTGCACCTGCTGGAGTTCCTGACCGGACTGCGGATGAACCACGCGTTCATCCGGCCCGGCGGGATCGCGCAGGACCTGCCGACCGACGCGCACGAGAAGATCAGCGAGTTCGTCAAGGTGATGGACAAGCGGCTTCCCTTGTACGACAAGCTGTTCACCGGTCAGCCGATCTGGCGCAACCGGCTCAAGGGGGTCGGGTACCTGCCGGTCGACGCGTGCCTCGCGCTCGGCGTGACGGGTCCCGTGCTGCGCTCCGCCGGGCTGCCATGGGATCTGCGCAAGGTTGAGCCGTACTCCTCCTACGAGGAGTTCGAGTTCGATGTGCCCACTTCGACGGAGGCGGACTGCTGGGCGCGGTACCTGTGCCGCGTCGAGGAGATGCACCAGTCGCTGCGGATCATCAAGCAGGTGCTCAAGCGGCTCGACGAGCCGGGCCCGGTCATGGTGGAGGACAAGAAGATCGCGTGGCCGGCGCAGCTGTCGATCTCCAGTGACGGCATGGGCAACTCCCTCGAGCACGTCAAGAAGATCATGGGCCAGTCGATGGAATCGCTGATCCACCACTTCAAGCTGGTGACCGAAGGCTTCAAGGTGCCGCCGGGTCAGGTGTACGCGCCGGTCGAGTCGCCGCGCGGCGAGCTGGGTTTCCACGTCGTGTCCGACGGTGGCACCCGGCCGATGCGAGTACACGTGCGGGAACCGAGTTTCGTGAACCTGCAGTCGATGCCCGCGATGTCCGAGGGCGGGCTGGTGGCCGATGTCATCGCCGCCGTCGCCTCGATCGACCCCGTGATGGGGGGAGTGGACCGCTGATGACAGAGCTCTTCGATGCCGACACCGTCGCGAAGGCGCGGAACCTGATCGACCGGTACCCGCAGTCGCGTTCGGCGCTGTTGCCGATGCTGCACCTCGTGCAGTCCGTGCAGGGACACGTGAGCCAGGAAGGCATCGCTTTCTGCGCCCAGCAACTGGATCTGTCCGAAGCCGAGGTCAGCGCGGTCGCCACGTTCTACACGATGTACAAGCGGCGCCCGTGCGGCGAACACCTGGTGACCGTCTGCACGAACACACTGTGCGCGGCGCTCGGTGGGGATGCGATCTACCGGCAGCTGGGCGAGCATCTCGGGGTGGGGCACGAGGAAGTCGCGGGAGAGCCCGGCGCACCCGGTTCGATCATGCTGGAGCACGCCGAATGTCTCGCCGCCTGTGACCTCGCGCCGGTGCTGCAGGTCAACTACGAGTACTACGACAAGCAGAGCCCGGAGTCGGCGATCGAACTGGTGAAAGCGTTGCAGCGCGGGGAAAAACCGGCGCCGACGCGCGGTGCGCCGCTGACCGACTTCAAGGGTGCCGAGCTGCAGCTCGCAGGTTTCTTCCCGGAGGACGAACAGACGTACCGGTCCGAAGTGGACGGTCCGTCGCAGGCGGTGGAAACCCTGCAGGGCGCGCGGCTGGCCGCGGAACGCGGCTGGACGGCGCCCGTGATGGAGGACGTTCCGCTGCCGGAGGTGGAGAAGAAATGACCGACCCGCTGACCCCGGTACTGACGAAACGCTGGCTGTCGCCCGAATCGTGGCGCCTGTCGACGTACGAGGCACTCGAGGGCTACACGGCGATCAAGAAAGCGCTTTCGGGTACCCCGGAACAGCTCGTCCAGCTCATCAAGGACGCCGGACTGCGCGGCCGTGGCGGCGCGGGTTTCCCGGCGGGCGTGAAGTGGTCCTTCATGCCGCCGGACGTCAATGGACGCACTGCCAAGCCTCATTATTTGGTGATCAACGCCGACGAGGGTGAGCCGGGTACCTGCAAGGACATTCCGCTGATGATGGCGGACCCGCATTCGCTCATCGAGGGCTGCATCATCGCCTCGTACGCGATGCGCTCGCACCACTGCTTCATCTACGTACGCGGCGAAGCGCTGCACTGCATCCGCCGGCTCAACGCGGCAGTGCGTGAGGCGTACGGCGCCGGATACCTCGGCAAGAACATCGTGGGCTCCGGTTACCACCTCGACATCACGGTGCACGCCGGTGCCGGCGCGTACATCTGCGGCGAGGAGACAGCACTGCTCGACTCGCTCGAAGGCCGCCGCGGCCAGCCACGGCTCAAGCCGCCGTTCCCCGCCGCGGCCGGCTTGTACGCGGCGCCGACGACAGTGAACAACGTCGAGACGATCGCGAGCGTGCCCTACATCGTCAACGCCGGATCCGACTGGTTCCGCAAGATGGGCCGCGAGAAGTCGCCGGGGCCGAAGATCTACTCGATCTCCGGTCACGTCGAGCGGCCCGGCCAGTACGAGGCGCCGCTGGGCACGACGCTGCGGCAGCTGCTCGAGCTGTGCGGCGGGATGAAGGACGGTATCCCGCTGAAATTCTGGACACCCGGCGGTTCATCCACGCCGATGTTCACGGCCGAGCATCTCGACATCCCGCTGGACTTCGAGGGCGCGGCCGAAGCGGGCTCGATGCTGGGCACCACGGCCGTGCAGGTCTTCAACGAGACGGTGTCCGTGCCGTGGGCCGTGATGAAGTGGACCCAGTTCTACGAGCACGAGTCCTGCGGCAAGTGCACGCCGTGCCGCGAGGGCACGTACTGGCTCGCGCAGATCCTCGAGCGGATGGTCGACGGGAGGGGCACGGAGTCCGATATCGACACCCTGCTCGACGTCTGCGACAACATCCTCGGCCGGTCGTTCTGCGCCCTCGGTGACGGTGCGGTCAGCCCGATCACCAGCGGCATCAAGTACTTCCGCGACGAGTTCCTCGCCCTGTGCGAGAGCAACAAGCGCGAGTTGGTGGGAGCACAGGCATGACGATGGCGCCAGAAGAGCCCAAGGTTGAGGTACCGGAGGGCTACGTCAAGCTCACGATCGACGGCGAGGAGGTCATCGCGCCGAAGGGTGAGCTGCTGATCCGCACCGCGGAGCGGCTCGGCACGGTGATCCCGCGGTTCTGCGACCACCCGCTGCTCGACCCGGCGGGCGCCTGCCGGCAATGCCTCGTCGAGGTCGAGATGGGCGGGCGGCCGATGCCGAAACCGCAGGCCTCGTGCACGATGACGGTCGCAGACGGGATGGTCGTCAAGACGCAGCTCACCTCGCCGGTGGCGGACAAGGCGCAGCAGGGCGTGATGGAGCTGCTGCTCATCAACCACCCGCTGGACTGCCCGGTGTGCGACAAGGGCGGTGAGTGCCCGCTGCAGAACCAGGCGATGGCACACGGCCGCGCGGATTCCCGGTTCGTCGACAAGAAGCGGACGTTCCCGAAGCCGCTGCCGATCTCGACCCAGGTGCTGCTGGACCGCGAGCGCTGCGTGCTGTGCCAGCGCTGCACCCGGTTTTCCGCGCAGATCGCCGGTGACCCGTTCATCGACCTGCTCGAACGTGGGGCGCACCAGCAGATCGGGACGGCCGAAACCGCTGATGTGCTCGACATGGCGTCCCGGACGTCGTCGGGCAAGCCCTTCCAGTCGTACTTCTCGGGCAACACGATCCAGATTTGCCCGGTCGGCGCGCTGACCTCGGCGCAGTACCGGTTCCGCTCACGCCCGTTCGACCTGGTGTCCTCGCCGAGCGTGTGCGAGCACTGCTCGTCGGGCTGTGCGGAGCGGACGGACTTCCGCCGTGGCCAGGTGATGCGCAAGCTCGCCGGCAACGACCCGGACGTCAACGAGGAATGGTTGTGCGACAAGGGCCGCTTCGCGTTCCGGTACGCGCAGGCATCGGATCGGATCCGCCGGCCACTCGTGCGGGACGAGTCGGGTGAGCTTCGCGAGGCTTCGTGGACCGAGGCGATGCGCGTCGCCGCCGCCGGGCTGGCCGTCGCGCGTGACGCGCGTGGTGTGGGCGTGCTGGCCGGTGGCCGGCTCACCTTGGAGGACGCGTACGCGTACGGGAAGTTCGCACGGGTTGCCTTGCGCACCAACGACATCGACTTCCGCGCCCGTGCGCACTCGGACGAGGAGCTGTCGTTCCTCGCCTCCCACGTGGTCGGCACCGAGGGCGTGACCTTCGCGGCGCTGGAGAAGGCGCCAACGGTGCTGTGCGTGGCCTTCGAACCCGAGGACGAAGCGCCGATCGTGTTCCTGCGGCTGCGCAAGGCGGCCCGCAAGCGCGGCGCGAAGATCGTCCACTTGGGACAGTGGACGACGTCCTCGGTCCACAAGACTTTCGGAGAATTGCTGGCATGCGCGCCTGGTTCGGAACCCGCCGCGCTGGCCGGTCTCGCGTCGCACGCGCCGGATCTTGACGTGGCGCTGGCGGCCGAGGGTGCGGTGATCCTCCTCGGTGAGCGAGCTGCCGAGGTGCCGGGCCTGTTCACCGCGGTGCACGAGCTGTCCGCCCGCACGGGCGCCCGGGTCGCGTGGATCCCGCGGCGTGCGGGTGAGCGTGGCGCGCTCGAGGCCGGGGCGGTGCCGTCGCTGCTGCCCGGCGGACGTCCGGTCACCAACGCGACGGCGCGCGCGGAGGTCGAAAAGGCTTGGGGCGTCTCGGTTTCCGACCAGCCAGGCCGGGACACCAACGGGATCGTCGCGGCGCTGGCCGATGGTTCGCTGAGCGGCGTGGTGGTCGGCGGCGTCGATCCCGGCGACCTCCCGGATCCCGAACTGGCGTACCGGGCGTTGGACCGGGCCGAGTTCGTGGTGAGCCTGGAGATGCGGCCGAGCGGTGTCACCGAGCGGGCCGACGTAGTCCTGCCGATCGCGCCGGACGTCGAGAAGGCTGGCAGCTACGTCAACTGGGAAGGCCGCCGCCGCCCGTTCGACATCACGCTCGAGAACACCGGTGCGCTGCCGGACTGCCGGGTGCTGGACACGCTCGCCGTCGAAATGGACGCGGACCTGTTCACGCAGACCCCTGCGGCGGCGTACGGCGACCTGTCCCGGCTCCCGGAATCCAGTGTGCGCCAGGCCTTCGTGCCGGCTTCGGCGGACGGCTCGGGTGCCGGGGTCCGGCTGGCGACGTGGCGCCAGTTGCTGGACAACGGTTCGCTGCAGGCCGACGAGCCGCATCTGGCCGGGACGGCGCGTGCCGTGGTGGCCCGCGTTTCGGCCGGCGCGGCACGTGAGCTCGGTGAGACGGTCACCGTGTCCACCGACCGCGGCTCGATCACGCTGCCGGTCGAGGTGGCCGACGTGCCCGAGGGCGTGGTGTGGGTGCCGGCGAATTCCGGCGACTCGCGGGTACGGGCGAAGCTCGGTGCCGGGCACGGCGCGGTCGTGTCCATCGAAGCGGGAGGCGAATGATGACCCCGTTTTTCGCGCAGGAACAGCTGACGAGGGCCGAGCTGCTGGCTGACGACCCGTGGTGGCTGATCCTGCTCAAGGCCGTGGTGATCCTGCTGATCGGGCCGATCCTGACGATCTTCCTGATCGTGTGGGAGCGCAAGGCGGTCGGCCGGATGCAGAACCGGCCGGGTCCCAACCGGGTCGGCCCCGGCGGGTATCTGCAGTCGCTGGCGGACGCGGTGAAGCTGCCGTTCAAGGAACAGATCATCCCCGACACGGCCGACCGCAAGGTGTACTTCCTGGCGCCGGTGGTCGCGGTGGTGCCGTCGCTGATAGCGCTTGCCGCGATCCCGTTCGGGCCGCAGGTGTCGATCTTCGGTCAGCAGACGGTCCTGCAGCTGGTGGATCTGCCGGTCGGCGTGCTGGTGATTCTGGCGTGCTCGTCGGTCGGGGTGTACGGGATCGTGCTGGCCGGCTGGTCGTCGGGCTCGCCGTACCCGCTGCTGGGCGGGCTGCGCTCGGCGGCGCAGGTGATCTCGTACGAGATCGCGATGGGTTTGTCGATCGTCGCGGTGGTGCTGTACGCGCAGTCACTGTCCACAGGGGACATCGTGAACGCGCAGGCGCACGGCTGGTATTTCTACCTGACGATCCCGAGTTTCGTGATCTACCTGATTTCCATGGTCGGTGAGACGAACCGGGCGCCGTTCGACCTGCCGGAGGCGGAGTCGGAGCTGGTCGGTGGGTTCCACACGGAGTACTCGTCGATGAAGTTCGCGATGTTCTTCCTCGCCGAGTACGTGAACATGGTGATCGTCTCGGCGTTCTGCACGACGTTGTTCCTCGGTGGCTGGATGTTCCCGTTCGTGGGGCTCGACTCGCCGTTGAACAAGGGCTGGCTGCCGCTGATCTGGTTCACTGTCAAGCTGTTTGCGTTGTTGTTCGGGTTCATCTGGCTGCGCGGCACTCTGCCGCGGTTCCGTTATGACCAGTTCATGAAGCTGGGCTGGAAGGTGCTCGTCCCGGCGAACCTGGTGTGGATCGTGGTGGTCGTCGCGTTCCGCGCGGTCCGGCAGAGCGGCGGGTTGTCGACGGGCCAGATCGTGATCGGTGTGGTCATCGTGGCCGTGGTGGCGATCGCGGTGGCGTTGCTGGTGCCGGACAGGCGGCCGCCGCAGGAGGAGGGCGTACCGATCACTGGCGGTGGTTATCCGTTGCCGCCGTTGGATTTGTCGGTGCCGCAGGTGCCGGATCGTGGTGCCGCGAAGAGGAAGCGGCGCAGGGCTGTGGAAACAGCAGAACCCGCGCAGGTTGGGAGTTCCGATGGGAATATTTGATCCTGTCAAGGGTTTCGGTGTCACCTTCTCGATGATGTTCAAGAAGGTGGCGACGGAGGAGTACCCGGAGATCGGCGCACCGGCGGCGCCGCGGTATCACGGGCGCCATCAGCTGAACCGCCATCCGGACGGTTTGGAGAAGTGCGTCGGCTGTGAGCTGTGCGCCTGGGCCTGCCCGGCGGACGCGATCTTCGTCGAGGGCGGGGACAACACGGAGGACGCGCGGTACTCGCCGGGCGAGCGGTACGGCAAGGACTATCAGATCAATTATCTGCGGTGCATCGGTTGTGGCCTGTGCATCGAAGCCTGCCCGACCCGCTCACTGACAATGATCAACTTCTACGAACTCGCCGACGACGATCGTCAGCGCTTGATCTACACGAAGGAAGACCTGCTGGCCCCGCTGCTGCCGGGCATGGAACAACCCCCGCACCCGATGCGCCTGGGCGACGACGAGCAGGACTACTACGTCAACGGCCCAGAACTGGCCCGCGGCCGCGGAGTCCCTTCCGGCGAAACGGTCGAGACAGCCCACGAGGAGGTCATCGGATGACCACCCTTGCTCCTCGAGGGCTCCGCCGCCGTGTCCATTTGGGCGCTGGCCTCGCTTTGCGGCCCCGCCGCCCGGCCTGCCCGGCCGCTGACGGCGCTTCCGCCCGGCAGGTTTCGCTCAGGGAGGTGGCCGGATGTTGAGCGCGCTGGTGCTGGCGCAGGGCGTCGACCAGAGCACGTCGGTCGGCGAGGCGGTCGCTTTCTGGATCCTCGGGCCGATCGCACTGCTCGGCGCACTCGGTTTGATCTTCGCCCGCAGCGCGGTCCACTCGGCCCTGTTTCTTGCGATGACCATGTTCTCGCTCGGCGTGCTGTACATGGTCCAGCAGGCGCCGTTCCTGGGCTTCACCCAAATCATCGTCTACACCGGCGCGATCATGATGCTGTTCCTGTTCGTGCTGATGCTCGTGGGCCGCGAAAGCTCGGACTCGGTCGTCGAAGTCCTTCGCGGGCAACGACTCTGGGCCGGGATCCTCGGGATCGGCATCGCCGGATTGATCGTCACCGGGCTGCTCAACGCGCTGTCCAACGTGACCCCGGCGCCGGCGCCGAACGGCACGGCAGGCGGGATCGGCCGGCTCGTGTTCACCAACTACCTGTTCGCGTTCGAGCTCACCTCGGCGTTGTTGATCACCGCGGCACTTGGCGCGATGGTGCTGGCGTTCAACGAGAAGCGCGGCCGCCGCACGCAGAAGGAGCTCGTCGAGGCCCGGTTCCGTGGTGAGTACGAGCGTATTTCGCCCAAGCCTGGTCCCGGCGTCTTCGCGAGCTCGCACTCGGTGATGACACCGGCGCTGCTTCCGGACGGATCGGTTGCGCAGGACTCGCTGTCGGCGATCATCGAGTCCACCCCGACGGCTCAGCTCGAGGCCGAGCGGAAGCGTGTCGAGGGCAAGGAACCGCAGCCGGATGCGCATGCGCTGACCGGTTCTGAGGAGAAGAAATGACTCCCACCTACTACTTGTTGTTGTCCGCCTTGTTGTTTTCCATCGGTGCCATCGGCGTGCTGGTCCGCCGCAACGCGATCGTCGTTTTCATGTGCATTGAGCTGATGCTCAACGCGGTGAACTTGTCGCTGGTGACGTTCTCCCGCATGAACGGAGGCCTTGACGGCCAGGTGATGGCGTTCTTCGTGATGGTCGTCGCCGCCGCCGAGGTCGTGGTGGGGCTGGCGATCATCATGGCGATCTTCCGGACCCGGCGCTCGGCCTCGGTCGACGACACCAACCTGCTCAAGTACTGAGAGGGCTGTGTAAGTGACTGCATCATCGTGGCTGCTGGTCGCGTTCCCGGCGCTGGGTGCGCTGATCCTGCTGGCCGGGGGCAGGCGGACCGATGCATGGGGCCATCTGCTCGGCTGCGCCACCGCCATCGCGTCGTTCGTGTACGGGCTCGTCCTGTTCTTCGCGAGTGACGGCAAGCCTGTCGACACGAACATCTATTCCTGGTTCACAGTCGGCAACCTCTCAGTCGACTTCGGCTTCCGGATCGACGCCCTGTCACTGGTGTTCGTGTTGCTGATCACCGGAGTCGGCTCGCTGATCCACATCTATTCGATCGGCTACATGGCTGAGGACCCAGAGCGCCGCAAGTTCTTCGGTTATCTGAACCTGTTCGTGGCCTCCATGCTGGTTCTGGTGCTGGGCAACAACTTCATCACCCTCTACCTCGGTTGGGAAGGCGTCGGTCTGGCGTCCTACCTGCTGATCGGCTGGTACACCGACCGACCGTCCGCCGCGACCGCGGCGAAGAAGGCGTTCCTGATGAACCGGGTCGGCGACGTCGGCCTGGCACTGGCGATCTTCCTGATGTTCAAGTACCTCGGCACGGTCACCTACGCCGGAGTGTTCGCGAACATCGGCAACGCACCGCCCGGCGTGATCACGGCGATCGCGATCCTGTTGCTGCTCGGTGCCTGCGGCAAGTCCGGCCAGTTCCCGCTGCAGGCCTGGCTTCCGGACGCGATGGAAGGTCCGACCCCTGTGTCGGCGCTGATCCACGCCGCGACGATGGTGACTGCCGGGGTTTACCTGGTTGCCCGGTCGAACCCGATCTTCAACGCCACGGATAGCGGGCGCCTCATCGTCACCCTCGTCGGCGCGGTGACGCTGTTGATCGGATGCATCGTCGGCTGCGCCTACGACGACATCAAGAAGGTGCTCGCCTATTCGACCGTGAGCCAGATCGGCTACATGATGCTGGCCGTCGGGCTCGGACCCTTCGGCTACGCGCTGGGCATCATGCACCTGCTGACGCACGGCTTTTTCAAGGCCGGCCTCTTCCTCGGCGCCGGATCGGTGATGCACGGCATGAACGACGAGGTCGACATGCGGAAGTTCGGCGGGCTGTACAAGCGGATGCCGATCACCTTTGTCACCTTCGGGCTCGGTTACCTCGCACTCATCGGGTTCCCCTTTCTGTCTGGCTACTTCTCGAAGGACGCGATCATCGAGGCCGCGTTCGGCCAGGAGGGCTGGCGCGGTTGGGTGTTCGGCCTGACCGCGATGGTCGGTGCTGCGCTCACCGCCTTCTACATGACGCGCCTGGTACTGATGACCTTCTTCGGCAAGGAACGCTGGAAGGACATCAAGTCCACCGACGGCCGGGATTTCCACCCGCATGAGGCGCCCACCGTGATGACCGTCCCCATGATCATCCTGGCGATCGGCTCGGTCGGCGCCGGCGCGCTGTTCTCACTCGGCGGCAGGCTTTCGTCCTGGCTCACCCCGTCACTGGGTGAGTTGAGCGAGGCCGAGCACAGCGTCCTCCCGCACGCCCTCATTCCATGGCTGACAATCCTCCTTTCCGCGCTGGGTGTGCTGGTCGCGTGGCTGGTGGTCGGGCGGCGGGACACCCCCGTCGAGCGGCCGCAGAACGTGTCCGCCGTGGTCCGTGCGGCGCGCAAGGACCTGTACGGCAACGCGTTGAACGAAGCCCTGGTCGCGACACCCGGGATGTGGCTGACCCGGTTCTCGGTGTACCTGGACAGCCGCGGCGTGGACGGCGCGGTCAACGGCCTCGCCGCCGCGTTGGGTGGCGGCTCCGGGCGACTGAGGCGGCTACAGACCGGTTTTGTCCGCTCATACGCCCTTTCGATGCTGGCCGGTTCGTTCGTGCTGGTCGCGGCCCTGTTGTTGGTGAGGTTCTCATGACCTGGGTACTGGCGCTCATCCTGTTGCCGCTGGTCGGCGCGCTGGTCCTATGCGGCCTGCGGAAGAACGATCGAGCGGCCGTGACCGTCGCGCTGGCGTTCTCCATCGTCGAGTTCCTGCTGATGATCCCGATGTGGGCGACCTACCACCCCAGCGGTGCCCGGTTGCAGCAGACGTCGTCGGTGGACTGGATTCCGACCTTCGGTGTCCACATCGCGTTCGGTATCGACGGCATCGCGCTGATCATGATCGCGGTGATCACATTCCTGGTGCCGATCGTCATCGGTGCGCTGGGCACCGCCGACAAGCTCCCCGAAGGGCGCAGCGCCGGCGGATATCTCGCACTCATCCTGGTGCAGCAGGCGTTGACGATCGCGGTGTTCGCGGCCACCGACGTGTTCCTGTTCTACGTCCTGTTCGAGATCATGTTGATCCCGATGTACTTCCTCATCGGCGGTTACGGCGGCGCGAACAGGCAGTACGCGGCGGTCAAGTTCTTCCTGTACTCCTTCCTCGGCGGTCTGATCATGCTCGCGTCGGCGATCGGCGCGTACTCGATTTCCGCGGACAAGCTGGGTAGGGGCACGTTCGACTGGGCCACGCTCGTCACAGTCGTCCGTGACGCCCCGACCAGCACGCAGATCTGGCTGTTCCTTGGTTTCTTCCTCGCCTTCGCGATCAAGGCGCCGCTCGTGCCGTTCCACACCTGGCTGCCGGACGCGGCCAGTGAGGCTCCGATCGGGGTGGCGGTCCTGATCGTGGGTGTGCTGGACAAAGTCGGTACCTTCGGGTTCCTGCGCTACTGCCTGCCGATGTTCCCCGAAGCCAGCAAGACGCTCGCACCGCTGGTGCTGATCCTGGCGGTGATCGGCGTGCTGTACGGCTCGATTCTCGCTGCGGGGCAGCAGGACATGAAGCGTTTCGTGGCCTACGTGTCCATTGCCCACTTCGGGTTCATCGCGCTCGGCATCTTCGCCTTCACCCAGCAGGCCACCGTCGGCTCGGTGACCTACATGCTCAACCACAGCCTGGCGACCGGGATGCTGATCGTCATGCTCGGCCTGGTGATCGCGCGCGGCGGGTCGACGCGGATCTCCGACTACGGCGGTATGTACAAGGTGACTCCTTTGCTGGGCGGGATGTTGCTCATCGCGGGTCTGTCCACTTTGTCCTTACCAGGGACCAACTCCTTCGTCAGTGAGTTTCTGGTGCTGCTGGGTTCCTTCACGACCCAGCCGGTCTACGCGACCCTCGCTACGGTCGGCATGGTGCTCGCCGCGGCCTATGTGCTGTGGCTCTACCAGCGCCTCATGACCGGACCGGTCCGCGGTAACGCGCTCGTGGGCGCCGGCGGCGGGCCAGGCACGGCCATCGCACCGGAGCTCGGGGCGAAGAAGACCATCCGCGATCTCGGTGCGAAGGAGCTCGCGATCCTGATTCCCATGGTTGTGCTGATCATCGGGCTCGGGTTTTATCCGAAACCGGTGCTCGACACCGTGGGACCGTCGGTGCAGGCCACGCTTTCGGCCGTGCAAGGAGGGCACTGAAAGTGATCCACGTGCTGGCCCAGCAAGGGCAGATCGCGGCGCCGCCGATCGAGTACGCGGCGATCCTGCCGGTGCTGATCGTGCTCGGTGCGGCATGCGTCAGCGTGCTGTTCGAGGCTTTCCTGCCACGGCACATGCGCTGGCCTGGTCAGGTCGTGCTGTGCCTGCTGACGCTGGTCGGCGCCGGTGTCTCGCTCGCCGTCTATGTCAGCAGCTCACCCAAGGCGGGTCTGACCACATTGTCCGGTGCGATTTCGGTCGACAAGCCGGCATTGTTCCTGTGGGGCACGTTGCTCGCGCTGGCGCTCGGGGCCGTGCTGCTCATCGCCGACCGTTCCGTCGAGCCAGGCGGTGCCTTCGTGGCGCAGGCGTCGATCCGTCCCGGCACGTTCCAGGACCGTGCCCAGGTCGGTTCGACCGGCATGCAGACCGAGGTTTTCCCGCTGACACTGTTCGCCCTTGGCGGCATGATGACCTTCTGCGCGGCGAACGATTTGCTGACGATGTTCATCGCGCTCGAGGTGCTGAGCCTGCCGCTCTACCTGATGTGCGGTCTCGCTCGGCGGCGTCGCCTCCTTTCCCAAGAATCGGCGGTCAAGTACTTCCTGCTCGGTGCGTTCTCCTCGGCGTTCTTCTTGTATGGCCTCGCTTTGCTGTACGGATACGCGAACTCGGTGAAGCTGGCTGACATCGCCAATGCCGCCGCGGGCTCCGACCGATCGGACACGTTGCTGTTCGCCGGCATGGGGCTGTTGGTGGTGGGCTTGCTGTTCAAGGGCTCGGTCGGTCCGTTCCATACCTGGACGCCGGACGTCTACCAGGGAGCGCCGACCCCGGTGACCGCGTTCATGGCTGCGTGTACGAAGGTCGCCGCGTTCGGCGGAATCCTGCGGGTACTCACCGTCGGCTTCGAATCGACGAGCTGGGAATGGCGCGGAGTGTTGTGGGCGGTCGCGATCGTCTCAATGGTGATCGGCGCGATTCTCGGTCTGACGCAAACCGACGTGAAGCGCATGATCGCCTACTCGTCGATCGCGCACGCCGGGTTCCTGCTCGTGGGCACGATCGCGATGACCGAGCAGGGTCTCTCTGGGACCTTGTTCTACCTCCTTGCCTACGGGTTCACGACGCTCGCCGCATTCGGTGTGGTCTCACTGGTGCGCGACTCCTCCGGTGAAGCGACGCACCTTTCGGCCTGGGCCGGGCTGGCGAAACGGTCGCCGGTATTGGCCGGCGTGTTCACGTTCCTGTTGCTTGCACTTGCCGGGATCCCGCTCACGAGCGGGTTCGTCGGCAAGTTCGTCGTGTTCTCGGCCGCGCTGCAAGATGGAATGGCGCCATTGGTGGTCATCGCACTCGTGTTCAGTGCGGTGGCAGCGTTCTTCTACCTGCGGGTGGTCGTACTGATGTATTTCTCGCAGCCGGCAGCCGAGGGCCCGACGGTGAGCGTGCCGGGCGCATTCACGACGGCAGCGATCACACTCGGCGTCATCATCACGTTGCTGCTGGGTGTCCTCCCGTCCTTCGCGCTCGGCTGGGCCGGCGCGGGCACGTTCGCTTTCTGATAGTCGATGCCAACGGGTGTTCATGCCGGCTCAGCCGGGGTGAACACCCGTTTTGGCTGTGTGTCAGGCGATGTCGGGCAAGGGTGCGCTGAGCAGGCCGATCACGTCATCGTATGAGCAGCGATGTCGGTGGACCGATCGCTCTTCACACCGGCAATCCTGGCGTGCGCCTGCTTCCGTCAGATGACGCAGTTTCATTGCGTGCCGCTGCTTGAGTCCGTGCGCACGGGCTTCCTCGAATTCATGGCGAATGAGACGGTTCTGTGCGCGGCGGTCCATGGCGGTGGCGTCAGTCATAGTCCTTTTCCCTTCTGTCCTTGATTCCTCGACGGGCATGCCTCGATCATGCCCGGATGCCGTCCCGGATGGGAAATGTGAATGCAATTCTGTGGATAACCGAGGGGCATGTGGACAACTTCCGGGTTCTCGAAAACTGGCGGTTGTGTCGGGGTGGCGGAGCTGGTAGTGGTTTTACCGGGTGGTCGTGAACACTGGATTTCAGTCAGGAAAGGAGAGTGTGGCGGAAGTACTGACCAGGTAAGGCCTCCCGGTCCTGAGGTTGTCCTTTTAGGACAGTGTTGCTCGTTCAGGTGTGACAAGCCGGACTGCCGGTCTTGTGCCGATCTTGCCCGCGGAGTTATGAGACCTCGGTACTTTCACCCTTGTGGCCCGGAATCGACGATGTGCAGATTTGTTGATGCCGAGTCCCTGGGGTGTCGTGACCATCCGGTTTGGCAAGGTGGCGGTTGTCGACGAGTTCTGTGAATGTGCGACAGTGTCGCCATAACTCGGCACTGTCCACATGGGACCTTCCTTGAGAACCAGTTTGCGTGTCCTGATTCGAACGCACTCGTCAGGGACGGGTCCTGCAACGCCCGGTGCCCGAGTTGGAGACCGGTGTCAGCCCTGTCGATGATGGGAACGATCACACCGCCGGCGCCAACTCAGCTGGTCGGCGAAGGCCTGCTCCGCTACGGCGACGGCTGCCCTGGGGACGCCGAATATCGCTTGATCGCGCCGCCGTCCTTGCTGCGTTCGCACAGGATTACGGCGCCGACGGTCTCCAGGACGCCGTAGCCACTAACCCGCCGTCACCGACCCTGTACGGCGAGGGGTCGCACGCCGAAGTTTTGAGGGGAACGTGGTGGAGACCATAGTTGATCAAGTGACCTGTCGGGAAGGTGACCAACATGATCACCGCGACGATGGTGCTGTGCCTGTTCCCGCTGGTCACCGAGAAGGCGAATGCCGTAATGCGATGTCGACGGGTTCCTGGGGCCAAGGTGCGGGCTGGCTTGTCAAGCCCGTCGCGGGCCGCCTTGCCGAGCGGCCGACCAGGCTGTTCTGCCTTGCCATTACGCTGATGAAGACCGTAGTGACGTGCGAGAAGGCAGGAGAACGTGTCGGTTCACAGTGGCACCATCGAGGATCTGCGTGCGAGCGTGGGCCTCCGGATCGCCGATGAGCAACTGCTGCGCACCCTCGCCGCCGGGCTGGCAGACGTCGAGAACCTCTTGCGCGAGACCGCCCGCAGCGAGGTGAAGGCCGTGCACGACGCCGCGTCGCACTTGGTCGAGGCGGGGGGCAAACGTTTCCGTCCGATGTTCACGCTGCTTGCGGCCGAGTTCGGGGAGGGGAACCACGAGGGGGTTGTGACGGCGGCGGCCGCCGTCGAACTGGTGCACCTCGCCACGCTCTACCACGACGACGTCATGGACGAGGCGACGATGCGCCGTGGCGCGCAGAGCGTGAATGCTCGATGGGACAACACGGTCGCGATCCTCACCGGCGACTTCCTGTTCGCACATGCGTCACGGCTGGTGTCCTACCTCGGCACGGACGCCGCGCGGATCATCGCCGAGACGTTCGGGGAGCTGGTCACCGGCCAGATGCGGGAAACGGTCGGGCCTGCCGACGGCGAAGACCCGATCGAGCACTATTTGAGCGTGATCGCGCAGAAAACCGGATCGCTCATCGCGACCGCGGGCCGGTTCGGTGGCATGGTCTCGGGCGCGAAGCCTGAGTACGTCGAGGCACTGACCCGGGTCGGGGACATCATCGGCACGGCCTTCCAGATTTCCGACGACATCATCGACATCGCGTCTCCGTCGGACGAGTCCGGCAAGACCCCGGGCACCGATTTGCGGGAGGGTGTTCGCACGCTACCGATGCTGTTCGCGCTGGCCGACCCCTCGACCGATCCGAGACTGGTCGAGCTGTTGAGGGGCCCGATCACCGCCGACCCGCTGATCGAGGAGGCACTCGACCTGCTGCGTGCGTCCAGCGGCCTCGACCGCGCGATGGGCACGTTGTCGGACTACGCTCGCCGGGCGAGGGCGGAGTTGTCCGCATTGCCCGCGTCGGCCGCGCGCGATGCGTGCGAGTCCGTCGCGGACTATCTGGTCGCTCGGACGCGTTGATCCGACTCCGGCGCGTCATGCGCGTCATGAGTGGGCCGCTGTCGTGTCACTGACAGTGGTAGCGCTGCGGTTGACAAGAAAGGACAGCTCGAGATGTCCATCTTCGGGCAGGTGTGGCTGTGGAGCGTGGCGGCCTTTCTGGTCGGCGTGCTGCTGACGTGGGTACTGCTCGTCCGGCCCGCACAGTCGAGAAGCCGGGCGCTCGAGCGGCGGCTCCAGGCCGCACAGGCTGCGGCTTCGGAGCGGCAGTCCATGATGAACACCGCCGCGACCCGGATTGCCGAGGCCGAACCTGCCTCCCGCGCGACCGACTCGGGGCGCGCGTCGGCGACCAAGCGTGTGCAGCCGGGAGAAGAAGACCCACAGCCGGCGACGAGCTGGCTTGACCGCGACAGCTTCGGCCGGCATATGCCTGAGCCGAGCCGGGCGGGCCGTGACAGCTTGGACGAGACGGCGTTGTCGCAATCCGACCGCGACGTTTTCGGTGGGCGTCGGTCCGAATCCGATGCCGCCGAGCTTGGCCGGGCGAGTTTCCGGAACCGGGCGTCCGACGCGGCAGCGGCGGGACTCGAGTCGGCCGGTTTCGGTGAGGAAGCGTCCGGCGAGACAGGAGCGCGCTTTGACCGCGGTAGGTCAGGTGGGCGGGAGTCGGACGCAACGTCGGCCCAATCCGGTCGGGGTAGCTTCGGTGAGCAAGCGCCGGGCTTGTCCGGCCGGCTCAATTTTGGTGAGCAGGACTCGGGTCACGCGGCGAACTTGTCCGGCCCGGACGGCGTTGGTGCCTTCGAGCCGGATCCGGCGGCGCGCCGGTCCGGCCGGGAGGACTTTGACGAGCAGGGGTCGGGCGCGGCAGCAGGTCTGTCCGGTGGCGACAGTTCCGATGAACAGGAGTCGTATCCGGCGGCGGAGTGGTCCGGTCGGGGCAGCCTCGGGGAGCAGGTTCCAGATGGGGCGGCTGGTCGGGGCGCTCTGGGCGACCACATCGCAGACGCGGCGGCCGGTCGGGGCGGCCTGGGGG
>NZ_WMBA01000039.1 GCF_009707865.1 Amycolatopsis pithecellobii
GTCACGGACCGGCGGGATGACCGTGGTGTGGTCGTCGACCGGCGCAGAGGCCGGGACCGGGTGCGGGCGGGGCTGTGACTTGGGCCCGTAGCGCAGTGGGGTCGGGGGTCCCACGCGATTCGGACGCCGAGGTGCCTGCGGTCGTTCAGGGAGGCGAGGAGCGGGATCGTCGTCCCGGCTGTGACGCCCCATCGAGTACACCTTTCAACTCTATGTGCATGGTCGGCAAAACGCGTTCACCCTAACAGGGGTACAGCGTTAGGAAAATGTGATACGGCAAGGAAAAAAGTAAAACTTAAGGTCACCAGGCGCGTCATCCACTATTTACTTGCCGAGGTTAAGTAAATAGTTGCAGTGTGCTAACAGCCGGTCGCGCAGCGACGCGGCCCGGTTCGCGAAATCGGCCTGGCGGCGAACGTACTCGGCGCGTCCCGGCGGCGTTTCGATGCACACCGGCCGGTAGCCGAACGCGGAAAGGTCGTACGGGCTCGCGCACATGTCGAGCTCCCGGATCTCGACGGCGAGCGCGAAGCAGTCCGCGACCAGCTCCGCGGGGATGAACGGGTCGAGCTTGTAGGAAGCCTTGTACAGATCCATATTCGCGTGCAGACACCCGGGTTGCTCGTACTCCGGCTGGGTTTCGCGGGTCGGCTGCAGCGTGTTGCGCGGTCGGGCGGGCTCGGTGAAGAACCGGAACGCGTCGTAGTGGCCGCACCGGATGTCGAGCGACTCGACGACCGCGTCGGTGCCGGCGCCGCCCAGTCGCAGCGGCAACTGGTCGTGCCGCACCTCGCCGGCGCCCGCGCGGTACACCATGGCCCACTCGTGCAGCCCGAAGCAGTTCAGCCGTGGCGCGCGGCTAGCCGTTTTTTCCAGCAGGGTAAGGAAAACTCTGGCCGTCCGTGCCTTCTTCGCGGTGAACGTGGCCGGGTCCAGCATGACCCCGCCGCCCGCCTCGACGTAACCCGGACGCGCGAGGAAGCGGCGTGCCTCGTCACCACCGAGCACGACGCCCGGCCCCGCCTGCCAGCGTTCGAGCTGCGAGGGACGGAAAGTGTAGTACTGGAAAAGAAAATCCAGCACGGGATTCTTCTCGCCGCGCGAGCGCCGCTGGGCGTGCGGCAGGGTCCAGGCCCGCACCCGCCGCTCGTGCGCGCGTTCCCGCGCGACCCATTCTTTCTGCCCCAGCACGACTCCCATGATGACTCAAGCGGCGACGTGCGTGCCGTCGCGGACCCGGCCCACGTATTCCTCGACGAGATCCTCCAGCGCGACCACCCCGACCGCGCGACCGTGTTCGTCGAGCGCGCGAGCCAGATGGGTGCCGTCCTTGCGCATCGCCGACAACGCCTTGTCGACCCGCGCGCCCACCGGCAGATCGGTCAGGGCACGGATCTTGCTCGCCGGGATCGCAGTCCGCGGCAGATCGCCGATCTGATCCAGCACGTCCTTCACATGCAGGTAGCCGGTGAGGTTCCCGTCGGCCGAGCACAACGGGTACCGGGAGAACCCTGTCGCCGAGACCGCCTCCTCGACGTCGCCGACGGTCGGTTCGGGGGAGAGCACCGTCAGTTTGTCGAGTGGTACCAGCACATCCGCGACGCTCTTGGCGACCGAGGACAATGTCTGGCTCAGTCGCTCGTGCTCCGACTGCTCCAGGAGCCCCTCGCGGCGGGATTCGCTGAGCAGCTCGGCCAGTTCCGCCGACGTGTAGGCCGTCTCCAATTCGTCCTTCGGCTCGACCTTCACCACGCGCAGCAGCGAGTTGGCGAAGAAGTTGAGCAGCCAGATGAACGGGCGCGCGAGCTTGACCCACGCGACGTGCACCGGCACGAGCCAGAGCGCGAGCCGTTCCGGGTCGGCGATGGCGAGGTTCTTCGGCACCATCTCGCCGACCAGCACATGCATGATCGTGATGAACGCCAGCGCGATCGCGAACGAGATCGGGTGCAGCAGGACCTCGGGAATGTGCAGTACAGCGAAGAAACCGCCGAGCCGGTGCGCCACCGCGGGCTCGCCCAGCCGGCCCAGCAGCAGCGAGCAGATGGTGATCCCCAGCTGGGCCCCGGCCAGCATGAGCGACACCCGCCTGCTGGCGTTGATCACGATCCGCGCCCGCGTCTTTCCCTGTTCCAGCAACGCTTCCAGCCGGTCGCGGCGTGACGAGATCAGGGTGAACTCCGCGCCGACGAAGAACGCGTTGGCCAGCAGCAGGACCACCACGAGGACAATGGCGAGCCAGTCGTTCATCGCACGACCTCCGCCGGTGCGGGCTGCTCGAGCCGGCGCACGCTCAGTTCCGCGATGCGGTGCCGGTCCATCATCATGACGGTCAGCCGCCAGCCGTCGACCTCGGTGCCGTCACCGGGATCCGGGATCTTGCCGAGCCGTTCCAGCACCAGCCCCGCGATCGTCTCGTAGTCGCCCTCGGGCATGCGGAAGCCGGTCAGCTCACGCACCTCGTCGGGCCGCAGCTGCCCGGACACCACCCAGGTGTCGGTGTCCAGCCGCCGCGACGGGGGCGCCTCGCCCTCGTCGTGCTCGTCCCGGACGTCGCCGATGATCTCCTCGACAACGTCTTCCAGCGTCACCAGTCCCGCCGTGCCGCCGTATTCGTCGACGACCATCGCGACCTGGAACCGGGAGTCCCGCAACCGCGACAGCAACGCGTCACCGGGCAGCGACTCCGGCACCGTCGGCATCGGCCGCATCACCGATCCGAGCGGCACGTTCGCGCGTTCGGCCGCCGGCACCGCGAACGCCTGCTTGACGTGCACCGCGCCCTGCACGTCATCGAGATCCTCGCGGTAGACCGGGAAACGGGAGAAGCCGGTGCGGCGGGCGAGCGCGATGAGATCGGTGATCGTCTCGTCCACGGTCAGCGACTCGATCTGCACCCGCGGGGTCATGAGCTCGTCGGCCGTGCGACCGCCGAAGCGCAAGGACTTGTCCAGCAGTTCCGCGGTCGAGGTATCGAGTTTGCCGCTTTCGGCGCTGGTGCGCACGATCGACCCGAGCTCCTGCGGGGACCGCGCCGAGCGCAGCTCCTCCTGCGGTTCGACGCCGAACTTGCGCACCACCCAGTTCGCGCTGTTGTTCATCAGCGCGACGAGCCACCGGAACAGCGCCGAGAACCGCGAGTGGTAGCCCATGACCGCGCGCGCGGTCTGCAGCGGCCGCGCGACCGCGAGGTTCTTCGGCACCATTTCGCCCAGCAGCATCGACAGCGCGGTGGCCAGCAGCAGGGCGATGACCAGCGACGCGGCGTCCGCGACGGATTCGGACACCCCCATCGCCGTGAGCAGCGGGCGCACCAGGGTGCCGATCAGCGGCTCGGCGAGATACCCGGTGATCAGCGTCGTCAGGGTGATCGCGATCTGCGCGCCGGAGAGCTGGTAGGACAGCTGCGCGTGGGCCTTGCGAACGGTTTTGGACCGCCGGTCGCCGCGACGGCGTACATCGGCTTCGACGGTGCTGCGGTCCAGCGCGGTCAGCGAGAACTCAGCGGCGACGGCGAGCCCGGTGCCGACGGTGAGCAGCACGAACAACAGGACGCCGAGGACCGCGAGCAGGGCATTCATCACCGTGCCCCCGCCGGTCGCGAAACAGGATGATGGCTGGGTTCGCCGGGTTCGTCACCCGGCTCAGTACTGTCACCAGGTGACTGCGCGTCGCGCACGGGTAAAGGTCACTCCTCGGCAAAGAAGGCTGCGGTGGCGTCCATAGTACCGGCCCGAAGCGATGACCAGCGGTTGCCGTTTCGCGGCCCCCGCCGGAGCCAGGCTCAGCGTTCCAGCGAAGCCCGCACTCGGTGGCGCCGCACGCTTTCCTCGACCAGATCAAGCACCGGGCCGAGATCGTCGGCGGGCAGCCCCATCGCCAGGTGCGACACGAGCCCTTCGAGCACCAGTTCCAGGAATGACGTGAGCACATCCACGTCGACGTCGTCACGCAGATTCCCGGCCTCGCGCTGGCGCAGCAGGCGCTGACGGGTTGCGACGGTCAGCTGCTGCGAGCGCTCCGCCCAGCGGGCCCGGAACTCGGGATCGGTGCGCAGCCGCCGCGACACCTCCAGCCGGGTGCCCAGCCAGTCGGCGGGTTGCTCACTGCCGCCGGCCAGCAGTTCCCGCATCACCTGGACGAGACCCTGCGCCGCCACGACGTCGGCCATCCGCGCCGCGTCCTCCTCCGCGAGGGCGAGGAACAAAGACTCCTTGTCCCGGAAATGGTGGAAGATGGCGCCGCGGGACAGGCCCGTCGCTTCCTCCAGGCGGCGGACCGTGGCACCCTCGTATCCGTAGCGGGCGAAGCAGACGCGTGAGCCGTCGAGGATCTGGCGACGCCGCGCGTCCAGATGATCCTGACTGACTCGGGGCATTCCCCGATCTTGTCACCCCGAGTAGTCCTTACGCAATCCGTACGTACGTACTGCGTGCGCGGCTGGGCACTGAAATTGTCGTACCACGCATATAGCATCCGATGGCAAGTGTTCCCACCGAACGAAACAGGTGTGACATGACAGCGGTTCCCCAGGTCGCGGGTGGAACCGGGGGTGCGAACCGAGTGGCCGCCAAGGTCATCTCGGACCGTGCCGCCGGTGAAGCGTACGTGGCGTCGGTCTGCTTCAAACACGGTCCACCACGGTTGCTGGGCGTGGAGCTGGAATACACCGTGCACTACGCCGACGACCCACGAAGACCCCTGCGCGCCGAAGATCTGGCCCGTGCGCTCGGTCCGCACACCCCGCGCACCCTCGCCCCCGACAGTCCCGCACAACCTCTTCCCGCCGGTTCCCCGCTCACTCTCGAGCCTGGGGGCCAGGTGGAGATTTCCGCGCTGCCACAGGAATCCCTGGCCGCGCTCGAGCGTGCCGTATCCGCCGATCTGCCTTATCTGACCGAACTGCTTGCCCGGGCGGGGTTCGTTCTCGGCGAAACGGGCATTGATCCCCATCGCACGCCGGCCCGGTTGCTGAACACGGAGCGTTACGCCGCCATGGAGCGGCGCTTCGCGCGACTGCGTACCGGCGGGCTCACCATGATGTGCAGCACCGCCGGGTTGCAGATCTGTGTGGACAGCGGCGAAAGCGAGGACCTGCCCCGTAGATGGGCGGCGGTACACGCGCTCGGCCCGCCGTTGCTGGCCACGTTCGCCAACTCACGGCACCACGCGGGACGGGACACCGGCTTCGCGTCGGCACGCTGGCTCGCCGCGGCCGGCGCCGAGCACGCACGCACCTTCCCGTCGTTCCCGCTGGCCGACCCGCCCGCGGGCTGGGCCAGCCGGGTCATGGACACCCCGCTCATGGTGCTGCGCCGGGACGGTGAGCCGTGGGACGCGCCGGACGGGCTCACCTTCGCGGACTGGGTGGCGCGCCGGGGCGCCGCCGAGGCGCTGGTTCCGCCGACGGAGGCGGATCTGGACTATCACCTCACCACGCTGTTCACGCCGGTGCGGGCGCCCGGCTACCTCGAGGTGCGTTATCTCGACGCGCAGCCGAAGGCCCGGTGGCTGCATCCGGTGGCGCTGCTGACCGCGCTGCTGTCCAGTCCGTCCATTGTGGACGAAGTGCTGGCGGTGTGCGAGCCGGTGGCCGGCGCGTGGGACTGTGCCGCCCGTGCCGGGCTGGCCGACGAGCGGATCGCCGCGGTGGCAAGGAAAGTCGCGGATCTCGGCTGCGCGGCGCTGCCTGCCACGGGTCTGCCGGAGAACACGATCAACGAGATCGGTGACGGCGTGCAACGGCTGGTGCACGCCGGGAGGGAATGATCGACATGACGGAGTTTCTGACCGAAGCCCCGAGTATGTTCCGGGGGAAGACCGCCGACGAGCTGCGCGAGCACGCGGCGCAGGCGCTGACCGGCGCGCGGAGCCGCAGCACGGCGCTGACCGACGCGGTCGACGACGAGGACCTGGTGCGCCAGCACTCGAAGCTCATGTCGCCGCTGGTGTGGGATCTCGCCCATATCGGCAGCCAGGAGGAGCTGTGGCTGGTGCGCGACGTGGGTGGCCGCGAGCCGTTGCGGCCCGATATCGACGACTTGTACGACGCGTTCCAGCACCCGCGGGCGGACCGGCCGTCGCTGCCGTTGCTCGGCCCGGCCGAGGCCCGGCACTACGTCGGCGAGGTGCGGGCCAAGGCGTTCGACGTGCTGGAACGGGCGCCGATGGAAGGCCGCCGGCTGATCGAGTCGGCGTTCGCGTTCGGCATGATCACCCAGCACGAGCAGCAGCACGACGAGACGATGCTGGCCACCCACCAGCTACGCCAAGGCGAGCCGGTGCTGCACGCGCCGGCGGCGCCGGGTGCCCGCAGCGGACCGCTGCCGCCCGAGGTGCTCGTGCCGGGCGGGCCGTTTCTGATGGGCACCAGCGTCGAGCCGTGGGCGCTGGACAACGAACGCCCGGCACACGAGGTCGGCGTCGACGCGTTCTTCATCGACACCACCCCGGTGACCAATGGTGAGTACGTCGAATTCCTCGAATCCGGTGGCTACCGGCAGCGGCAGTGGTGGAGCGAGGCGGGCTGGGAGTACCGCTCGGCGCACGACATCACCGCACCCCGGTTCTGGCGGCGGGAGGCCGGCGGCTGGTGGCGCGCCCGGTTCGGGGTCGACGAGCCCGTGCCCGCCGAGCAGCCGGTGGTGCACGTGTCGTTCTACGAAGCCGAGGCGTACGCGGCCTGGGCCGGCAAGCGGCTGCCGACCGAGCGGGAATGGGAGAAGGCCGCCCGCTTCGACCCGGCGACGGGGCAGTCGCGGCGCTTCCCGTGGGGCAACGAGGCACCCACGCCGGAGCACGCGAACCTCGGGCAGCGGCACCTGAGCCCGGCCGCAGCGGGGGCGTACCCGGCCGGTGCGTCACCGCTGGGTGTGCACCAGCTGATCGGTGACGTGTGGGAGTGGACAAGCACGGACTTCCACGGGTACCCGGGCTTCGCCGCGTTCCCGTACCGCGAGTACTCCGAGGTGTTCTTCGGGCCGGACTACAAGATCCTGCGGGGTGGCTCGTTCGGCACCGACGCGGCCGCGATCCGTGGCACGTTCCGCAACTGGGACTACCCGATCCGGCGGCAGATCTTCGCCGGTTTCCGGTGCGCCAGGGACGCCGCCGGTGTGTAGGCATCTGGCGTACCTGGGGCCACCGGAGTCCCCGGCGGGGCTGGTGTTCGGCGCGCCGCATTCGCTGCGGCACCAGTCCTACGCGCCCGCGGACATGCGCGGCGGCGGCACGGTGAACGCCGACGGGTTCGGGATCGCCTGGTACACCGGCGAAACCCCGGTGCGGTACCGCCGCGCTAGTCCTATTTGGACGGACCACGACGCGCCCGTGCTCACCGAATCGGTGCGCACCGGGGCATTCGTCGCGGCCGTGCGCAACGGCACGCCGGGCATGCCGGTGTCGGAAGCGTCCGTCGCCCCGTTCGTCGACGGGCGATGGTCGTTCAGTCACAACGGGATGGTGACGGGCTGGCCCGGCTCGCTCGCCGCGCTCGCCGGCAAGCTGCCCGTCACCGACCTGCTGACCCTCGAAGCGCCCACGGACTCCGCCGTGCTGTGGGCGCTGCTGGCCGAACGGCTGCGCGCCGGGGAAGACCCGGTGCGGGCCACGGCCGAGCTGACTGCCAAGGTGGAAGCGGCCGCACCGGGTTCGCGGCTCAACTTCCTGCTGACCGACGGGACGATCCTGGTCGCCACGGCCTGGACCCATTCGCTGTCGGTCCGCGAAAGCGGCGGGGCCGTCGTGGTCGCGTCCGAACCGACCGGCACGGAGCCGGGCTGGGTGCCGGTGCCCGACGGTCATGCCGTCGTCGCCAGGGCCGGCTCCACCGAAATCATTCCTCTCGACGCTGATCGGAGTGCCCTCACATGACCGAGCCCGAGCTCGACGTGCACCGCGAACCCGCCGACACCGCCGCGGCCCTGCGCGAGGACGTCCGGTACGGCTTCTCGGCCGCACAGAAATGGTTGCCGGCCAAGTGGTTCTACGACGCTCGCGGCAGCGAGCTGTTCGAGCAGATCACCAAACTGCCCGAGTACTACCCGACCCGCGCGGAGCGGGAGATCCTGGCGCGGGAGGCGGACGAGATCGCCAGGGTGACCGGCGCACCGACGCTGGTCGAACTCGGTTCGGGCTCCAGCGAGAAGACGCGGCTGCTGCTCGACGGGCTGCGGTCGAGCGGCACGCTGAAAACCTTTGTGCCGCTGGACGTGTCGGCGTCGGCACTCGAGGAGGCCGTCACGGCGATCCGCGCCGACTATCCCGGGCTGGACGTCCGCGGGGTCGTCGGCGACTTCACCGAGCATCTCGGCCTGCTGCCTGGCGGGCCGCCGCGGCTGGTGGTGTTCCTCGGCGGCACGATCGGCAACTTCCTGCCCGCCGAGCGGAGCAAGTTCCTGCGTTCGGTCCGGGACGTGCTGACCGAGGGGGAGTGGTTGCTGCTCGGCACGGACCTGGTGAAGGACCCGGACACCCTGATGCGTGCCTACGACGACGCGGCGGGCGTGACGGCGCAGTTCGACCTGAACATGTTGCGGGTGGTCAACGAGCTGCTGGGGGCGGACTTCGACCTGAGCCGGTTCACGCACGAGTCGTACTGGGACGCCGACAACGAGTGGATCGAGATGCGGCTGCGGGCGCGCGAGGAGATGACCGTGCGCATTCCCGGCGCGGACCTGACGGTGCGTTTCGCCGACGGCGAGTACATCCGCACCGAGATCTCCGCGAAGTTCCGCGCCGCCGGGATCGCGGCCGAGCTGGCCGAGAGCGGGTTCGCCGTGCAGCGCTGGTGGACCGACGAACAGAACCGGTTCGGGGTGTCCCTGGCCAGGGCGACCGAGGACGAAGTGATCGAATAGGCAGGTGAAGCTCCGTAGCCGGCTGGCCCGCTGGCTGGCCTCCCAGCGGTGGGCCATGCGCGCGGCCAAGGTGGTGCCCGGGATCGACCATCGCCTGCACCGTCTCACGGGCGGGCGGGTGTCGTTGCTGGGCATCGCCGACGTGCCCTCGATCCGGCTGACCACCGTCGGCCGCCGCAGCGGGCTGCCGCGCGCGGTGAACCTGTTGTATTTCCCGCGCGGTGAGCAGTTCGTGCTGGTCGGGTCGAACTGGGGGCGTCCGCGTGATCCGGACTGGGCGCGCAACCTGCGCGCCCAGCCCGACGCCGTCGTCGAGGTGCGCCGCCGCGAGATACCGGTGCTGGCCACCGAAGTGACCGGGGAGCAGTACCAGCGGCTGTGGCGTGAGGTGCTGGACTTCTGGCCCGGTTTCGCAATGGAACGCGCCGAAGCGGGCCGGGAGCTGCCGTTGTTCGTCCTCACCCGGCGCTGATTTCCGTGGTGCCGCGTATATCCGGTTTCGACCCGGATGCGAGTACTGTGCCATTTGTTGCCAATCCGACGGCAGCCACGGCGGAAATGGGTTTCTACGAGCAGGCCGGCCGCGTACGGTGTCCGCCTACTTTAGGTCGGATCAGTAACTGCGCGTGAACACTCGCTGAAATTCTCCCGCGCTCCCGTCCGTGCGGCCCGGAATTCACTTCCGCCCCATACGCTTCGCCAGCAATCTTCATCCATTCGAGGCAGCTGAGGAGCACGGTGTCGCGCTGGGTTTGGGGCGTGGTGCTGGTCATCGTGGTGGCCGTCGGGGGCATCGCGATCTGGCGCACCACTTCGGCGGTGACCGGCGGCGATCCGGTGATCACGGTTTCCCGGTCCGCGTGCGGGCAGGGCTGGACCGAACCGAAACCGGGCCCGCAGACTTTTCAGGTCCGCAACACCGGTTCGGTCACCGCCGAGGCCGATCTCGTCGACCCGGCGACCGGCACGATCTTCGGGGAGGTCGAGGGCATCGGCCCCGGCACGACGCGCACGATGCAGGTCACCCTGGGCAACGGCACCTACGCTTTCCGGTGCACGCCCGAGGAAACCGACCCGATCACTGGCCCGAGCGTCACCGTCACCGGCGGCGCCGAACGGGCAGGACCCGCCGTCGTTCCGGTGTCCCGCAACGATCTCCTCGGTCCGCTGCGGGACTACAAGGCCTATGTCGGCGCCGGGCTCGACACCCTCGCCGCCGACACCGACGCGGTGCGGCGCGCCGTCCGTTCTGGTGACCGCGCCGCCGGTGAGACGGCGTGGCTCAAAGCCCATCTGTCCTACGAACGGCTCGGCGCCGCCTACGACGCCTTCGGTGACACCGACGGCGCGATCAACGGCACCGCGGACGGGTTGCCCGGCGGGACTGCCGATCCCGGTTTCACCGGCTTCCACCGCCTCGAGAACGGGTTGTGGCGAGGCGAAGACCTGGCCGCGCTGGGTCCCGTCGCCGATCGGCTCGACAGCGACGTCCATGGGCTGCGTGACGGGTTCGCGGAGTTGCAGATCGACCCGAACGACCTGGGCCTGCGCGCCCACGAGATCATGGAGAACACCCTGCAGTTCGAACTCACCGGGCACACCGACTACGGCAGCGGCACCACCCTCGCCACCGCGCTGGCCAACCTCGACGGGACGCGTGCCGTGCTGAACGTGTTGCGCCCCTTGCTGTCCACCCGGCTCTCACTGTCCGATGTGGACAATTGGCTGGACCGCGCGGAGCGAGCGATCCGCGCGGCGCAGCGGCCCGACGGCAGCTGGCCACCGGTCGCCGGGTCGCCCCTGCCGCAGCGCGAGAAGATCGACGGTGCCGTCAGCGGGCTGGTCGAACGGCTGGCCCCGATCGCCGCCATCGCCGAACCGAGGCGGGTGCCGTGACCGTTCCCCGCCGTTCGTTCCTGCGCGGCGCCGTGCTCGGTGCCGGGATGACCGCGGCCGGCACCGGCGCGGCGATCGCCGCGGACACCGAAACCCTGCCGTTCCATGGCACACACCAGTCCGGCATCCTGCGCGCCCCCGCGCCGGCGTCCATTGTGGCCTCGTTCGACGTGATCGCCGAAAACCGCGCCGAACTGACGGATCTGTTGCGCACCATCACCGACCGGGCGCGGTTCCTCACCACCGGCGGCGCGCCCGCCACGCTGGGAATCACCGCACCACCCGCCGACTCGGGCGTGCTCGGGCCCGAGGTGCCCGCCGGCGGGCTCACCATCACCGTCGGCGTCGGCGCATCGCTGTTCGACGACCGCTACGGCCTGGCCGACCGCAAACCCGTGAAGCTGACCGAGATGCGCACGTTCCCCAACGACGCGCTCGATCCCGCGCAATGCCACGGAGATCTGAGCCTGACCCTCGCCGCATCCGAAGTGGACACTGCGCTGCACGCGCTGCGCGACCTCGCCCGCGCGACGCGTGGTGGGATGCAACTTCGCTGGCGTATCAACGGGTTCAGCTCGCCGCCGCGGCCGGAAGGCACCCCGCGCAACCTGATGGGTTTCAAGGACGGCATCGCCAACCCGGCCGCCGGCGAGCTGGACCGGCTGGTGTGGGTCGCGGGCGGCGGTGAGCCCGCGTGGACGACCGGCGGCAGCTATCAGGTGATCCGGCTGATCCGGATGCTGGTCGAGTTCTGGGACCGGGTTTCGTTGTCGGAACAGGAAAACATGTTCGGCCGCCGCCGCGACAGCGGGGCGCCGCTCGACGGCACGCACGAGACCGACATCCCCCAGTACGCGCAGGACCCTGTCGGCACCGTCATCCCGCTCACCAGCCACATCCGGCTGGCCAACCCGCGGACGCCGGAGACCGACTCGAGCCGCATCCTGCGCCGCGCCTGCAACTACGACCGCGGCATCGACAGCAACGGGAACCTCGACATGGGCCTGGTCTTCACCTGCTACCAGCAGGACATCGCCCGCCAGTTCGAGACCGTCCAAACGCGACTGATCGACGAGCCCCTGGTGGACTACATCTCGCCGTTCGGCGGCGGGTACTTCTTCGCACTGCCCGGAGTGACCGGGCCCGACGACCACTTCGGCCGGGCGCTGATGGCCTGACCGGAGGGAAACCGCTCCCACCCACCTGCAGGAGGACATTGTGGACAGAGCTTTCGGCGGATGGCGCCGTAAGCGGGCGCTGCTCGGCGGCGGTGCGCTCGCCGTCGCGGCCGGCGTCGCCGTGGCCGTCACCACGGCCGTCGGCGGCGCGAGCGCCCAACCGCTGCAGCCGCAGCACGCGGAAGGGATCCACACGGCGACACCGATCAAGCACGTCGTGGTGATCTTCGGCGAGAACATCTCGTTCGACCACTACTTCGGCACCTACCCGGACGCGGCCAACACCGACGGCACGCCGTTCACCGCCGCGCGCGACACCCCGCACGCCGACGGCCTCACCCCGCACCTGCTCAAGAACAACCCCAACGCCTACAACCCGAAGCGGCTGTCGCCGGGCCAGGCGCTGACCTGCGACCAGAACCACAACTACGGCGCGGAGCAGAAGGCGTTCGACGGCGGCAAGATGGACAAGTTCGTCGAGCACACCGAGACCGACAAGTGCACCGGCCAGCCGATCCTGTTCGGTGAACCGGGCCTGGTCATGGACTACTACGACGGCAACACCGTCACCGGCATGTGGAACTACGCCCAGCACTACGCGCTGAGCGACAACTCGTTCAACACGGTGTTCGGCCCGTCCACCCCCGGCGCGATCAACCTGATTTCCGGGCAGACACACGGAATCCAGGCCGTGGACCCGGTGACGCACAAGCCGGTGAGCGACTCGTACGTGGTGGCCTCGCCGGACTCCAGCGGCGTCGGCACGGTCATCAACGACCCGGACCCGGCCTACGACGACTGCTCGGACAAGAACCACACCGCGACCGACAACCTCGGCGTGATGCAGGGCCAGAACGTCGGTGACCTGCTCAACGCCCGGCACGTCACGTGGGGCTGGTTCCAGGGCGGTTTCCGGCCGACCGGCACCGCGAACGGCTACGCCGTCTGCGGGCAGACCCACACCAACATCGGCGGCAACTCCGCGGTGGACTACAGCCCGCACCACGAACCGTTCCAGTACTACAAGTCGACGGCGAACGAAAAGCACCTGCCGCCGAGCTCGGTGGCCGCGATCGGGCAGACCGACCAGGCCAACCACCAGTACGACATCACCGACTTCGACGCCGCGCTGACGGCGGGCACGATGCCCGCGGTGAGCTTCCTCAAGGCGCCGGAGTACCAGGACGGGCACGCCGGTTACTCCGACCCGCTGGACGAGCAGCAGTTCGTGGTGAACGAGATCAACAAGATCCAGCACTCAAGGGACTGGGACTCCACCGCGATCGTGCTCGCCTACGACGACTCCGACGGCTGGTACGACCACGTCGCGTCGAAGATCGTCAACGGCTCGCACGACGCGTCGCAGGACTCGGCCATGTGCACCGGCAAGAAGACCGACGTCGGTGACTTCGCCGACCGCTGTGGCTACGGTCCGCGCCTGCCGCTGCTGGTGGTGTCCCCGTTCGCCAAGACGAACTTCATCGACCACACGCAGACCGACCAGACCTCGGTGCTGCAGCTGATCGAGGACAACTGGTTCACCGGCCGCATCGGTGGCGGGTCGTTCGACAGCCGCGCGGGCGGGCTGTGGAACATGCTCGACTTCCACGGGCGTCCCGCGCCCGCGGTCGAACTGGACCCGAAGACCGGTGCCGTGGTGCGCTGACCCTCTCCGGACCGCGAGTTGAGCTTTCGGTGCGGGTGAGTTGAGCTTTCCACGGCAGTGAGTTGCGCTTTCCGTGCGTTGCGATGCCGGTCGGCGGCACAGGCACGAGATGGCCGCGATCACTGTGGCGTACTGAAGGCGCAACTCGCACGCATTGAACGCGCAACTCGCGTGCTTGGAACGCGCAACTCGCGTGCGCCGAGAGCGCAACTCGCGTAAATGGAAAGCGCCGCGGACCCAAGCGGGCCCGCGGCGCTTTTCGCGGAGAAATCAGGCGCGCGTCATCTTGCGCAGCACGTACTGCAGGATGCCGCCGTTGCGGTAGTAGTCCGCCTCACCGGGGGTGTCGATGCGCACGACCGCGTCGAACTCGACCTTGGCTCCGTCGTCCTTGGTCGCGGTGACGTGCACCGTGCGCGGGGTCTCACCGTTGTTCAGCTTGGTGATACCCGCGATGTCGAACGTCTCCGTGCCGTCCAGACCCAGCGACGAGGCCGACTCGCCCTCCGGGAACTGCAGCGGGATGACGCCCATGCCGATCAGGTTCGACCGGTGGATACGCTCGAACGACTCGGCGATCACCGCGCGCACGCCCAGCAGGCGGGTGCCCTTGGCGGCCCAGTCCCGCGACGACCCCGAGCCGTACTCCTTGCCGCCCAGCACCACCAGCGGGATACCGGCGTCGGCGTAGTTCTGCGCCGCGTCGTAGATGAACGCCTGCGGGGCGTCGTCCCGGGTGAAGTCCCGGGTGTAGCCGCCCTGCACATCGTCCAGCAACTGGTTGCGCAACCGGATGTTGGCGAACGTGCCGCGGATCATCACCTCGTGGTTCCCGCGCCGGGAGCCGTAGGAGTTGAAGTCCTTGCGCGCGATGCCGTGTTCCTTGAGGTACCGGCCGGCGGGCGAGTCCTCCTTGATCGCGCCCGCGGGCGAGATGTGGTCGGTCGTCACCGAGTCGCCCAGCTTCGCCAGCACACGCGCGTCGGCGATGTCCTCGACCGGCGACGGCTCCGCGGCCATGCCCTCGAAGTACGGGGGCTTGCGCACGTAGGTGGACTCGGCGTCCCAGGCGAACGTCTTGCCCTCCGGCGTCGGCAGCGACTTCCAGCGCTCGCCACCGTCGAACACGTCCGCGTAGTCGTTGGCGAACATCTCCTGCGTGATCGCGTAGTCGATGGTCTGCTGGATCTCCTGCGCCGAGGGCCAGATGTCGCGCAGGAACACGTCGTTGCCGTCCTGGTCCTGCCCGAGTGGCTGCTCTTCGAAGTCGAAGTCCATCGTGCCGGCCAGCGCGTAGGCGATCACCAGCGGGGGCGAGGCCAGGTAGTTCATCTTCACATCGGGGTTGATCCGGCCCTCGAAGTTCCGGTTACCCGACAGCACGGACACCACGGTGAGGTCGTTTTCCTGCACCGCGGCGGAGATCTCCTCGGGCAGCGGGCCCGAGTTGCCGATGCACGTGGTGCAGCCGTAACCGACGAGGTGGTAGCCCAGCTTCTCCAGGTACGGCCAGAGCCCGGCCTTCTCGTAGTAGTCGGTGACGACCTGCGAGCCCGGCGCCATCGACGTCTTCACCCACGGCTTGACCGACAGACCCTTGTCCACTGCGTTGCGGGCGAGCAGCGCCGCGCCCAGCATGACCGACGGGTTCGAAGTGTTGGTGCACGAGGTGATCGAGGCGATCACCACGGCACCGTGGTCGAGCACGAACTCGCCGCGCTCCGCGGACTTCACCGTGACCGGCTTGGTCGGGCGGCCCGACGAGCCGTTGGCCGCGCTGGGAACGGCAGCAGTGTCTTCCTCGTCGGCGAAGGACAGCGTCGCCGGGTCACTGGCCGGGAAGGTCTCCTCGACGGCCTCGTCGACGTTGGTGTGCGGGGTGCGCTGGTCGTCCTCGGCGTAGTCGTGCACCGACTTGCGGAACGAGGACTTCGCGTCGGACAGCTCGATGCGGTCCTGCGGGCGCTTCGGGCCGGCGATCGACGGAACCACAGTGGACAGATCCAGCTCGAGGTACTCGGAGTAGGTGGCCTCGTGCGCCGGGTTGTGCCACAGGCCCTGTTCCTTGGCGTAGGCCTCGACGAGCGCGAGCTGCTCGGGGGAGCGGCCGGTCAGCTTCAGGTACCGCAGGGTCTCTTCGTCGATGGGGAAGATCGCCGCGGTGGAGCCGAATTCGGGGCTCATGTTGCCGATGGTGGCGCGGTTGGCCAGCGGCACCGCGCCGACGCTCTCGCCGTAGAACTCGACGAACTTGCCGACCACGCCGTGCCGGCGCAGCATCTCGGTGATCGTCAGCACCACGTCGGTCGCGGTCACGCCGGCCGGGATCTCCCCGGTCAGCTTGAAGCCGACGACGCGCGGGATGAGCATCGAGACCGGCTGGCCGAGCATCGCGGCCTCGGCCTCGATCCCGCCGACGCCCCAGCCGAGCACCCCGAGCCCGTTGACCATCGTGGTGTGCGAGTCGGTGCCGACGACGGTGTCCGGGTAGGCCTGGCCGTTGCGGGCCATGATCGTGCGCGCCAGGTACTCGATGTTGACCTGGTGCACGATGCCCGTGCCCGGCGGGACGACCTTGAACTCCTCGAACGCGTTCTGGCCCCAGCGCAGGAACTGGTAGCGCTCCCGGTTGCGCTCGTACTCGATCTCGACGTTGCGCTCGAACGCGTCGGCCCGGCCGAATACGTCGATGATCACGGAGTGGTCGATGACGAGTTCGGCCGGGGCGAGCGGGTTGACCTTGTCGGGGTCACCGCCGAGTTCGGTGACGGCCTCGCGCATCGTGGCGAGGTCCACCACGCACGGCACACCGGTGAAGTCCTGCATCACCACCCTGGCCGGGGTGAACTGGATTTCGATCGACGGGTCGGCGGTGGCGTCCCAGTTGCCGAGCGCGCGGATGTGCTCGGCGGTGATGTTCGCGCCGTCCTCGGTGCGCAGCAGGTTCTCGAGCAGGATTTTCAGGCTGTAGGGCAGTCGCTGCGAACCCTCGACCTTGTTCAGGCGGAACACCTCGTAGGAGGCGTCACCGACCTTCAAGGTGTCGCGGGCGCCGAAGCTGTCCTTGCTGGCAGGTGCGGTCACGTCTGTCTCCAGGGCTCAGACGCCGCCGCGCGGTGTGGTGCCTTCGGCGGCGTCCCGGTCGTCAGTTCGGGTCTCCCAGGCGAGTCTGGCGCACCCGTACGGCGTCCGCAGACGCGGGGGGACGGCGCAGGCTCCCTGCAGGTCAAACAGTACGCTTGTCCTTTTTTGCTGGCAAGCGTGACCCACGTGACCAGCTTCAGGCTCCCGCGAGTTGAGCGTTGGGAGCGCGCGAGTTGAGCGTTGCGTGCGGCGGGAACGCGCAACTCGCGCGGCGGGAACGCGCAACTCGCGCGGCGGGAACGCGCAACTCGCGCGGCGGGAAAGGTCAACTCGCGCGGCCCTAGTCGGCGAATTTCAGCAGAGTGGTGATGTCACCGGGCTGCAGCGACCGGAGCACGGTCATGCCCTGTTCGGTCAGGGTGCGGATGGGGCTGACGTAGTGCTTCTGGCCGGACTCGATGGTGACCACGCCGAGGCCCTGCGCGAGCAGCCCGTTCACCAGGTGCCGCAGCACCTCGCGGACCTCCGAGGGCAGCGAACCGGCCGCGTCGTCGAGCTGCTCGGTGAGGTCGTTCGCGCACATCCGCTGTGTCTCGTCCATGTAGGTGACCTCGTAGCAATCGCCCGACTTCTTCGCGCCGAGGCGCTCGCCTTTTTCGTTGCGCAGCTGCACGTTGGTGACCGTCACCCGCGTCCCGCCGGTGACCGCCGATGTCTCCGCGGCGAAGTCGGTGATCTGGACCTCCCCGGGTTCCGGTTTTCCTTGTGCCGCTTGAAGAATGGCCGGCCCCGCGTCGTGCAGGACGGACATTTCGGTGGGCGGGAGCAGTTCGATCACGCGCCGGGTGTCCTCATCCAGCGCCGCCTGCAGCACCTGCTTGACCGCCTCCTGCGGCGAGGACGCGCCGACATCCGGTATCGAGGTCGACGGCCACGGCTTCCCGGCGTCCTTGAGCGCGTAGTCGGCGATCGTGTACATCAGACTCGGGTACCACCGGTCTTCGACCTCGACGGTGGCGATACGGACCGGCTCACCGGTCTTCCGGACCTCGTCGGCGATGTTGATCGTCTCGGTCTCGGTGCCCTGCGGGCGGGCGCTACCGGGCAGCGCCTCGTCGAGGAACTGCTTGGCCAGCGGCAGCTTGCCGAAGTCGCTGGTCACGGTGAGCGTGCCGCCGGTGAGCTTGGTGATCGTGAGGTGGTCGTTGACGCGCTCCGCGCCGGCCTCGTCGAACGTCAGATTCTGGCTGCTGACCTTGATGCCGCTCACCGCGTTCGGGTCCGCGCTCTGGTCGAGCACCTGCAACCGCTTGAGCTCGCTCGTCGCGTCCCGCAACGGGTCGGTGAACAGCGTGGCCTCCCACGGAACGAGGCTGTCCAGCACCCCGACGAGGTCACTGTTGCCGACGGAACTGGCCAGCTTCAGCGCGGCTTCGGTGGGCGTCTTCGCGCCGTCATCCTGACGCGCGACCAGGTACCAGGTCCCGCCGCCGCCGAGGGCGGCGACCAGCACGATCACCAGGCCGATGAGCAGCCCGCGGCGGCGCTTACGCGGTGGCTGCGGCATCCCGTAACCCGGGGGATAGGGCGGCTGCGGCGGATAAGGCGGCTGCTGCGGCGGATAGGGCTGCCAGCCGGGACCGGGCGCGGTCATCGGTTTTCCCCAGTTCTCATGGTCGGGCGGCTGCGCACGGCGAACGTGCCGAGCGCACCGGCCAGCGCGACGATCGCGCCGGACAAGGTCGTGACGGGACCGGTCGTGGTGATCCCCGTGGTCCCGCCGCCACTTCGGACGGTGGCCAGTAGGGCAACGGTTCCCACGGATATCGCGAGCAGCGTGGTGAGCGCCGCGGCGGTGCGCGCGAAGCCGAGCGCGAACAAGCCAAGGCACACCGCGCTCGCCAGCGGGATCGCGACCCAGATCCGCAGCGCCCCGTCGGCGATGGTGTTGCCGAGGAGGCCGAACCGCCCGGCCAGAGCGGCGGCTTGGTAGCTGTGCCGCTCGACGGTGCCGGAGTGGAACCACGGCAGGAAGGTGCCCAGCACCGTGATGGCCACCCCTGTCGCCGCGGCCCACGGCGGTATCCGGCGAAAACCGGTCATGGTCAGGCTCCTTTCGCATTTCCGGACCTGAGACGCCGGATGCGGTGAAAAGGGTCCCCCGTACGGGGAGATGTTGCGCGAGAGGGTGAAGTTCCTGGTGATACGTGTGATACGCCTGTGGCTCGAGTGTGGGGAGTTGTGTCCCGAGCCGGAGGGGGAACGCGTGCCGAACACGACGCGTCAGCGCTGGTCCAGCAGGGCGGCCGCCGGTGTCCTGGCCTTGGTCGCGGCCTTCGGCGTCGCCGGCACGGCGGCCGCGGTACCGCCCCCGCCGCCCAACCCCAGTGACAACGAGATCAACTCCAGCCGGGCGCAGGCCGACGCGAAAGCAGGCGAGGTCGGGCAGCTGACCAACCAGCTCGCCGAGGCCGAGTCCCGCCTCGCCGACTTGCAGGACCAGGTCGAGTTGAAGATGGAGCGGGCCAACAAGGCGCTGGTGGACCAGCAGGCCGCCGAGGACGCGGCCACCCAGGCACAGGCCGATGCCGCGGCCGCGCGCCGCGAGTCCGACGCCGCCGCCCAGCAGATCGAGGTCGCACGCCGGCAGCTCGACGGGTTCATCGCGGGCAGCTACCAGCAGGGCAGCACGATGGGCTCGATCTCGGCCTACCTCGGCTCGAACAGCCCGAAGGACCTGCTGGCCCGCGCGCAGCTGCTGTCCTCGGTCAGTGGGAGCCAGCTCAACGGGCTCGAGCTGATGGAGCAGGCGCAGACGGACAAGTCCAACAAGGACGCCGCCGCCCGCGCCGCCCTCGAGATCGCCCAGCAGAAGCAGGCCGCCGCCGAGGCCGCCAAGCACACCGCCGACGCCGCGCAGGCCGCCGCGGTGCAGGCCCAGCAGGGGCAGGCCGCACAGGCAGCGGCACTGGAGGCGAACAAGAACTCCGTCGAGCAGGAGCTTTACACCGCGCAGCAGCGCGTCGCGGGTCTGCAGGGGCAGCGCCAGCGGTACCAGGACTGGCTCGCGCAGAAACAGCGTGAGGACGAGGAGCGAGCACGCCAGGCCGCGCTCGCCGCGAGCAAGGGCAGTGCCGGCGGCGGAGGTGGCGGGGTCGTCCGGCCGGTCACCGGCGTTTCGGGATCGATCGTGGAGCGGGCCATCGCGCGGGCGATGGCGCAGCTGGGCATGCCGTACGCGTGGGGCGGAGGCAACGCCAGCGGCCCGACGCTCGGGATCCGGGACGGCGGGGTCGCCGACGCCTACGGGGACTACCGCAAGATCGGGTTCGACTGCTCGGGGCTGATGATCTACGCCTATGGCGGCGCTGTCTCGCTGCCGCATTACAGCGGCTACCAGTACACGGCCGGACGCCAGGTCCCGCTGTCCCAGATGCGCCGAGGTGATCTGCTCTTCTGGGGGCGCTGGGACATCCACCACGTGGCCCTGTACCTGGGCAACGGGATGATGATCGAGGCGCCGCAGTCCGGCATGGTGGTGCGGGTGACCCCGGTGCGCTACGGCGACATCCTGCCGTATGCGGTCCGCCTCGCCGGATAGCCTGGACCGATGAGTTTCGCGGGCATCGTGCTCGCCGGAGGTGCCGCACGCCGACTGTCCGGTGTGGACAAACCGATGCTCGAGTTCGGCGGGAAACCGTTGCTGCGCCACGCGATCGACGCGCTCGCGGGCGCGGACCCGATCGTGGTCGCGGGGCCGAGGCGGCCCGGGGTGGATGGCGTGCGCTGGGTGCGGGAGGACCCGCCCGGCTCCGGACCGGTGGCCGCGCTGGCGGCGGGGCTCGCGGTCGTGCCCGATCACGGGCCGGTGGCGGTGCTCGCCGGTGACCTCGTCGCGATCCGCCGGTCCACAGTGGACAGACTGAGGGCGGCGCTGGGGAACGCCGGCGGCGCGGTCCTCGTCGACGCCGGTGGCCGCAGGCAGTGGCTCATCGGGGTGTGGCGGACGGCGGAACTGCGTGCGGTGCTACCCGCCGAGGCGTCGGATGTCCCGCTGTGGAAGGTGTTCGGCGCGCTCGACCCGGTGGAGGTGCCGGAGCTGCCGGGGGAGAGCGCGGACATCGACACACCCGAAGATCGACTACGGCATTCGTGAAGCTCACAGCCCTCATACCGGCCGTGGAGTTGACTCGCGCTACGGTCGCACACGGAAAGCGAACGTGATCGAGGAGGCAACCGTGACCGAGCCCGGCTACGCCGAACCCGCGGCCGGTGGGCAGGCCACGACCCCGGCCCGGGACGGCCAGTTGCTCGAACGCACCGTGTTCGAGGTCAAGCGGGTGATCGTCGGGCAGGACAGGCTGGTCGAGCGGCTGCTGGTGGGGTTGCTGGCCAAGGGGCACCTGCTGCTGGAAGGCGTCCCCGGCGTCGCCAAGACCCTTGCCGTGGAGACGGTTGCGCGCGTGGTCGGCGGCACGTTCTCGCGCGTGCAGTTCACGCCCGACCTCGTCCCGGCCGACATTCTCGGCACCCGGATCTACCGGCAGGGCAGCGAGCGGTTCGACGTCGAGCTCGGTCCCGTGGTGGCGAACTTCGTGCTGGCCGACGAGATCAACCGGGCGCCGGCGAAGGTGCAGTCGGCGATGCTGGAGGTGATGGCCGAGCGGCACGTGTCGATCGGCGGCAAGACCTTCCCGATGCCGGACCCGTTCCTGGTGCTGGCCACCCAGAACCCGATCGAGAACGAGGGCGTGTACCCGCTGCCGGAGGCGCAGCGTGACCGGTTCCTGTTCAAGATCGTCGTCGACTACCCGACAGCCGAAGAGGAACGGGAGATCATCTACCGGATGGGCGTCACCCCGCCCGAACCGAACGAGGTGCTCAGCCCCGCCGAGCTGGTCCGGTTGCAGGGCGTGGCGTCGAAGGTGTTCGTGCACCACGCGCTGGTCGACTACGTGGTGCGGCTCGTGCTCACCACCCGCACGCCCGCCGACCACGGCCTGACCGATGTCGCGGGCTGGGTGTCCTATGGTGCGTCGCCGCGGGCGAGCCTCGGGATCATCGCCGCCGCGCGGGCGCTCGCGCTGGTCCGCGGCCGGGACTACGTGCTGCCGCAGGATGTCGTCGACGTCGTGCCGGATGTGCTGCGGCACCGGCTGGTGCTGTCCTACGACGCGCTTGCCGACGGGGTACCGCTGGACCACATCGTCAACCGTGTCCTGCAGACCGTGCCGCTGCCGCAGGTCTCGGCCCGCCCCCAGGCCGGCCCCGGTGAACCGGCCCCCATGGGCGCCGCGGGCTACTAGTGGCGGACCAGGAGAACAGGCCTGCGTGGGCGCCGCCGGTTCTGCGGGGTGACCGGCTCGAAGCGGGGCTGCGGATGCTGGAGCTGGAGGTTCGGCGCCGGCTCGACGGGCTGTTGCAGGGCAACCATCTCGGGCTGGTGCCCGGCCCCGGGTCCGAGCCGGGGGAGGCGCGGCCGTACCAGCCGGGGGACGACGTCCGCCGGATGGACTGGGCCGTCACCGCGCGCACCACGGTGCCGCACATCCGGGAAACGATCGCCGACCGCGAACTCGAGACGTGGGTGGCCGCGGACCTGTCGGCAAGCCTCGACTTCGGGACCGCGCTGTGCGAGAAGCGGGACCTGGCGCTGTGCGCCGTCGCCGCGATCGCGTATCTGACCGGGGGTGGCGGAAACCGGCTCGGCGCGGTGTTGTCCAACGGCGCGGAGACGGTCCGGGTACCGGCTCGCGGCGGCCGGGCGCACGCCCGCGGCCTGCTGCGCACGTTCGCCCAGTTGCCGCGGGCGGCGGAAGGCACCCGTGGTGATCTCGGGGCGCTCATCGAGCAGTTGCGCCGCCCGCCGCGGCGGCGCGGGCTGGCCGTCGTGGTGTCGGATTTCCTGGGCGGGCTGGACTGGCAGCGTCCGCTGCGGGGGTTGTCGGGGCGCCATGAGCTGATCGCGGTCGAGGTGATCGACCCGCGGGACGTGGATCTGCCGGAGGTGGGCACGATCGTGCTGGCCGACCCGGAGACGGGGCGGCAACGGGAGGTGCGCGCGACGGCGTTGCTGCGGCGTGAGTTCGCCGCGGCTGCACAAGCGCACCGGGACCAGGTGGCGCGGGCACTGCGGCAGGCCGGTGCCGCGCATCTGGTGCTGCGCACCGATTCCGACTGGATCGCCGACACCGTCCGGTTCGTGGTGGCCCGCAAGCGACGGTGGTCGGGGGGCGCCGCGTGAGCATCGGCGGGTTCAGTGCGCCGTGGTGGTTCCTGCTGCTGATCGTGGTCGCCGCGGTCGTGGTGGGTTATGTACTGGCGCTGCGCGCGCGGCGCCGGCGCATGATGCGGTTTTCCAACCTGGAATTGCTGGACCGGGTCGCGCCCCGGTCGCAGGGCTGGCCGCGGCATGTGCCAGCGGTACTGCTGATCGTGTCAATGCTGCTGTTGACGGTCGCGCTGGCCGGCCCGACCGCCGAGCAGAAGGTGCCGCGGAACCGGGCGACCGTGATGCTGGTGATCGACGTTTCGTTGTCGATGGAGGCGACCGACGTCAAGCCGACGCGCATCCAGGCGGCGCAGGACGCGGCGACACAGTTCGCAAAGGGGCTGACGCCGGGCATCAACCTGGGGCTGGTGTCGTTCGCGGGCACCGCGACGGTGCTGGTGGCGCCGACCACGGAGCGGCGAAGTGTGGTCAACGCGATCGCGAACCTGAAACTGGCGCAGTCCACGGCGACCGGTGAGGGGATTTACGCCGCGCTGCAAGCGGTTTCGGGTTTCTCGGCCGTCGTCGGCGGCGCGGATGGGCCGCCGCCCGCACGCGTGGTGCTGATGAGCGACGGGAAGCAGACGGTGCCCGAGGACCTCTACGCCCCGCGCGGTGCGTTCACCGCGGCGGAGGAGGCGAAGAAGGAACAGGTCCCGATCTCGGCGATTTCGTTCGGTACCAACCACGGCACGGTCACCATCGACGGCCGCGAGGTTCCGGTGGACGTGGATGACGGGTCGCTGCAGGAGGTCGCCCGCCTGTCCGGCGGGGAGTTCTACCAGGCGGGTTCGGCCGAACAACTCAAGGCGGTCTATGCGGACCTCGGTGAGCAGATCGGTTACGAGACAAAGGAAGCGGACGCGAGCAGACCGTGGGTGGTGCTGGGCACCCTGGCGCTGATCGCGGGGGCGGGCAGCGCGCTGTTCCTCGGGCAGCGGTTACCTTAAGCTCCGAACCGGAAATCGTGCTGGCGCCAGGCTTCGTAGATCGCGATCGATGCCGTGTTGGCCAAGTTCAGCGAGCGGGACCCGGGCCGCATGGGCAGCCGCACCCGGTCGGTGATCTCCGGCGCCGCGAGCACGTCGTCCGGTAGGCCGGCCGACTCGGGCCCGAACATCAGCACGTCGCCCGCCTGGTACGCGACATCGGTGTACCGATGCTCGGCGCGGGCGGTGAATGCATACACGTTGGCGGGCAACAATGCGGCCCATGCGGCGCCGAGATCCGGATGCACCCGGACATGGGCAAGATCGTGGTAGTCCAGCCCGGCGCGCTTGAGTTGCTTGTCCTCGAAGGCGAACCCGAGCGGCTCGACGAGATGCAACTCGACCCCGGTATTCGCCGACAGCCGGATGGCATTGCCGGTATTGGGCGGAATCTCGGGCCGGTAGAAGAGGATGCGGAACACCCTGAGGATCATTGTCCCTCCGCGCGGAGGAGGCGCCGCCGGGCGGCTGTTCGTGTGGTGGGCAGGGGGCCAGAGCGCACGACGAAAACCGCCGGAAAGAATGCCTCGCCGGCGGGATGCAGGAGCCGGCGTTCTGTGACGGTGGTCCCTTACCCGGGGGTAGTGGTGGCGGGTGCGTGCCTCGGGCGGTGCGGCGGATAACCTCACCTCGGCACAGCCGGGTAACGAGATGAGGAGTACAGGTGGGACGGTCCGTACTGGTCACCGGCGGCAACCGCGGTATCGGTCTGGCGATCGCGCGGGATCTGGCAGCGCAGGGGCACCAGGTGGCCGTGACGCACCGGGGGTCGGGCGCGCCCGAGGGGCTGTTCGGCGTCCAGGCCGACGTTACCGACTCCGAGCAGATCGACGCTGCCTTCAAGGAGGTCGAGGAGCACCAGGGCCCGGTCGAGGTGCTCGTCTCCAACGCCGGCATCACGCAGGACACACTGCTGATGCGGATGAGCGAGGAGCAGTTCACCAGCGTGGTGGACGCGAACCTCACCGGCGCCTACCGGGTCGCGAAGCGTGCCTCTCGCGGGATGTTGCGCGCGAAGTGGGGCCGGTTCGTCTTCATCTCGTCGGTTGTCGGGCTTTCCGGCGGCGCGGGCCAGGTCAACTATGCCGCCAGCAAGGCAGGTCTGGTGGGGCTCGCCCGGTCGCTGGCCCGCGAGCTGGGCTCCCGCAACATCACCGCGAACGTCGTCGCGCCCGGGTTCGTCGTCACCGACATGACCGACGCCCTCAACGACGACCAGCGCGCCGCAGCGCTCGCCCAGATCCCCGCCGGCCGTTACGCGGAGCCCGCCGAGATCGCCGCCGCCGTGCGGTATCTCGCCTCCGACGAGGCCGGCTACGTCAACGGTGCCGTGCTGCCCGTCGACGGCGGCCTCGGCATGGGGCACTGAGGCACCGCAGTTTTCCCACCGTAGAAAGGACTGGAATTGCCCGGACTGCTCGAAGGTAAGCGGCTGCTGATCACCGGTGTCATCACCGACGCCTCGATCGCGTTCCACGCCGCCAAAGCGGCCCAGGAACAGGGCGCGCAGGTGGTGCTGACCGGCTTCGGCCGGCTCTCGCTCGTCGAGCGCATCGCCAAGCGGCTGCCCGAGCCCGCCCCGGTGATCGAGCTCGACGTGCAGAACCAGGAGCACCTGGACACGCTCGCCGACCGCGTGCGCGAGCATGTCGACGGGCTCGACGGGGTGTTGCACGCGATCGCGTTCGCGCCGCAGACCTGCCTCGGAGCGCCGTTCCTGGACGCGCCGAAGGAAGATGTGTCGGTCGCGGTCGAGGTGTCGGCGTTCTCGTTCAAGTCGCTCGCGACCGCGGTGCTGCCGCTGCTGTCGCGTGGCTCGTCGATCGTCGGGCTGGACTTCGACGCGCGCGTGGCCTGGCCCGCCTACAACTGGATGGGTGTCGCGAAGGCGGCGCTGGAGTCGGTGAACCGTTACCTGGCAAGGGAACTCGGCCCGCTGGGGATCCGCGTCAACCTGGTGTCCGCGGGCCCGGTGAAGACGATGGCCGCGAAGTCGATCCCCGGGTTCGGCGAGCTCGAAGGCGGCTGGGGCGACCGCGCGCCGCTCGGCTGGGCCGCGGAAGACCCGACGGCGGTCGCGAAGTCGATCTGCGCCGTGCTCTCGGATTGGCTGCCCGCCACCACCGGTTCGATGATCTGGGTCGACGGCGGAGTGCACGCCCTCGGAATCTGACCGGTCACGCGCAGCGTGTCCGTTGAGGGTGCGGTGGGGGAGTGGTCGGCGATAGGCAGGCTGGGCACGCGTGGGCGTGGTCACGCGAGCAGGATGGGTGCCGTGAGTTACGACGCATTGCTGTGGTTGTCCTTCGGCGGTCCCGAGGGGCCGGACGAGGTCATGCCGTTCCTGGAGAACGTGACGCGCGGCCGTGGGGTGCCGCCGCAGCGGCTGGCCGAGGTCGCCGAGCACTACCAGCATTTCGGTGGGGTGTCGCCGATCAACCGGCTCAACCGCGAGGCCATCGCCGCGGTGGAGAAGGAACTCGCGGCCCACGGCATCGACCTGCCCGTGTATTTCGGCAACCGGAACTGGCGGCCGATGGCGGAGGACACCGTCGCGCGGATGGCCGCCGACGGGGTCCGCCGGGCACTGGTGTTCCCGACGAGCGCGTACGGCGGCTACTCGGCGTGCCGCCAGTACGACGAGGACATCGAACGCGCCCGCGCCGCGGTCGGGGACAACGCGCCGGAACTGACCAAACTGCGGCAGTTCTTCGACCACCCGCTGTTCGTGTCCTCCTTCGCCGACGCGGTGCGCGCCGCCCACCAGGGCCTCGACGGCGCCCGCACCGTGTTCACCGCGCACTCGGTGCCCGACAGCGCGGACAAGGCGGCCGGCCCGCCGGAAGAGGGCGGGCGCCGCTACTCACGGCAGATCGCGGAGGCGGCGCGCCTGGTCGCGGCCGAGGCGGGGATCGCCGAGTACGACGTGGTGTGGCAGTCCCGGTCCGGGCCGCCGCGGATTCCCTGGCTGGAGCCCGACATCGTGGACCACATCGGCACGCTGCACGCCCGCGGCGTGAAATCCGTCGTGGTCTGCCCGGTCGGGTTCGTGTCCGATCATCTCGAGGTGGTCTGGGATCTGGACAACGAGGCCGCCGAGCGCGCCGCCCGGCTGGGCATGGGTTTTGCCCGCGCAGCCACACCCAACGCCGATCCCCGGTTCGCGGAACTCGTGGTCGAGCTGGTGCGTGAGCATCTCGCGGACGCGCCGGTGCGGAAGCTGTCCGGTTTCCCGGCGGCGGGCTGCACCGTCGACGGCGCGCCCTGCGCTATTGGATGTTGCCGGCCTGCTCGCTGAACAGGCGCACCGCCTCGTTCACCGCCGCGTAGCGCGCGAGCCGCACCGCGTTTCCCAAGGGGCGCAAGGCATCCGCGCGCAACATGGCAGCCGAGGCGGACAGCGCGCCGCCGGGTTCGTCGATTTCCGCGACGGCGAGAATCGCGCCGACCTCCTCGGCCCGTTGCAGTACCCGCAGTGCCCGGCCGGGCATTCCGGCCGGCCATTGCGGGCGCGGCCGGGCCCGCAGCCACGCCGAAAGCTCAGCCCGCACCCCGGGCCGGTCCTTGGCCACGTCGAGCGCCTGCAACGCGCCGGCCGAGTCGCGGATCGCGTCGGTCAGGCCGTGTTCGGCGTCGGCCAATCCCACGTACTCGGGCGCCACTGAAGTGTCCACTTTGTACGCCGACCACCGCACGAGGCCCTCGGCGATCATCTGCGGCACGAGCCCGAAACCCAGTGACGGCAACAGCATCGCCTCGCCCGCACGGACCGCGGCGTCGGTGAACGCACCGCCACCGCCGAGCCCGCGGACATCGCCGGGCACCGGCAGCACCAGCCGCGTCTCCCCGGCGCCCCGCGAGCGCAACGCCGCCAGCAGCTGCACCGGCGTCGCCGGGAAGTCACCGGTCAGTGGAAGGTCGAGACCGACGGCGGCTTCGGCTTCGGCGGCGACCACCTCATGGGCCTCGCCCCAGGCGAGCAGGGCGTCGAGCACGTCGTCCGAGGCGGCCGCACCGGACAGCCATGCCGATGTCCACACACTGAGAGTCGCACTGGGGCAGCACACGGCGATCGATCTTACGGGCAGGTGGCGGGGCCATCAGTCGCACGTTGCTTCAATCGCTGCACGGCTGTCACCTGCACCTGTAAACGTCGGGGCGAACGGTTACAGGTCGCTTCAATCGCTGCACGGCGATCCAGAGTACCCGTGCCGCCTGCTGGAGTGGCTCCACGTCGACGATCCGGAGATCCGCCGCTAACTTCGTAGAGGTGAACCCCGTACCCGAACACCTGCCCCGCACCGCGGGACAGCTGCGCGCGGCCGGTTACGCCCCGCGCGGGCTCAAGACGGAAATCCACGACAACCTGCTCACGGCGCTGCGCGAGGGCCGGAACCCGTGGCCGGGCATCGTCGGGTTCGACCGCACGGTTTTGCCCCAGTTCGAGCGCGCGCTGCTGGCCGGCCACGACGTCGTACTGCTCGGCGAGCGCGGTCAGGGCAAGACGAGGCTGCTGCGCACGCTGGCCGGGCTGCTCGACGAGTGGACACCGGTGATCGAGGGCAGTGAGCTGGCCGAGCACCCGCTCGACCCGATCACCCCGGCGTCGATCCGCCGTGCCGCCGAGCTCGGCGACAACCTGCCCGTGACGTGGCGGCACCGCAGTGAGCGCTACACCGAGAAGCTGGCCACCCCGGACACGAGCGTCGGTGACCTGATCGGCGACGTCGACCCGGTCAAGGTCGCCGAGGGCCGCAGCCTCGGCGATCCCGAAACCATCCACTTTGGACTCGTGCCCCGGGCGCACCGGGGCATTGTTGCGATCAACGAGCTTCCCGACCTTGCCGAACGCATCCAGGTCGCGCTGCTGAACGTGATGGAGGAGCGCGACATCCAGGTCCGCGGCTACACGCTGCGCCTGCCACTGGACGTGCTCATGGTCGCCACCGCGAACCCCGAGGACTACACCAACCGCGGCCGGATCATCACCCCGCTCAAGGACCGGTTCGGCGCGGAGATCCGCACCCACTATCCGCTGGACGTCGCCGCCGAGGTGGAGGTGGTGCGCCAGGAGGCGCATCTCGTCGCCGAGGTGGGCGAGCCGCTGCTGGAGGTGCTCGCTCGGTTCGTCCGGAATCTGCGCGAGTCCACCGTGATCGACCAGCGCTCGGGCGTGTCGGCCCGGTTCGCCGTGGCGGCGGCCGAAACCGTTGCGGCGGCGGCATTGCGGCGTTCGGCACTGACCGGCGAGCACCCCGCGGTCGCGCGCCCGGTCGATCTCGACGCGGTGCCGGCGGTGCTGCGCGGCAAGATCGAGTTCGAGCCGGGCGAGGAGGGTCGCGAGCACGAGCAGCTCGTGCACCTGCTGCGCCGCGCGATCGCCGAGACCGCGCGGGACCGATTCGGCGGGCTGAACCTGCGGCCACTGGTGGAAGCGGTCGCGGACGGGCATCTGGTGGCCACCGGCGAGAAGGTGCCGGGCGCCGATGTGCTCGCCGCCTTGCCGGAACTGCCGATCCTGCACGAAGTGGCGGCGCGGGCGGGCGTGTCCGCCGGTGATGCGCCGGGCCGGATCGCCGCGGCCGTCGAGCTGGCGCTGGAGTCGCTGTACCTGGCGCGGCAGCTGGCCAAGGACTCCGACGACGCGACCACGGTGTACGGGCCGTGACACCGCCGACGTACTTTCCCCCGCGGAGGCGGCGATGACACAGCCGGAAAGCTACAACTACGGGCCGTGGCATGACGGGCCGGACCCGCTCGCCCCGCCGATCGATCTGCGTGACGCGCTCGACGAGATCGGGCAGGACGTGATGGGCGGGTCCTCACCTCGCTCGGCGCTGGAGGAGCTGCTGCGCCGCGGCACGCGGGACACGGCAGGTCTCGACGAGCTCACGCGCCGGGTGTGGCAGCGGCGAGCGGAGATCCAGCGCCGCAACAACCTCGACGGCACACTGCAGGAGGTCCAGCGGCTGTTGAACGAGGCGCTGACCGAGGAACGCCGCACGCTGTTCCCCGACCCGTCGGACGAGGCCCGCTTCGCCGAGGCCGAGCTCGACGCGCTGCCGCCGGGCACGGCCGCCGCGGTGCGCGAGCTGGCGGACTACCAGTGGCGTTCCGAGCAGGCCCGGGAGAATTACGAGCAGATCCAGGACCTGCTGGGCCGCGAAATGCTCGAATCGCGCTTCGAGGGCATGAAGGAGGCGCTGCAGAACACAAGCCCCGAAGACGTCGAGCGGGTCAACCAGATGCTCGGCGATCTCAACGAGCTGCTGGACGCGCATGCCCGCGGCGCCGACGACGTCGAGGAGCGGTTCGAGGAGTTCATGCGCCGCCACGGCGAGTTCTTCCCGGAGAACCCGCAGAACGTCGAGGAGCTGATCGACGCGCTCGCGGCGCGTGCCGCGGCGGCGCAGCGGATGTTGAACTCGATGAGCGAGGAGCAGCGCGCGGAGCTGGCTTCACTTGCGCAGCAGGCGTTCGGTGACCCGCGCATCGCGCAGCAACTGTCCAATTTGGATGCTCAGTTGCGGTCGTTGCGGCCGGGGGAGGACTGGACGTCTTCGGCGCGGATGCGGGGGCGCAACCCACTGGGCATGGGCGAGGGCGCGCAGGCCATGCAGGATCTCGCCGAGCTCGACGCGCTCGCGGAGCAGCTGGGGCAGTCCTATCCGGGTGCGCGCCTGGAGGACATCGACCTGGACGCGCTGGAACAGCAGCTGGGCAAGGATTCCGGCGTCGACGCGCGCCGGTTGTCCGAGCTGGAGCGGGAATTGCGCCGCCAGGGCCTGTTCGAGCGTGCGCCCGACGGGTCGCTTCGGTTGTCTCCCAAGGCTTTGCGGCGGCTCGGTGAGACGGCGCTCGCCGACGTGGTGAACGCGTTGCGCGGCAAGACCGGGCAGCGCGAGCAGGAGTCGGCGGGCGCGGCCGGTGAGCCCACCGGGGCGAGCAGGCCGTGGCAGTTCGGTGACATGCAGCCGTGGGACACCTCCCGCACGGTGCGCAACGCGGTGCTGCGCACGGCTTCGGTCGGCGGCGGCGCGGTGAAGCTCGATGTGTCCGATGTGGAGGTCGTGGAGACCGAGCACCGGTCACGTGCCGCGGTGGCGTTGCTGGTGGACACGTCGTGGTCGATGGTCGCCGAGGGCCGGTGGCTGCCGATGAAGCGGACGGCACTGGCGCTGCACCAGCTGATCTCCACCCGGTTCCGCAACGATGCGCTGCAGCTGATCACGTTCGGCCGCTACGCCGCTTCGGTGGAGCTGGAAGAGCTGGTGGGCCTGGAAGGCGCATGGGAGCAGGGCACGAATGCGCACCATGCGCTGCTGCTGGCGGGCCGGCACCTGCGGCGGCATCCCGACGCGCAGCCGGTGGTGCTGATGGTGACCGACGGCGAGCCGACCGCGCACCTGGAACCCGACGGTGAAGCCATTTTCGACTACCCGCCGCGGCCGGAGACGCTGTACCGGACAGTGTCCGAAGTGGACAGACTGGCGAAGCTGGGTGCAGCGGTGACGGTGTTCCGCCTCGGTGACGACCCGCGCCTGGAGGAGTTCGTCGATCTGCTGGCGCGGCGCGCCGGTGGCCGCGTCGTCGCGCCCGACCTCGACGGTCTCGGCGCGGCCGTCGTCGGTGACTACCTCCGCACCCGCCGGCGCTAGCGCGCGAGTTGAGCGTTGGGTGCGCGCGAGTTGAGCTTTCCGGTCGCGCGAGTTGCGCGTTCAGGGCGGCGGTGACCAGCGTCCCGGAGAACCGGATCAAGGCAGGGCCGAACGGGGCACCTATGGTGGCGTCGTGGGTCAGATCGCTGTAGGCCTCACCGGCGCCGCCACCTTTCTGTGGCTGGGCATGGTACTGGCCATCTCGTTCCTCGAGGCGCCGCTGAAATTCCGGGCGCCGGGCGTGACGATCCCGATCGGCCTCGGCATCGGGCGCCTGGTGTTCCGCGCGCTCAACATCGCCGAGGTCGTGCTGGGGATCGTCGTCGCGGTCGCGGTGCTCGCCGGGCACGGCGCCGCGGCCGAACTGGTGCCCGCCGCGGTCGCGGTCGCGGTGCTGCTGGTGCAGCTGCTGGCGATCCGGCCGCCGTTGAACCGGCGGTCCGACCGGGTACTGGCTGGCGAGACCGCGCCCCGCTCGCACGCGCATTTCGCGTACGTCGGCGCCGAGGTGATCAAGGTAGCGGCCTTGCTGGTGCTCGGGATCGCCGCGCTCTTCTAGCGCGGTGTCCAGGAGGAGTGGTCAGCGCGGCGCGCACGGTCGCTGCGGTGTCCTGGTCGGGCCGTGATGGGGCCGCTGCGCAGTCAGGCGGGCCGGCCGTGGCGGGTGGGGCCTTCGCCTGTCTTCAAGGCTTCCTCGTGGCCCTAGTGCGGTTCGTGTCGCGGGGCGGCGAGAAGGGCGACGAGGTCGTCGACGAGGTCTTCATCGCGGTGTGGCTTCGCCTCGCCGACCGCGAGGATTTCGTACCAGACGACGCCGAACACCACGGTCGCGGCGGTGTCGCTCGTCTGGCCCGTCGGCAGGTCCCCGCGATCGCGGGCCCGGTCGACGAGGACTCGCACGGCTTCGCGGCGAGCTTGCAGGAAGCCGTCGCGGAACCGGGCGCCGAACGACGGGTCGATCTGGGCCTGGGCCATCAGCGTCCGCAGGACTCCGGCCATGACGGGGTCGCGCGCCAGCCGTAACGAGGCACGCAGAAACGCCCGCAGATCGTCGGCGTAGCTGCCGCGATCCTCGAGGACGATGTGCAGGTCGGCGGTGGCGTGGAAACCGGCCTTGGCCGTCAGGGCGTCGACGAGTACGTCGGCCTTGGACGGCCACCACCGGTAGATCGTCTGCTTGCCGGTCCCGGCCCGGGCCGCGATGCCCTCCACGCTCAGCCCGGCGTAGCCCAGCTCGCTCACGAGCTCCCAGGCCGCGCTCAAGATCGACAGCCGGCTCCGGTCGCAGCGCTTGCGCCCGGGACGCTGCTGAGCGGAGTCCGCCACGGAGGGTTCGACCATGGCGGCTATGCTAGCGTCCATTCACACGAGACGCACCGGTTCGTTTCGAAAAGTGAGGAGTCGTCATGATCGGGATCACGGGCGCGTCGGGTGGCCTGGGGCGAGCCGCCGCCGAGCTGCTACTCGACAGCGTGGAACCACGCGAGGTCGTGCTCGCCACGCGCCGACCCGAGTCGCTCGCCGACCTCGCTGAGCGCGGGGCCGAGGTCCGGCAGGTCGACTTCGACGTGCCCGGGTCGTTCGCCGGTGCCTTCGCCGGGATCGACCGGCTGCTGATGGTGTCGATCACCGGGAGGCAGCGGGTGGAGCGGCAGCGCGCGGCGATCGAGGCCGCGCGGACCGCAGGCGTGCGGCACATCGCGTACACCTCCGTGGTCGAGCCCGGCCCGGACAACCCGGCCCACTCGGTCCGCGACCACAGCCGGACGGAACAGGTCCTGCGCGACAGCGGCCTGGCATGGACTTTCCTTCGCAACAGCCTGTACGCCGAGGTTCCGGTACCGGCGATCGAACAGGCGATCGCCTCCGGCCGGCTGGTGTCCAACAGCGGCACGGGGGCGACGGCGTACGTGTCCCGCGACGACTGCGCCGCGGTCGCCGTCGCGGTGCTCACCCAGGACGGGCACGAGGGGCGCGCCTACGACGTCACCGGTCCCGAGGCCTGGACGGCCGCGGACCTCGCGGCGCTGGCCGGCCGCCTCGGCGACCGCGAGATCGAACTGGTCGACCTCGACGACGCCGCCTTCGCGGCGCAGCTGCGTGACGACGGCGTCCCGGAAGCCGTCGTATCCATGTTCACCTCGTTCGGCACGGCCGCCCGCACCGGACTCCTGGCCCGGGTCACCTCGGTGGTGCCCGACCTCACCGGTCGCCCGGCCCGCACGCTCCCCGACGTCGTGCGGCCACGAGTCGCCCGCATTCCCTGAGGACTCACGTCCCTTGCTCCGACGGCGACCGGGCCGACCAGGTGCGGGTGCCGCGAAACCGCCGCGCCGTCACCCGATCGGTCGGTGATCACGGTGTCAAGCGGCCATTCGGGTTGCGCCGTTTTAGCGTGAGCCGTGCTCTTGATCTTGCAGCGGATCGCGGCGCTGACCGCGATGGCGATTGGCGCGACGCTCGCGGTGCCCTGCGCGGCACAGGCAGACCCGGCGCCGCTGGCGGGGTTCGACTTCAGTGCCTCCCAAGGGATTCCCGATCTGGCGGCGGCCAAGGCCAACGGTGCCGTGTTCGCGTTCGTCAAGGACACCGCGGGCGTCGGGTACGCCAACCCCGACTATCTGGCCCAGTTCCGGGCGGTCAAGGCCGCCGGGCTGATCCGCGGCTCGTACCACTACGCCCGGCCGGACAAGTCCAGCGGCGCGGACCAGGCGGTGTACCTGCACACCCACGACGGCAAGTGGTTCTCCGACGGGATGACCCTGCCGCCCGCGCTCGACCTGGAGGACACCCCGAACGCGCCGCCCTGCTACAACCTGACCCCGCAGGCCATGGTCGCGTGGATCGCCGACTTCAGCGGCACACTTGCGCGCCGCACCGGGCACACCCCGATCATCTACACCTCTGCGCGCTGGTGGAAGGCGTGCACCGGCAACAGCACCGCCTTTGCGGCCGACCACGTCCTCTGGCTTGCCCGCTACAACACCGACATGGGCGAGGTGCCGGGCGGCTGGCGCGCCGGGTTCTGGCAGTCCGGGGTCACCGGGCCGTTGCCCGGCAACCAGGATTCGTACTTCGGTGATCTGGCCCAGCTGCGGAAGCTGACCACGGGCGGCTGACCAGCCGGCATCCCACCAACCGGGAATCCGGGACGCGGCGCGCTTTAGGGTGGAGGGTATGCGCACTTGGTCATCGGTCCCCCTGCCCCGTGTTCCGGGAACGCCGCGCCCGCTGCGGCTGTTCGACACCTCGACCGGGCAGCTCCGCCCGACCGCGCCGGGACAGACCGCGCGGATGTACGTCTGCGGCATCACGCCGTACGACGCCACGCATCTCGGGCACGCCGCGACCTACCTGGCGTTCGACCTGGTGAACCGGGTGTGGCGGGACAACGGCCATGACGTGTTCTACGTGCAGAACGTCACCGACGTCGACGAGCCGCTGCTGGAACGCGCCGAGCGCGATCAGGACGACTGGATCGTGCTCGGGCTGCGTGAGACGGCGTTGTTCCGCGAGGACATGGAAGCGCTGCGGGTGCTGTCGCCGCGCGAGTTCGTCGGTGCGGTGGAAAGCATCCCCGAAATCGTGGAGGTGATCGGGAAACTCCTCGCGGACGGCGCCGCGTACCGGGCCGACGACCCCGAGTTCCCCGACATCTACTTCGACCACAACGCGACCGGCCGCTTCGGCTACGAGTCGAACTACGACGAGCCGACGATGACGCGGTTTTTCGCCGAGCGCGGCGGCGACCCGGACCGGGCGGGCAAGCGGCATCCGCTGGACGCGCTGCTGTGGCGGTGCGCGCGGCCGGGCGAGCCGTCGTGGGATTCGGAACTGGGGGCGGGGCGCCCCGGCTGGCACATCGAGTGCAGCGCGATCGCGGTGAACCGGCTCGGCATGGGGTTCGACGTGCAGGGCGGCGGCTCGGACCTGATCTTCCCGCATCACGAGTACAGCGCCGCGCACGCGGAAGCGGTCGCCGGGACGCATCCGTTCGCGCGGCACTACGTGCATGCGGGCATGATCGGCCTCGACGGGCAGAAGATGTCGAAATCGCGCGGGAACCTGGTGTTCGTCTCGCGCCTTCGGGCCGACGGCGTGGACTCCGGCGCGATCCGGCTCGCGCTGTTCGCCGGGCACTACCGGACCGACCGGGCGTGGACGGCGGCCCTGTTGAGCGAAGCGCAGGAGCGGCTGGCCCGCTGGCGCGAAGCCGTTTCGCTGCCCACCGGGCCCGCGGCGGCGGACACCGTGGCGCGGTTGCGTGACCATGTCGCCGACGACCTCGATACCCCCACCGCGCTCGCCGCGATCGACGCGTGGGCCGGGGAAGCCTTGCGGCGCAACGGAACCGACACGGCCGCACCCGGGCTCGTGCGCATCGCGGTCGACGCGCTGCTGGGGATCGAGCTGTAGCCGCTCGCTACGGTTGACATCGTGCCCAGCCTCTACGCCACCAGCGACCTGCATGTGACCCACCGCGGTAACGAGCCGCTGCTCGACCGCGTCCGATCCGATTCGGCGCAGGATTGGCTGCTGGTGGCGGGTGACGTCGCCGAGCGGGTCGAGCCGATCGTCGAATCGCTCGCCACCTTGCGGGAGCGGTTCGCGAAAGTCGTGTGGGTGCCGGGAAATCACGACCTGTGGACCACCGGCCGCGACGATTCGCCGTTGCGTGGCGAGGAACGCTACCGGCACCTGGTCGACCGGTGCCGCGCACTCGACGTGCTGACTCCGGAGGACGAGTACCCGGTCTGGGAGCACGGCCGCAGGCCGCTGACGGTCGCGCCGCTGTTCCTGCTCTACGACTACAGCTGGCGCACGCCGCAGGCCGAGGACGCGTCCCTCGAAGAGGCGCTGGAGCAGGCACGCGAGGCCGGTGTGGTCTGCACCGACGAGTTCTTCCTGCACCCCGACCCGTATCCGACCCGGCAGGACTGGTGCGCGCAGCGGCTCAAGACCACCGAGGAACGCCTGGCCGCGATCCCGGAGGAAAACGGGACCGTCCTCGTCTCGCACTGGCCGTTGCACCGCCATCCGACCGCCCCGCTGTACTGGCCCGAGTTCGCGCTGTGGTGCGGCACGGCCCGCACGGCGGACTGGCATGTGCGTTACCGGGCGGAGGTCGCGGTGTTCGGGCATCTGCACATTCCCCGCACCACCTACGCGGACGGGGTGCGGTTCGAGGAGGTCTCGCTCGGTTACCCCCGTGAATGGCGCAAGCGCGCCCGCGGACCGGTGCCGCTGCGGAAGATCCTGTGAGCCAGCAGGGGAGCGACCGCCGCGAGCAGCGCGCCGGGTACCAGGAAACCCAGCACCGGATCGTGGCGGTACAGGCTGGTGAACGCCGCCGGTGACGCGGACATGCCGAGGAACCGCAGCGCGGTCACGACCGAGATCGCCCCGCCACGGCCGCCGGCGCCGAGCACCAGTGCGTTGATGCCGACCAGCACGAGCTGCCCGCACACGCCGGCCGCGGCCCATGCCACCACGATCGGTGGCAGCGAACCCACGAGCCCGATCGCCGCGACAGCCACCGCGCCGAGCAGCAGGCCCAGCAGCACCGCGAGCCGTGGCCCGAAGCGGTCCGAGACAGTGCCCGCCAGCCGCGCCGCGACGAACCCGGCGAGCCCGTACGCGGTGAGCACCAGTCCGCGCGCGCCCGGTCCGAGCGCGAACGCGTCGTCGACCCGGAACGCGACGAGGAACGGCAGCCCGGCGAGGCAGGCCCAGGCCACGAAGATCACGATCCCCGGCCACACCACGACCGGCTGCCACGCGTCCCGCAACCGCGGCGGCTGCTCGGGCGCGTGGTCGTCGGCGGGAAGCGGGCTCGCCGTGAGCACGGCGGCCACCACCGCGGTCCCGGCGAACGCCCAGCGCCACGAGCTTTCGGCGGCGAGCCCGCCGGCCAACGGCGCCGAGGTCTGGCCGATCGCCTGGGCCGCGCCGTAGAGACCCAGGGCGCGACCGAGCCGCTCCTTCGGTGTGACCGCCGCGAGTTTCGTCAGCAGCAACGGGGTGGTGAACGCGTTCGCCACCCCCTGCAACCCGCGGCTCGCCTGGAACAGCCAGAACCAGGGCGCGATCGCGGCCAGCGCCGCCGCCACGACGTACCCGGCGTAGGCGATGCGGATCGTGCGGGTCGGGCCCCAGCGCTCGCCGAGCGTCCCGGACACAAGCATGACCAGCGCGAACGGCAGCAGGTACGCGGTCAGCGAGGTGGCGGCGGCGCCCTGCGAGACGCCGAAGGTGGCCGACAGTTCGGGCAGCATCGAGGACACCACCCCGGCCCCGAACGGGCCGAGCAGACCGCCGACGTAGAGGGCGGCCCGCCTCACCGAGGACCCGGTCCTGGCCCTTCCTGACCGGGCCGGCGGCGGCGCAGATACCGTTCGAACTCGGCGGCGATCTTGTCCCCGCTGGATTCGTCGACCGACATCTCCACCTCGGCGTCGCCCCGCTCTTCGAGGGTCCGCACGTAGTCCGAGATCTCCTCGTCCTCCTCGGCCATCTCCGACACCGTGCGCTGCCACTCCTCGGCCTGCTCGGGCAGGGCGCCGAGCGGCACCTCGACGTCGAGCACGTCCTCGAGCTTGTGCAGCAGCGCCAGGCTCGCCTTCGGCGACGGCGGATGCGACACGTAGTGCGGCACCGCGGCCCAGATGGAGATGGCCGGGATGCCGGCCTGCACGCAGAAGTCCTGCAGGATGCCGGTGATCCCGGTGGGGCCCTGGTACCGGTTGCGTTCCAGGCCGAACCGCTCGGCCGCCTCCGCGTCGTAGGCCGTTCCGGTCACCGGCACCGGGCGGGTGTGCGCGGTGTCGGCGAGCAGGGCGCCCAGCGTCACCACCGTCTCCACGTCCAGCGCCGTGACATGCTCCAGCAGCTCCTCGCAGAACTTGCGCCAGCGCATGTTCGGTTCCGGGCCCTGCACGAGCACCACGTCACGGTCGTAGCCGGGCGGGCGGCACACCGAGAGTCTGGTGGTCGGCCAGTCGACCCGCCGCGTCACCCCGTCCACCATCCGGACGGTGGGGCGGCTCACCTGGAAGTCGTAGTAGTCGTCGGGACTGACTTCCGCCAGCGGCTTCGCGTCCCAGCTCAGCTGGAGATGCTCGAGCGCGGTACTCGCGGCGTCACCCGCGTCGTTCCAGCCTTCAAAGGCACAAATCATCACCGGACGGGTGTTGTCGGCGAGGTCTTCAGCGGGTCGTGCTGATTCCTGCTGGGCATCGGCTGGATCACTCACCCGACCAGCCTACGACCCGTGCGGGCACCACGAGACCGTAGCCTGGACGACATGCCGGATCATCTGAAGTCGCCACTGCTGGATGCTCTCGCCACCCGTGTCGTGGTCGCCGATGGTGCGATGGGGACCGCACTGCAAGCGCATGATCTCTCGCTCGACGACTTCGCGGGCCTGGAAGGCTGCAACGAGATCCTCAACGTGACGCGCCCGGACGTGGTGCGCAGCATCCATCGCGGGTACATGGAGGCGGGCGCCGAGGCGATCGAGACCAACACGTTCGGCGCGAACTGGGCGAACCTCGCCGAGTACGACATCCCGGACCGGATCTTCGAGCTGGCCGAGGCGGGTGCCCGGCTGGCGCGGGAGACGGCCGACGAGTTCGGGCCACGGTTCGTGCTCGGCTCGGTCGGCCCCGGCACCAAGCTGCCGACGCTCGGGCATGCGCCCTACGAGCTGCTGCGCGACGCCTACTTCGAGGAGGTCCGCGGGTTGCTCGCGGGCGGCGCCGACGCGGTGATCGTCGAGACGACACAGGACATCCTGCAGACCAAGGCGTCGATCGTCGCGGCGCGCCGGGCGATGGAGCAGGAAGGCCGGGTGGTGCCGATCATCGCGTCGATCACCGTGGAGACCACCGGCACGATGCTGCTCGGCACCGAGGTCGGGGCGGCGCTGGCCGCGCTGGAGCCGCTGGGCATCGACCTGATCGGGCTCAACTGTGCGACCGGCCCGGCCGAGATGAGCGAGCACCTGCGGACGTTGTCGAAGTCGGCCAGGGTGCCGCTGTCGGTGATGCCGAACGCCGGGCTGCCCGAGCTGGGCCCGCACGGTGCGGTGTACCCGCTGTCCCCGGAGGGGCTGGCCGAGGCGCTGTCGGGGTTCGTGCGCGAGTTCGGGGTCGGCCTCGTCGGCGGCTGCTGCGGCACGACCGGTGAGCACATCCGGCAGCTCGCGGAGGCGGTGCGGGATGTGGAGCGCGCCCGCCGGAACCCGAAGCCGGAAGCCGGGGTGTCGTCGCTGTACCAGGCGGTGCCCTTCGCGCAGGACGCGTCGGTCCTGATGGTGGGGGAGCGTACCAACGCCAACGGGTCGAAGAAGTTCCGCGAGGCCATGCTCGAAGGCCGGTACGAGGACTGCGTGGAGATCGCCCGGGAGCAGACCCGCGACGGTGCGCACCTGCTCGACCTGTGCATCGACTACGTCGGCCGGGACGGTGCGCGCGACATGGCGGAGCTGGCCGGCCGGCTGGCGACCGCGTCGACCCTGCCGATCATGCTGGACTCCACCGAACCCGCGGTGATCAAGGCCGGTCTCGAACGCCTCGGCGGCCGGTGCGTGATCAACTCGGTCAACTACGAGGACGGAGCCGGTCCCGACTCCCGGTTCCAGCGCGTGATGCGGCTCGCGCGCGAGCACGGCGCGTCGGTGGTGGCGCTGTGCATCGACGAGGAGGGCCAGGCCCGTACCGCGGAGTGGAAGGTGCGGGTCGCGACCCGGCTGATCGAGGACCTGACCACGAACTGGGGGATGCGGGTCGGCGATATCATCGTGGACTGCCTGACCTTCCCGATCTCCACCGGCCAGGAGGAGGTCCGCCGGGACGCGGTGGAGACCATCGAGGCGATCCGCGAACTCAAGCGGCGCTACCCAGAGGTCCAGACCACGTTGGGTGTGTCCAATGTGTCCTTCGGACTGAACGCGGCTGCGCGGCAGGTGCTCAACTCGGTGTTCCTGCACGAATGTGTGGAAGCCGGGCTCACCACGGCGATCGTGCACGCGTCGAAGATCCTGCCGATGGCCAGGATTCCGGACGAGCAAAGGGAAGTCGCCCTCGACCTCGTCTACGACCGGCGGCGCGAGGGCTACGACCCGTTGCAGCGGTTGATGGAACTGTTCGAGGGCGTGTCGGCGGCCTCGTCGAAGGAGTCGCGCGCGCAGGAGCTGGCCGCGCTGCCGTTGTTCGAGCGTCTGGAGCGGCGGATCGTGGACGGCGAGCGCGGCGGCCTGGAAGCGGACCTGGACGCGGCGATGGGCGAGAAGCCCCCGCTGGAGATCATCAACGAGACACTGTTGTCGGGCATGAAAACCGTGGGCGAGCTGTTCGGCTCCGGGCAGATGCAGCTGCCGTTCGTGCTGCAGTCCGCCGAGGTGATGAAGGCCGCCGTCGCCTATCTCGAGCCGCACATGGAAAAGGACGACTCCGGCGGCAAGGGCCGGATCGTGCTGGCGACGGTGAAGGGCGACGTGCACGACATCGGCAAGAACCTCGTCGACATCATCCTGTCCAACAACGGCTACGAGGTCGTCAACCTCGGCATCAAGCAGCCCATCACCACGATCCTCGACGCGGCCGAGGAAAAGCATGCCGACGCGATCGGGATGTCGGGCCTGCTGGTGAAATCCACGGTGATCATGAAGGAGAACCTCGAGGAGATGAACTCCCGCGGGGTCGCCGATCGCTGGCCGGTGCTGCTCGGCGGGGCCGCGCTGACCCGGTCCTATGTGGAGAACGATCTCACCGAGATCTACCACGGTGACGTGCACTATGCCCGTGACGCCTTCGAGGGCCTGCATCTGATGGACACGATCATGGCCGTGCGCCGCGGTGAGGCGCCGGCCGTCGATCCCGAGGCCGAAGCGAAGAAGGCCGAGCGCAAGGCACGTCGCGAGCGCTCGCTGCGTATCGCGCAGGCACGCAAGGACGCCGCCGAACCGGAGGTGATCCCGGCCCGCTCCGACGTCGCGACCGATGTGCCGCTGCCGACGCCGCCGTTCTGGGGAACCCGGGTGGTCAAAGGGATCCCGGTGGCCGACTATTCGTCCTATTTGGACGAACGGGCGACGTTCCTCGGGCAATGGGGACTGCGTGGCGCCAAGGGCGGGCAGGGACCGTCCTATGCGGAGCTGGTGGAGACCGAGGGCCGCCCGCGGCTGCGGTACTGGCTCGAACGCCTTGCCACGGACGGGATTCTCGCTCACGCCGCACTCGTCTACGGCTACTTCCCGGCCGTGGCCGAGGGTGACGATCTGGTGGTGCTGACCGAGGACGGTGCCGAACGCACCCGGTTCACCTTCCCGCGCCAGAAACGCGACCGGCACCTGTGCCTGGCGGATTTCTGGCGGCCGCGCGAGTCCGGTGAGATCGACGTGCTGCCACTGACACTGGTGACGATGGGGCAGCCGATCGCCGACTACGCGAACGAACTGTTCGCGGCCGACGCCTACCGGGACTACCTCGAAGTCCACGGCCTGTCCGTGCAGCTGACCGAAGCGCTCGCCGAGTACTGGCACCGGCGCATCCGCCAGGAGCTCGCCATCGCCGACCAGGACCCCGAGGCGATCGAGGACTACTTCAAGCTGGCCTACCGCGGGGCCCGGTTTTCCCTCGGCTACGGCGCCTGCCCCGATCTGGAGGACCGCGCCAAGATCATCGAACTGCTCGAACCGGAGCGCATCGGCGTCAAGCTCTCCGAGGAGTTCCAGCTGCATCCCGAGCAGTCCACCGACGCCATCGTCTGCCACCATCCCGAAGCGAAGTACTTCAACACGTAAGGAAGACCCATGACTAGACCGTCCACTGTGGACGGCCCGGCCGGTGTGCTGTGGGACATGGACGGCACCCTGGTCGACTCGGAGAAACTCTGGGACGTCGCGCTGTACGAAGCGGCGGAATGGCTCGGGGGGCGGCTCACCGAACAACAGCGCGTCACCCTCGTCGGGGTCGATATGGACGCCACGTCGGAGTACCTGCTGACGATCAGCGGCCACGAAGTCACGCCGGCCCGGATCGCCTCGACCGGCGACTGGATCAGGGAACGCACCGCCCGGTTGTTCGCCGACGCGCTGCCATGGCGGCCCGGTGCCCGTGAGGCGCTCGCCGCGGTGCGCGCCGGCGGGTTGCCCGCCGCGCTGGTGACCTCCACCGAACGGCCCCTGGTCGAACTCGCACTCGACACGATCGGCCGCGAGTTCTTCGACGTCATCGTGTGTGGCGACGAGGTGGATGGGCTGACCAAGCCGCATCCCGAGCCGTACCGGCGCGCGGCCCGGCTGCTCGGGGTCGACCCGGCGCGCTGCGTGGCGATCGAGGACTCCCGGCCCGGCACGGAGTCCGCGGCGGCCGCGGGATGCGTGGTGCTCGTCGTGCCCAACGACGTGGCGGTCGGCGCGGGGGAGCGGCGCGTGTTCCGTGACTCGCTCGTCGGGCTCGACATGACCGCGCTCACGTCGATCTTCCACGCCGGGTGATGTCTCCCGGGGCGGCTCGGCCGACGGCGGGGCCGGATGGAAGGATCTACAGATTGTGAAGACCTTCGATGAGCTGTTCGCCGAGCTGACCGAGCGCGCGCGGACCCGGCCTGCCGGGTCCGGCACCGTCACCGCGCTCGAGGCCGGCGTGCACGCGCAGGGCAAGAAGGTGCTCGAAGAGGCCGGTGAGGTCTGGATCGCGGCGGAGCACGAATCGGACGAGCGGCTCGCGGAGGAGATCTCCCAGCTGCTCTACCGGGTGCAGGTCCTGATGCTCGGCCGCGGGCTGAGCGCCGAGGACGTCTACCGCTACTTGTGAGGGAGTGAAGGCATGCTACGGGTCGCGGTACCCAACAAGGGAGCGCTGGCGGAGCCGGCGTCGGAGATGCTGGCCGAGGCGGGCTACCGCCGCCGCCATGACCGCGACCTGACCGTGCTCGACCATGCCAACGACGTCGAGTTCTTCTTCTTGCGCCCCAAGGACATCCCGATCTACGTCGGCAGTGGCGAGCTGGACCTCGGGATCACCGGCCGGGACCTCGCGATCGACTCCGGCGCGCAGGTGGAGGAAACCCTCGCGCTCGGTTTCGGCGCCTCGACGTTCCGCTACGCCGCGCCCGCCGGCCAGGACTGGAAGCCCGCCGACCTCGCCGGGAAACGGGTGGCGACGTCGTTCCCGAATCTGGTGCGCGCCGATTTGGCCGGGCACGGGGTCGAGGCCGAAGTGATCCGGCTCGACGGCGCCGTGGAGATCTCGGTGCAGCTCGGTGTCGCCGACGCGATCGCCGACGTGGTCGAGACCGGGCGTTCGCTGCGCCAGCACAACCTGGTGGCCTTCGGGGACCCGATTTGCGTGTCGGAGGCGGTGCTCGTGCAGCGTGCCGGTGGCCCGCCGGCGAAGGCGAAAGCGCAACTGGCCGCGCGGTTGCAGGGTGTGGTGTTCGCGCAGCAGTACCTGATGCTCGACTATGACTGCCCGCGCTCGCTGCTGGACCAGGCGGTCGCCATCACGCCGGGCCTGGAATCGCCGACGGTGGCGCCGCTCACCGACCCGGACTGGGTCGCGGTGCGGGCGATGGTGCCGCGCAAGGACGTCAACCGGATCATGGACGAACTCGCTGACGCCGGTGCGAAGGCGATCCTCGCCTCCGACATCCGCTCGAGCCGCCTGTGACCCGGTAACGGCCGCGCGCTCACGACCGTCCGATGTGGACGGAGCGCGCGGCCGGTCAGCCGCGTGGTTTCTTGGGCAGCAGGTCGTACAGTTTGCGGCGGGCGCCGTTGTCGTTCTGATCGCGGGTGCGCGCCACCGAGGTGATGAAGTCTTCGAACACGAACTCGTCCGCGATCGGCACCGGCGCCGGCGCGGGCCTGCTCTGGAAATACCCGTCGAGCACCTCGGCGATCTGCCGGAACGCCACCGCCTGCGTGGTCTCCGGCGCGAACGTGGTGACCGGCATGCCATGCGCGGCGGCCTCGTTCATCACCACGCCCAGCGGCACGTGCGCGAGCAGCGGATAGCCGAAGTTCTCCAGTTCGGTGAGCGCGGCGCTGGCGTAGGTCGACATCGGCCGCCGGTACAACCCCGGCACCACCCCGAAATACGGGATCGGGTCCCGGTTGACGGCCTGCTGCACGTACGCGAGCTGATCGTTGAGCAGGCGCAACGCGCGGATGCTGGTGCGATCGGGCTGGACCGGCACCAGGATGCCGTGCGTCGTGGCGAGCGCGTTGTTGGTCAGCACGTCCAGCGCGGGCGGGCAGTCGATGAGCACGTGATCATAGTTGGCGAACTGGATCACGCGGGCGAGCTGCCAGCCCGGTACCCGGAAACTGTCCAGGCGGCGGATCAGATCGAACATCCCGGGCGAGGTGGGGATGACGTCAAACGCGCCACCCGGCCCGATGTGACTGCGCGGGTGGGGGACGACCAGCTCCTCGACCGGGCCCTTCCAGGTTTTCGTCAGTGCCTTGGCCAGGCTCGGCGCCTGGGGTGGCACCTCGGGCAGCCCGAGCATCTCGGTGGTGGCATGACCCTGCGGGTCGAGATCGATCAGCAGCACCCGCCTGCCGCGCTCGGCCAGCGCCGCGGCGGCGCCGACGGTCAGCGCGGTCTTGCCGACGCCGCCCTTCTGGTTGACCACCGAAGTGATCTGCACTCGAGTGCTCCCCGTATCGTCGTTGCGGTCAGGTTATTGCCCGCTGTGTGTTTCGCCTACCGCGGCCGCACCATCAGCGCCTGCGCGCCGAAGCCGACCGGCCCTTCAAGATCGCGAAGCGTACTCGCCGCCGTGCCGATCCCGCGCGGGCCGACCGTGGTGGCCGCGTCGAGGCCGATCCATTCGCCCACGGGTTCGCGTTGCAGGTGCACGGTCAATTCGGCATTGATGAACCACCAGCGCCGCGGGTCGAGGAAGTTCGACACGCCGTTCCCGCTGTCCGCGACGACGAACAACCGTTGCAGTGGCGTGGGTTCCTCACCGTCCACCAGCACCATCCGCTGCCGCAGCCACACCGCGGCCGGGCCGAGTTTGTCGAAACCACCGGAAACCTCCCGGCAGTCCAGCGAAGTCACGAAGCCGGCCAGGAAACCCTCGGGCCACGTGCCGGCGGGGCAGTCCTCGGGCTTGGGCCAGTCTCCGCTCGGCAGGTTCGCGATCTCGCGCGTGTCGGAGCGCACGACGCGCCAGGCCGACGCGCGGGCGACGATGCGCTCGCCCGCGCTCAGCTCCGCCACCAGCAACTCGACCGAGCGGCCAGGACGTTCGATCCGCGCGGCCACCGACAGCTCGGCCAGCGGGGCCGGGCCGAGTATCTCGACGGTGACCCGGGCCAGTTCGCTGTCCCGCTCGCGGGGAAGCGCTTCCAGCGCGCGGGCGAGCAGTGCCGACGGGGGCCCGAAATGCTGCGCGTCGGGGGTCCACGGCCCGGCGGTGTGCTGCGTCGGCTGGTACCGGTTTTCGCCCAGTGGCAGGTAGTAAGCGCTTTCAGTCATCGTCAGTCCGCTCGGTCGAGTGGGGTTTCCTCCCCGGGATCGGGTTCGGGCCAGCCCGGGTACTCCGGCAGTGTGCCACCGAACGACGGGCATCGTGACTGGTGTGCGCACCAATCACACAGCTTGCTGGGACTGGGCCGGAAGTCACCGGTCTTGCCCGCCTTGAGGATCGCCTGCCAGATCGCTTCGAGCGTGCGCTCGAAGCGGCGCAGCTCCGGCTCGTCGGGCGTGTAGGCCAGCGACTGCCCGTCGGTGAGGTACATGAGTTTCAGCTGCCGTGGCACGCTTCCGCGCAGCCGCCACAGCACCACGGCGTAGAACTTCATCTGGAACATGGCCTTCGCCTCGCCGATCTCGCGCGGCGCGGTGCCGGTCTTGTAGTCCACCACCCGGATTTCGCCGGTGGGCGCGACATCGAGCCGGTCGACGTAACCACGCAGCCGCACGCCGGAGTCCAGTTCGGTTTCCACGTGCAGCTCGCACGCCTCCGGATCGAGCCGCCGCGGGTCCTCCAGCGCGAAGTAGCTGTCGAGCAGTTTTCCCGCGCCGGCAAGCCACTCCGCGACCTGGTTCTCGTCGTCCGCCGCGAACAGCTCGGCCCACTCCGCGCGGTCGGCGGACAGCTCCGCCCACGCCGGTTCGAGCAGCTCCTTGGCGCGCTCCGGCAGCCGCTCCGGCTGGGGCAGCGAGAACAGCCGCTCCAGCACCGAGTGCACGAGGGTGCCGCGCAACTGGGCCCTGGTGGGCGTCTCGGGCAGCCGGTCCACCGCGCGGAACCGGTAGAGCAGCGGGCACTGCTTGAAATCACTGGCGCGCGACGGCGACAGCGCCGGCCGCCGTACCCGGGTCGCCGGTACCGTCTCCTCCGTTGCCGTCTGTGTCATGCCCCGCACTCTATGGGAGGGGTACGACAATTCCGTCCCATCCCGCTACCGGGTGTCGATCACGTGCCGTCACGGCGGTCCCACACCGCCGCCTCTACGCTGACCTTGTGTCCGCCACCCGAGAACAGCCGCGAAGCCGGCCGAGGCGATTCTTCACCGTCGCCGACGGCGGGCTGCTGCTGTTCCGCGTCCGCGACGTGCCGGTCCTGCTGGCGCCGTCCTGGTGGGTCGGCTCGCTCGTGGTGATCGTGCTCTACACCCCGATGGTGACCCGGCTGCTGCCGGATGCGAGCCCCGCCACCTCGTGGACACTCTCGGCCGCGTTCGCGGTGTTGCTCGGGCTTTCCGTGCTGCTGCACGAACTCGGGCACGTCGTCGTCGCGTTGCGGATGGGCATCCCGGTGCGGCGGCTGCGGCTGTTCCTCCTCGGTGGACTGTCCGAAGTGGCCAGAACACCGCGAGAGCCGCGCCAGGAAGGTCTCGTGGCGGCCGCGGGCCCGGTCGTGTCGGTGCTGCTCGCGTTGTTCTGCGGGCTGCTGCTGCTCGCCGTCCCGTCCGGCACCGCGGCGTGGCTGCTGGTGGCCGAATGCGCGGTCGCGAACCTCGCGGTCGGGTTGTTCAACCTGCTGCCCGGGTTGCCGCTCGACGGCGGGCGGATGCTGCGCGCGGGTGTGTGGGCGCTGAGCGGGATCAGGGCACGCGGCACCAAGGCGGCCGTCGCCGGCGGCGGTGTGGTCGCCGCGGCGCTGCTGTTGTGGGCGATCTTCGGCATGGCCTCGGGCAGCGAGGATCGCTGGCTGCGCCTCGGCGTGTGCGCGGTGACGGCGTGGTTCGTGGCGATGGGCGCGGGCGCCGAGCTGTCCGCGGAGAACAGCCGCAGCTGGCCGGACGGGCTCGCGCTCTCCGATCTGGTCCGCCCCGTGCTGCAACTACCCGCGGAGAGCCCGGTGTCCGACGCGCTGGCCGCGTCCGCCGGGCGCGGTGTCGTTCTCGTGCGGGCCGACGGGGTCGCCGCCGGGCTGCTCGACGAGAACGACGCGCAGCGCCTGGCCGCGACGTCACCGCAGGCGCCCGCGGAGCTCGCCGCGGAACCGATCCGCGCGGAGACCGTGCTGCTCGCCTCCGAGCCGGGGGAGGAGATTGCGGAACGCGTGCGCGAGACCGCGGCGTGGCAGTTCCTCGTCGTCGACGACGAGGGCCGTCCCGCGGGAGTGCTGCGCCGCGAAGACCTCCGGGTCGCGCTCGCCCGCCGTCCCCGCTGAACCACGTCACCGGCTGCTCTGCGAGGATCGGGCGCTGCGTTACCAAGCCGACCGAAGTAGGCAGGCCTGGTCAACAGGTAGCCCACCTGCGTCCGGTTGTAGCCGTGACTGACGTCGGCTTGGTAACCATCAGTACAGCGGCTACATAGGAGGTTTTGGCGTGAGCGGGCCGTTCAGCCCAGGCGACCGGGTGCGGTTGACCGATCCGAAGGGGCGGCACTACACGCTGGTCCTCGCGGAGGGGGAGGAGTACCACACCCACCGCGGCGCGCTGCGGCACGACGATCTCATCGGCCTCCCCGAGGGCTCGGTGATCACCTCGGCCGGCGGCACGTCGTATCTGGCGATGCGCCCGCTGCTGGCGGACTACGTGCTGTCGATGCCGCGCGGAGCACAGGTGATCTACCCCAAGGACGCGGCGCAGATCGTGATGTGGGGCGACATCTTCCCCGGCGCGCGTGTGCTCGAAGCCGGTGCCGGGTCGGGTGCGCTGACCTGCTCGCTGCTGCGCGCGGTCGGGCCGGAAGGCAGCGTCACCTCCTACGAGGTGCGGGACGATCACGCCGAGCACGCGGTCAAGAACGTCGAGCGATTCTTCCACCGCCGCCCCGAAAACTGGGACCTGCGGATCGCCGACCTCGCGACGCACAGCGGTGAGGTCGACCGAGTGGTGCTGGACATGCTGGCGCCGTGGGAAGTCCTGCCGACCGTGCGGGAGAATCTCGTGCCCGGCGGGGTGCTGGTGGTCTACGTCGCGACGGTGACCCAGCTGTCCACGATCACCGAGGCGTTGCGGGAACAGCAGGGCTGGACCGAGCCCGAGTCGTGGGAAACGCTGCTCCGGCCGTGGCATGTGGTCGGGCTCGCCGTGCGGCCGGAGCACCGGATGGTCGCGCACACCGCGTTCCTGCTCACCACCCGGCGCCTCGCCGACGGCGTCACCCCGCCCCGGCCGCAACGCCGCCCGACGAGAAACCGCTGAGACCGCCCGGGAAACCGGGTCAGCTCGTCTTGTCTCCCGCGTAGCACCAGACGCCGCCTTCGAGTTTCAGGCCGATCTGGAAGTCCTTGGTGCCGCCGGGGCCCTTCGCGGTGGCCGGGACGAGCGCGGTGTCCCCGGATTTCTGGGCCTCGCCGTTGATCGTCACCGAGATCCCCGGTGGGATGTCCGGTGCCTGCTGGCCGGTGCTCATACACACCGTGTCCTGCAGCGCCTGCCGGTCGGCGTTGCCGTAGGCCTGTGCCACCGCGGCCGCGGTCTCGTCCGGGCTCGACTTGCCGCCGGCCGCTGGGGTGCCGCTCGATGCCGGGGAGCTGGGCGTCCGGCTGGCGGACTTGCTCTTGCTACCCGACGGGGCCGCCTGGGACGGGCTCGCCGGCGCGGCGTTGCCGCCCTTGTCGCCGTTGCCGGTCAACAGGATCAGCGCGGTCACGCCACCGCCGACCAGCACGACCACCGCCGCCACGATCGCGATGATCATCCCGGTCCGCTTCTTCGGCGGCTCGCCACCGGGACCGCCGGGGAACTGGCCATAGCCGTACTGCTGCGTCGGGTAACCCTGCTGCGGATATCCCTGTTGCGGCTGGGGACCGCTCTGCGGATATCCCTGCTGCGGCTGCTGCCCGCTCTGCGGATACCCGGGCTGCTGCCCATAGCCCGGCTGGGGACCGCCGCCGGGCTGCTGGCCCCAAGGACTCTGCTGGCCCTGCTGACCGTAGGGATCCTGCGGGCCCCACTGGCCTGGCTGCTGTGGCGGATAGGTCATCGGACGGTGCCCCCTCGCTCGGGCGGGACCGGTGCCGTGCTCGGGTGCGATCCGGCTTCAGGATTCATCGATGCACCACTCGGGCCCCTGCTGCTTCCTCGGGATGGTCATGTTGTGTCGTCCCGTCATAGGTCGGTCTACGACGGATTTCGCCGTGTGGCGCTCCGGCGTGATCGTAACGTCGCGTCCGGCAGCGCTCCCGACCAGCTTCTCGCGCGGCGGCCCGCGCCCGTTTTTCCCTTGGTTTGAACGAAATCCGCCGGGGAAATCGTTATATGAAGGTCCTGTAAAGCCTTGATGGGGTGGTCGTGACATGGGTGAATCGCAGACAGCCCGGTCGGCCGCACTCCGTGGTTCAGGTTTTACGGAGAGTAGTTCAGGGCGCCGTCGACCGTGCACCGTGACGGCCGCTTGTGCAGCGCGTGGGAACGTGTATCCGGTGCGACGCGCCGATCCTGTGATGCGGATAGACCTTTTCTTGTCGGTGATCGCCGGTACCGTGGATGAAAAGCACTCCGAGGAGGTGCCGACATGCAACACGACCTTCCCGGAGGTCGGCATGAAGAAGCCGACCCTTCAGAGACGACTGGAGCAGCAACGACGCCGGACGAGTACGCGCGGCAGATGCGTTTCCTCGAGGAGGAAGTCGCGCTGCTGCGCAGGAAGCTGACCGATTCACCCCGCCAGAACCGGGTGCTGGAACAACGCCTCGCCGAGGCCTCAGAGCGTGTGGCCCAGCTCACCGAGCGGAACAGCAAACTGGTCGAGACCTTGCGCGAGGCGCGTGGGCAGTTGCTCGCGCTGCGCGAGGAGGTCGACCGGCTTGCCCAGCCGCCCAGCGGTTATGGCGTCTTCGTCGAGGCCTATGAGGACAGCACGGTCGATGTTTTCACCGCGGGCCGCAAGATGCGGGTTTCCGTGTCCCCGGCGGTGGAGATCGACTCGCTGCAGCGCGGCCAGGCGCTGCGGCTGAACGAGGCCCTCACCGTCGTGGAAGGTGGTGATTTCGAGCGTACCGGTGAGGTGTGCGCGCTCCGCGAGGTGCTCGCCCCCGAGGTGGAAAACGGCCCGCATCGCGCACTCGTCGTCGGTCACGCCGACGAGGAACGCGTGGTGTGGCTGTCCGGTCCGCTGGCCGCGCAGCCGCTCAAGCCGGGTGATTCGCTGCTGGTGGACTCGAAGGCGGGCTACGCCTACGAGCGGGTGCCCAAGGCCGAGGTCGAGGATCTCGTGCTCGAAGAGGTCCCCGATGTTCGCTACGAGGACATCGGCGGGCTCGGCAGGCAGATCGAGCAGATCCGCGACGCGGTCGAACTGCCGTTCCTGCACGCCGATCTCTACCGTGAGTACGAGTTGCGGCCGCCCAAGGGGGTCCTGCTCTACGGCCCGCCCGGCTGCGGGAAGACGCTGATCGCCAAGGCGGTGGCCAACTCGCTGGCCAAGAAGGTCGCCGAGGCGCGGGGAGATGCGGATGGCGCGACTGGTCATATCGAGGCCAAGTCGTACTTCCTCAACATCAAGGGCCCCGAGCTGCTGAACAAGTTCGTCGGTGAGACCGAGCGGAGCATCCGCCTGATCTTCCAGCGGGCACGGGAAAAGGCCTCGGGTGGCACCCCGGTCATCGTCTTCTTCGACGAGATGGAGTCGATCTTCCGGACCCGTGGCAGCGGGGTCTCCTCCGACGTGGAGACCACGATCGTGCCGCAGCTGCTGGCGGAGATCGACGGTGTCGAGGGGCTCGAGAACGTCATCGTGATCGGTGCCTCCAACCGGGAGGACATGATCGACCCGGCGATCCTGCGGCCCGGCCGGCTGGACGTGAAGATCAAGATCGAACGGCCGGACGCCGAGGGTGCGAAGGACATCTTCTCCAAGTACCTGACGTCCGGGCTGCCGATCCACGCCGACGATCTCGCCGAGTTCGGCGGCGACGTGCCGGCCACGATCGACGCGATGATCCAGCACACGGTCGAGCGGATGTACGAGGAGACCGACGAGAACCGGTTCCTCGAGGTCACCTATGCCAACGGGGACAAGGAGATCCTTTACTTCCGTGACTTCAACTCGGGCGCGATGATCCAGAACATCGTGGACCGGGCGAAGAAGTCGGCGATCAAGTCGGTGCTGGAGACCAAGCAGCCGGGTCTGCGGGTGCAGCACCTGCTCGACGCGATCGTGGACGAGTTCGCGGAGAACGAGGACCTGCCGAACACGACGAACCCGGACGACTGGGCCCGGATCTCCGGCAAGAAGGGCGAGCGGATCGTCTACATCCGCACGCTCGTCACCGGCAAGAACCAGGACTCCGGCCGCGTGATCGACACCGCGACCAACACCGGTCAGTACCTGTAAGAAGAGCGCGAACGAGGGCCATCGGAAACTCCGGTGGCCCTCGTTTGCATGTCCTGCCGCCCGTTGGCTGTATAACGCCCTATACTTCGGCTCCGTGAGCGAGCCCTTTCGTCCCCGTGCCCCCATCACCGCCGCGGATGTGCTGTCGTGGCTGGAAGAAACCGCGGTCGCCGTCCGCGCGGGCGAGGTGAGCGCGGACGACCTGATCGCCGTCCTCGGCGAGTTACGGCGCGCCTCGGCGGCCTGCGCGGACGCCTCCGACTGGGCGCTGCTGGCCGCACGTGAGGAGGGGGCCAGCCTCCGGCAGATCGCGCCCGTGTTCGGCAAGGGCTACGTACGGGCGCCTGCGGCGCGGCTGGAGAAGCTGCACCGGCAGGCGCTCAGTTCAGCGCAGTGGCTGGAAATACTCCGGCAGCGCGCCGACGGTGTATAACAATCTCGGGGCGGCATGGAATCCGTGATGTCCAGCCGGTGCCGGACGCGGACGAAAGGGGAGGCCCCTGCGTATCGGACTCGGCCTAGCCGCCTTGGGCAGGCCGGCCTACATCAACCTGGGCAGGGTGGACGAACTTCCCGCCAAGCGGGACGTCGACACGATGCGGCGGGCGACCCATGCTGTGCTCGACGCGGCATATCAGGCCGGGGTTCGCTGGTTCGACGTCGCGCGCTCGTACGGCCGCGCCGAGGAGTTCCTGGCCGGGTGGCTGCGCCTGCGCAAACCCGCGGACGTCACGGTGTCCAGCAAATGGGGCTACACCTACGTCGGCGGCTGGCGGCTGGACGCGGCGATGCACGAGGTCAAGGAGCATTCGGCGAGCAGCTTTTCCCGCCAGTGGACCGAAAGCCGCGCGCAGCTGGGTTCCGCGATCAACCTGTACCAGGTGCACTCGCTGACCATGGACAGCCCGCTGTTCAGCGACGAGCCGTTGCTGAGAGCGCTTTCCGCGCTCGATGACGACGGGGTGCGCGTCGGTTTCTCCACGTCGGGTCCGGGACAGGGCGACGTGATCCGCCGCGCCTTCGCACTGCGGGTCGCAGGAAAACCGATCTTCACCGCGGTGCAGTCCACCTGGAACGTGCTGGAGCCCTCGGCCGGGCGCGCGCTCGCCGAGGCACACGCGGCCGGAAACCTGGTACTGGTCAAGGAAACTCTGGCCAACGGCAGGCTGGTGGTATCGCCGCCACCGGTGCTGTCCCGGATCGCGGCGCGGCACGGCGTGGGCCCGGATGCGATCGCGGTCGCGGCGGTGCTGGCCCGGCCGTGGGCGTCGACAGTGCTCGTCGGCCCGGCCAGCCCGGCGCAGCTGGCCGCCAACCTCGCCGCCACCAGGGTGAATCTCGCCGACGGCGAACTGCGCGCGCTGGCGTCGCTGGCCGAGCCGCCCCGGGAGTACTGGGGACGGAGATCCTCTTTGCACTGGCGGTAAAGGCTTCGGCTAGTCTCGGCGCCCCGGCAACTGGAAGGAACGACTCGGTGCGTCACGGACGGGTAGTGGTCCTGAGCGCGGTGCTGCTGGCCGGACTCGCCGGTTGCGCCGACCGGCCCAACGATCTCGAGACTTACTACGACAGCCCGGGTCACTCGGCCACGCCACCGAGCGCGCCGCCGTCGGCTTCGGCGACCGCCCCGGATCCGGCGGTCACGGCGACGAGGAACGCGCAGCGGGCCATCGCCGGTGAGGTCGCCGCCGCCGTGCTCACCAAGGACGATCTCGCGAGCGAAGGGGTGCGGGCCACGAGCCAGCGCCCGGAGAACGGCGACTGCTTCCACGCGGTGCCCGCCGGTGATCCCCGCGGGTCGAGCTGGACCTACCCGAGTGGTTCCTCATTCGTCCAGCAGGTCACCGGTTACCTCGACCAGACCGCGGTGGACGTCCTGAACCGGGTCCAGTGCGACGGCCAGAAACTGACGGTGCCACTGCCGCCGGGCGCCGAGGCGGTGCGTGGCTGGTGCGCCGGCGGCACCTGCACCGTGCTGCTCGCGGCCGGGCACGTGCTGTCCGGCCTGCAGGTCACCGCGACGTCGGCCGGCCGCGCCACCGATGCGATCAAAAGCCTCACCCCGCTCGCGGCGCGCAAACTCCCGGCTCAGCCATGACGACGGAACCACTCCAGGATTCCGGCGCGCCCATCGGGAATCATCGGGCTGTCCGGGCCCTCGGCCCATTCCCGTAGTTCGGCGAGCGTGATCCAACGGCCGTCGACGATCTCTTCGGCCTGATGAACAATCGGCCTGTCCCAGCGAGCCTCGAACGTGAAGTTGTGGCACCGGTACGGCGGCTTCTCGAAGACATGCGTGAACACCGGCGTCAGTTCCACGCCGTACACGCCCAGTTCCTCGTCCAGCTCCCGGAAAGCGCATTCAGCCGGTGTCTCCCCGGCCGCGACCACCCCGCCCGCCCAGCAGTCCCACAGACCAGGGAACACGTCCTTGTCCGGTGACCGGCGGTGCAGGTGCCGCGCGAGTTGCGCGTTCCCGGTGCGCGAGTTGCGCGTTCCCGCCGCACGCAACGCTCAACTCGCGCGCTCCCAACGCTCAACTCGCGCGCTCCCAACGCTCAACTCGCGCGCTCCCAACGCTCAACTCGCGCGCTCCCAACGCTCAACTCGCGCGCTCCGAACGCTCAACTCGCGCGGGGACAGGCGGGCGAGTGGTTACCGGCCCGCAATGTGGAGGCCACGCGCCCGCTGCCACGACGACCCGTAGGCTTGGCACATGCGGCGGATCATGGGAACCGAGGTCGAGTACGGCATCGCGGTGCCGGGCGACGCGACCGCGAACCCGGTGCTGACCTCGACACAGGTGGTGCTGGCCTACGCGGCGGCGGCCGACATCCCCCGGGCGCGCCGGGCGAGATGGGACTACGAGGTGGAGTCCCCGTTGCGGGACGCGCGCGGGTTCGACCTGGCAGGCCCCGGCGGGCCCGGCCACGACCCGGACGTGGAGGACCTCGGCGCGGCCAACGTCATTCTCACCAACGGCGCCCGGCTCTACGTCGACCACGCGCACCCGGAGTACTCCGCGCCCGAGGTCACCAACGCGCGCGACGCGGTGATCTGGGACAAGGCGGGGGAGCGGGTGATGGAAGAAGCCGCGCTCAAGGCGGCCACCGTGCCCGGTCAGCCGTCCTTGCAGCTGTACAAGAACAACGTCGACGGCAAGGGTGCCAGCTACGGCACCCACGAGAACTACCTGATGTCCCGCTCGACGCCGTTCACCTCGGTCATCGCCGGGCTCACCCCGTTCTTCGTCTCGCGCCAGGTCGTCACCGGCTCCGGCCGGGTCGGCATCGGCCCGCAGGGCGAGGAGGCGGGTTTCCAGCTCTCGCAGCGCTCGGACTACATCGAGGTCGAGGTCGGCCTCGAGACGACGCTCAAGCGCGGCATCATCAACACCCGCGACGAGCCGCACGCCGACGCCGACAAGTACCGCAGGCTGCACGTCATCGTCGGGGACGCGAACCTGGCCGAGTACTCCACGTTCCTCAAGGTCGGCACCACCGCGCTGGTGCTGGACATGATCGAGGCCGGCCAGCGGTTCGACGAGCTCAAGCTCGACGAGCCCGTCCGGTCCGTGCACCAGATCAGCCACGACCCGACGCTCAAGACGAAGGTTCCGCTCGCCGGCGGGAAGAAGTACACCGGCCTGGAGATCCAGTTCGCCTACCACGAACTGGCCGCCGCGCACCTGGAACGCGAGGGCGGTGACGAGCAGTCCAAGGAGGTGCTGCGGGTCTGGGGCGAGGTGCTCGACGCGCTCGCGCGTGACCCGCAGGAATGCGCCGACCGGCTGGACTGGGTCGCCAAGCTGCGGCTGCTGGAAGGGTACCGGCAGCGGGACCAGCTGAACTGGGGCGCGCCCCGGCTGCACCTGGTCGACCTGCAGTACTCCGACGTCCGCCTCGGCAAGGGCCTGTACAACCGGCTGGTCACCCGTGGCTCGATGAAGCGGCTGGTCAGCGAGGAGGAGGTCCGGCACGCGATCACGCACCCGCCGGAGGACACCCGCGCCTACTTCCGTGGCCGCACACTGGAGAAGTACGCCACCTCGATCGCGGCCGCGTCGTGGGATTCGGTGATTTTCGACGTGGGTAAGGAATCCCTGGTGCGGATCCCGACTCTCGAACCGTTACGCGGCACGAAAGCGCACGTCGGAGAGCTGCTCGACGCGTCGGCGACCGCCGAGGAACTGGTCGAGGCGCTCACCGGCAGCGATTGACACCTGCCGAACAGTGTCCCGATTGTCGTCCCCACTGGGTAGTCTGGAACCAACAGCTCACCGGGAGGCGAGATGGCTCAGGAAAAGATCGAAAAGCACGGTGGCGGCGACTCGGACGAAGAACTCGAGGGCGGTGCTCCCGCCGGCCAGGAGCGCCGGGAAAAGCTCGGCGAGGACGTCGACACGATTCTCGACGAGATCGACGACGTGCTGGAGGAGAACGCCGAGGACTTCGTGCGTGCCTACGTGCAAAAGGGTGGCCAGTAAGCTCGCCTCGCCCCGCCACTAGGCTCACCACACCACCAGCCCCACCGACCTGACGGGAATCACGAGCACGCATGGACAACACCTCGGGGTCTTCGCTGCCCGCGGCCTACTTCTCGACCACGACCTCGTCGTTCGCCGAGTTCCTCAAGATGCAGGCGCCTGACTTGCTGCCGGGGCACCGGCTGGGTGCGTCCGCGAAGGACCTGGACGCGCCGCACGGCACCACGATCGTCGCGGTGACCTTCTCCGGCGGCGTGCTCATCGCGGGTGACCGGCGGGCGACGGCGGGCAACCTGATCGCCTCGCGGGACATGGACAAGGTGTCGGTGACCGACGAGTACTCGGCGGTCGGGATCGCGGGCACCGCGGGGCTGGCCATCGAACTCGTCCGGCTCTACGCGGTCGAGTTGGCGCACTACGAGAAGATCGAGGGCGTCCCACTGTCGCTGGACGGCAAGACGAACAAGCTCGCCACGATGGTCAAGGGCAATCTCGACGTCGCCATGGCGGGGCTCGCGGTGCTGCCGCTGTTCGTCGGCTACGACATCGAGGCCGATGATCCGAAACGGGCCGGGCGGATCGTGTCCTACGACGTGACCGGCGGCCGGTACGAGGAGAGCGCCGGGTACCACGCGATCGGCTCCGGTTCGCTGTTCGCGAAATCCGCGCTGAAAAAGCTTTACGACCCCGAGGCTTCCGAAGAGGCCGCGGTCCGCACCGCGGTCGAGTCGCTCTACGACGCGGCCGACGACGACACCGCGACCGGCGGGCCGGACCTGGTCCGCCGGATCTTCCCGACGGTCATCACGGTCACCGCCGAGCGCGGGGCCGAGCTGCTCCCGGCCGACCAGACTGCGGCCGTGGCCGAGGCGGTCGTCGAGGGCCGCCGCGAGCAGGCCGCTTCGGGCCGAAGCTGATTCCCGTACCTTCCCGTTTCACGACGAGCACTTTGGAGCCGACACCGTGACGATGCCGCTGTACGCCTCACCCGAGCAGTTGATGCGCGAGCGCTCGGAGCTCGCTCGCAAGGGCATCGCGCGCGGGCGCAGTGTCGTCGTACTCAAGTACGCGGGCGGCGTGCTGTTCGTCGCCGAGAACCCGTCGACCACGCTGCACAAATTCTCCGAGATCTACGACCGCATCGGGTTCGCGGCCGTCGGCCGGTACAGCGAGTTCGAGAACCTGCGGGTGGCCGGTATCCGGCACGCCGATCTGAAGGGCTACCAGTACGACCGGCGTGACGTCAGCGCGCGGGCGCTGGCCAACGCGTATGCGGCCACGCTGGGCAGCATCTTCACCGAGCAGCTCAAGCCGTACGAAGTGGAGATCTGCGTGGCCGAGGTGGGCGCCACCTCGGCGGAGGACCAGCTGTTCCGGCTGACCTACGACGGGTCGATCTTCGATGAGCCGCAGTTCGTGGTGATGGGCGGGCAGACCGAGCCGATCATCAACAAGCTCAAGGAGGAGTTCGAGGAGGACGCCGAGCTGGAGCAGGCGCTGCCGATGGCGGTGCGCACGCTGCGCTCGACCTCCCCGAACAACGGGAACACCGAGCCGGTGAAACTCGAGGTGGCGGTGCTGGACCGCAACCGCTCGCGGCGGGCGTTCCGGCGGATCACGGGCGCCGCGCTCGACGCGCTGCTGCCCGCGGAACCGGAGCCCGCGCCGGAGGAGAAGCCGGACGCGAAGGACGGCGAAGCCTGATCGTCCGCGCGGCAGCCCCGGACGGTTCCGGGGCTGCTTTTTCGTGCCCGGAGTAACCGCAGGTGAACACCCGTTCCGTGAGGTCACGGCGTGTCGACGCCCGATCGGCGCACCGCTTGGCCCCCGAAAGCGCCTAGCATTGAGTAATGCAGCGGCGGATTTTTGGCATCGAGACCGAATTCGGTGTCACGTGCACCTTCCACGGCCAGCGTCGGCTCTCGCCGGACGAGGTCGCCAGGTACCTGTTCCGGCGAGTCGTGTCCTGGGGGCGTTCGTCGAACGTCTTCCTCTCCAACGGCTCCCGGCTCTATCTCGACGTGGGTTCGCACCCGGAGTACGCGACGGCCGAGTGTGACGACTTGGTCCAGCTGGTCACGCACGACAAGGCCGGTGAGCGGATTCTCGAGGACCTGCTGGTGGATGCGGAGCGGCGGCTGGCCGACGAAGGCATCGGCGGCGACATCTTCCTGTTCAAGAACAACACCGACTCGGCGGGCAACTCCTATGGGTGCCACGAGAACTATCTGGTCACCCGTGCAGGGGAGTTTTCCCGGATCGCTGATGTGCTGCTGCCCTTTCTCGTCACCCGGCAGCTGATCTGCGGCGCGGGCAAGGTCCTGCAGACGCCACGGGGTGCGGTGTACTGCCTTTCCCAGCGGGCGGAACACATCTGGGAAGGTGTGTCGAGCGCGACCACCCGGTCGCGGCCGATCATCAACACCCGGGACGAGCCGCATGCGGACGCCGAGCGGTACCGGCGCCTGCACGTCATCGTCGGGGACTCGAACATGGCCGAGCCCACGACGTTGCTCAAGGTCGGCACCGCGCACCTGGTGCTGGAGATGATCGAGCAGGGCGTGCAGTTCCGGGATTTCACGCTGGACAACCCGATCCGGGCGATCCGGGAGATCAGCCACGACCTGACCGGCCGCCGCCCGGTGCGGCTCGCCGGCGGGCGGGAGGCCTCGGCGCTGGACATCCAGCGCGAGTACTACGGCCGCGCCGTGCAGCACGTGAAGGCCAACGACTCGGGGCCGACCGCGGAACGGGTGCTGGAGCTGTGGGGCCGCGCGCTGGATGCGGTGGAGCAGCAGGACTTCTCGAAGATCGATACCGAGATCGACTGGGCCATCAAGCACCGGCTGGTGGAGCGTTACCGGGCGAAGCACAACCTGGACCTGTCGAGCCCGCGGGTGGCGCAGCTCGACCTGGCCTACCACGACATCCGGCGTGGCCGCGGCCTGTTCGACCTGTTGCAGCGCAAGGGTTTGGTCCGCCGCATCACCGACGACGGCGAGATCGAGCTGGCCAAGGACACCCCACCGCAGACGACGCGCGCCAAGCTGCGCGGTGACTTCATCGCCGCCGCACAAGCCGCGAGCCGCGACTTCACGGTGGACTGGGTGCACCTGAAGCTCAACGACCAGGCGCAGCGAACCGTGCTGTGCAAGGACCCGTTCCGCGCCGTCGACGAGCGCGTCGACCGCCTGATCAGCTCCCTGTGAGGCGACGCTTTCGGTTCCCGCACAGTGGACTTGGGCCCCGGCGCGCGCCGGCGAACGTAAGCTGGGGTTCATGACCACGGTGGAGCAGGATCGGTTCACGCGGAGCTGGCAGGAGTGGCACCAGGCCCGGGAGGAGACGCTTGCCGAGCCGTTCGGCTGGCTGAGCATCACCGAACTGCATTGGCTGACCGGCGAACCGCAGCGGTTCGCCGGGATACCGGGCACCTGGCACGAGGACGGTGATGCCGCGATCGTCGCCGGTGAGGGCGAGCTGGCCGTCGCCGGTACCGAGCGGTTCGAGCTGGTCAACTCCGGGCCCGGCCACCTGATCGACGCGGGGCGGCGCAAGATCGAACTCGCCCGGCGCAGCGGGTATGTGCTCCGGGTGCACGACCCGGAAAGTCCTGCCCGTACGGGATTTCGTGGCGTTCCCGCCTACGAGGCCTACCCGGCGTGGGTGCTCGAGGGGGTCTTCGAGCCGTTCGCCGAGCCGCGTGAGGTGACCGTGGGCGCCGTCGTCGAGGGACTGTCCCATGTGTACACCTCGCCTGGGGTGCTGGCCTTCGAGCACGACGGGAAGACGCACCGGCTGACCGCGTTCAACGGCAGGAACGGCACCGGTTTCACGGTCCTGTTCACCGACGAGACCAGCGGCGTGACGACCTACGCGGCGAACCGTTCCCTCGCGGTCGGCGAGCCGGACGCTGAGGGCCGGGTGCGGCTCGACTTCAACCGGGCGCTCAACCTGCCGTGCGCCTTCATCGACTTCGCCACCTGCCCCCTCCCGCCCGCCGGGAACCACCTTTCGTTCGCCGTGACGGCGGGCGAAAAGACGCCGTACGGCCGCGGCTGATCCCGTAATCGGATCTTCGCGTTCGGTCAGGGGTTCGAATGTGCGGCGTGTTAATGCCGGATCTGCCGTTCTGTGCCCGGGGGTAAGAGTTACTGTGTTCGGGTGTCCACCGCCCGCGCCGAGCGCCTGGTCAACCTGGTGCTCGCCTTGCTGTCCACCCGGCAGTACCTGACGGCTGACCGGATTCGCGGGATCGTGCCCGGATACGCCGACGCGACGAGCGACGAAGCGTTCTCCCGGATGTTCGAGCGGGACAAGACCGAGCTGCGCGAGCTCGGCATCCCGCTGGAAACCGGGCGGAATTCGGTATTCGACTCCCAGAACGGGTACCGGATCGCGCGCCGGGACTACGAGCTCGGCGAGATCGAGCTGGCGCCGGACGAGGCGGCCGCGGTCGGGCTGGCCGTGCGCCTGTGGGATTCCCCCGAACTGACCGGGCAGGCCCACGGCGCGCTGGTGAAGCTGCGCGCGGCCGGGGTCGAGGTCGACCACACCGCGCCGCCGGTCGTCGAGTCGCGGGTGCGCACCGAGCCTGCGTTCTCCCCGTTGCTGGCCGCCGTGCAGAACCGCCAGGCCGTCCGGTTCACCTACCGCCGTTCGGGTTCCGCGGAACTGCTCACCCGCACCCTCGAGCCGTGGGGTGTGGTGTCCTGGCGGGCCCGCTGGTATGTCGTCGGGCACGACCGGGATCGCGGCGCACCGCGGTGTTTCCGGCTGTCGCGGATCGCCGGCGAGGTCCGGCCGATCGGTGCTCCCGGCGAGGTGGGCCGGCCCGAAGACGTGAACCTGCTCGAGTTCGTCGCCGGCAGCGGCAGTAAGGAACCCGCGCCGGTGGCGACGGCGAAGCTGTGGATCGCCGACCGGCGCGCGGCCGGGGTGCGGCGCCGCGCGAAGCTCGCCGGGCGGCTGACTGTCGACGGGGTCGAGGGTGACCTGGCCGAGCTGGAGCTGTACTACCCGGAAAGCGCGGCCGACTGGATCGCCGGGCACGGCCCGGATGTGCTGGTGCTCGAACCGGACGTGCTGGCCAAGGCCGTGCAGGAACGCCTGCGGGCGGTGGCGAGCGCATGACCAGTTCCACGGACCGGATGCCGCGGCTGCTCGCGCTGGTGCCGTACCTCCTGGCGCGGCCGGGCATCAAGATCGACGACGCGGCGCGTGACTTCGATGTCACCCCGAAGCAGCTGCGCCGGGACCTGGAGCTGCTGTGGATGTGCGGGCTGCCCGGCTACGGCCCGGGTGACCTGATCGACCTGTCCTTCGCCGGTGACACCGTCACGGTCACCTTCGACGCGGGGATGAACCGGCCGCTGCGGCTGACCGGCGGGGAGGCGACCGCGCTGCTGGTCGCGCTGCGGGCGCTGGCGGAGACGCCGGGGCTGCTCGACACGGACGCGGTCCGCCGCGCCATCGCCAAGATCGAGGCCGCCGCCGGTCAGGCGCAGCCGGCCGGGGTCGTCGTCGGGCTCGGGGTGCGCGAAGGCGAGCGCACGGCGCACAACCGGGGTGTCGTCCAGCGCGCGCTGCAGGCCCGCCGTGCCCTGCGGATCCGGTACTACACCGCCTCCCGGGACGAGATCACCGAGCGCACGGTGGACCCGATGCGGCTGCTCATCGTGCAGGCTGTCGGCTACCTGGAGGCGTGGTGCCGTCGCGCCGAGGGCGTCCGGCTGTTCCGGCTCGACCGCGTTGACGAAGTGCGGGTGCTCGACGAGCCCGCCGCGCCACCGCCGACGGCGCGGCCCACCGACCTCGCCGACGGAGTGTTCACCGCCAAGCCGGGGCAGCCGGTCGCGGAGCTGGTGCTGGATCCCGACGCGCGCTGGATCGCCGAGTACTACCCGTGCGAAGAGCTCGCGGAGCTGCCGGGCGGTCGGCTGCGGGTGCGGATGCGCTACGGCGACGAGTCCTGGATGGTGCGCCTCGTGCTGAGCCTCGGTGGCGACGCGCGCGTGGAAAGCCCACCTGAGCTGGCCACTGCGGTGCGCGGCCGGGCGGCCGACGCGCTGGCGCGGGCACGTCACCTGCCCGCTACCTTGGGCCAGTAGGGTGAACACGTGTCGTACCTGCCGAGCATCGTGGTCGCCGCCGCGGGCCTGCTCCTGCTGATCCTGCTGCTGGTTCCGGTGGTGCGGGGCTTGCGCCGGTTCCGCTCGGCGTTGAGCATGGTCATGACCCTCACGAATAGTCGCGCCGGCCTCATCCGTGCCCGATCGGCCGGGGTCCGGGTCGCGCTTCACCAGCGTCGACGCATCCAAGAAAATCGGTAGCATTGGCGAGAAACGAAAAGGAGGCCACTCATGCTGAACGGATTGCAGCCGTGGCACTTGATCATCCTGGTGCTGATCGTGGTTCTGCTGTTCGGTGCCAAGCGGCTTCCCGACGCCGCCCGCTCCGTGGGGAAGTCCATGAAGATCTTCCGCGCCGAGACCAAGGACATGCGCGAGGACGGGTCCGCGAGCGAGCCGGACAAGAAGGAACTCCCGGCCGCCACCGCGCAGCCTGCCGGCAGCGACCAGCAGGTGGCTGACCTGCAGCGCCAGCTCGACGAGTTGAAGAAGCAGCAACAGAACCAGTCGCAGAAGCACGCCAGCTGAGGCGGGCAGGGAGCCTCCCGTGGCGGACTCCGCCCCCGAAAGCCGCCGGACCAGGCGGCGTAAGCGCAGCCGTCGGTACAACCCCGACGGCACCATGACGCTGATCGAGCACATCTACGAGTTCCGCAGGCGTCTTGGCTGGGCCCTGCTGGCGATCATCGCCGGCGGCATATTCGGCTTCATCTGGTTCCAGACGAGGCTCGGGCCGGTCGAATCGCTCGGTCAGCTGATGAACGGCCCGTACTGCGGTATCCCGGCGAACCGGCTGCTGCCCGGCACGATCGCGCCCGACGGCACCTGCCGGCTGCTGCAGACCACGCCGTTCGAAGGCATCATGATCCAGCTGAAGGTCGGGGTGGCCGCGGGCGCGGTGCTCACCTCGCCGTTCTGGCTGTATCAGATCTGGGCGTTCATCGCGCCCGGGCTGTACTCGAAGGAACGCAAGTACGCGCTGACCTTCGTCGGGTTCGCGAGCGTGCTGTTCGCCGGTGGCGCGGTGCTGGCGTACCTGCTGGTCCCGCACGCGTTCCGGGCACTGATGAGTTTCGGCGGTGACTTCTTCACCACCGCGCTGACTGCGGACAAGTACATCTCGTTCGTGCTGTCGCTGCTGGTGATCTTCGGGGTGAGTTTCGAGCTGCCGCTGCTGGTGGTGATGCTCAACTTCGTGGGCGTGGTCAAGTACGCCCAGCTGAGGAAGTGGCGCCGCGGCATCATCTTCATCCTGTTCGTCTTCGCCGCGTTCGCCACGCCCGGCTCGGACCCGTTCTCGATGCTGGGGCTGGCCGGTGCGCTGACCGTGCTGTTCGAGGTCGCGATCCAGATCGCCAGGGTGCACGACAAGCGCAAGGAACGGCGGCGTCAGGACGAGGAATGGGCCGGTCTCCCCGATGACCAGGCCGCCCCGTTCGACTACACGCCGAGCACCATCGACGAACCGGAACCGGCCGAGAAGGCGGGCAAGACCGGCACGGAAGACATCACGTAGGCCGGTGCGGGCAGCGCTGGCCGTGCGCCCGGACCGCGGGTCCGGCGCGGCGGTGAAGGTCGCGGCGGCTGTCGCCGAGCGCTTGCGGGCACACACCGGGCAGCTGGAGATCTGCACCGGGGAACCGCCGGACGGGCTCGATCTGCTCGTCGCGCTCGGCGGTGACGGCGCCGTGCACCGGGCGATTCAGCATTGCGCGGGAACGGAAACAACGCTCGGCGTCGTCGCGGCGGGCAACGGCAACGACTTCGCCCGCGCGCTCGGTCTCCCGCTCGACCCCCTCGCCTCGCTCGAAGCGCTACTGGCGAATCTGCGTGCGGGCCGCCGCCGTCGAATCGATCTCGGGCGGGCGGGACAGCGGTGGTTCGGTACGGTGCTGTGCGCGGGATTCGACGCCGCCGTGGCCCGGCGCGCGGCGGCGTTGCGGGTGCCGCGCGGGCCGCGGCGGTACGACGTCGCCGTTGTCGCCGAGTTGGCCCGTTTCCGGCCGCGGCCGGTGACCCTCCGCACCGGGCAGGACGAGTTCGAGGTCGACGCGACCCTCGTCGCCATCGGGAACACGCCCTTCTACGGCGGCGGTGTGCCGATCTGCCCGCGAGCCCGGCCCGACGACGGCCTGTTCGACGTCACGGTCGTGGGCGCGGCCGGCCGCCTCGAGCTGCTCAAGATGTTGCCGAAGCTGCGTACCGGCGCCCACCTCGACCATCCCGCCGTCCGAACCCTGCGGGCCCGGGAAATCCGGCTCGGCGGCGCGGAGATCCCGGTGTCCGCGGACGGTGAAGTGCTCGGCCCGCCACCGGAGCTCGCGCGCTGTGTGCCCGGGGCGCTTACTGTCCTCGCGTGATTCATCCACCACCGCATGCGGGGCCACGCGCCGATGTGACACCCTGACGAGGTGGCCGCTAGCCCTTCTCCCTCCCCGGCCGAGGCCTATCAGGCCGCCCGGCGTCGTGGTAAACACCCTCAGCTGACCCGTTTCGCGGCGGAGGCGTCGTTCGAGTTCGACGATTTCCAGGTCCGCGGTTGTGAGGCGCTGGAGGACGGGCACAGCGTGCTGGTGTGCGCGCCGACCGGCGCCGGCAAGACGGTGGTCGGCGAGTTCGCCGTGCATCTCGCGCTCGCCGAGGGCCGGAAATGCTTCTACACCACGCCGATCAAGGCGTTGTCGAACCAGAAGTACCACGATCTGACCGAGCGCTACGGCACCGAGGCGGTCGGCCTGCTCACCGGGGACACCTCGATCAACGGCAGCGCGCAGATCGTCGTGATGACCACTGAGGTGCTGCGCAACATGCTGTACGCGGGCTCCTCGACGCTGACCGACCTCGGTTACGTGGTGATGGACGAGATCCACTACCTTGCCGACCGGTTCCGCGGCGCGGTGTGGGAGGAGGTGATCCTGCACCTGCCCGAGTACGTCCGGCTGGTGGGCCTGTCGGCCACGGTGAGCAATGCCGAGGAGTTCGGCGAGTGGCTCGTCGAGGTGCGCGGGGACACGACGGTCGTGGTGGACGAGCAACGCCCGGTTCCGTTGTGGCAGCACATGATGGTCGGCAACCGGTTGCTGGACTTGTTCCGTTCTGACAATGGAGCCGATGGGTCCATCAACCCGGCGCTGCTGCGGCGGGTCGAGGAGGTCGGCCGGTTGCACGCGCCCGCCGGCGTGCGTGGCCCGCGCAACCGGGGACGCCAGCAGTTTCGCGGACCGCGTTTCCGGCCACCGTCCCGTGTGGACATTGCGCACCGGCTTGACGCGGCCGGCCTGTTGCCGGCGATCGTGTTCATCTTCTCCCGCGCGGGCTGTGACGCCGCGGTCGCCCAGTTCACGCGGGCCGGCGTGCGGCTCAACACCCCCGAGGAAGCCGCCGACGTCCGCCGGATCATCGCCGAGCACACCGGTGATCTGCCCGAGGGCGATCTGGGCGTGCTGGGCTACTGGGAATGGCGGGAGGCACTGGAAAGCGGGATCGCGGGCCACCACGCCGGTCTGCTGCCCGCCTTCAAGGAAACCGTGGAGGAACTGTTCGTCCGCGGGCTGGTGAAGGTCGTGTTCGCGACCGAAACCCTCGCACTCGGGATCAACATGCCCGCCAGGACCGTAGTGCTGGAACGTCTCGTCAAGTACAACGGCGAGGCGCATGTGGACCTGTCGCCGGGGGAGTACACCCAGCTGACCGGCCGCGCCGGGCGACGCGGTATCGACGTCGAAGGGCACGCGGTCGTCGTCTGGCAGCCCGGCGTGGACCCGAAGCAGGTCGCGGGACTGGCTTCGACGCGGACCTACCCGCTGCGCTCGTCGTTCCGGCCCGGGTACAACATGGCGATCAACCTGGTCGCCCAGCTCGGTCCGCGGCAGGCACGGGAGCTGCTGGAGCAGTCTTTCGCCCAGTTCCAAGCCGATCGTTCGGTGGTGGGCCTGGCCCGGCGGATCGACAGGAACCGGGAGGCGCTGCGCGGTTACACTGAAGCGATCACGGCCGATTTCGACGAGATGCTCGAGTATGTGGGGCTGCGCAAGAAGATTTCCGACCGGGAGAAGGCGCTGGCGAAACAGAACAGCGCCGCGCGCCGGGCCGGCACCGCGGACTCGCTGGAGAAACTGCGCAGGGGCGACGTGATCGCGGTGCCCTCCGGGCGGCGTGCGGGACTTGCGGTGGTGATCGATCCGGGTCTGGACCCGATCCGCGAGCCGCGCCCGGTGGTGGTGACCGAGGACCGGTGGTCCGGCGCACTGTCCCTTTCGGACTTTCCGGCGCCGGTGGAACCGTTGGGGCGCATCAAGTTGCCCAAGCACGTCGAGCTGCGTTCGCCGAAAACCCGGCGGGACATCGCGTCGACCCTGCGCAACGCCGGCATTTCCGTGCCGTCGCGCCAGGGGCGCCGCGCGGGCGCGAACGACGACGCCGAGCTCGCGATGCTGCGCCGCGAGTTGCGGGCGCATCCGTGCCACGGCCTTGCCGAGCGCGAGGCGAACCTGCGCTGGGTGGAGCGGTATCAGCGGCTGGAGGAGGAGACCAGGCAGCTGGAGCGTAAGGTCGCGGCCACGACGCATTCACTGGCGCGCGCCTTCGACCGGATCCGCGATCTGCTCGGTGAGCGCGGGTATCTCGGCGACGGGGAGCACGGGGTCACCGAGCACGGTGAGCGCCTCGCGCGGCTGTACAGCGAGTCGGATCTACTGGCCGCCGAATGCATCCGGCACGAGGTGTGGAAGGGGCTCAACCCGGCGGAACTGGCCGCGGTCGTGTCGACGCTCGTGTTCGAGGCGCGCCGTGACTCCGCGGGCGAGGCCCGGTTGCCCTCGGGCGCGGTGCCGCGTGCCTGGCAGGACACCGCGCGGTTGTGGAGCGAGCTGGCCGAGGACGAGCGCCGCCATCGGCTCGACCGAACGCGCGAGCCTGATCCCGGCTTCGCGTGGCCGGTGTACCGCTGGGCCAGGGGCGAGTCGCTGGAGCAGGTGCTGACCACGGCCGAGTCGGCCGGTCAGGAACTGTCGGCGGGGGATTTCGTGCGCTGGGCACGCCAGGTGATCGACCTGCTCGACCAGATCAGGACCGTGCTGGGCCGGGAGGATCAGGTCGGTGCGGCGGCCGCGAAGGCGGTCAAGGCACTGCGCCGGGGCGTGGTCGCCGCCGGGGCGGAGTAGCGCTTTCCGGCGCGAAACGGGCTGTGGTTGGATCGCCTGCAGCGAGACCGGCGCGGATGGGAGCGAGCATGAGCACGCCGTACGGCGGCAACAATCCTCAGCAATGGGGTTACCCGCCCCCGCAGCCGCCGCCGGGGTATCCGCCGCAGTACGGCCAGCAGCCGGGCTACCCGCCGCCGCAACCGTACGGGCAGCCGACGCGGCCGTACCACGGCCAGGAACCGCCCGACTTCGGCGTGCCCCGGACGCCGCGTCAGGGGCACGGAAAACTGCTCTGGATTCTCGTACCGGTGGTGCTTGTCGTGCTTGCGGCCCTGGGGGTCACCGGGTTCTGGAAGCCGGGGTTCTTCGTGCCGACGGTGGTGCTGGACCAGACTGCCCTGCAGAACGGTGTGCGGGAAACGCTCAAGGGCTACGGGGCGACCGCGGATGCCGTGAGCTGCCCGCCGGACCGGGAAGTCAAGCCGGGCAACACGTTCACCTGCACCGCGACGATCAAGGGCAAGCAGCAGCCGATCATCGTGACGGTGCTCGACACCAACGGTAACTACCAGGTGGGCCGGCCGCCCCCGGAGTGAAATCGGGTGGCCGCGTGCCCGGATCTTCGCGAGTATCGGGGCGTGAGCGACTACACCGTACGGCTGCTGCGGCCCGACGAGACCTTCGAAGCCACGGCGCTGTTCCACGCCGCGCTGCACGCACCGCCGCCCAAGGACGACGAACGGCCTTATCTGGAGCGGATGTTCCAGCCAGGGCGTGCCTTCGGCGCGTTCGACACCGAGCTGATCGGCAGCGCCCGCTCGTTCGACGCCGAACTGACCGTGCCGGGCGGCAAGCGGGTGCCGCTCGGTGCCGTGACCGGGGTCGGGGTGCGCGCGGACCGGACGCGCCGGGGCGTGCTGAGCCGGATCATGCACGCGCAGCTGACCGATTTCGCCGCGCGGGGCGTGCCGCTCGCGGGGCTCTACGCCACGGAAGGCTCCATCTATGGCCGGTTCGGCTACGGGGTGGCGACCGTGACGCAGGACTTCCAGGTGGACCGGCGCCGGGCGTTGCTGCGGCCGGAAGTTCCGGCGAGCGGGGAGGTCGAGCTGCTGCGGATGCCGGATGCGGTGGAGCGTCTTGCCGCGTTGTACGCGCGGTTGCCGCTCACCCGGCCCGGCCTGATGACGCGACCGCCGTACTGGTGGGCCCGGTTCGAGCGGCACGCGCACCGGGATGACGACCGTCCGCTCGCGATCATCCACAATGGACCCGGCGGGCCCGACGGTCTCGCGATCTACAACGTGCGGCGCAACGGCTGGCGCGATCCGTCCACTTTGGACGTCTGGGATCTACACGTGGCGACCCCGGACGCGTACACCGGGCTGTGGCGGTACTTCCTGAGCGTCGATCTCGTGGACACCATCGAGGCCGGTGACCGTCCGCGGGATGAACCGCTTCCCCTGCTGTTCACCGACATGCGTGCGGCCAGGATCACCCGCGGCGGTGACGACCTGTGGCTGCGGCTGGTCGATGTCCCGGCGGCGCTGGCCGCGCGCGAGTACGACGGCGAGCCGGTGGTGCTGGAGGTGACCGATCCGTTGCTGGAAGCCAATTCCGGGCGCTACCGGGTGGGCCCCGGCGGGGTGACCCGCACCGAGCTGCCCGCCCGGCTGCGGCTCGGTGCCGACGCGCTTGCGATGCTGTATCTCGGGACGTGGCAGGCATCCGCGCTGGTGGCGGCCGGGCGGATCCAGGCGGCCGACGAGGATGCGCCGCGGCTCGCCGACCGGTTGTTCGCCACTGGCGGGCAAGCCTGGTGTGGTACACACTTCTGACCACAGTGGATATTCCGGGGGGAATTTGGTGGTGCGGCGCGGACGAGGTGGGCGGGTCTCGTCGCCGTCGTGCTGCTCGCCGGCTGTGACGGCGACCGGGCGCCCGGTCCGCCTGTCAGGTCGTGCTCCGCGCGAGTTGAGCGTTGCGTGCGGCGGGAACGTGCAACTCGCGCACCGGGAACGTGCAACTCGCGCACTGGGAACGCGCAACTCGCGCGGCGGGAACGTGCAACTCGCGCACTGGGAACGTGCAACTCGCGCGGGTTTAGCTTGCGGAAAGCGCTTCGCGCAGCTTGACCTTCGCGCCGGTGCGCAGAACCGCGTTGCGGTAGATGCGGCCGGCGAGCCAGATCAGCACCGGGATGAACGCGATCACCAGCCCCAGTGACACGATCGCCTCCCACACCGGCACGCCGCCCATGGCAAGGCGCATCGGCATCAGCGTCGGCGCGAACACCGGGAGGACCGACAGCAGCTCGACGAGTCCGCTACCCGGGTTCGACGGCAGGATCGAGATGCCGACGACGTACCCGGCGACGACGAACATCAGCGCAGGGGTCACCGCGCCACTGACGTCCTCCTGCCGCGAAACCAGCGCGCCCAGGCCGGCGAACACGATGGAGTACATCAGGAATCCCGCGAGATACCACACGACGAGCCAGATCACCGTGCCCGCGGCCGCCGAAACGGAGATCGTCAGCACCCCGGTCGCGAGCCCGGAGATCACCCCGGCGACCGCGATCGCGATGATCTGCACCAGCCCCACGGCACCGATGCCGAGCACCTTGCCCGCCATCAGCTGCCACGGCCGGATCGTGGCGAGCAGCAGTTCCACTACGCGGCTGGTCTTCTCCTCGACCACTCCCTGCGCCACCGACTGACCGTTGATCATCAGGGACAGGTAGATCAGCACCCCGGCGATGATGCCGAGCGCGAGCTGCTGGCCGTTGTACTCGCGTGGCTGCTCCAGCGGCCGCACCTCGACGCTCGCGCCGGCCACCGCCGCGTCCACCCGCGCCGGGTTACCGCCGAGCGCGGTGATCTGCTGGTTGAGGGCCAGCCGGTCGGCCAGCACGTTGAGCGCGTCACGCAGTTGCGGGTTCAGCTCCTTCTTCACCACGACCTGCACGCGCGTGCCGTCGCCGGCGAGCAGTGCGTCGAGCGAGCCGCCGCGCACCTCGTCCTGTCCCTGCGCTTCGGTGACCTGCCGGGTTTCGACGCTCTCCCCGAGCGTTTTCGCGCTCGCCTGCAGTGGTGCGGCCAGCGCGGCGCTGGGCGCGGTGAAGCCTACCGTCACATCCGAGCCGCCGCCGAGGAACTTCATGATCACGGTGAACGCGATGAGTACCAGGATGAGCGCGGCGGTGCTGACGCGATACGCCTTCGACCGCAGCCGCGTGGTGATCTCCCGGTTCGCGACGAGGCTGATCGCGCCCCAGCTGCTGAGGTTCACCGGTGCCCTCCTTCGGTCACGACGTTGCGGAACAGCTCGGTCAGTGACGGCTGCCGCCGGGCGAACTCGTGCACCGGCCCGGTCGCGAGCGCGGTCTTGAGTACGACCTGATCGTCGGTGCCGTCGTGCAGTTCCAGTTCGGTGCGGGTGCCGTCGCGATGCAGCACCGTCACGCCGGGCAGTGCGTCCGTCCACCCTGGCGGTGCCTGTGGTGCGTCGACGACGAGCCGCCGCGTCCCGCCGGTGCGCAGTTCGCCGACCGTGCCGCAGGCGACCATCTGTCCACTTCGGACGATGCCGACCCGGTCGCACAACCGCTGCACGAGATCGAGCTGGTGACTGGAGAACACGACCGGTACTCCCTGGGAAGCCTTCTCCCGCAACACTTCGCTCATCACATCCACGGCGACCGGGTCGAGCCCGGAGAACGGCTCGTCGAGCACGAGGATCCGCGGATCGTGCACGAGCGCGGCCGCCAGCTGCACGCGCTGCTGGTTGCCGAGACTGAGTTTCTGCACTTCGTCGTCACGGCGGGCGGCCACACCGAGCCGCTCGGCCCACTCCCCGGCCGCGCGCCGGGCCGCGGGCGCGCGCAACCCGTGCAGCTGCGCGAGATACGCCAGTTGCTCGCCGACCTTCATCTTCGGGTACAGTCCGCGCTCCTCGGGCATGTAGCCGATGAGGCGGCGCGTTTCCAGCGTCACCGGCTTGCCGTCCCAGCGGACGGTGCCGGCGTCCCCGGTCAGCACGCCCAGCACGATCCGCATCGTCGTGGTCTTGCCTGCCCCGTTACTGCCCACGAAGCCGAACAGCTCGCCGGCCCGCACATCGAACGTCATGTCCCGCAGGGCAACGGTTTCCCCGTACCTTTTCGAGAGCCCCTGGATCTCCAGGCGGCGGTCGCTCATCTGCCTCTCCCCTCAGTGGCGAAAAATGTGATATCACTATGATAGTTGCCGGGTGGCGACGCAAGCCGGAATTTCGAGGGGTGAACATGACCGAGACCGCGGTGGAGATGCCGGCGCCCCGGATCGAGGAGCGCAAGGCGGGCAGTGCGCCAGGGTTCCTGATGTTCGTGGTGGCGATTTTGTTGCTGGCAGGCGGTATCGCGCTGGCCGTGACGGCGGCTGGCGGGGGGCTGCTGGTGCCCGGCATCGTACTGGTGCTGGCCGGCGGGTTCGTGCTGCGCGGGCTGACCCCGGTCGCGCCCGGTGAAGCGCGGGTCGTGCAGGTACTGGGCCGGTATGCGGGAACGGTGCGCCGCGACGGGTTGCAGTGGGTGAACCCGATCTCCGCGCGGCGCCGGGTGTCCACCCGGATCCGCAACCACGAAACCGATGTGGCGAAGGTGAACGACGCCGACGGCAACCCGATCGAGATGGCCGCGGTCGTCGTGTGGCAGGTGCGGGACACCGCGCAGGCACTGTTCGAAGTGGACGATTTCGTCGAGTTCGTGGCGATCCAGACCGAGACCGCGGTGCGCCATATCGCCAATGCGTACCCGTACGACACACACGATGACGGCGTGCTTTCCTTGCGCGACAACGCGGACGAGATCACCGAGAAGCTGCGCGAGGAGATCGGCGCGCGCGTCGCCTCCGCCGGGGTGAAGGTGATCGAGTCGCGGATCACGCATCTGGCCTACGCGCCGGAGATCGCGCAGGCGATGCTGCGCCGCCAGCAAGCGGGCGCGATCGTCGCCGCACGCGAGCGGATCGTGGAGGGCGCGGTGGGCATGGTCCAGATGGCGCTGGACCGGCTGGCTTCGCAGGATGTGGTGGATCTGGACGAGGAGCGCAAGGCGTCCATGGTCAGCAACCTGATGGTGGTGCTCGTCGGTGACCGGGACACGCAGCCGGTCGTCAACGCCGGGACGCTGTACTCGTAAGGGTGGCCGAGCGGAAGAAGCTGCTGCTACGGCTCGATCCTGCCGTGCACGACGCGCTCGCACGGTGGGCGGCGGACGAGCTGCGCAGTACCAACGCGCAGATAGAGTTCTTGCTGCGTAAGGCTTTGTCAGATGCCGGGCGGCTGCCGCGTGAGGTCGGCCGGATGCGGCCGCGGGGGCGGCCACGAAAGGAAGAAGCCGATGAATCCGACTGAATCGTTGCCGGCGAAGATGTTCCTGCTGGCCTTCGATCCGGGACGCGGGCGCCTGACCAGCCGCGACAATCTGGGGTACCTGCTGCGCGCGTCGGCGCTCGCCGAGCTTGTCCTCAATGGACGGTTGCGGGACGAGGACGGCAAGGCGGTTGCCGATGGGCGGGTGCCGGGGCCCGATCCGGTGCTGGCCGGGGTGTGGAACGACGTCGGGTCGAACCCGGCCCGCTCGTGGCGGCGGTGGGTGGGGCGGGACCGCGGGCGGACCTTCGGTGAGGTGCGCGATCAGCTGGCTGAGGCCGGTGTGCTCAAGACGGAGCGGGTTCGTTTCCTCGGCCTGGTCCCGCATACGCGGATCACGCTGCGCGACACGCGAGCGGCGCGGCAGGTGGCGGACCAGGTCTCGCGCGCGATCCGCGGCGGCCAGGCAGCGGCCCGGGTGCCCCAAGACGCGGCGGTACTCGCGGCTCTCGCCGCGGCGGGGCAGTTGCGCGTCGTACTGAGCGGCCGCGACCGGCGCCAGTACAAGGCCCGGCTCGACCGGTTCGCGGAACCGGTCGAGCCGGTTGTCAAGGCCTTGCACCGCGTCATCACGGCAAAACGCGCGGCCGCAGCGTCGGGTGGTTGATGCCGGGGGTGGCGTGGCCGGGGGAGGGCGCGGATTCGGTGCGCCGGG
>NZ_WMBA01000003.1 GCF_009707865.1 Amycolatopsis pithecellobii
GATCCGTTCTCAGCGGGCGCGGTTCCGCCTTCCGGCGCAGGACCAGGGGCGGAAGCCCGTGCGCCCGCGGTGACGCTGGGGTCCGCCGGGCGGGCCTGCTCCGGCGCGGGCGTGTTCCCGGCGGGCAGCGGCAGCAGAGCCGAAGACGGGATGGGTGCGCCGAGCAGTGCCGCGGTAAGCACCGCCACATACAGCCCGACCAGAGCACACGCCCCGGCGACGACCCTGCGCAACACCTTCCGCCGCCGCCCGGACGGGTCGACGAAAACCGGGTCCACCGCGGAAAACTCGACGGTGTCCGCGGTGTCGAGCTCGACGCTGCCCATGATCACTCCCGGATTCCAGGGAGTCAGCCTAAGCGACCCGAAGTCGATCACAGAAGCAGTACCCGGACAGGAAAAGCACTTCACCGGTGCCATTTATGGGATTTTCCGGCGGCGCGCGCCGCCGCCCGCGGCCGTGACCAGCGCCTGGGCCGCCCATTGCTGGACGCGGAGGATCTCCGCGGAGTCGAGTCCGCAGATGTCGCGCAGTACGATCGTCGACTCGATGCCGATGACGACGGTGAGGGCGTGGGTCAACCGGTCGAGTTCGTCCTGATCCAGCGTCCCCTGCAGTGGGGTCAGCGCGCGTTCGACGTACTCCAGGCGCCGGCTCGGCCGCGGCGGCACCCCTGGCTCGATCGCGTCGCGGTCGATGGTGAAGCGGATCATCTGCCGTAACAGCATCTCGTTGTCCAAGGTCATCTGGGACAGGGCGTCGACGAGGCGGGCGACGCGGTCGGACACCGGCTCGTCGATCGGGCCCGCCTCGATGGACAGTTCCATGTTCTGCCGGGTGGCCTCCAGCGCGGCCTCCACGGATAGCTGTTCCGCGCTGGGGAAGTACCGGTAGGCGGTGCGCCGGGAGATGTCGGCGGCGTCGGCGACCTCGGCGACCGACGGGCGGCGCCCCTCGGCGATCAGCCGGCCGGCCGCCTCGACGAGTGCCTTGCGCGTCCGGCGCTTCTGACTGTCCCGACCCATCGCCATTGACCTCGTTCCCGTTTCGGCTTAATGTCACTCGTGTGCCACGAAGACATATCACTGACAGGATAGCAGTGGCGTGTCACCAACGAGCTGGAAAGGAACGCCGATGACCGAGCAGCACATGCGGCCCGCGCAGCCACTCGTGATGGGCCCCGACGAGGGCCGGGAGCTTCCCATGATCGGACGGGTGGCGGTGAGTGGTGCCCAGACCGGCGGCGCCTTCGAGCTGATCGACTTTCGGGGGAACGTCGCTTGCCCGCCTCCGCACATCCACCGCGAGCGCGAGGAGTGCATCCAGGTGCTCGAGGGTCTGTTCACCTTCACGATCGGCACGGAGGAGGTCGAGGTGGCGCCCGGAAGCTGGGTGTACGTCCCGCGCGGTACCCGGCACGGCTTCACCGCGAGCGCCGACGCCCGCGCGCTGATCCTGGTCACGCCCGCCGGGCTGGAGGGCTTCTTCGCCGAACTCGGCGGCGGCCTCGCGGCCGGAACACCGACCCAAGAGCTGCGGGCCGCCCTCAAAGGCCGCTTCGACTCCGTTCCGGCTTGAGACCGTCAGTCTGTGAAGTCGATTGCGTCGAGTGGCCAGCCGGCGCGTTCGAGCAGGCGCGACTGGGAAGCCAGCACGCGATCTTTGAGCGCCGGGAAGTCGAGGTTCAGGCTTCCCTGCCACTTGACGAATCGACCACCGATCATGACGTCGCGGATCGCGCCGGCGTGGGCGGCCTGGACCACGGTGGCGTAGGCATTGTTGATCGGCGACAGGAGCGGGCTGTTCGTGTCGACGATGACGAGATCGGCGGCTTTTCCGGGGCTCAGCGAGCCCGTGACGTCGCCGAGGCCGCAATTGTCGGCGCCTCGGATGGTGGCTGCGGCAAGGGTTTCGCGAAGCGTGATTTCCGGGGTGACGCCTTCCCGGTGCCGCTGGGCCCGGCACTGGTTGTACAGGGTGTGCATCTCGGCGAACATGTCGACCGCGTAGGTAGCCGGGTTGTCATTGCTCAGGCCGGGGTGGACGCCCAGTTCGGTCCACTCCGGATACGGCACGTATCCCCGCCTGAACTGGGTCTCGATCCGCGGGCAGACGTTGACGCGTGTGCCGCCGTCGCGCATGAGTTTTCTTTGATCTGCAGACAGGAAACAGGCGTGATTCAGTGTCTCCCGTCCATCGAATTCGCCACTCGAATAGAGCTCCGCAAGCGGCTGGGTTTCCAGGCCGCTGTCGAAGGTGACCCACAGGTCGAGTTCACGACGAACCGCCAGGATCTCGCGAATCTCGTCAAGAGTGTCGCGGCCGAGCGCGTACATCCGCATGGTCGTGAGCTGGTCGTCCGACGAGAAGTAGTCCGCTCGCAACTTCCGTGCGTTCGCAAGGAAATTGCGGTCGTAGTCCCCGACCCTGGGGCGTCCGTACGCATGCACGCCCCGGATGCCGGAGTCGGCGAGAGCCTGGATCGAGGCGATCGAATGATCGATGTTCCGCGTGTTGTGCATGTTGTCGCACACCGTCGTGATGCCACCGTTGATCGCGGTGAGCATTGTGAACAGGGTCCCGATATAGGTGTCTTCGGGCTCGTAGAGCGGGGCGAATCGGTGATGCAGGACGTTGAAGTAGCTGCGGGTCAGGTGCGAGCGCTCATCGGCGTAGGCCAGGCCCGAGTCCTCTTCCGTGGTGGTCGTGTTGTGGGGAATCAATCGCGCGAGTGCGCCCTCCCACGAGTGAATGTGCGGGTCACAGAAGCCGGGAAAGATGATGGTGTCGCCGGCGTCCACCACACGGGCGTCAGCGTGAATCGACGGGGCGATTTCGGTGATGACGCCGTTCTCGACGAGGATATCCGCGTTCGGGAAATCGCCGACGGACGAATCCATCGAGAGGACGCATCCGCCCCGGATGAGGATCCGATCGTCGCTCGGTACCTGTGCGGAAGGGTCTGGAATGGTCATCGCAATTCACTTTCCTGTGCGCTGATGGCGGCCAGTGCCTCGAGGTTCAGTCCATATTCGAGGACGTCGAGCAGTTGGATCTTCAGCAGCTGGGTGACCGCCAGGCGGGTGTTTTTCAGTACGACGTCACGGTGCTTGGCCAGCTCGCGGGCGACCGCCCACGCACGTTCGAGCACCTGGTCTTGTGGTAGCACCTCGGCGACGAGCCCCAAGGCGTGTGCTTCATGGGCGTGGATTTCGCGACCGGTGTAGAGAAAATGGCGACCGCGGTTGAGGCCGAGCAGCAGGGGCATGATCACGTGCATGCCGTCGCCGGGGACGACGTCGTTGACGAAGTGGGCCGAGTCCTGGAACAGCGCGGTTTCGGAGGCGAGCACGATGTCGGACAGCAGCGGGATCTCGGCGTGACGACGTGCCGGCCCGTTGACCGCCGCGACGATCGGGACCTCGATGTCGAGCAGGTTCATCAGCAAGTCCTTGCCACCGCTGCGAAACTCGTCCCACTCGTCGAAGGTGCGCTTACCGAGATGGTTGCTTCCCACGGTGGAGGCCTCGGGACCGGAAAAATCCGGACCGCATCCGGTCAGGATCACGACCCGGTTGTCGCGGTCCTTGGCGATCGCATGGAACAGCCGCTCGTACTCGCGATGCGCCGCCGTCTTCCACTGAAGTGGTCCGCCGTCGGTATGCAGGGTGACTTCGATAATGCCGTCCTCGCGGCGCAACTTTGCCCGGGAGAACGCGGAGAAGTAGTCAGGGTTGGTCGACATAGGACTCCCGTCCATGGATGAGTTTGTGGCCATAGGCCCGCGGATCGAAGCGCAGCATGTCGGCGAAGATCTCGCGGCTGTCCAACCGCTCTCCCGGCGGCGTGCCGCCGGCTTCGGCCATCGCCCGGTGCAGGTTCAGTACCACGCGCTCGGGGTGCTGCCAGGCGCCGAACTCGCCGAGGTCGAGCTCCTGTGCGGCTGCCAAGGGGGAAATACCGGCCGCATGTGCCTGTGCCGCCGCTTCGGAGAGGAACGCGAAGTACGAACGCCACTTCTTGACTTCGGACACGTCGGTGAGCTCACCGTGTCCGGGGACGATGACCTCGGGCTGCAGCGAGGCGATCAGATCCAGCGCGGCCACCGACCCGGTGACCGAGCCGTCGGTGATGATCGGGGTGGCACACTGGAAAAGGACGTCACCGGCGAAGAGCGTCCGGGACTCGGGCAGCCAGACGATGACGTCGTTGCGAGTGTGCGCGGGGCCGACATGGATGAGGTCGAGCCGGGTCGAGCCCAGGTGTAGCCGCAGCCGGTCTTCGAACGTGATGTCGGGGGCTCGGACCTGGATGTCGCCCCAGGGGACGAAGGGATCACGCCCGATCGGGGCCAGACCGGTCGCCAGCACCTCGTCACGGCACTCGGTATGACCGATGATCGCTGCCTCGTCGAACAGGTAGTTGCCGAAGGTGTGGTCGTTGTGATGATGAGTGTTGACGAGGTAGCGAGTGCGCGTGTTCCCGGCAAGTCGCCGGATTTCTTCTTGAAACTGCCGGGTGCGATCTTCCGTCAGCAGCGTGTCGATGACACCGACCTCGCGGCCGTCACGGACGAACCCCGCATTGCTGAGTCCCCAGCTTCCGTCCGGCTGGATCGTCGCGAAGACGCCCGCGGCGATTTCCTCCGTGTGGGACGGCGGGACGAAGCCTCGATACAGGTTCTCCGGTTCAGACATGGCGTGACTCCTCGGTGATGGCGGTCGTGCGCGGCGGCGTGGGCGCGAAGTCGGCTTCGATGTCGTCGATGGAACGCCCGCGACCCTCCTTGAAGGCCAACCCGACGACGGCGAGGATCCCGAACAGCACCGCCGCGCCGAACACGAGCGGCGAATACCCGTAGACCGGGTAGATCGCGGCGGCGATCAGGGGTGGGAAGAACGACAGGCCGCGTCCGATCTGCAGCGCCGTCCCGACACCGAGCGAACGCACCCTGGTGGGGAACTGTTCGGAGAAGACGATCCCGAATGCGGCGGCACCACTGGTGCCGAAGTACATGACGAAGACCGGGACGAGGCTCCAAGCGCTGGTGATCCGGGCTGTGAAGACCAGCCCGAGCAGGACACTTCCCACGGTGGCGAAGGAGGCCATCAAAGACCACGTCAGCCTGCGGCCGAGCCGATCCGCCAGCCACCCGCAGGTGATCGAGCCGATGGAGATCGACATTCCGACGACGACGGTGAACCACGCGGCCTTGCTGAAGCTGAACCCCTGGACCTTGATCAGGTAGGTCGGCAGGAATGCGGCCACGCCGTAGAACCCGAAGAACGAGATGGCGCAGGCGAACAGGCACAGCAGGAGCGGTTTGAGGAACTTCGGCGACCGCACCAGGGCCCAGTCGGTTTTCGCGACGCGGCCCTGCTTGCTTCCGTCCGTGTGTCGCGCCCACTTGTCCGACTCCGGAACCGCGAATCGGGCGATGATCGCCAGTGCGATCGGGAAGCACGAGATGGCAAAGACCCAGCGCCACCCGACCACGGGCAGCAGGTATCCGCCGACCAGTGCAGAGCCGGCCAGGCCGATCCCGGCCCCGCTGTAGAGCGCGGCGCCCCACCAGCCGCGCTTTCCGGTCGGCATCACCTCACTCACCAGCGACTGTCCGACCCCGAACTCCCCGCCGAGGCCGATCGCGGCGATGACACCGAAGGCGAGCAGGGTGTAGTAGCCGGGTGTGAACGCGCGAGCGAGGGTGAAGATGCCGAACAGGGCGATGGTGATCATGAGGACCCGCCGGCGTCCGATGCGGTCACCCAGATACCCGAAGATGACCCCGCCGACGGCGATTCCGAGCAGCTGCATCGACAGCAGGAACGCTGTCTGACCGGGCGAGAGATGGAACTCCGCGGCGATGGGGACGACCAGGAAGGTCATCAACGAGATTTCGTAATAGTCGAAAGTCCATCCCGCGAAAGCGGTCAGCCAGGCCATGAATTGAGGTTTGGTCACCTTGTCGCTCATCGTGTCGGTCTCCCTTGACGGACGGGTGAGAAAGCAATGTGGGCAGGGTTGAACTGACGCGCGACCGCGGGGGACGTGCGGAGCGTTTGAGGTCCGGAGGGCGTCGAATCAGCCTGCCGGAGCACAGCCCTCGGCAAGCTCGGTGAGCGCTTGCGCGCCGGGCGTATCGGGGAGCGGCGTATAGACATAAATGCGCTGTCCCGGGGCGCCCGAAATCGACAATGCCTCGAATTTGACGCGCAGCTCCCCGGCCACGGGGTGGCGAAACACCTTCTCGTCTTCGACGCGGGGACGGACTTCGTGCTCAGCCCACAAGCCGGCGAAGCATTTCGACTCCAAGCTCAGCTCGCCGATCACCTCCGCGATGCGCGGCTCACGCGGGAACTGAGTCGAGGCGGCGCGCAGGCTGGCAACCGAGGTTCGCGCGACCGTCTCCCAGTCGGTATAGAAATCGCGGGCCGCGGAATCGAGGAAAACCATCATGGCCAGGTTGTCGACCCGGGCGAACGGACTGTAGAGCGCGGCCGCGAGGCGGTTGATCGCCAATACATCGGAGGCCGGGCCGACCACCGACGCCGGAACGCGCAGGGAATGCTCAATCAGCAGACGAACCCCGTCGCTGACTTCCCGTGGGCTGCAGGTCCGCGCGAAATGCGTGGCCGGCATGACGATTTCGAACAGGTGCCGGGACGCGTGGTCGTCGAGCTGGAGCGCACGTGCCAACGACACCAGGACCTGGTGGGAAGGGTGCCGCTCACGCCCCTGCTCCAGCCGCCGGTAGTAGTCGGCGCTGACCCCCGCCAACTCCGCGACCTCCTCCCTGCGGAGCCCGGCCACCCGCCGGTCACCACCTGGATCCAGGCCGGCCTCCTCCGGGGCCAGCGAGCGCCGCCGAGCCCGGAGGAAATCCGCCAGATCGTTGTCGTGTACCACGCCGGTAAGGCTACTTTCCCTTTCGACCGCATTGGAGGGGTGAGCCGCACCCTCCCTTTGGCGGCTCACGCCCATTCCAATTCGTGCAATTCGTTCTTGCGGATCTCGCCGGTGGAGATCTTGCCTCAGCCGATTCGAAGAACGATCTTGCCCCGGTTGTTGCCCGCGTCGATTGCGGCGTGGGCCTTGGCGGCATCCGCCAGCGTGTATTCGCCGGTGATCCGCGGGCGGACGCGGCCGGCGGTGACATGCTCGTTCAACCGGGCCAGGCGATCCGGGGTGGCCTCCAGGAACCGGTACAGCAGGGCCTGGTCACGCTCGCCGAACACCGTGCTTCTCGCCGGGTGCACGCATGAGGCGATCCGCCCGCCCTGGCGCACGATGCCGGCCAGCGACTCCTGGGCCGCTCCGCCGACCGGGTCGACGGCGGAATCCACGCCGTCCGGGGCGAGCTTGCCGATCACGGCCGGCAGGTCGTCCCTCCCATAGTCGACCACCTCGTGTGCTCCCAGCTCGCGCACGAAGTCGTGATTGGACGAACGCGCGACGCCGATGACGCGGGCACCCGCCGCGACAGCGAGCTGGACAGCGAAGTGACCGACCCCGCCTGCCGCGCCGAGGACCACGACGGTGTCACCCGGACCGACCCCGAGCAGCTCGTCGACCAGGACCAAAGCCGTCGTGCCGGCACACGCGACGGCCGCCGCATCGCGCAGTGAAACACCGTCCGGGACCGGGATCAGGTTCCGCGAGCGCACCGGTGCGAATTCCGCATACGTCCCGTCGCCCACGTAATCGTGCATGAAGAAGCCGTACACGGCTTGCCCCAGCTCGAACGGGGAGCCGGAGATGCCGATCTCCTCGACAGTCCCTGCTCCCTCGAGCCCGAGCACGAGGGGGAAGATGTGCCGGCCCCGCGGCACGAACTGCCCCTGCCGGATCCGCGAGTCGCCGGGATTGACCCCGGCGTACGCGAGCCGGACGAGAACATTGTTGGGGCCGAGTGGAGGCCGATCCAACTCGCGCACACGAAGTTGCTCGGGACCACCGAAATCGTCGCAGGCGACAGCTCGCATCGATACCTCTTTTCGTGGTGCCGGTCCGCCGGGATCAGGAAGGTTCCCCGCTCACCACATCGCTGTAGTCGGCGGTGTTCCAGCGTTCCGGGCGCATGGTGATGACGATGTTGGCGCTTTGCCGCGGGGTGGCCTTGAGATACGCGATCGCGGCTTCCTCCGGCAGGTAGTTCCGCGCCATCGCCAGCCGTTCCTCTTCGGTGATCGGGTGCATGCCGGTGACCGGGCCCTCGACGGTCACGTACCGGATGGTGGCCCGGTCCTGCACGCACAGCGCGAACCGGCCGGCGGCTTCGATCAGCTTGAACTTACGAGTGTTCGGCGAGGTTTCCACGGTGACCTCGCCACCGGGGGTGTAGCGGTGCCAGATCGGGGTGGTGAGCGGGGCGCGGCCGGGTTCGGCGGCCACGCTCAGCACACCGATGAGGGGTGACGCGAGCAGGGCCTCGCGCTCGGCGGGCGGGATCTTGCTGACCATGACGGGCTCCTTCATTCGTTGTGCGGACAAGGGATTCCTACGCATCGAGGACCAGCCGGGCCGAGCGCGCACGTGACACGCAGATCATCATGCAAGAGCCCGACTGGCGTTCCTGCTCGGTCAGTACCGAGTCGCGGTGGTCCGGCTCGCCGTCGAGGACGGGCGTCTCGCAAACCCCGCAGGTGCCTTCTTCGCAGTTGTAGATCACCGGGATCCCCGCCTCGTCCGCGATCTCGATGATCGACCGGTCGGCCGGGATCGTGAGCGTCACGCCGGACTGGGCGAATTCCACGTCGAACTCGGTGGTCGGGCCGTCGAGCGTCTCGTCCGCCGGGGAGAACCTCTCCACCTGGAGTGACCCCGCCGGCCAGGAGGCACAGTGCGCCTCCACGGCCCTCAGCAGTGGTTCGGGGCCGCAACAGTAGACGGCGGTGTCCGGGGTGGGCTCGGCGAGCAGGCCCGCCAGGTCGAGCAGGCCGTACTCGTCCTGCGGGCGCAGGCACACCCGCTGTTGCCCGGCCGCCAGGAGTTCTGTCGTGAACGCCATCGACGCGGCGGTGCGCCCGCCGTAGAGCAGTGTCCAGTCCGCACCCGCCCGCTGGGCGGCCTCGATCATCGGGAGTATCGGGGTGATGCCGATACCACCCGCCACGAACACGTAGCGCTTCGCCCCGATCTGCCCGAAGTTGTTGCGCGGCAAGCTCACCTGGAGGGTATCCCCGCGTGACAGTCTATTGTGGACATACGCAGATCCGCCGCGGCTGTCCGGCTCACGAAGCACCGCCACCTGGTAGTGGTCGCGCCGGGTGGGGGACGAGCACAGCGAGTACTGCCTGATCACGGGAGGCTCGCCCAGGTGCAGATCGAGGTGCGCGCCGGGCTGCCACACCGGGAGCTCGCCACGGTCAGGGCGGCCCAGGGTGAGCCGGACGACGTCGTCGGCCACGGTCTCCTTGCCGAGCACGACCAGTTCGAAGGTCTCGGTGGTGGGCATGGCTTTCCTCATCTCGTTCGGCGACGGTCCTCGCCGGTCCGCCGGTAGAACTCCAGGAGTTCGGGCCGGTCGACGGCGTCCTTCCCCACCGCCCCGGTGAAGCCCCGCAGGATGTTCTTGACCGGGACCTCGAGCTTCTTGCCCGTGCGGGTGTGCGGAATTCCCGGTGCCTGGATCACCTCGTCGGGGACATGTCGCGGCGAGACCCGGTCACGCACCGCGGCCCGGACCGCGGTGGCGAGCTCCTCGTCGAGGTGCCGTCCGCCGGTGAGGGTGACGAACATCGGCATCCAGTAGCCGCCGTCGGGTTCCTCGATACCGACCACCAGCGCCTCACTGATCTCGGGCAGATCTTCGGCTGCCTGGCAGATGTCGGCGCTGCCCATGCGGATGCCGTGCCGGTTGAGGGTGGCGTCGGAGCGGCCGTGCACGATCACCGATCCACGGCCGGTCACGGTGACCCAGTCGCCGTGCCGCCACACTGCGGGGAACTCCTCGAAGTAAGCGCCGCGATAGCGGCTGCCGTCCGGGTCGTCCCGGAAGCCGAGCGGCATCGACGGCATCGGCGAGGTGACGACCAGCTCACCCACCTCGTCGATCAGCGGCTCCCGTTCCGGCGACCAGGCGTGGAAATCCACCCCCAGACAGCGGACGGCGATTTCCCCGGCCCGGATCGGCACCGTGGGCACGGAGCCGGCGAACCCGCTGACCACGTCCGTCCCGCCGGTGGTGGAACCGACCAGGACCTCCGGCCCGAGTTCCCCGGCCACCCACCGGTGCAACGGGGCGGTCAGCACGGATCCCGTGCACCCGACCACGCGCAGGGCCGCGAGGTCGAAGTCTTCGGCCGGATGCAGCCCCGCATCGCGGGACGCGCTCAGATAGCCGGGGCTGATTCCGAAGTGGGTCACCCGGCCACGCTCGGCGACCTGCCAGAGGGCGCCCGCGACCGGAGCCCCGTCGAAGCAGTGCACGGTGGCTCCGCGGAGCAGCCCACCCGCGCGGATGTTCCACATCATCCAGTTCAGCGTCGTATACCAGAAGAACTGATCACCTGCCTCAAGGTCCAGATGCAGGCTCAGGGTCTTGAGATGCTCGATGACGACCCCGGCGTGACCATGCACGATGCCCTTCGGCGGGCCGGTCGTACCCGAGGTGAACAGCACCCACAACGGATGCTCCGCGGGCACCGGAACCGGCGCCACCCGACCTGCGGGCAACGACACGGCCTGCGCCCACGCGATTCCGTCCGTCAGATGACCGTCGCCGACGAGCACGGTCGCCCGCAGATCCGGCAATCCCTCGCGCAGAGCAACCACATCGCCGGTGCGGTCGATCCAGTGCCCTCGATGGTGATGGCCCGAGGCGGCGACGAGCACGGCCGGCGCGAGCTGGGCGAGGCGGGCGATGGCGGCGTCCCCCGCGAGGTCGGTGCCGCAGCCGGCCCACACCGCCCCCAGGCTCGCCGTGGCCAGGAACGCCACGATCGCCTCGGGGCGATCGGGCAGATATCCCACCACCCGATCGCCTGCCCGGACCCCCAGCCCGGCGAGGGTGGCGGCGAGGCCGGCCACCTGCGCCTCCAACTCCACCCAGGTCAGGGTCTGGCTGATCCCGGTTTCGTCATGGCCCACGACAGCCGCGCCGGTGCGCGGGGTCCGGAAGACCTGGGCGGCGTAGTTGAGGCGTCCGCCCGGGAACCAGCGAGTTTCCGGCATGGGCGCACCATCGGTGACCGCATCGGGCGGCGTGTCCCACGCCATTTCGCAGAACCCGGCCACGGCGCTCCAGAACTCCGCGGTCTCCGCGACCGACCACCGCCACAGCTCCTCATAGGAGGCGGCCGGCCGGCCAACGGCCCGGGCGAACTCGGTGATCGTCGCCTTGGCCGTCGGTGCCCAGACATCGTTGATCATGTGGTGCTCCACGGGCGCGGTCGCCGGCGCTGTCCCACCCGGGCCTTCGGCACGGCCACCGGCCCGGCCCCGGCCACGATCCGGTTCGACACCGAACCGATGCCCTCGACGACCAGCGTCACGACGTCACCCGGCCGTAGCGGCGGGGGCTCCTCGGTGCCGGTCCGGCCCCAGTACTCGAGCAGACAGCCGGCACCACAGGTCCCCGAGGCGAGCACGTCGCCGGGTAGCAGCTCGGCGCCCCGCGAGGCGAACGCGACCATCTCCTCGAAGGACCACGCCATGTTGGCCGAGGTGTCCCCGCCGGCGGGTAGCGCGACGCCGTTGATCTCCGCGTGCATGTCCAGCGCCAGCCGGTCGTCGCGACGGTAGGGCGCCAGTTCGTCGGCGGTGACGATCCACGGCCCGAGGGTGTTGGCGAAGTCCTTGCCCTTCACCGCTCCCATGCCGACCGGGGCCGCGATGGCCTGGAGATCCCGCGCGGACCAGTCGTTGAAAAGCGTGTACCCGGCGATGTGCTCGGCCGCCTGCTCGGGACTCAGGTCCTTTCCCGGCTTCCCGATGACGGCGGCCAGCTCGAGCTCGAAATCCAGCTTCCGGCTCCCCGGCGGCACCGCGACCGGATCGTCCGGGCCGAGCACTGCGTTGGTGTTGGTGAAGTAGAACAGGGGCTGGTCGTACCAGGCGGGATGGGGCGCCGCCGCGCCCATCACCTTGAGGCTTCCTTCCAGGTGCTCCTCGAACGTGAGAAAGTCCCGCAGCGTCCTCGGCTGCACGGGCGCGAGCAGCCGCACCTCGGACAGTGGGCGTGGCTCGCCGTCCTTGGTCCGTTCGACGAGCTCCGCGCGTTGTGCCGGGATCGCGGCGAGCAGCTCGGACAGGTCGGTCTCCGCGGCGAGCGGCTGGACCCGGTCACCGTCGACGATGCCCACCCTGGTGGCGTCGCCGATCCCGATACGGGCGATCTTCATGCGGTCCCTCCGAGTTCGAAAGCGGCGATCCGGCTGAACTGTTCGAGCCGGTCCGAGCGAGGCCTGCTCGGGTCGAGTTCCTCGTAAACGTTGAGCACATTGGCCGCGATTCGTCCCTGCTCGGACATCGCCGCGAACCGGCCGAGGTCCATCGACGCGACGGCTTCCTCGACGGTGAGGCCTTCCTTGAACCGCTTGGTCGCCTCTAGCGCGACGAACGCGAGGTAGTCCCGGACCTGCCGGACGCCGTCCTTGTCGGTGAGCGGGCCGTGACCGGGCACGATGGCGGTGAGTTCGAGGTCGAGAATCCGCTCGCAGGCGGCGATACACCGCGAGACCGGCCCCGCCCACACCAGCGGGGCGCCGCCGATGAAGAGGATGTCCCCGGTATAGACCACCTTCGCGTCCGGCACATAGACGAGCACGTCGCCGGGAGTGTGCGCCGGGCCCACCTGAATGAGCCGCACCTGCCGCCCGCCGACGTCGAGATCCAGCTCGCCGGTGAAGGTCCGGGTGGGCGGGGTGGCGGTGATCCCGGACAGGTCGAAGCGGCCTCCGACGGAGCGGATGAACTCGCCGACCTCGCCGTCGCGGTCGTGCAGAGCCGCCATCTCGGACACCGCGGCCGGGGTCATCAGCTCCGTCGCCGCTTCCGACGCGACGATCTCCACCCCGGGCCCGGCGACCAGCTGGTTGCCGAACCAGTGATCACCGTCGGAGTGGGTGTTGACCAGGGTCCGGATCGGGTGGTTCGCGGTCAGCGGGCGGTATGCCTCGAGCATCTCCGCGGTGTGGGGGAGGTCGTAGAGCGTGTCCACCAGGAGTGACACCCCCGCGCCGCGCACCAGCCCGCTGTTGCTTTCGCCCCAGCCGCCCTGCGGCAGCAGCCACGCGTGGCAGTCGCCGCCGAGGTCGTGGGGTCCTTTCGAGTAGCCGCTCATCACGCCGCTCCCGACGCCGGGACCAGCCGCACCGGCAACGAATCGAACTTGCGCATGCTCTGGCTGGCGCTGCGCACGGGTTCGCCGGTGCGCTCGAACCGCAGCACCCGGCGGGTGAGCTCAGTCAGGATCGACGTGGCTTCCAGCCGCGCCAGCGGCGAGCCGAGGCACAGGTGGATCGACGTCCCGAACGACAGGTGTGTGCGGGCGTTCTCCCGGGTCACGTCCAGCCGGTCCGGGTCGGGGAACTGCCGGGGATCGCGGTTCGCCGAGGCGAGTATGGCGCACACCGTGGCACCGGCCGGGATCCTGACCCCGCCGATCTCGGCCTCAGTGCGCGTGCGGCGGTAGAAGACCCGGAACGGAGCCTCGAAGCGCAGCAGCTCCTCGACCGCGTTCGGGATCAGATCCGGACGGGCACGCAGCAGCTCCCACTGATCGGGGTGCTCGATGAAGGCGTCGATGGCGTTGCCCAGCATCGCGCCGGTGGAGTCGATACCCGCCAGCCAGATCGAGGCGAGCGTCATCAGCCGCTCCGGGCCGTCGGCTTCGAGCCCCCCGTTCGCGCCACCGGACTCCGTGATCAGCCGGCCGAGGCAGTGCGCAGGCAGGCCCGGGACACCCACTTCGGTCAGCCAGTTCAGTGCTTCGATGAGAAGCTCGGAGTGGCGCGGGCTGGCCGCCGGTTCTTGGGCGCGAACGACCGCGTCGCTCCAGTCGGCCAGCTTCTGAGGGCTCGGTGGGGTCAGCCCGGTCAGCAGTTCCATGGCCCGGTCGGGCATCGGCTGGGCCACCATCTGGACGGCGTCGATCTCACCGAGCGCGGCTGCTTTCTCGGCGATCGACTTCGCCGCGGACTCGACGCCGGGCCGCAGCTGTTCGATCGGGCCCTTGGTGAACGCCGGCTGGACCGCCCGGCGGATGCGGGTGTGCACCGGCGGGTCGTTTTCGATCAGCGGATACCGTTCGAGCCGGTCGCCGACGCCCTCGTAAGTGACGCCGTCGCCGGAGACGAACTCCTTGTGGTTGCGCAGCACACCGGACGCCTCGGCGTAGCCGGGCACCAGCCAGATTTCGCGCTCCGGCTCGAAGACCGCCGGTCCGAGCTCGCGCAGTTTCGCGTAGTGCGGGTACGGATCGAGCAGCGCTTCCGGCTGGTAGAGGTCAAGGTCACTGGGCCGCATCGAGGACGTTATGTTTGACATGGTCACTCCCTTGTGACGAGTCGTTGCACCCGAGTACAGTGGCTATGCGAGGGATGCTTGCACTCGGGTGCAGGTGGTGTCAAGCATCAGGAAGGGGGCGACGGTGACCGCAACAGAGCAGGGCGCAGCGGGCCGGCGCGCTCCGGCTACCCGCGACCTCCTTTACGAGGCCGCGGCGGCCTTGTTCGTGGAGCGTGGCTACGAGGACACCACGATGGCGGACATCGCCGAGCGGGCAGGCACCTCGCGCCGCACCGCGTTCAACCACTTCCCCAGCAAGGGCGATATCCCGATGCTGTGGACCCGGCGGATGGCCGACCGCGCGGTGGAAGTGATCACCGACTCGGCGGACGACGAGGCACCGGAACGGGTCCGCGCCTACTTCCGGCTCATCAGCCGGATGGTGGCGGCGGAGCCCGAGCTGAGCAGGCAGATGATGCTGGGCTGGACCGCGGCGATCGGCCCCATCCGGTACGAGTCACAGCTCCTGACGGACTTGACGCCCCTGCTCAGGGATGGCCAGAAACGCGGAGAAGTCGATCCGGGGGTGGACGTCGCCGAGGCCGCACGCACCCTCAGCGACGTCTACATGGGGGTGATCTTCCGGTGGGTGCGCGACCAGGAGAAGTCCCGGACGCTGCAAACCGTGACGGGTAGCGCGATCGACCTCGTCCTGTCGGCCATCCGGCCGCGGGCCTGATGTCACCAGAGTGTCATCAGCTGCGCCGGCCGGGTATCTTGACGACATGCCGCGCTGGGAACCCGGCAGCACGGAGCGCATGCAGCGGGCCGCTCTTGAGCTCTTCGCCGAGCAGGGATTCGAGAAAACGACCGTCAACGAGATCGCCGCACGTGCCGGGGTGACCAGGCGGACGTTCTTCCGGCATTTCTCGGACAAGCGCGAAGTTCTGTTCTCGGCCTCGGTGACCGACTTTCCCGAAACGGCGCTGGTCGAGGGGATCGCCCGCGCGGACGGCAGCCTGATGCCCCTCCAGATGATCATGTCGGCGAGTGCAGCTTATGACTGGGACACGCTGGGGCCCCGTGACTTGCATCGCCAGCGTCACGCCGTCATCGCCGCCAATCCGGAGCTCATGGAGCGTCAGCTGATCAAGTACGAGGCGTCCAGGGTCGCCTTCGCCGAGGCGCTGCTGCGGCGAGGTTTCGATGCCGACGCGGCCAATCTGGCCGCCGATGTCGGCGGCGCCCTCGTCCGCTCCGCATATGAGCGCTGGCTCGACGCCGGCGACGACACAACGATGGCGCAGATCATCGAAGACATCGTCGCCACGCTGAGGACCGCCCTCGCCGCTGACGTCGGCGGCCGGTTCCTGGTGTTCTGACCACCCGTGGCAACCCCGGCGGATCGTCAGGCGACGACGTGCCGGGTGAGGAAGAACGCCGCGAGATCCAGCGCCTGGCCGGCTTCGTCCAAGACGCCTGCGAAGTTCTGGAAGGCGTGCGGCACGTCCGCTGTGACATCGAGAATCACGTCCACGCCCGCCCCGATCGCGCGGCTCGCCAGCCGGGTCGAGTCATCCAACAGCACCTCGTTGGTGCCGGCCTGTAACAGCATCGGGGGGAACCCACTGAAGTCGGCGGAGATCGCGGGGCTCAACAGCGGCTGTCGCAGATCCTGGCCGTCGCAATACATCCGGAGCGCGGCGCCGAGGCTCTCGCGGGTGAACAGCGGATCGATGCCCGCCTTCGAATCCATGCTCGGCGCGCTGAGGGTGGCGTCGAAGCCCCCGGAAAACGCGACGACGGCGGCCGGCATCGGCAGGCCTTCGTCGCGTGCCGCCAGCAGCGACGTGACGCTCAGCCCGCCTCCGGCCGAGTCGCCGACGACGGCGATTCCCGCCGGGTTCTCGCCGTTGTCGAGCAGGGCCCGGTACGCGGCCACCGTGTCGTGGTTCGCGGCCGGGAACGGGTTCTCGGGCGCGAGCCGGTAGTCCAGCGAGAGCGCCCGCATACCGGTCCGGACCACGAGGTGCGCGGTCAGGGCAAGCGAGGTCTCCGGCGATCCGAGTGCCCAGGCGCCACCGTGCAGGTACAAAATCGTGCCCGGCCGTTGCCGATCGGCAGGCTCGACCAGCAGGGCCCGGCGTCCGCCGAGCGTTGTCTCGGTGGTCCGGATCCCGGACGGCACGGTCGTCGTCGCCCTGCTCGCCGCGAACCCCGCCCGCATCTCCGCCACGGTCCGGGCCTCGGGCCGTGGCCGGCGCATGATCGCGTCGATCTGCGCGCGCTGCTGCCTACTCATCGACTTCGCCTCTCGTCCAGTGATGTCTCATGGTGTCGTCACGCTAACACGGTTGACGTCACCATGTGACATCGCTAGAGTGATGTCACCACGAGACATCATCTCAGGGCTAGCCGCCGTCGCTTGCCACTATCGAAAGGAAAGAACATGTCAACGAACCCGGATCCCGCCACGGCACAGACGTTCATGGTGGTCGGAATCCTCCGCGACGATACGGATCTCGCGGAATTCGCCGCGCTGCGAGATGCTGAGCACAAGCAGCTGGAGGTGCTGCGCGCGGAGGGGAAGATCGGCGCCCACTACGTTTCCCCGGCCCGGCGGGCAACCTTCATCGAGATGATCGCCGCCGACGAGAAGGAGGTCGCGGAGACGCTGGCGAGTCTGCCTTTCGGCCGGTTCTTCGATGCCGATGTCTACCCGACCGCGCCCCCGGACGCCGCGGAGGTCGCCCACCGAACGCGGTCATGGTCGTGAACCGGGACCTGACCTCGTTGACGCACAACGAAAGGATGTCGTGAAAGCGATCCGATTCGAGCGGTACGGCGCCCCGGAGGTGCTCGCCCTCCTCGACGTCGATGAGCCGCACCCGCAGGCCGGGCAGGTCCGCATCAAGGTCCGCGCGGTGGGCGTCAACGGCATCGACTGGAAGATCCGTGCGGGGCAGCTACGCGAGATGCTCGATCCGCCGATGCCCGCCGGCACCGGATCCGACGCGGCGGGCATCGTCGACGAGGTGGGCGATGGCGTGACCGGCGTCCAGGCCGGCGACGCCGTGTTCGGCTTCGGCGCCGGAGTCCTCGCCGAGTACGCCGTGCTGGAGGCGTGGGCCGGCATGCCGGACGGCTTGTCCTTCGAGGAAGCGGCCGGATATCCGATCCCGGTGGAGACGGCGTTTCGCATCCTCGACGAGGTCGGCATCCAGCGAGGCCAGACCCTGTTCGTCAGCGGCGCCTCGGGAGGAGTGGGCACCGCCGTCATCCAGATCGCCGGCGACCGGGGGATTACCGTCATCGGCACGGCCAGTGCCGCCAACCAGGACTACCTCCGAGCCCTCGGCGCGGTGCCGACGACCTACGGCGACGGATTCGCCGACCGGGTCCGTGCGCTGGCGCCGGACGGCATCGACGCCGCCCTGGACATCTCCGGTTCGGGCGTCATCGCGGACTGCATCGCGCTCACCGGCGACCCGTCGCGGGTGCTGTCCATTGCGGACTTCACCGCCACCCAGCAGGGCGCCAAGGTGTCCTTCCAGCCCGGCGACAAGGCCGCCGCACTGCGCCGCGCCGCCGCGCTGTATGCCAAGGGCGCCCTGCACATTCCCGTCGAGAAAACGTTCACGCTGGCCGACGTGGCCGCCGCACACGCCTACAGCGAAGCGGGCCACGCCGCGGGGCGAACGGTCATCACCGTGGCCTGATCCGGCCGGGGACAGCGCCGCTGAGCTACACCGCCAGTTGTGAAGAGCCGTTTTCGTAGAATCCGGCTCCCGACTTGTTGCCATAGCGACTCTGTTCGACCAGCTGCGCCAAGATCGGCGGCGGGGTGAAGCGGTCTCCGCCGTAGTGCTCGCTGAGGGCGGTGGACACTCTGAGTGCGGTGTCGAGCCCCGCGAGGTCGAGGGTGGCGATCGGTCCCATCTTGTGTCCGTACATGAGCCGGGCCACCTTGTCGACATCCTCGGGTGTCGCGATGCCTTCATCGACCAGGCGCGCCGCCTCCATGCACAGGGCAGTGCTGAGCCGGTTCGAGATGAAACCGGGGACATCCTTGCGGCACAACACGATCTCCCGATCGCACGCCGCCAGGAACTCCCTGGTCACCTCCAGTGCCGCCTCGCTCGTGTGGTCGCCGAGGATGACTTCGACGAGCGTCATCAGCGGTGGGGGGTTCGAGAAGTGAACCCCGATGACTCGTTCCGGTCGCTCACAGGGCTCGGCGATCCTGCTGATCTGAAACTGCGAGGTGTTGGTGGCCAGCACGACATCGGGCCGGCAGGAGTCGCCGAGCTTGGCGAACAGGGCTTGTTTGGCGTCGAGATCTTCGACGATCGCCTCGATGACGAGGTCGGCTCCCCGGGCCGCTTCCACCAGGTCGGTCGTCGTCCCGATCCGTGCTCGGGCATCCGCCGCGGCCACCTCGCCGAGGCGACCGGAACGGACCAACCGGGTCAGACTGTCCTCGATGCGGGCGAGTCCGCGGGCGAGCACTTCCTCCCCGGTATCGACGAGGGTGACCTGGAACCCGCCCTGTGCGGCGACCTGGGCGATTCCGCTGCCCATCAGGCCGGCGCCCACCACGAGCACCTCACGTATCTCAGCACTCATCGATCCAGCTCCGGGCCGAACAGCGCAATGAAGCTCACGAACTCCCCGGGGAGACCACCCATGTTGTGGGCGAGTCCCAGTCTCGGATTGTCGAGTTGCCGCGGGCCTGCCTCACCACGGAACTGCAGCCAGAGCTCGAACATCATCCGCAACCCGCTGGCACCCACGGGATGGCCGAACGACTTGAGTCCGCCATCGGGATTCACCGGCAGGTCCCCGTCGAGATCGTAACGCCCGTTCAGGATGTCTTCCCAGGCCTTGCCTCGCTCGGAAAACCCGAGATCCTCCATGAGGATCAGCTCCGTGGGCGTGAAGCAGTCATGCACCTCGGCCATCGAGATCTGCGTGGCGGGATCGGTCACGCCCGCTTCGCTGTAGGCGACCTTCGCGCAGGCGGCAACCTCGGGGAAACTGGAGTGACGCCGGCCGGCGGTGGCCGCGCCGTCGCTGGACCCGGCGTGCAGTGACATTCCCTTGAGGAACATCGGCTTGTCGGTGTACTTGTACGCATCCTCAGCGCGCACGATGATCGCCGCGGCGCCGCCATCGGCGACCCCCGAGCAGTCGAAGACGCTCAAATTCCCCGCGACGCGGGGCGCCTTGTCGATGGTTTCCTTCGGCACGACAGAGGTGTACTGAGCCCGGCTGTTGCGTGCCCCGTTGCTGTGGTTCTTCCACGCGATATGGGTCATCGCCTGACGCAACTTCGCCGGGTCGACCGCATAGTGATCGCTGTAGGCATCGGGCAACATCGCATAAGAGGCCGGGGCACTGACCTCGGGGACCGTGTTGTCGCTGGGCGGATTGTCGACGGTCAGCCCGGAATATCCGGAGTCCTTCAACTTCTCGACACCGACCGCCATCGCGACGTCGTAAACCCCGGCGGCCACGGCGAACGCCGCGTTGCGGAAGGCGTCCGAGCCGCTGGCGCAAAAGTTCTCGACCCGCGTCACCGGACGCTCGACCTTCAGCGCCTTGGCCAACGGCAGTCCCGCATGACCGGTCGCCAGCGTCGAGTACCAGTAGGCGTCGATGTCGTCCTTCGTCAGCCCGGGGACCGAGGCCAATGCCGCCTGAGCCGCGTCGACCACGAGATCGTCGCCCGAGGTGTCCCACAGCTCGCCGAAATTGGTGCAGCCCATGCCGATGACGGCGATCCTGTCGTGCAGACCCTTGCTCATCGCGCGGCTCCATTCACTCGACGTGCTTTCCAGAAGTAGTTGGGCACGCCCGCGGCCTCGTAGGTGCGCCGGAAGACCGGCTCGACGAGATCTCCCAGCCCGGTCCCGGCACCGCTGGAGTCGGCGATCTCCATCGTCAACCGCCCGCCCCCCTCGAAATCGACCATGGCCGCGACCGCGGGCGGCGCGGGCGTGTCCGTGACCGCGTCAGTGCTGATCGCCGCTATCCGGCCGTGACGACCGGCGACGGAATGGGGAACCTGGCTGTCGGTTGCTCCGCAATCGCCGCAGACGCGATGGGCCGGCAGATAGACCTTGCCGCACTCGGTGCAACGACCGCCGGTCAAGGCGTACTTCCAGTCCGCGTTGCGGGCTGCCGGGGGAGCGGCGACCCCGGGTTTGTCCGGACGGCGCGCCGGCTCGCGCTGGATCCGGCCACTCCAGGTGAGGAACTCGACGTAGCTGAGCGACCGCCGGTCCGACAGCTGCTCGCTCCATCGCCGGTCGCCAGGTCCGTCTCGCAGGACGTTGAGCAGCAGCGCATCGACACTGCCGACGGCGTTGACGAGCAGGATCGTGTCCCCCGACCGTGCCGAATCCAGTGCACGGGCCAGCAAGACGCCGATGTCGGCGGCTGCGCAGTACCCGACGCGGGACCGGTGCGCCGCCAGCACACCGGACTCGTCCTTCGAGCCGATGGCACTCGCGCTACGAAGGGCGAACCGGCGCTGCGGCGTCGACACCAGTGTGACGGTCGGCGGCTCGACAACCCCGCTGCTCTTGCCGACCTCGGAGACCACCCGGTGAATCGCGCGGGACAAGGCGTGCTGGGAGAAGCGCTCCTCCCACACCTGGGCGTAGTCCGATCCCGGGGCGCGCCACACATCCATGAGTTCGGTCGAGACCGAGGCAGTACCGAGCACCGTGGCCACCGGGTCCGGCCCGTCACCGAAGGCAAAAGCGGCTCCGGCGTCACCACCGTCGGCTTCGTCCGCCGAACCGCTACGGCCGCTCCGATGGTCGCCCATGACGGCGATACCGCCCATGGCCGCCGCCACGCTCAGCGCGCCGAAACCGCCGCGGAGCCCGGCAACGTCAACGGTCAGCCGCCCGTCATCCCAGCCGAGCGCGGCACGGACGACGGTCGCATTGGTCTTGTCCATGAACGGTGGGGACGCGGTGGCGAAGAACAGGGGAGCGTCCCGCGGAACGCCGGTGAGCCGGCCGGCGGCGGCGACACCCATGGTGACCGCATCTTCGTCGTAGCCGGCGACAGAGCGGCCCCCTGACCCCGGGGGACCGCCGACCGCGTCGGCAAGCGTGGACTGCTCGAGCACGTTGCCCGGCAGGTACGCGGCATACGACAACAGGGGCTTCACGAGGGTCCTTTCCGAGACCGGAGACGCCTGATCAGACTGAGACGTCGTCGGCGCAGATTCAGTATGGCCATACAATCACCGACCGCTCGTTCGGTCAAGTACGTCCAGCCCGATCGAACGTTCTGTCGTGAATTCAATCGGCTTGTCCGGAGGCCGGAGGCGGAGCGCGATCACGACACCGACGATCGTCAGCGCGCCGCCCACGACACCGAGAACGCCGACGTGCGAGTCGGAGCCCAGGACATCGATCAGTTCGGCGGTGATGACCTGGCCCGCGATGGTGCACAGACCGAGCACGAGCACCCCGTGGATCCGTACCGTCCACGAGGCGAGCCAGATGAAGGTCATCCCGCACAGCCCGCCGAGATAGAGCCACCAGGTGTGGGGGAGTCCGTCAATCCGTCCATGCACGATGAAACTGACCGCAAGGAATCCTGCCAACGCGGTGCAGCCGACCACGAAGTTGTTCCAGGTGGTGGCGAGCGGGCCGCCGGCGGCGGCAACCCGGCCGTTCAGCGCCTGCTGGAGTGCGGAAAGGCTGCCGGCCACCAGGGCCAGTGCCGTGAAGAACGCGGCAAGCAGACTTGCGTCGCTCGCCAGACGTTCCGCGGCGGTCAGGAACACCGCCACCACGGCAAAGGCCGCTGCGACGACCCGCGGCGTGGTGATCGCCTGCTTGCCGTGCGGGGAGATGCCGAGATAGTCGACCGCAAGAGAGGTCCCGGCCTGTCCGGCCGTGAACGCGACGATGAACAGCGCCACCCCGATCGTGCCGACGGTGATGCCCTGACAGGCTGCGAAGAAGGCGCCACACAGCCCACCGACGAGCTCGACCGGCCGCAACCGGTGGGTCCGCAGGCCTTCACGCAACTGGCGCGCGCCCCGGCGTCCGGCCGGCGACAGCGTGACGATGATGCTGAGCAGCACCAATCCGCTGCCGAAACTGATCACCGCGGCCAGCGCACCCGACCGCAGGCCGCTGCCCAGTCCATGGGCCAGCCGGCTGTTGATCTGCGATTGGCATGCCACCAGTGCGCCACCCAGCACCATGAGCGGGACCGAGGAAGTTCGACGGAGGGACGACCGCCTCATGCGGCCGGAATGACGGGGAGCAGCACGTAAGGGCGCGACCCCTCGTCGAAATGAATCGTCGTCGTACCGCCGAAAATTTCCTTCGGACGATAGAATTCGTTCGTATGCGTGAACGGGCCGCACCCCTTCATCGAGAATTTGACGTTCGACATGGAATTCTGTTCCTCACCATGCTCGAAATCGCGCCCGAGAACGGTGAAGACGAGCCGATAGCCGACCGGCACCACGATCGACGTCGGGTGGAATTCGATGTCCAGCGGGACCGGCACACCGGGCTCGAGCGGCTGTGTCTCGTCCATGGTGTGGTGTGGCCGGTAGGGGGTGCTGAGTTCGGGATCGAGCTTGCGCATCGAGGCCCGCAGCCAGCCCTGCGCGACCGGCGTCTTGGGATCCATGGAACCGCGGAACAGCACTTCCTTGCCCTGCGGATCGAACACCCGGAGGACCAGGAACAGATCGGCATCCGTCGTCGTCGACGACACCACCATCTTCGCGGCGGCCTGGCCGGTGATCTCCAGTGGCTCTTCCAGCGGCGGTGTGGTGAAGTTCAGCCCTTCCCCCAGCGCCTCGAAGCTGACCGCCTCCGTCGTGGACGGCTCCTGCGTCGAAAGGCCCATGCCGTCGGGATCAAGGTAGAACTTCGTCCACTGTGTACGCGCGATCGGCCATTCGTTTTCCATCCGCAGCACGAATTTCTCACCCGGGTGGCGGATGTGGAGCTGCACGCGGGGCTCTTTGTCCCAGCCGTTGTCCGCACCCTTGAGGAAGTGGTCGAAAAACCGCTGCTGCAAAGCGATGCCGGCATCCGTGTAGAAGCTCGTCCAATGTTCGAAGCCGTGCATCTCGAGCCATTTCTGCTCGGCCGGTGCACGCACGAAACCTTCCACGTTGCCGCGCGGGTGCTGCGGCTGGCCGCCCCAGTTTCCGGCGCTCAGGAAGGGCACCGTCATCTTCGACAGATCGGCCGTCCGCGCGCGATAGTATTCGTCGTCGAACGGATGGTCACGCTGCAACGAACTGGGATTGAACCGGTTGGCGGCGAGCTCTTCCTCGGACAAAGTGACGTCACCGGTGACCAGCTGACCCGTTACCGGATTGCGCGGTCCGTTCTCACCACGGCCATATTGCAGCCGTGCGCCCTGCATCTCGAAGGTGTTCGGCCCGAAGTCGTTCGCGATTCCGCCGTTGAACCAGACCTCGCGGTAGAGGTCGGAGAAACCCTCCCAGATGCAGCATGCCTTCAGCGACGGCGGGCTGTGCTTGGCCACCATCCACTGATTGACCGCGAAATAGGAGATGCCGTTCATCCCGATGTTGCCGGTGCTCCACGACTGGACCGCCGCCCACTCGATGCATTCGGCGACGTCCTCGGTCTCGCGAGGCTGCCAGTAATCCAGGAAACCCGGCGACCGGCCGGAACCGCGCGAGTCGATGCGCAGACAGGCATAGCCCTTCGGTACCCATTTCTCCGGATCGACCACTTCCCAGCTCTGGTATTTGTTGGTCGATCCCTCGGCCACCTCCGGATAGTATTTGATCATCAGCTCCCAGGCGGACGGCCAGCCTTCCTGGATGAGATAGCCTTTGCCATAAGGTCCCATGCTCAGGATCACCGGATACCGGCCGTCCCCGATCGGCCTGAACAGATCGGCCCGCAAGACGATTCCGTCGCTCATTTCGATGGGGATGTCCCATTCGATATGCATGCCATCGGCAATGACGGGGGTTTCTGGCTGGATTTTGTCCATGGAGTCTTCCGATCTGTTCAGGCAAAGTGTTCGATTTGTTTCAGCTGACGGCGTGCCGGTCTTCGAGCTTCTTCGGGACCACGAAGAGTCCGAAGAGGACGAAGAACACCAGCGCGACGATCGCGACGCCGGCGAACAGCCAGCCGATGACCGACGCGGTTGGCAGTGTGCCCGACCCCAGATTGAGGACCGACAGAATTACGGCGTTGACTATCGAGGCGATGATGCCCTGCCCGGCGCTCGATACGCCGAACATGATGGACGTGTTGTCCTTTCGCGCGGCGGCGGCCACCATCGACCAGCCGAGGTTGTAACACGTGACGGCGCCGATCCCGTAAATGAACACCCACAGGTAGGGCAGCCACAGTGCATCGTGGAAAAGGCTCAGCCCGAGGAACGCGACCGTGGTCGCCAGCCCGCCGACCACCATCGGCACCCGCGGGCCCCACCGCACCAGCAAAGCCTTGCCGAGTGGCGCGGCGATGAGTGACCCGGGCAGCATCATGATCAGCGGCAGAGAGGACGCCAAGAGGCCTGCCTGGTGACCGTATCCGGTCTCCACCGGTGCCTGCAGCATGACCGGTACCAGGATGTAGAGGCCGAACGACACGGCGATCATGCCGAGAATGGCGACGAAGCCGGAAACCATCTGCCGCACATCCATGTTCCTGAAGTCCATCAGGGGGGCCGGCGCCCGGCGCTGCTGGATCAGCCAGCCTGCGAACACGACCACGGACACGGCCAGCAACGTCAGGATGTAGGGCGACCCCCATCCCGCGCTACCGCCCTCGCTGATCGCGAGCAGCAGTGCGGCCAGCCAGATCCCGAGTCCGATCGCGCCGGGCCAGTCCAGCTTGACCCGGGCACGCACGGTTGCCGGCGTCTCGGGCGCCGGCAGCGCGAGCAGGAACATGGCGGCGTAGGCGGCGGCAGTGATCCAGAAGATGGCATGCCAGTTCGCGCCGAGCGTGACCAGCACCCCGCCGAGCAGGAGCAGGAGCGGTGTCGCGATCGCGATCGCCGTCCCCAGTGACATCCCCGCCGACTGGATCTGTTTCGCGGTCGCGCGGGCCCTCAGCAGACCCCATCCCAGTCCGGGGGCGATCGCCAAGCCCGTCAGGCACCGGGCGATCACGAGCATGAGAAAACCGTTCGCGAACGCCCCGATCACGGCGCCGAGCAGACCTACCGTGAGGATCGGCAGCAGTACCTTGCGGTGCCCGATCAGGTCTCCGAGCCGGGAGGTAAGGCCGACGCCGATCGCACTCGCGACCAGGTACGCGTTCAATATCCAACTGACCTGGCTGCTGCTCAGCGACAGGTCGGTGGTTATGGTCGTCACCATCGGAGACAACGACACGCTCTGAATATCGGAAGCGACGGCCGTGCTCACCAGCAGCGCCACGAGCAACGGAACCCGATCCGCTTTCGCCCGCTGCGGGGAGACTTGAGTGGTGGTAGACCGAGTTGATCCAACGTCTTTGTTGGAGACCATGGAAGTGTCCTTAATTTCGTGGACGAAGGGTGTCTCTGCGTCACACCATCGTTTGCCCGGCGCTGACGTTCACGGCCTCACCGGTCACGCCCGCCGCGTCCTCGGAAAGCAGCCAGCCGATCGCGGAGGCGATCTCCTCAGGGGTTTGTATCCGCCTGAGGGGAATCTCGCGTTCGATGTACTCGCGCACTCCTTCCGGGCCGCCCGTGAGGTGCTGCGCGACGAAGCGGGTGGCCTCGGTGTCCACCGTCCCCGGACAGACGGCGTTGACCGAGATTCCTTGCGGCCCCAGCTCTTTCGCGAGCACCTGGGTGAGCAGGTTGATGCCGGCCTTCGCGGCGCTGTACGCGCCCATGTGCACGAAGCCCGCTTTCGAAGCCTGACTTGAGGTGTTGCAGATACGCCCGCGGATCCCGGCGGAAATCATCCGGTTGGCGCAGGCTCGCGAGACCAGCCAGGTCCCGATCAGGTTGACCTCGAGCACCCGCCGGAACTCGTCGGCGGGGATGCTCACGAGCGGGCCGATACCGAAGCCGAATCCGGAGCCGCCCGCCACGTTGGCGACGAGCCCGATCGGTCCCAGCTCGTCGCTTGCCGTCTGCACGGCGGCTTCGACCTGCGCTTCATCGGAGACGTCGGCGCGCAGCGCCAGCGCGCGGCGTCCCAGAGACTTGATCTCCGCGACGACCTCGTCGAGATCACTTCCGGTTGCTGTGGCGTGCCCGCCCCCGCCCGGCAAGGGACGGGCGATATCCAGGCACGCGACGTCGTGTCCGCTGCGCGCCAGCTGCAACGCCACGGCACGACCGATACCCCGTGGCCGAGCGGCCCCGGTGACGAATGCGATAGCCATGCTGGTCACCATTTCCTTATGGCTCAACGAAGTTGGTTCAGGCAGGCCCGATACCGCTGCCGCTGTAGGACAGGTTGTTGACCAGCTCGAGGACGTCGGGATCGCGCTCGAAACGGACGCGGTGGATCTCGTGAATTTTTTCGGCGATTTCGGGATCCGGGTCGTCGGTGAGATCCATCGAGACGATGTTCTGCACCAGGGGCAGGCCGACCAGGTCCGTCTCCCGGCCGGCGGGATGCATCACGAACTCTTTATAGCCTTCGATGTCCTTCAGTGCGAACATCGCGCCGTATTCATACTCCCCACCGATATCGCGCCCAATGCAGTAAAACTGCACGGCCGGAATCTCCTTCGCCATCTTGTGCCACTGATCGAAAGCGGCCTTGGTCTTTTCCGCCGAGACTCCCGGCTTAAAGGACAAACGAATTGAGTGGTAAATCATGGGGTGGTGCCTCCCTGACGTTCGCTTCGATCTGTTCAGACAGAACGATCGTTCGGACTGGTTCAGCCTCCGCAGTATGCAGGCCGGTGCGAGGTGGTGTCAATCACAAGCTGGGAAATGGCCCCAGCTCTGCAGGTTGCTGGTGATGGTGGGGCTGTACTCCCAGGCACCGATCGATGGTGTAAGTTGTTTGATCTAGCCGAACAGCGGGTCGTGAGTTGACGTCAAGGAGGTGCGACATGCCGGGGGCAGGCCGAAACCGCGCACATGATCAGGACGAGCTGGCAGTCGCGATCGGGGAACGGATCCGTCGAGCGCGCAACGACCAGAGGGTGACTCTCCGCGACCTCGCGGCCGATCTGGGGGTGTCGCCGTCGACGATGAGTGCGGTCGAGAACGGCCATACCACCGTCAGTGCGGTTCGGCTCACCGAAATCGCCTCCGTGCTCGACGTCCCGGTGGAAGTCCTGCTCGTGGACGGCCACCTCGGTGAGTCGGAGCTGCGAAGCGCGGGCGGTGGACGGGCCCGTAAGCGCGGTGACTGGCGTGTCTTCGAGCCCGCTCCGTTCGACGCCCCTCTGCAGGCCGCACTCGAGGCCTTCATGGACATCGGCTACCACGGCGCGACGATGCGGGACATCGCTCGCCGCGCGGACCTCTCCGTGCCGGGCGTCTACCACCACTACGCCAGCAAGCAGGACATGCTCGTCACGATTCTCAACGGCTCGCTGGACGACTTGATCTGGCGTTACGAGGCCGCCGTGGCCGAGGCCGACGACACCTACGGTCGCTTCACCCAAGCAGTCGAGTGCCTGGTGCTGTTCCACACGCGCCGACGTGACTGGGCCTTTCTCGGTCGCAGCGAGCAGCGGAGCCTCGAGGGCGACGCGGCCGTACTGACCCGTGAGAAGCGCGTCCTCGCCGAGCGTTCGCTGATCGCGATCATCGAAGAGGGGCGCAACGCAGGGATCTTCGCGACGAAATCCTCCCGGGTCTCGGGACGTGCGGTGATCATGATGTGTGTCGGCACCGTCTACTGGTTCCGCGAGGACGGACCGGACACGCCCGAGACGATTGCCCGCCAGTACGTGGATCTGGCCCTGCGGATGGTCGAGTACGTCGGGACTGCCCCGACGGCGAGCACCCCATGAAACACACACCCCGACCTGAGGGAAAACGACCATGAATCCTTGGAACGCGTTCCGGCGGTCTCTCGCCTGCAACGGCGACCGGCCGGCGGTGAGCACTTCTGAGCAAACCTGGACCTACCGCGAACTGGGACATGTCGTGGCGCACGTCTCGGGCTTGCTGGAGCAGGCCGGCGTCGATATCGGAGATCGGGTCGTGCTGCTGCTCGGGAACGACATCGGCTATGTGGCCGCCGATCTCGCGATCTTTTCCCGCGGTGCGGTCAAAACCCCACTCAACATGATGATGTCGGCGCCGGAAGTGTTGCGCGCCTTGGAGTTCGTCGAGCCCACGGCCATCGTCCTCGATGCGGCGGGCCGGGAGCGATGCCCGCGAGTACCCGAGGGCATCGCGGTGATCGAGCTGGCCGGCGGATGGGCGAGCGAGGTGAGGCAACTTCCGCTGCCGCCGGAGTCGCCGGTGACCGGCTCCGATCCGGCGGGCATTTTTCTGTCCGGCGGGACGACCGGGCTGCCGAAAGGCATCATCCATTCCCAGGACACGATCATGCACAATCTCTGGGCACATCTGATCGATGCCGGTATCGATGCCGATGCGAAGTTGTTGCTCACGACGCCGCTGCCGCATTCGGCTGGTCTCTTCACCGAGAGCGCGTTATCGGCCGGCGCTCACGTCTGGATCGAGCCGGGGTTCGACGCGGCGCGGTGGGTCTCGTTGGTCGAAGAACATCAGATCACGTGGTCCTACGGTGTGCCGACGATGCTCAAGCGGATCCTTGATCTCACCGAGGGTTCTGGCTGGTCCCCGAAGAGCATACGGACCTTCCAGTACGGCTCCGCCCCGATGTCGCCGGGCCTTCTCCGCCGGGCGCTGGAATCCTTCGGACCCGTTTTGCAGCAGTTGTACGCCCAGACCGAATGCCCGCAGTACGCCACTTTGCTGCGCAAGTCCGATCACGTGACGGCGGCCGACCGTCCTGAGCTCCTGGCGTCGGCAGGCCGCCCGTCGACGATGTGCGAGGTCTCGGTTCGAGACCCCGAGGGCCGGCGTCTCGGTGACGACGAGATCGGTGAGGTGTGCCTGCGCAGCCCCTACGTGATGGTCGGATACTGGAAGAATCCCGAGGCGTTCGCGGATCGCTTTCACGGTGAGTGGCTCAGGACCGGTGACGTCGGCAGGATCGACGCCGAGGGATACCTTTTCCTGGTGGACCGGCTGGCCGACATGGTGGTCAGCGGCGGAATGAACGTGTTCAGCATCGAGGTCGAGGCGGCGCTGTCCTTACACCCTTCGGTCGCTCAAGCCGCCGTGATCGGCGTGCCGGATGAGGAGTGGGGCGAGCGAGTGCACGCCGTCGTGGTGCTTCGAGACTCTGCTGCCGATGTCGATCTGGAAAGTCATTGCCGGGAGCACCTCGCGGCCTATAAGCGGCCCAAGAGCTATGACCTCGTCGAGGCCTTGCCGCTCACGACTTACGGCAAAGTCGACAAGAAAGCGCTTCGCGCACCTTACTGGGCCGGCAGCGCTCGAGGCGTCAACTGATCATCCTCGGCGCTACGCTTCGGCGGTCACGCTGTCCGCTTCGCTGACCGGCACCGGCTCGTCCGGTTTCGGTACCACTGCCACGGCGTGGCCGGCGCGGCGGCGGCCCACGACGGTCGAGATGAACACCGCCACGATCAGGACACCGCCGTCGAACACCGGCGTCACCCACGCATCGGCGCCGATCAGCGTGAAACCGGTGACCCCGACGGCGACGAAGAAGATGCCGAGGATCGTGCCCCACACGTTGTACTTGCCCGGCCGGATCGTGGTCGCGCCCAGGAATACGGCGGCGAGAGCGGGGAAGAGGTAGGACGGCCCCGCGGTCGGATCAGCCCCACCGGAGCGTGACGTGAGCAGAATTCCCGCGATCCCGGCGATCAAGCCGGCCAGGACGAAGCTGCAGAACACCAGCCGTTCGACGCGGATACCCACCAGCCGGGCCGCCGCTTCGTTCGAGCCGACCGCCTCGAACTGGCGGCCGAACGGGGTGTGCATCAGTCCGTACCAGATGATCAGCCCCACCACGGCGAGCAACCAGAATGGCCGGGGAATGCCGAGCCACTTCTCTGATCCCCAGTTGCCCAGCGAACCCGGCACGCCGCTGATGCTCGCGCCCTTCGTATACCAGGTCACCACACCGCCGAGGACGGTGTAACTGCCGAGGGTGACGATGAGGCCGTTCACCTTGAAGTAGGCCACCAGGACGCCGTTGACCGCACCGATCAGTCCGCCCAAAACCAGCGCGGCCAGCATTCCGGTCCAGATCGACTGCCCGTGTTCGACGATGATGCTGCCCGCGGCCACGTTCGTCACGCCGGCAATCGCCGCGATCGAAACGTCGAAATACCCGGCCGCCAACGGAATGACCATTCCCAGCGCGATGATGCCGGTGACCGACTGCCCGGCCAGGATGTTGTTGATGTTCTCGCTCGAGGTGAACGCACGCCGGCTCATCGAATACGTCGCAAAGAAGAGAACCATCAATGCGAACAGGACGGGCAATCCGAACTGTTCCGTCGAGCGGGTCACGATCCGCGCCGTTCTTCCGTGCCCGCTTGCTCGATTCTTCGTCGCAGCCGCCATCTTCTAGCCTGCCTTCCTCGGGCTCGCCCCGCTGTAGGCCGCCGCCACCAAGGCGTGTGCGGTCAGCCGCGACCCCGCGAGTTCGTCGACGATGCGACCACCGCTCAGCACGATCGCGCGGTCGCAGTTGTGGGCCAGCTCTTCCATGTCGGATGCCACCAGGACGACTCCCATGCCCGCATCGGTCGCCTTCCTGACCATGTCGTAGATCTCGCGCCGGGCACCCACGTCCACACCCTGCGTCGGCTCGTCGAGCAGGAGCAGCTTCGGGTTCAGGCCAAGGCAGCGGCCGAGCACGACTTTCTGTTGATTACCGCCGGACAGCACGTTGGCCGGGCGACGTTCGCTTGCTGCTTTCACTCCGAAAGTTGCGATATCCTGCCTGGCTCGCAGCCTCATGAGCCGTTCGCTGAGCCACATCCGTCGCGAATACTGCGGCAATCTCGCGACCGCGAGATTCATCGAGACAGGCAGGTCGTAGAACACGGAATTCGCGCGGCTTTCGGGCACCAGCGCAATGCCGCCGTCGATCGCGTCTCGTGGATGCCTGAACCGGACGGGAGCGCCATCGAGAACTACTGTGCCCGATTCGATCGGGAGGTCGCCGTAGATGCAGCGCAACAGTTCGCTTCGCCCCGAACCGAGCAGTCCGGCCACGCCGACGACTTCTCCACTTCGGACGGTCAGATTGATCGAGTGCAACGGTGTCGCCACGACATCGGAGAGTTCGAGCAGGACGGGGTTTGCCCGGCGATCAACGCGTTCGCCCGCGGTCTGCGAGATCGGCCGGCCGGCGATCAACTCGGCCAATGCCGCTTCGGAGAGAGTCGGGGTGCGGTACGTGCCGACTCCGGTTCCATCACGAAACACCGTGACGTTGTCGGCCAGATCCAGGATTTCATCCAGCCGGTGGCTGACGAACAACACGGCTTGCCCCGCTGCGACGTGGCGCCGCAGCGAAGCGAACAACAACTCGACCTCGTGTGACGGGAGAGCCGCCGTCGGCTCGTCCAGGATCAACAGGCCCTGCCCGCCCTGTTCGTCCTCGGCTTGCAGGGCACGGGCAATGGCGATCTGAGCCTGCACCGCCCGCGGCGTGTCACGAACGAGCGACGAGGGGGTCGTGCTGATCTCGAACTTGTCGATGAGCGCCGCGGCCCGCTTCCGCACCGTTCGCCACCGCACCCGGCCGGCCGGTCCGGTCGGAAATCCGAAGCCCAGCGCGAAATTCTCGGCGACCGTCATAGCGGGGAACAGGCCGAAATCCTGGTGGACGACGTACACACCACCGGCGTGGGCGAGTTCCGGCGAGGTGTGTGCGGCTGCCAGCGGGCTTCCGGTCGCGTACTGAATGGTTCCGTCGTCGCCGTGCTGCACGCCGGTGATGATCTTGATGAGCGTCGATTTGCCGGAGCCGTTGCCGCCGGCCAGTGCGTGGATCTCACCGCGGGCGACCGACAGGTCGACCCCCTTGAGCGCCTGCACCCCGGGGAAGGACTTGGTCAGGCCCCGGACCTCCAGGGCAGCATTTTCGGGCACCTTTGCCTCCTTCTGCCATCTGATGCGAGCCGCTACCCGCCGAGGCCCCACAGCTTCGAATAGGCCGCCTTGAGGTCGTACGGCGCCGAGGCAACGGTGTTGTTCGCGCCGATGCCGTGGTGCGCATCGACGACGATCGCCCCGATGCCCTGGTTGACCGTGGGCACCTTGGCCAGCACCCGGACCACCGTGTCCATTGCGCCGTAACCGATCCACTGGGGTGACTGCACCGAGGTCAGCGCCGAGATGTCACCGCTCTTCGCAAGGGCGACGACAGCCGGATCGGCCCCCTGCCCGCCGACCACCATGATGTTGCGCCCGGTCTGCTTCACGATCCTGGCGCCGCCACCGTTCTGCAGCTCCGAGTCGAGAGCCAGATAGACGACGTTGGCGTCCGGGTTCTTGACCAGCGCGGCCTGTAGGGCTTGACCGAACGGGCCGCCGGCCGTCGTATCAGCCGGCTGGAAAGTGAAAGACCCGACTATGGAACAGTCCGCGCACTTCTTGATCTCGGACTTGAAGCCATTGTCGATCGCGCCGCCGAGCGGAGCCTGGATCACCGCGTCGATGATCTTCGCGTGCCCGCCTGTCTTGTTGATGATGTACGCCGCACCGGCGGTGCCCGCTGCCGTGATGTAGTCGCCGGCCGTCGGAGCGCCGGCTGAGAACTTCGTCGGGCCGGAGAAGAGGGCCGACCCGCCGTTGCCGCCGATCGCGCTGTCGCAGTCGTTCGCCAGTGCGGCAATCACCGGAATGCCGGCGGCTTGGGCTTCCTTCAACGGCTGCTCGATGAGCGAGCAGTCGATGGCGGAGTCGACGATCGCATCCGGCTTCGCCGTGATCGCCTGGCGCATCGCGGTCTGGTAGCCGCCGTTCGCGTTCAGGTTGCCGTCGGCGACCGTGAACGTCCACCCGAGCATGCCGGCGGCCTCACGACCAGCGGCCGTCAGTGTCGAGCAGGCGGGAATCTTTTCGCCACACGACACCCACCAGATCGTCTTGTTCTTCGGGGGAGTGGGACCGCCGGCCGGTGGCGCTTCGCCGAGACCCTGGTACAGCTGATCCATTGTGGACACACCGGGCGTCGCGGTGCCGGAAGTCGTCGCCGGGCCGGTGCCGTTGCTCGATCCATCGCTGGAGCTGCACGCGCTGACCAGCACGGTCACCGCGGCCAGGGCTCCGGCTGCGAGGACGCGCGTTCTTCGGGGAGCGGGGAGTGGGTAAATGGTCTTGTCCTTTCGCCGCACTTACTGACGTCGTTATCATCAAGTGGACGCCGTGAGCATGAGCACGAGCCGCGGTGATGTCAAGAAAAAGCCGGCGAGACCCGCAGGCGCCGTTTGACACCTCTTGGCGATTCCGAGATACTGACATCATCATCAGTAAGTGGAGGCGCACCGATGGGCGAGCCCGCCGCAGCCTCGTGTGAGCAACGAAGCAAGCACTGAAGGGAGATCCTCATGGCCATCACGCGCGCCGACACGCTCCTCACGCCAGAGTTGATCGAGAAATACACCGCCGCCGGCTACTGGACGGACACCACCCTCGCCGATGTCTTCAGGCGCAATGCCCGCGAAGTTCCCGGCAAGACTGCCTATATCGACGACCGCTCCGAGGTCACGTGGGGCGAGCTGTGGCAAATCAGCGGCGAGGTGGCGTCCGGTCTCGCCCACCGCGGAGTCCGGCGTGGAGATGTCGTCGCGGTTCAACTCCCGAACCGTCTGGAATTCGTCTACGTGCTGGCCGCCGTCGTTCGATTGGGCGCCGTGTTCTGCCAGTTCCCGCCGGACTATCGGGCCCGCGAGATCGAGTTCATCCTCCGGTTCTCCGAGGCGCACACCTTGGTCGTGCCGGACCGGTTCCGGGGCTTCGACTACGCCGAGATGATCGACGGCATCCGGTCCCGCCTCCCGCAGCTGGTCAACACCGTCGCCGTCCTCACCGGCGAGTCACCGACCGCGCTCGATCGAGGCACGTGGGTCACGCTCGACCAGCTCCGCGGCGACCTGGACCCCGCCGACCTGGCACCGGACCGGCCCAGCGAGGCCAACGATGTCATGCGCATCGCGTTCACCTCCGGCACAACCGGAGAACCCAAGGCGGTGATGCACACGGCGAACACCACTTTGTTCACCATTCAGCGGGAGATCGAAGAGCGCGGAATTGACGACGATTCCACCCTCCTCGTGCTCCTGCCCGTCGGATTGAACGCCGGCTTCTTCGTGATCATTCAGACCGCGATTGCCCAGGCCCGCGCCGTCCTGATGGAGAGGTTCCAGGCAGCTGCCGCACTGGACCTCGTGGAACGGTACAAGGTGACGACGTTCCTGGCCGCACCCAGCGCGCTGATCGCAATCCTGGCTGAGGACAGCCTCGGCGACCGGGATCTGTCGTCCTTGAGTGTCGTGCAAACCGGCGGGGCATCGACACCCATGAAGGTGCTGAGAGAGGCCAACGAGCGGCTGGGCTGCCCCGTGGTCGACCTGTACGGCATGCTCGAATCCGGTCTTACCTCCTGCACTTCCCAGGAAAACCCCTATGAGGATGTGGGCACCGTCGGCCGGCCCTATCCGTGGATGCACGTGCGAATCCTCGATTCCGACGATCGGGATGTGCCTGCCGGCACCGAGGGCGAAATTGTGAAGACGGGCCCGGCGATCACGGTGGGGTATTACCGCAACCCGGCCAAAAACCAGGAGAGCTGGACCTCCGACGGGTGGTTTCGCTCCGGGGACCGCGGTTACTTCGATTCGGCCGGCAGGCTCACCATATCGGGCCGGTCCAAGGACATGATCATCCACGGCGGCGCCAACATCTGGCCCCGGGAACTCGAGGAAGTGCTGTCGAAACACCCGGAAGTCGCGGAAGTCGCGGTGGTCGGTATTCGCGACGACTATTTCGGCGAAAACGTGTGCGCCTGTGTGATACCTCGACCCGGTGCCAGGCTCACGCTGGACGACCTCATCACTTTCATGAAGACCGAGGTAGCCAAGTACAAGCTTCCTCAGCACCTCGAACTGTTCGAGTCATTTCCGCTGGGACCAACGGGAAAGGTCCTCAAGCGTGAGCTCGCCGAACAGGTCGAGCTACGCCGCACGGCGGCCACATCCCATGTCAACCTATGAAGAGAGGTGCTCCGCGTTGAGCGCACTGTCACCCCGATTGCTGGATTTCCATTCTCACTGGGGTACCGAGCAAGGCTGGAAGGGCAGCCCGTACGAGACCCCGGAGGCCCGAGAGGCACTGCGCGGTTATTTCAAATGGGAGATGAGCTTTGTCAGTGAGGAGGAGCAGGCGGCTCAGTTCCGTCAGGCCAATGCCAAGGTGATGCTCGATTTCGCGCAGACCTACAAAATGGATGTGGGTGCGGTGCGGGACCAGCACGACTACGCGTTCGACTACGCCCGCAAGTACCCCGACGTGGTGCTCGGCAACTGGATCGGTATCGATCCGACGCGGCCAGGACATGTCAAGGAGTTCGAACGCTGCCTGAGTGACGGGCCGGGGCTGGTCGGGCTGTCGGTGCACCCGTTCTCTCCGGCAGCCGGCCTGCCGGACGAGCCGGCCTGGGAGGCGTGCCTGAACCTGTGCGTCGAGGCCAATCGGCCGGTGCTGATGTTCGTGGGGATGACGGCAGCCGGCGCCGGAACCCGTGGGGGCATGGGCATCACGCTCGAAGGCTGCCACCCCCGCTACGTCGACCGCATCGCGGCCCGGTACCCGGATCTGAATGTGATCGCGGCTCGGGTGGCGTGGCCGTGGCAGTCGGAGATGATCGCCATCGCGCTGCACAAGGCGAACGTGTGGATGGAGCTGCACGGGTGGTCTCCGCGTTATTTCTCCGACGAGCTCAAACGCGAGATCGGCAAGCGACTTCGCAAGAAAGTGTTCTTCGGGGCCGACTACCCGATGCTCGGCCACGAACGTCTGGTGAACGAATGGCGTGAACAGGGCTTCGCCTCGGACGTGCTCGACGGCGTGTTTTCGGGCAATGCCGAATCGTTTCTTGCCTCGATGGGAGTCGAGTGATGGACCTGGGTCTGACCGACAAGGTCGCCATTGTCGGCGGCGGCAGCGATGGCTTGGGATATGCCATCGCCGATCGTCTGCTGAGTGAAGGTGCTTTCGTCACGATCTTCGCGCGGCGCGCCGAGAAGATCGCCGCTGCCACGGAACGCCTTGCCGGCAAATACGGGGAGAAGCGGGTCCTGGGCCTGGCCGGTGATTGTTCGGACGCCGCCGATCTCGACCGGGTCACGGCCTCGACGGTCGAGCGGTTCGGCCCGGCCGTGCACGTTCTGGTCACCAACGACGGGGGACCGCCGATCCGCCGGATCTCGGAGCTCACCGACGAGGTGTGGACGCAAGCCCTCGCCCGCCACTTCTTCTACGTGGTCAGGTCCGTACGGGCGACGATGCCGTACATGACGGCTGAGGGTGGCAGCATCCTCAACGTGGTCTCGGGCATCGTTGAGCGCCCCGCCGTCGGGATGGCCGCATCCGTGGCGGTGTGGTCCGCGGTGATCGGCTACGCCAAGACCCTGGCCTTGGAGGTCGGAAAGGACGACATCACCGTGAACACCCTGTTGTCCGGGTTCTTCGACACCCCACTGCTGGGCAAAACGCTTGACAGGCAACCGGAACTGTCGAAGGCCGGGCTGGGGAGCGGGCTGCCGATGGGCCGCATCGGCGAGCCTCGCGAGTTCGCCGATCTGGTCGCGACGCTCGTGTCACCGCAGCTGAAGTTCGTGACCGGCGCGGTGGTCCCGATCGACGGCGGGGCCGGCATCGGGATGAGCGGGAGCTTGACCACGCCGGCCAAATCGGCCTGAGGTCCGTGACCGGCACCCCTGCCATTCCAGGTCATCATCGCAAGGAGGCTTTGAGTGGACCTGACCGAGGCTTCAGTTCTCGGCGCGCTCGACCATTGGGCTTCGACGACCCCCGAAAACGCCTTCATCCAATGGAAGAACGAGCCGGCCCAGACGTATGGGGAGTTCCACAAACGAACGCGCCGGCTTGCCGGCGGGCTGCGGGAACTCGGAGTCTCCGCGGGCGACACCGTTCTGGTGATGCTTCCCAACGGACTCGAAATCGTTCATGCCTGGCTGGCCTGCAACGCGCTGGGCGCCGTCGAGGTTCCGGTCAATACGTTCCTTCGTGGCGTCTTCCTGGAACACATACTCGAGGATTCACAGGCATCCGTGATGATCGTTGACGCGGCGTCCTTGCCGCATTTGGCGTCTGTGGAGTTGCCGAAGCGATTGCGCACCCTTGTGGTAGTCGGAGAAGAAGCCCCCGCCGTGGTCGGTCACGCTTCGGTCGTCGCCTACGACACTGTGCTCGCATCCGCCCCGATAGCGAGTCTGCGTAAAGCCGAGTTCAGTGACCTGAGCGCGATCTTCTACACGTCCGGAACCACCGGTCCCGCCAAGGGAATCATGTTCACCTACGGCCAGGGATGCGTGGCGGCGCGCAACTACCTGCGTGCCGCCGGCGCCGGTCACGATGACGTCTTTTTCTGTTGTATGCCACTGTTCCACAGCAATGCCCAGATCCTGCAGATCGGTGCGCCGTTGATGGCCGGCGCCCGGATCTCGATCTGGCCGGAGTTCAGCGCCTCACAGTGGCTGAACCAGGTGCGATCGGTCGGCGCGACGGTATCGAACATGCTCGGGGTGATGACCGAGTTCGTCCACCGGCAACCCGTCCGCGACGACGACGCCGACAATCCCTTGCGAGTCCTGCAAACCGTGCCCGCTCCGGCGACGATCGTCGGGGACTTCGAACGACGGTTCGGGGTGACGTGCATCGACGGATACGGCTTGACGGACGCCGGCATGGTCGCCTTCCGCCGCCACGACGAGCCGCTCGTTCCGGGAAGCAGTGGCCGCCCGGTCGACGATTTCGAGGTCGTCATCGCCGACCCCGACACGGACGTCCCGCTGCCGGCCGGCACGGTAGGGGAGATCCTGATACGCCCTCGGGTGCCGTTCGGTTTCATGCGCGGATACTGGCGACGTCCCGAGGTGACGGTCAAAGCGTGGCGAAACCTGTGGTTCCACACCGGCGATGCGGGCATGATCGACGAGGACGGAAATCTCTACTTCCGGGACCGGATGGGCGATTCCATCCGTGTCCGCGGCGAGAACATTTCGTCGAGCGAAATCGAGGCGGTGCTCAACGCGCACCCGAGCGTGGGCCAGTGCGCCGCGGTGGCGGTGCCGGCTGAGGTCGGTGACTACGACATCCTCATCGCGGTGGTTCCCGCGCCGGGCGCATCGATTGATCCGAGCGCGCTTCTTCGCCACTGCGAAGGGCGAATGCCTTACTACGCGGTCCCGCGTTACGTCGACATCGTGCCCAGCCTCCCCATGACGGCTACACAGAAGGTCCGGAAGGTCGAGCTGCGGCAGCGAGGCATGAGCCCGTCGACGTGGGATCGGCTGAAGGAGGGTTACTCGGTGTCCCGGGCTTGACCGCATCGGCGTCGGTCATACTCGAGATCACGAACTGAATGCTTGGGGAAAGGAAGAGCGTGACCGACCTACTGCCACTCACGCCGGACGAACTACTCACCACCACGCGTGCGGTACGGAAACGGCTGGACCTGAGCCGGCCGGTCCCGGTCGAAGTGGTCCGCGAGGCGCTGGCGGTGGCATTGCAAGCGCCTTCCGGGAGCAACAGGCAGCGCTGGCATTGGATCGTGCTCACCGACCCGGCGGTCAAAGCCACCGTCGCGAAGTACTACCAGCAGGCCTACTCCGCCTACAGCCAGGCACAGGTCTACCCGCCGGACTCGACAGCCGCCCGGGTCGCGTCCAGTGCGTCGTACCTCAGCGAGATCCTCGCCGAGGTTCCGGTCCTGGTGATCGGAGCCATCGAAGCCGGTGAACTGCCGGACGGCAACCAGGCCGGCGTGTGGGGTTCGCTGCTGCCGGCCGCGTGGAGTCTGGCGCTGGCGCTGCGAGCACGCGGACTGGGCACAACCTGGACCACCCTGCATCTCCAGTACGAGCATGAGGTCGCGGCTGCCCTCGGTATTCCCTCGCAGGTGCGCCAGGGCGTGTTACTTCCGGTCGCGTACACCAAAGGCACCGATTTCCGGCCGGCCGGACGGATCGACCTCGAGTCCGTCGTCCATCTCAACGGCTGGTGACCGGTGCCGCGTACGCAGAAAGAACGAAACGAAGAGACCCGCCGGGCACTCTTGGAGGCGGGGAGCTCACTGCTGCGCGAAGTCGGCTACGCCCGCACCTCGGTCGCCCAGATCACCCAGCGAGCGGGCCGGGCGCACGGGACGTTCTACCTTCATTTCGAGAACAAGCGACATCTGGTGTCGGTCCTGCTCGACGACATGGCCGAGGAGGCCCGGCGGCATGCTCGTGAGATCTGGCGCGCCGCACCCAGGGTCGATGCGATCTGGTTGGGGCTCCGGGACTTCCTCGCACTGATCACACCCGAGCGCAGTCTGTGGTTGTTGGTCGAGGAGGTGGTGGCGCTCGAAGAGGACGCGGCGCCGTTGAGGTCGAGACTCCGGCATCTCTACGTCGAGCCGATCCTGCGGGGTCTCAAGGAGCGCCCGGACGGACTCGTCTCCCGCGCGCCCAACATCGAGCTGCTGGCGGACCTGCTGGCTTCGATGGGCCTGCACTTCGCCCGGACCGGGAACCTCCCTGCCTCCCCGGACGTCACCGCGCTGCACATGACGGTCGTCTGGTGCAACGCCGTCGGGCAGCCGATCACCGAAAAAGATCTCGACAATCTGCGCGGCATGTTCGCGGCAAGCTAGTCCCGCGCGACCGGCGGTTCGCCAAGGTTGTCCCGGTCGCGACCGCCGCAGCCCGGCCAAGACGCCGCAGGACGTGGTACGCAAGATCGTGGCGTTGCGCCGGCGGCATCGCCTCGGCCCGGTGCAGGTCGCCGGCCAGCTCGGTATTCGTGCACGCCACCCCAGCCGCCGGACTGCTCGAGAAGACCGGAATCGGCAGCTGTCTGCATGACTTCCTGGTCCCACCACGGCCGCGTTCGCCTGTCTCACCGGGGTCAACCCCGTCCCCGCTCACTGGGAAATACCGTCCGCCACCGCCTCAACCGCGGCGGAGACCGGCGCGGTGAGCCGTGCCCTGCACATGGCCACCACCACCCGCACGATCGGCGTGCCCACCACGCGCGAGTACCTCCAACGCCGGGCCGCCGAAGGACGCACCACCAAGGAAATCCGCCGTTGCCTCAAGCCCGACCTCGACACCGCCAACGGCATCCCGAACCCAGCCTGACAGTCATAGGAGCATCCACCGAGCCCACAGCGCAATCGGGGATCACCACCGATCACCTGGGTGTCCGCGGCGTTTGGCAAGCACAGAAGTAGTTTCGTGAGCCGCGCCGGGGGTTGTCACGAGGGCTTCGGTCGCCTTACAGTGAACCTAACGTTAGGCTCGGTCAACGGTGCGGGGACCTGGATCTCTCCGCCATCGCGAGCCACGTGTCCACCCGCCCCCGGCAGGGCTGAGTCCGTGGTGGAGCGTTGATCCCTTTGGCTCAAGGAGGCGGGCGCACGTGAGTGCTGGGCAGCTTGCGAGACGACTGATCGACGACTTCGAGGGCGACCTCGTCGGTCCGGACCATCCCGGGTACGAACGGCTGCGAAGGATCTGGAACGGGGACATCGATCGCCGGCCGGCGCTGATCGCGATGTGCCGGTCGGCCGGAGACGTGGCGCTGGCCGTTCGGTACGCCCGCGAGGCCGGGCTCATGATCGCGGTGCGCAGTGGCGGGCACAGCTACCCGGGGCATTCGGTGTGCGAGGGCGGCGTGGTCATCGACGTCTCGAGCATGAACCACGTGGATTTCGCTGAGGACGGAACGACGGTCCGCGTGGGTGCCGGGGCTCTGCTGGGTGCGGTCGACACGGCAACGGTGGCGCGCGGCCGGGTCGTGCCCGCGGGCATCGTGTCCCATACGGGCTTCGCCGGGCTGGCGCTCGGCGGCGGGATGGGGTACCTGACGCGGTCGCACGGCATGACCTGTGATCACCTCACGGGATTCACCGTCGTCACCGCCGATGGAGCGATCATCCGTGCCGACGCGGACAACCATCCGGACCTGTTCTGGGCGCTGCGCGGCGGTGGCGGGAACTTCGGCGTCGTGACGGAGTTCGAATGTGACAGTTCCCCGATGCCTCCGGTGAGTGTGGGACATCTGCTCTACCCGGCCGATCGCGCGCTGGAGATCTTCGAGGGTGTGCGCGATTTCGTCGACGCGGGGCCCCGAGCCTTGAGCGTTCGGCTCGTGGCCGGATTGACCATGCCCGGGCAGGACGGCGTGGACGAGCGGAACGTCGTGGGCGTAAGGGTGATCTACCAGGGGCAGCCCGACGGCGCGGCGCTCAGCGAGCTGCGACGTTTCGGCGATCCGGTGCTCGACACCATCGAGGTCTCGAGCTATCTCCAGCTCCAGCGCGAGTTCGACGAGTTCTCGCAGCGTGGCATCGGCTGGTACATGAAGTCAGGACACACCCGGAAACTCACCCGGGATGGGCTCGCCGCGATGATCGAGGCGACGCACTCCCACCAGCGGGTGGCGTCCGACCGGGTACTGCGATCGGTCCACTCGATCGCGTCTCTCGGGGGCGCGGCGTCCGACGTGCCTGAGATGGCCACGGCCTACAGCGGGCGGGACGCCGGCTGGCATTTCGCCGTCGAGGTCGGTTTCACCACCGAGGCGGAGCGTAAGCGCATCGTCGGGAACACGCGGCAGGCGTGGGCGAATATCGAGCCGAACCTCGACATGGCGACGTCCTACGTCAACATGCTGTTCGAGGAACAGCTGGCGAGCATGGAAAAGGTCTACGGGGCCGAGAAGTTCGCGATGCTGCGCAGGATCAAGACGGCCTACGACCCGGCGAACGTCTTCCGGCACAACGCCAACATCCCGCCCCTGGAGACCGCGCCCGGAGAATCGCGGTGAAACCACACTACGACGTCATCGTCGTCGGTTCGGGATCAGCCGGGGGAGTCGTCGCTTCCCGCCTCAGCGACGATCCATCCCGGACAGTTCTCCTCCTGGAGGCCGGCGAAGCGTACGGATCCCAGGACGAGTTCCCGGAGCGGCTCCTCGACCCACGTCAGTCCGCCGTCATGCCTGGACAGCCCGGGGTCTGGCGCCGGGTCACGACCTTGCGGCCGGGATCGACGGCGCACAGCGGGACGGGCAAGGTCCTGGGCGGCACGAGCTCGGTCAACGCCGCCTACTTCATCCGGGGCTTGCGGGCCGACTTCGACGGCTGGGCGAAGCTGGGAAACACGGAATGGTCCTACGACAAGGTCTTGCCGTCCTTCACGAAATCCGAGAACGACGCGGACTTCCATGACCGGTGGCACGGCTCCGGCGGACCGATCCCGGTCCGCCGAGAGGCCGAGGACCGGGCGCCGGAGTTCATCGCCGCCTTCCGGGAAGCGTGTCTGGGGCACGGTTTTCCCGAAGAGGCCGACAAGAACGGCGATCAGGCACCGGGAGTCGGCCCGGTTCCGCTCAACATCGGCGGGGGAGTACGTGTCGGCAGCGCGCTCGGATATGTGCTGCCCCGTCTCGGCCGGGAGAACTTCGACGTGCGTGGCAACGCGCACGTGGTGCGGCTGCTGGTGTCAGGCGGCCGGGCAACTGGCGCGGAACTGCTCCTCGATGGCACACGGACGACCGTCCACGGCGAGGAGATCATCGTCGCGTGCGGCGCATTCCGGTCGCCGCAGCTCCTCCTGTTGTCCGGGATCGGGAGGGCTGAACAGCTTGCGGCGCACGGGATTGACGTCCGGGCCGACCTGCCGGGCGTGGGACGAGGACTGCACGCACACCCCGGCGTTGTCGCGCCGTTCTCCCTGCGGAACCCGATCGAGAGCCCTGCGGGCCGGGGTGCCATGGCGTCTGTGCTCCACTGGTCTGCCGATGGCTCGAAAGGACTCGACGACCTGGAGATCCTCCCGTTCATGAGGACGACAGTCGAGGCAGGCGACGCGCTCGGCTCGGCCGTGCTCGCCGTCATGAACGAGGACTCTCGAGGCTGCGTCACGCTCGCCTCGGCCGATCCCGAGGACGAACCGAACGTCGACTTCGACTTCCTCCGGACGCAGCATGACGTGAAACGAGGCCGAGAGCTCGTGCGCACGTTCTTCGACCTGTTCAATTCACCGTCGATGCGCGGTATCGGCGCCGCAACGATAGGTCTGGACCGGGAAGACGTGCGAGACGCCCAGCTGCTCGACGCCTGGGTCAAGACACATCTCACGCACGGTGCCCACGAGGCCGCCACCTGCCGGATGGGGCCCGATTCCGATCCCATGGCCGTCGTGGACCAGTTCGGACGTGTCAAGGGCGTCGAAGGCCTTCGCGTCTGCGACACCTCGATCTGGCCGACGACTCCCTCGCGGGGCCCGGCCGCCACGGCGATCATGACGGGCGAGCACATCGCCGCCTTCATCGAGGCCGGGCAGTGACCACTTGGAACTACACGGCAATCCACACCGGTTCAGTTGAGGAGTTCGCATGTATTCAGGGAGAAGGATCGCGGTCGAAGAGGGCTATCTGACGCAGCGGGCCAGCGATCTGGCACGCCAGGTTTATGCCTCGGAAGAGGCGCGGCAGCTGGGGACGGCTGATGCCCTCAGCCAGGTTTTCCTGCCGGGCATCACGGAGGAACGCTGGGCGCGCAACATGGACCTCGGCGAGGGGCGCATCGCTGTGATGGACGAGGCGCGGCTCGACATGCAACTCCTGGTTCTGTCGTATCAGGGCAGCCAGATGCTGGACCCGGCCCACGCGGTGGCGGAGGCCCGGGGCATCAACGACGAGCTTGCGGCCGCGGTCCGTCGTTATCCGAGCCGACTGGCGGGACTGGCTTCGCTGCCGACTTCGCATCCGGAGGCGGCGGCGGTGGAGCTGGAGCGTGCCGTGCGGTCACTCGGTCTGCGGGGCACGGTCATCCACTCCCACACTCGGGGCGACGAGTGGCCCCAGCGCGGCATCTACCTGGACGAGCCCGAGATGTGGCCGATCTTCGAGGCGGCGGAATCGCTGCGCGTCCCGGTCTACCTCCACCCGAGCCAGCCTTCCCCGCAACTGGTCCGGGCCTTCACGCAGTACGGCATGATGGGCCCGATCTGGGGTTACAACGTGGAGGCCTCGACCCACCTGGTGCGCGTCATCCTGTCCGGGGTCTTCGACATCTTCCCGGAGCTCACCCTCGTGGTCGGCCACCTCGGCGAAGGCATTCCCTTCTACTTCGAGCGGCTCGACGCGGCGTATGCGCAGTCCAACCCGAAGCAGCGGCTGAAGATGCCCCCCAGCGAGTACTTCCGGCGCAACATCTATCTGACCACCTCCGGGATGAACTCCGCGGCAGCCCTTCCGTTCTGCATCGATGTGCTGTCGGCTGACCGCATCATGTTCGCCGCCGACTACCCGCAGGACCCGAGTCCGCTGGCCGACGAAGTCGCCGCGATGGATCGGCTCGAGATCACCGACGCGGAGAAGGCGGCCATCTTCAGCGGCAACGCCGAGAAGGTCTTCGGGCTCGTATAACATCGCTCAGCAAAGGCACGATCCGGAAAGGCGGCAAATGAACGGTCTCGACCTCGAATGCCGCCCTGGGCCTGGCAGTATCGATGACTAAGCGACTCTCGCAACCTCGCGAGGTCAGCGACAGGGTCCGCGGGGTGCGTAGTGCCCGGGGGCAGCGGACGATCGACGAGATCACCCGGTCAGCGGACAAACTCTTTGCCAGTCAGGGATACTTCAGTACGACCGTCGAGGACATCGCCAAAGAGGCGGGTCGTTCGTCCGCCGCGGTGTATCAGTACTTCGACAACAAGGCCGCAATTCTGGAATTGCTGAGCGAGCGGTTGGTGGATTTCGCCGGCCCGCGTGCGCTGGAACGTATTCCGCTCCCTGAGAACGAGTACGACCACGCGGCTTTCGTCCGGGCGGCGGCGGGCTTTTGGCAGACCTACCTGACCTTCAAAGGGGTCATGGTCGCACTCTTTCAGCTGTCCACGGTGGACGAGCGATTCGCCGGGATCGAAAAGAAAGTGCGCGCGGTCGGCCACCAGGTCTTCGGCATTTTCCTGGCCCGGGCCCGAGAGCACGGTTTCGCGAATGACGTCGACCAGAAGCTGACCCCCGTTCTGATCGACGTCATGAACGAGCATTACCGATTCATCTCCTCGGGTCACCTGATCAGCCCTGATCGACAGCCCGAGAGCTTCGACGAGGTTTCCGTGCTCGCCGCGATCTGGTATCGGGCGTTTTACGCCGTGCCCCGCGAGCCGATCGTCCATGTTCCCCTCAAGCGCTCCAGAAAGGCACGCAAACCTGCCCGGTCCGAGGGCAAGGAGCTCTGGGCCGCGGCCGGCCGGCACGTATTCGAGCAGAAGAGCTTCCTCACGGCCGGAGTCAGGGACATCGCCGAGGAAGCCGGCATGTCCCTCGGCGCGTTCTACAACTACTTCGACACCAAAGAAGATCTGCTGCTTCATCTGGCCGAGGAGTTCAACGACACCATCCTGCAAGGCCTCCGGTTCCCTGACGAGCCGGGGTCGATGCGGATCAGTCGCCTGGTGACCACACTGTGGCGGACTTACACGGAGAACCGGGCCGTCGTGCACGGCATTTTCCAGTTGTCGATGCTCGACAGCGAGTTCGCGGCCGACTGGCGTCGCACCCGCCGGCCGGTGGTCAAGCTGATTGAAGACCACGTGATCCAGGCGGAGGCGGACCGCGGCGGAAATGACCTCGATGCCGCGGGGGTCGCCGAGGCGCTGTGGTCGATGCTCGAACACTGCGCGTATCTGTGGGGTACGCGACGGTCGGATCTGATGGTGGGCGCGGTATCGGAGGCCGAGCTTTGCCGCGCCATGTCGGACTTGTGGTACCGAGTTCTCCACGGAGTGCTCCCGCCTGACGGGTTGCTATCTGTGCTCTGACGGTGGCACCGGGCGACGCCGCAATGCGGCTGTGACCACTCCTTATGGCACTCCTGGGTGATGCCGGACCGCTCTTGCATCGCGGTGTGATGGCGGTTATAGTCCGAACCTAACGTTAGGATCGGACGTGGCGGCGGCGCGCCGCTTGGTCCCGATAACGACTCACTCTTCGCCCCCAGGGGCAGGACCCTCGGGCCGCCCTCGGCGGCTGAAAATGTGGCACTGCAAGGGAAAGGCTGCAATGGACACCGAAGTGACGGACGTGCAGGAGACGATCGCCGCTGCCCAGGACGGGCGGGAAGCGATCGGTGTGGCGCTGCGCGACGCCGGCGTCGAACTCGTCTTCGGCTACCCCGGGGGCGGTGCCTATCAGATCCTGGACGGGATCCTGAGCGCGGGAATCCCGAATATTTCGGCACGCACCGAGCTGAGCGCGGCCTGGATGTCGTACGGATACAACCGCATGCGCCGGCGTGCTTCCTCGGCGTGCTTGTTCCACGTCGTGGGCACCCTGCACGCCGTCCCCGCGCTCTACGCGGCCAAACAGGACTCCAACCCGCTGCTGGTCATCGACGCGAACCTCGCCAGCGCTCTGGATATGCGGGAGGCCCTCCAGGAAGGCGAGGAGGTGTACTCGTCGATGAAGCCGCTCACGAAGTACATCCGGCGCGTGGTCACGGCCGATGACTTGCCGCTGGCCGTCCGGCAAGCCGTCACGGCGGCCAGCACGGGACGCTTCGGCGCGGCGGTTCTCGACGTGTACTCCCAGGTGATGACGCAGCCGATCGTCGCCGCGATCGAGCCTCTCGTCCTGCCTGAGCCGCCCCAGGCGGCATCGGCGGGTATCGACGACGTCATCGAACTGCTGAATTCGAGCGAGCGGCCGGTGATCATCGCCGGCGCGGGCGTCCATCTCGCCGATGGCACGGCACAGCTCGCGGAGCTCGCCGAGAAAACCGGTGTGCCTGTCGTCTCGACGGGACGGGGTGGGCGAGGTGTCCTGTCCGACGACCATCCGCTGTATGCCGGGCCCATCGGTTCCTTCGGCTGGACATCCGCGAACGAAGTCGTCCAGCGTGCCGACCTCTGGATCGCGGTCGGCACGTCCTTCTCGCAGATCAGCACAGCCGCCTGGACGCTGGACAAGCCGTCGAAGATCGTCCATATCGACATCGATCCCGGTCAGCCCGGCAAGATCGTCCAGCCGACGATCGGCCTCGTCGCTGACGCACGGTCGGCCTTGGCGCAGCTGAACAGTGCGGCCCAAAAGCGAGACCTGCGTCAGCGCACCGAGGGCCGCTCGATGGTCGCCGCGGCAAAGCAGGCGTGGTACGAGGCCTACCGGTCGCGCTACGACGGGTCCGAAAAGCCGATGACCCAAATGCACCTGATCGACGTGCTCAATGCGGAACTGCCGGCTGACGCCATCTGTATCGGCGACTCGGGAAGCAATGCCTTCTTCATTTCCCGTGGCCGCCACTTCGGCGCCGATTGCCCGCCGGTTCCCAACGGACCGAGATATCAGTCGCTGGGCGCGAGCCTGCCCATTGCCATCGGCACCAAGCTCGCGCTTCCGGACAAGACTGTCGTGAGCTTCCACGGTGACGGCGGGTTCTACTACGACCTGATGGAACTGGCCACGCTGACCCACCACGGCATCAAGGTCATCATCGTGATCGACAACAACGGGTGCCTGATGGCCAACCGTTCAGGCATGGCAAGCCTGGGTATGCGGGAAGAAGTGGCCGCCTGGACCGAACTGCCGCCGACCGACTTCGTCGGCGTGGCCGCCGGAATGGGGGTCGACGGCGAGCGGGTCGAACATCCGGAGGATTTGGCCGCTGCTGTGCGTCGCGCGCTCGATGCCCCGGGTTCCTACCTCATCGACGTGGCGACCGATCCGGACACGCGGCTCCATCGAGCCGTGCCCAATGTCGTTCCGATTCTGTCGGATCGTCCGGCCAAGAAAGGCCAGCACACCTCGATCGGTCTCGAGGGATCTTGGCCATGGTGACGCGAAGCTACACCTGAAAGGAAGCTCATGACTCGACTCGAGGGCAAAGTGGCCCTCATTTCCGGAGCCGCACGCGGGCAAGGGCGTGCGCACGCGATTCGGCTCGCGAAGGAAGGCGCCGACATCATCGCCTTCGATGTTTGCCAGCCGCTCCCGACCATTCAGTACCCCCTGGCGACTCCCGAGGATTTGGCGGTCACCGCACGCGAGGTCGGGAAACTCGGCCGCCGCATCCTGACCTTCGAGGCCGACGTCCGGGACCTCAAGGCGCTGAACCAGATCGTTGGCACGGGCGTCCGAGAACTGGGCCGGCTGGACATCGTGTGTGCGAATGCCGGAACCGTGAACTACGCCACGAACGGCTGGGCGCTGGACGAAGAGGCGTGGGACGAGAGCATCGGCATCAATCTCACCGGTGTGTGGAAGACGCTCAAGGCTTCGATCCCGGCCATGATCGAGGCCGGCAACGGCGGGTCCATCATCATCACGAGCTCGCTGGCCGGTTTGAAGGGCTGGCCGCGGTTGGCGTCCTACGCTGCCGCGAAGCACGGTGTTGTCGGCTTGATGCGAACGCTGGCGATCGAACTCGCGCAGTACTCGATTCGCGTGAACACGGTGCATCCCGGAAACACCCAGACGCCCATGGTCGACGGCATCCGCGAACTGTTCGCCCACGAATCGAGTGGCGCCAACATGCAGAACCTGCTGCCCGTCGAGCTGCTCGAGGCGGAAGACATCGCGAATGCGGTGCTGTGGCTCGCCTCAGACGAGACGAGGTACGTCACGGGTATCTCCGTCCCGGTCGATGCGGGCTTCCTGCAGATGTAGCTCGAGCGGATGTCGTCACCGAGGCCGACGTGTCAGTAAGGGAGTAAATGCAATGGAGCAGCAGAACGCGCGGACCGATGTGAAGCGGCGGTCGAAACGCGGCGCGCTCAACCGATTCGCGCCGATCGTGGTCTTCGGCCTTGCCGGCGTTCTGCTGGCGGCCTGCGGCAGCGCCGGCGGCAGCCGGGCAGCCGGCGAGTCCGTCTCGCAGCTCAGAGTGGGCGTCATGAACCCCGGGCCTGCCTACGCGCTCCTGTACTGGGCGAAGGCGAAGGGCTACTTCCAGAACGCGGGGCTGGACTTGACGATCAGTGCGGATGGGGCAGGGATGCCGGCCAACTTCGTGGCCGGAAAGTCCGACACCATCTACACCTCTCAAGGTTCCTCCTTCGCGGCGATCAATCAGGGCAAACCCGTCGTGAGCATTTACGGCACGGAGGCGGGTGGCAGCGGTTACGTCGTCACGTCCGATCCAGCCGTGAAGTCCCCGCTGGACTGCAAGACCGTGTCCACCGGAACGGCCGGTCAAGCCATCTACGCGTGGACCAAGCAGCTGGAAAAGGTGTACAAGACGAAATGGGAGCTGACCCAGTTGTCGGGAGACGTGTCGGCACTGACGGCCAATGTCGTGGGTGGACGGACCAAATGTGCCGTCGGAAGCATCGCCTATTTTCAGGCAGGAATCCAAAAAGGACAGTTGAGGGTCGTCTTCGATCCGGTGGACAAGGCCAAGCTGCCCGCCGATTGGCCGATCCTGGGGATCGAGGGTGTCTTCGCGGCACTCCCCGGCACGCTCAACGAGAAACGCCCAGCCTTCGAGAAGCTGCTGAAGGGCTACAACAACGCCCTGACCGACTACCTGGCCGCCCAGCCGAAGGACATTGCCCAGACCCTGATCGCGTTCGACAAAGGTTTCTCGGCGATCGGATCCGTGGACGCCCTTGCCCTGACGATCGAACAGGCCAGGCCGAACCTGAGCCCGAACAGGGGGTACATCCCGCAGAACGTCTGGCCCAGCACGCTGTCGTTCTACGAGTCGGGCGGGCTGGATTTCCTCGCCAAGGACCCGGGCAGATTCGACTACGGCAAGGTCGTGGACATGTCCGTCTACGACGCGGCCATCGGGCGGCCATGATGCATCCGACCTCGGAAGACTCGATCCAGTCGGGACGCGGTGTCACCGCTGCTCCCGGCGGAGCCGCTGTCGAGTTCCGCAATGTCAGCTACCGCTACCCGAGCGGATTGCAGGTGATCGCGGACCTCAATTTGAGCGTCTGCCGCGGGGAAAGCGTCGGCATCGTCGGCCCCAGCGGATGCGGAAAGAGCACACTGCTGAGCCTCATCGCGGGCCTCGCCGAAGCTCAGGCCGGCGACGTGGAGGTGGTTCCGGATCAATCGGGCCGGCACCTGCTGAGCATGATGTTCCAGAAGGACACCGTCCTGCCCTGGTTGACAGTGGAGCAGAACATTCGCCTGCACTACTCGTTCAAGAAAGGCCGCGCCAGAGGTGGCCAGGGGCGGGCCGCACGGCGAGCCACCGACGAGAAAATCCGGGAACTCATTTCCATGGTCCATCTCGGCGGATTCGAGCAGGCGTATCCGTACCAGCTCTCGGGTGGCATGCGGCGCCGTGTCGCGGTGCTGGCGAGTGTTGCGGCGTTCCCGCAGGTCTTGTTGCTCGACGAACCGTTCTCCGCGATCGACGAACCGACCAGGGTGACGATTCATCAGGATGTTTTCACCATCGTTCGCGAGCTCGGTATCACGACCGTCCTGGTGACGCACGACCTTGCCGAAGCCGCAAGTATGTGCGACAAGGTCTACATCCTTGGTCCCCGGCCCACGTTCGTTTTCAGCGAGCACGAGGTTCCGTTCGGGACCGGGCGCGACATGATGTCTCTCCGGGAGACCCCTGCCTTTCTCGATCTGTACAGCCGTCTCTGGCGTGATCTTCACCTTCAGATCAACGCGTCGCACACCGTGGAGCCGGCGAGCATCCACCCCGAAGGGACGGGGCGACGATGAGCAACACACTCGGTGGCACAGACGTCGTTTCCCGGCGGCTCAATCCTCGCAACGGGAAGACGAGGAAGCCGGGCCGGCAGCAGAGCGGCGCACGAGGGAAAATCACCGTGACCGCGATGCAGTTCTTCGTGGCCCTCGCCTTCGTGGCGGCTTGGCAGTTCGTTCCGCAGATCGGTGGTCTGTCCCGGTGGAAGCTTCTCGATCCCTACTTCATCAGTTCTCCCGCGCAGCTGGGGGAGACCCTGGTGGACCTGCTGCTCGGCCGCAATGGTGTCCCGCCGGTCTGGAACTATCTGTGGCCGACGCTCGAGGCCTCGGCCATCGGTCTGGTCCTTGCGATGAGTGCGGGCGGGTTGGCGGGCCTGGTTCTGGGCAGCTTCAAGGTCCTCGGCGCGGTGTTGCGGCCCTTCGTCGTCGCCTTCAACGCGGTGCCGCGGGTCGCGCTCATCCCGATCGTGATCGTGTTGTTCGGCAGTGGATTGCTGACATCGGTCGTCGTCGCCTTCATGGTCGTGTTCTTCGTTGCGCTCTTCAACGCGTACGAGGGTGCCAGGACTGTCGAATCCCATGTGCTGCACAACGTGCGGCTCCTCGGCGCTACACGATGGGATGTCATGTGGCGGGTCCGGTTTCCGTACGCCTTGGCATGGACGCTTTCCGCGCTTCCGGTGGCCGTCAGTTTCGCGATCGTCTCCGTGGTGACGGGCGAGATTCTCACCGGAACCTCCGGCATGGGCCTGCTGATCCTTACGGCGACCACGCAAGCCAATTCCACCATGACATTCGCCGTTATCGTCGTCCTGTCGGCTTGCGCGTTGCTGCTGCTGTGGATCTCGGATCTGTTCCGGCGCCGCGCCCTGCACTGGTGGACCCAAGGAGGCTGACAGCTATGTCGATCGACCCGTGGGAAGGACGTTTTCCACGCCATGACCCGTCGGCGGCGGAAACCTACGTCAAAGCGGGGGCCTGGACTGACGCCACCGTATCGCAGCGATTCCGCGGCATCGCGGAGCGTTATCCGGCACGCCTCGCCGTCGTCGGACGCGACACGTCCTACACCTACGCCGAGCTTGACCGGCGAAGCGATCAGGTAGCGGCTGCGCTTCGTGAAATCGGCCTCGGCCCCGGAGATGCGGTCCTCCTGCAACTCGGCAACACCGCCGAAGGGGTGCTGGCCTTCTACTCCCTGCTCAAGGCGGGGACGGTGCCGGTCGCCACGTTGGCGTCGCATCGGACCCACGAGCTGCGGCATATCGGGACTGTCGCCGGTGCTCGTGGCCATCTGGTAGACACGAGCGTCAGCAATGGCGAGCTCGTCGGCCTCTCACATGCGGCGTCCTCGTACCTGCCGGCCCTCGAACACCGGCTCTGTGTTGGTGAAGCGGCACCGGGTTTCCCCCGCATCGGCGAAGCGGGTCTGTCCATTCCGGACGAGGTCGTTCGCGCCACGGTCGACGACATTCAGGCGCGGATCGATCCGCGATCGGTCGCGGTGCTCCAGCTTTCCGGTGGCACCACGGGAACCCCCAAAGTCATTCCCCGGCTGCACGCCGAGTACTGGAACAACGGTCTGGATGTCGCGAAGACATTGCGGCGCGACCATCGGTCGGTCGTTGCGCATGCGATGCCGTTCGTGCACAACGCCGGCGTGGTGCACGCGTTGTTCGGTGCGCACGCGGTCGGCGGTTGTTTCGTCGCGGTGCCTTTCGGCCCCGCGGAGTCATCGCTGGATTTCCTCACCGAAAGCGGTGTCACCGACATGATGATCGGCGGCCCGATGCTTCCGTGGATCGACGACCCGCGGTGGGAGAAACTGTCGGAGACGCTCAAGACAGTGGCCTGGTCCGGCTCGAAACTTCCACCGCGAATCTTCGACCGGTGCTCGTCCCTGGGCATGTGGGTCGGGCAGAACTGGGGGATGGCCGAAGGGCCGTATATGACCTCCGAGCGTGACGCGCCGGAGCTTTCCCGGCGCGACACCGTGGGCAACCCCAACAACCGGCTCGACGAGTTCCGCGTGGTCGATGCCGTGACCGGTGAGGACCTCCCCGACGGCGAGACGGGACGCCTGCTCTATCGCGGACCGTCGACGATCGCCGGTTATCTCGATGCGGGGCAACACAACGCGGTGGCGGTGAACGGCGACGGCTTCCTCGACACCGGGGATTTGGTGCGAGTCCTGACGGTCGAGGGCCACCGGTGCCTCTCCTTCGAAGGACGCATGAAGGATGTCATCAGCCGTGGCGGGGAGAAAATCAGCGCGGCGGAAGTGGAAGAACTACTTCTGCGGCACCCGGATATCGGGGAGGCCGCGGTCGTCGCCATGCCGGACGAGCGGTTGGGGGAACGGGCCTGCGCGTGCGTCGTGCCCTCGTCGCCCGATTCGGTGCTGACGCTCTCGGTCGTCCTCGAGCACTTCGCGAGGCTCGGTGTCGCCAAGTTCAAGTGGCCCGAGCGCCTTGAACTCGTGCCCGCGTTGCCAAGGACCCCGACCTTGAAGGTCGACAAAATGCGGCTGCGTGAGCAATTCCGTCCTCTCGAAAGGCAGGAGCCATGAGCACACCCAAGTCCGTGGAAGAACTCGCCGGTCCCTACGACTTCATCGTGCTCGGGAGCGGGGCGTCAGGGCTGACCGGTGCCCTTGTCGCTGCCATCGGCGGGGCGCATGTCCTGGTGCTGGAGAAGTCCGGACTTGTCGGTGGCACCACCTCGATGTCCGGTGGTGGCGTGTGGATCCCCGGCAATCGGCACATGGGTGAAGTCGGGGTCGAGGACAGCCGGGAGGAGGCGCTGGCCTATCTCCGCGCGTGTGCCGGGCCGACGGGCGACGACGAACACATTGTGGCACTGGTCGATCACGGTCCCAGGATGATCGAGCTTCTCGAGGACCAAGGGGGTGTCGCCTTCGAGGCGTGGCCCGCGATCGGCGGAACGATCGACTACCGCCCCTGGCTTCCCGGCGCCAAACATGGTGGCCGGGCTTTGAACAGTCTCCGGATCCCGCTGGCCGAACTGGGGGAGTGGGGTGCCAGGCTGCGCAAGGAACCCGCATCGCGGTGGCGCGTCAATCCCCTCGACTATTACTCGAAGGAAATGCACCTGATGCGCCCGGTTCCCGAGTCCGGGGGAGGAGGCGGATGGGGGGCGATCAACGCGCTTTCCCTCGGCGCGGCCGACGAACAGGAAGAGGCGTACGGGCGCGGCACGGGGCTCATCGCCCACCTGCTTCGCGGTGCCCTGAACCATGGCGTTCACGTCCTCACCGGCACCCCGGCGACGCGGCTCGTGGTCCAGGGCAATCGGGTGGTGGGTGTTGGCGTTGGTGAGACGGAAATCGAAGTCCGCCACGGCGTGCTGATCGCCACCGGCGGGTTCACCAACAACGAGGAACTGAAGCGGATGTGGCTTTCGCGGCCACTGGAGTTCACCTGCGACATCGAGTCGAACCAAGGAGACGGTCACCTGATGGGCGCCGGTATCGGGGCTCAGCTGGCCGGCCTCGGTGACGCGTGGTGGATGCCCCATCTGCAGCTCGGCGGCGAGGCCGGGGTCGTGAACGCCGGCGGCAGCCGCGAAGACCGGATCCTGCCGCACACGCTCATCGTCAACAGCATGGGCCGGCGGTTCATGAACGAGGCGACGAACTACTACGACGCCGGCGAATACTTCGGCAACAGGGTAGGAGCCGCACCCCGGAACTTCCCCGCCTGGTTCATCTTCGACCAGCAAGGTGTGGAGCGATACGCGCTGTTGGCTTGGAAACTGCCGCAGGCCGGGCAGCCCGCCGAGTTCCTGAAGGTCGGCGAGACGGTTGAGGACCTGGCGCGGCAAATCGGACTGGACCCAGGCGTTCTGCGGGGCACGATCGATCGGTTCAACGGATTCGCCAGAACGGGTGTCGACGAGGAGTTCCAGCGCGGGGGCAACCCGTGGGACCTCGCCTGGGGAGACCCCGAATGCAGGCCGAATCCCTGCTTGGGAACGCTGGAGAAAGGCCCGTTCTACGCCATCCAGGTGCTGACCGGCGCCTTGGCGACCCGGGGAGGGCTCCGCGTGAATGCGCGTGCCGAGGTGCTGGCTGCCCAAGACGGCAACCCCATCCCTGGACTCTATGCCGCCGGCAACTGTTCGAACGGCGGCCCGGCCGGCACCTACGCGGGCCCGGGCTCGACCCTGGGCGCAGGGATGACCTTCGGCTACCTCGCGGCCCAGCAGGTTGTTGCCGAGATCGCCGCGACCTGAGCAGCGGGAGGGAAAATGACGGAACCTCTCCGCCTTGGGGTCATCGGTGCGAATCCGGAAGCAGGCTGGGCATCAAGGGCCCACCTGCCCGCGGTGCAGGCCCTGGCCGAGATCGACCTCGTCGCCGTCGCCACGACCCGCACGGAAACGGCCGAGGCCGTCCGCGAGGCGTACGGCGCGCGGCGAGCCTATGCCGGCGCCCTGCTGCTGCTGAAAGATCCCGACGTCGAGGCGGTGACCATCGCCGTCAGGGCACCAAGCCACCGCGACCTGGTGGAGCAGGCACTCATGGCCGGCAAACACGTCTACTGCGAATGGCCTTTGACGACCGACACCTCCTCCGCTTCGGCGCTGCAACGGCTCGCGACCGACCGCGGCCTGGCGACGATGATCGGCCTTCAAGGCGCGCGAGCATCGCCGATCCGGGCGGTGGCGGCCATGATCGCCCGGGGTGAGCTCGGCAGGCTCCTGTCCGTCAGCGTGCACGCTTCCCACGCGCTGGGTGGCCTCCGGCTGCCATTGTCGAAGACCTATCAGGCCGATGCCGCCAATGGCGCGAACGTGCTGATGATCACCGCTGGGCACTCGCTCGACACCATGTGCGCGGTTGCCGGCGAGATCGCGGAGCTGTCCGCGACCGTGGCGACGCGGCTACCGGATATCACGGTCGTCGAAACCGGTGAGACCATCCGGGCGACGAGCCCCGACGAGGTCTCGATCACGGGAACCCTCGAGAACGGCGCGGTGCTGACGGCCCACGTCCAGCGCGCGCTGGCGCACGACCCGAAGGGGTTCACGCTCGACGTGCGCGGGGAGCTCGGCGCCATCTGCATCTTCGCCAGCCCCGGTGTCCACAGTGGAACGATCGAGGTCCTCCATGTCGACGGGACCGGCGAACACCGGGTCCTGTCGCCGTCCTCGCCGGCAGATGTGCCGACCGGGCCGCCGAGGTTCATTGTCCCGATGTACCTCGACTTCGTCGAAGCCGTTCGGACCGGCGAACGGGTGGGCCCGGACTTCGCCCATGCGGTTCGCCGTCATCGGTTGCTGGACTCGATCCTCGCCGCGGCGGCAACAGGTGTCCGGCAGCCGGTTCGCGTCCCGTCTCACTGAGGAGAAACATGGTGCAGCACAGAGTGGGACTGATCGTCCCGAGTTCCAACGTGACGGTGGAGACCGAGTTGCCGGCGCTGCTGCGTCGCCAGCCGGGCACGGAATTCACCTTCCACGCCTCACGGATGCGGATGACCGCGGTCACGCCCGCCGGACTGGCGGCGATGAATGTGCAGCGGGAGCGCTGCGTCATCGAGGTCGCCGACACTGGCCCCGACGTGATCCTCTACGCCTGCCTCGTCGCCTTGATGGCCGGTGAAGCCGGCGAGCACCACCGCGTTGAAGCCCTCATCGCCGAGCAGCTCGCGACGGGCGAGTCGCGCTCTCTTGTGCGATCGAGTGCCGGTGCCCTGGTCGAGGCCGTCAAGGTACTGGGGGCGAAGCGCATCGCCGTTGTCACACCCTATCTGAATCCGCTGGCCGAAAAGGTCGTCCGATACCTGGAGCACGAGGGCGTCGAAGTGGCGGATTTCCGTGCGCTCGGTGTCGAGGACAACCGTGAAGTCGCTTGTATCCCCGGAGACCGGGTCATCGGAGCGGCTCGGTCACTCGACCTCACCGGCGTGGACGCACTCGTTCTCTCCGCGTGCGTCCAGATGCCATCGCTGGACCTGATTCAGCAGGTAGAACACGAGTTCGGCCTGCCCGTGTTGAGCGCAGCCACCGCAGGAGCCTTCAGCATCCTGCGGAGCCTGGGTATCCCGTCCAACATCGCCGGCGCGGGAAGTCTCCTGGCGTCCGGGGACCGTCACTACACCAGCGCCGAGTTGGAGTCCGCACGATGAAGCACCTCGTCCAGGGCGTCGACCACGCCGCATTCCCGACGTTCGATCCTGCCGGGACAGTCAAGTTCTACCGGGACGTCCTGGGTTTCCCGGTTGTCCATTCGATCTGCGCCGCCGGCTGGGGACCGGAGAAGCACCCGGACTTCATCCACTTCTTCTTCGACATCGGTAACAGCGACCGCATCGCGTTCTTCTACTACTTTGGTCTGGACCAGCCTGGCCCGGACCGGCGGGGAGACGCCTACGCTCGCTTTGACGACAGCGTGCCCGGGTTCTTCATCGGTTCGAGGCACCTCGCCCTGCACGTGGGTTCTGAGGACGATCTCAACGAATACCAGCGCCGGCTCGACGCGAGCGAATGGCCGACCGAGATGCGCGTTCAGCACGAGACGATCGAGTCGATCTACACGCACGATCCGAACGGGTACATCCTGGAGATCACCCGTGCACTGCGTCCCGTCACGGTCGAGGAGGACATCGACGCCGCACTGACGATCGACGCTCTGGTCGATATCGCCGCCGGTCCGGCTCCGTCCTTGGATGCGCTCCTCACGCGCAAGGCCGAGCTCATCGTCGAGCGTGGCGACCGTTGGGACGAGCTGCTCGTCCCCGCCCCGGAGGAAGGCAGCCGCTGATGCCGTCGCTCTTCGTGCTCGCCACTCCCGAAAACCGTCCCGTGGTCGAGGTCGCCGAACGGGACGCCGACGTCTCGGTCCATCGCTCCGGGCCGTATTTCGTGCTGGCCTCTGCCGAAGGATTCTCCATCGACAGGCGGGCGACCGGCTGCCGGCACGCGGTGTGGTACAGCTGCGTGGCCGGCCTGTCCGGGTTCCGCATCGAAGGCTGGGACAAGGACTCACTACGGCTGGCGGTGCGGTGATGACTTCGTTCCAGACCGAGGCTCTGCGACTCAGGACGGCAGACGGAGCCTTCGTCGCGGGACTGCTGCGAACGCCCGAGGGCGGGGCCGGGACGGTGGTCAGCATCGTGCATCCGCGTGAGGACCCGAGCCACCATCCCTTCGCGTTCGAACTCCTCGAGCGCGGGTTCGCGGTGTGGGTCCAGGGGACGAGATCCGTCAACAACGATCTGCGGCTCCTGCACGAGCAGGCGCTGCTCGATGTGGCGGCTGGGCAAGCGATGTTGCGCGATCGGGGATTCGAAGCACACGTGACGTTAGGGCACTCTGGTGGCGCGACGCTTTACGCGTACTACCAGGAACAGGCCCGCCTGGCACCCGAAGATCGTCACACTGCGGCCCCTGACGGAACCAAGGTCGATCTCGGTTCAGCCGACATGCCGATCCCGGACGGCGCGGTTTTCGTGGCGCCCCACCCGGGTCAGGGTGTGTTGCTTCAGCGACTGATCGACCCGTCCGTCACCGACGAGTCGGATCCGTGGTCGACGGACCCGGGCCTCGACCCGTACGCCCTGGGCAACGGCTTCCGGCCGGCGCCAGAGCCGTCGTGCTATTCGCCGGACTTCGTCGAACGGTATCGCGCGGCGCAGATCGAGCGCGTGCGGCGTATCGATGCCGTCGCCGCGACGGCCGTGGCCACCGCGCGCGAGCACGGCGAGCGGTACCGGGCAACAAAGGACGATTATCACCGGCGCCACTGGCTGGCCGCCAACATCATGGTCGTGCACCGCACAGACGCCGACCTGCGTTCCGTTGACCTGTCGATGGATCCGAACGACCGGCCGTACGGTTCCTTGTTCGGCAGCCGGCCGGATCTCGGGAACTTCGGGTTCCCCGGCTTCTGCCGGGTCACGACGGCGCAAGCCTGGATGTCGACGTGGTCGGCGACGACCTCGCGGGCGAACTTCGTCCAGAATGCCGTCGGCGTCCACTCCCCGGCATTGCTCGTCGAACTCACCGGCGACCAGGGTTGCTTCCCCGCCGACGCACGGGAGATGTACAAAGCCCTCGGCGCGGACGACAAGAAACACGTCCGCGTCGCCGGCACGCATTTCGGCGGTTCGATCTCGAAAGGTGCACCGACGGGTACCAAGCTCGCCGCCCAGCAGTTCAGCCGCTGGCTCGAAGAACGCTTTGCTCTCTGAACGGTCCGGCCACAACGCGAGGGCGGCGCGATGCGCCGTCCTCGCGTTGTGCCATGTGCTAGGGGACGGCACCGTGGACAGCCCTACTGTGATCGACCATGACCTCGACGGCGTGTTCGTGCGAGAAGTGTCGCCGGCGGCCCGGCGGCGAACCGGACATCCACTCGTGTTCATCCACGGCGGATTCCATGGCTGGTGGGCGTGGGAAAGCTGGCAGTCGTACTTCGCCGGCGCAACGCCGTCGGGCAGCCGATCACCGAAAAAGATCTCGGCAATCTGCGCGGCATTCGGAATTGAGTGTGTACTCGTTGGTGGATCGACGTACTTTACTCGTGTGATTGAGATCGGTTCGCGGGCGCGCACGCTGCCGGCACCCCCGTTTGCCGTCTGGGACTCACTCGTGGAGCCTCGTCGGCCAGGAGCCCGTCCGTGGCTCCACTTGCTGGCCGACGAAGTCGATCCCGGAGTCCTGGCCGCCGAGAAGCCCAGCCAGGTGGTGTGGTCATCGTTGTGGCCAAGCCGGCCCAATGATCAGGTACGTTTCGCGCTGACGGCCTCGCGCGACGGCGGGACCTTACTGAGGTTTACCTTGCTCGCCGCCGACGAAGCCCCCGACCAGAGCAAGACCGGACACCTGCGGCGACGGCTCAACCAACTGCTGTTCGCTGATCTTCGTTTTTCCTATGGCCAGTGAGCGGCGACTTCCTCGGACCTTCTCCGACATTGACGGCTCGCTCGCCGCGTGCTGAGCTTTGTCATGCTGGGCCTGGTCGCGATCGGCGGCACCGTGGTGGTGCTCACGTCCGATCCCAGGCGGCAGGCCATCACATTGTCGGTGTACGGCGTGTTGCTCAGCGTCCTGTTCCTCATTCTGCCGCGCCCGACGTCGCGCTGATGGTCCTGCTCACCGTCCGCAGTGTACAGTCCACAAAGGACAAAAGGCGGTGAACACGACCAGCACGCCTATCACGCCGACGCGCTCGCGCAACCAGCCCAGCCCGCGCCGGTCGCGCCTGAGACGGCGTGGACTCCGGCCGGTGTTTTGCTGTGTCATGCGTCGGTGGCCGTGCCGGCGAGGACCTGCGCCAGGTGCAGGGCCTGGCGTCCGGTGCCGGCGGCGATCTGGGTGCGGCAGCTGAACCCGTCGGCGAGGATCAGGGTGTCCTCGTCGGTGGCGCGGACGTCGGGAAGCAGCACCCGTTCACCGGCGGCCATGGACACCCGGTAGCGATCGCCGGGTTCGTAGCCGAAGCTGCCGGCCATCCCGCAGCAACCGGAGTCAGGGCGCGCCAGGTCGAGCCCCATCGCCTCCATCAGCCGCAGATCGGCATCGGTACCGATGACGGCCTGCTGGTGGCAGTGCAACTGCAGCAGGGCCTTGCTGTGCACCACGGGCGGTGTGTACCCGTCGCTGGCAACCAGCACTTCCGCCAGTGAGTGGGCTTGCTGCGCCAGCCGCCGGGCGGCGGTGCTGTGCGGCAGGAGGTTGCGCAGCTCGTCGCGGAAGACGGCGAGGCAACTCGGTTCCAGCACGACGATGGGAGTACCGGCGGTGAGCGCGGGCTCCAGTTCATCGAGAATGCGCCGGAGCCAGCGTTTCGCGGTGCGAAGCATGCCGTAGTCGTAGAGCGGCCGGCCGCAGCACAGCACTTTGCCGGGAATTTCGACGGTGAAACCCGCGGCTTCGAGGACGCTGACGGCGGCGATTCCGACGCTGGGGGAGAAGTAATTGGTGAACGTGTCCGGCCACAACAGGACCGGCCGGCCGCGGGGCCGGCCCTGGTGTTCGGCGAAGGCGGCGCGGAAGGTGTGGGCGGCGAAGCGCGGCGCCTGCCGTTGCGGCGCGATCCCCGCGGCCCGGCGGGCGAGCCTGCCGAGCCCTGGCGCGGCGAGAGTCGCGTTCACCAGGTGCGGGGCTCGTGTGGCGAGGCGCGCCCAGACGGGGATGAGGCCGAGTGTGTAGGCGGATCGTGGGCGGAGCCGGCCCTGGTAGTAGTGGGCCAGGAACTCGGCCTTGTAGGTGGCTATGTCGACCCCGACAGGGCAGTCGCCCTTGCAGCCTTTGCAGGCCAGGCACAGGTCGAGGGCGTCCTTGACGTGCTCGTCGTGCCAGCCTTTGCCGTGGGCGTCGGGCGCGAGGTGGCCGCCCATCATCTCGAACAGCAGCCGGGCACGGCCGCGGGTGGAATGCTTCTCCTCGCGGGTGACCATGAAGCTGGGGCACATGGTGCCGCCGGAGGTGTGCCGGCAGATGCCGACGCCGAAGCATCGGTTGGCGGCGTCGGCGAAGCCCATTTCGTCGTCGGGGTAGGCGAAAAAGGTGCGGACCGGCCTCGGCTGGTAGGCGGGCCCGGTCGCGAGGTTCTCTTCTGGCGAGTAGGGGTGTACCACCTTGCCAGGGTTCATCCGGCCCGTCGGGTCCCAGATCCGTTTGAACTCGGCGAACGCGTCCACGAGTTCGGGCCCGAAGATCTTGATGAGCTGGTTCGCGCGCAGCTGCCCGTCGCCGTGCTCACCGGACAGCGAACCACCGTAGCGGGCGACGAGGTCGCCGGCTTCGTCGATGAACGTGCGGAAGTTGCCGACCCCGGCGGCGGTCGTCAGGTCCGGGTCGAGCCGGTTGTGCATGCAACCCTGGCCGAAGTGTCCGAAAAGGACGGTGTGGTAGCCGTGTTTCGTGACGAGGGCGCAATAGTCGCGGATATAGTCGCCGAGCCGTTCCGGCGGCACTCCGGCGTCCTCCCACAACGCCAGTCCCGCGTGCTCGCCCGGGATCCGGGTGTATTCGATGGTGGAGCGGCGGATTTCCCAGATCTCGCTCTGTCGTCTGGGGTCCTCCACGACAGCCGGGACTCCCGGTTCGGAGACCTTTGCGGCGGCGTGTCGCACCTGCTCGTCGACCTCGTGACCGGTGTCGCCGCCGTACTCGGCGAGCAGCCATGCCGCGCCTTGCGGGAGTTCGTCCATGCCGGGCAGGTGAATATTGTGTTTGTGCAGATTGTCGATGACCCCGGCATCGAAGCATTCCAGGCCGATGACGCCGGTGTCGGCGAGTTCGGGCACGTGGTCGGCCGCGGTCGCGGCGTCCGGGAATCCCGTGACCAGCAGCCGGCGGCGCGGCGGGTCGGGCAACAACCGCACGGTCGCCGCGAGCACGAGCACGCACGTCGATTCGCTGCCCACCAGGGCCCTGGCGACGTCGAAGCCCCGCTCGTCGAGCAACTCCTCCAGGTTGAACCCGGACACCCGGCGGGGGACCGTGGGGTAGCGGAGCCGGATCGCATCCTCGTGCCGCTCGGCCAGTTCCCGCAGACGACGGTAGATATCGGCCTGCCTCCCGCCCGCGGCAAGGATGCGCTGGTATTGCTCCCATGACGTCGGGCCGACGGTCATGCGAAGCCCGTCGTAGGTGATGATGTCCAGCGAGAGCACATTGTCGACGGTCTTACCCGCACGCTGGGAATGCGTGCCGCAGGAGTTGTTGCCGATCATGCCGCCGAGCGTGCAGCGTGCGTGGGTGGCCGGGTCGACGGAGAAGGTCAGCCCGTGCGCAGCCGCGGCGTCGCGCAGGTGGTCCAGGATCAGACCGGGCTGGACCCGTGCGGTGCGGGCCTGCGGGTCGATCTCCAGCACGCGGTTCATGTACTTGGAGAAGTCGAATGCCACCGCATCGTTGACGCTCTGCCCCGCCAGTCCCGTGCCGCCGCCCCTGGCCATGACCGGCGCGCCGTGCCGGTGGCATACGGCGAGCGCGGCGGCGACATCGTCGGCGTCGCGCGGAATCACCACCCCGATGGGGACCTGGCGATAGATCGAGGCATCGTTGGCGTACAGCGCACGGGAGCCCTCGTCGAAGCGCACCTCGCCGGCGACCGCCGCGGCCAGTTCCTGGGCTAGTGCGCCCCGGTTGAGCACACCTGCAGTGGGCATGTTTCCGGCTTCCCCGGGTAGCCGAACTGAAACACGTCGGCCGCCTCGGCGAGGAAACGGATATCTCATGGCAAAGACGACTTCTGATCTTATTGTGGAGCGGCTCCTCGACTGGGGAATTGACACCTGCTTCGGCCTCAACGGGGACGCGATCAACGGGTTTTTCGAAGCCCTGCGTACCCACGCCGACCGGATGCGGTTCGTGCACGTCCGGCACGAGGAGAACGCCGCGCTCGCCGCTGTCGGATACGCCAAGTTCACCGGGCGCCCTGCCGCGTGCGTCGCCACGGCCGGACCGGGGGCGGTGCACCTGCTCAACGGGCTCTACGACGCGGAGATGGACGGCGTCCCGGTCATCGCCATCACAGGCATGACCTACCACGACGTGATCGGCGCGCACCTGCTGCAGGACCTGAACTCCGATTACCTGTTCCGCGACGCCTGCGCGTTCAGCGAACGGGTCATGGGACCCGCGCACGCCGTGAACGCCACCGATCTCGCCGTCCGCAAGGCCCTGGCCGCACACGCGCCCGCACACCTCGCGATTCCCGTCGACACCCAGGCCCAGACCGAGGACACGCACTCACCGAAGAACCCGCCCGGTCACACGTCCACCGCGATGCCGGAGCGGGCTCCGGCACCCTCGCGCGGTGATCTCGAGCAGGCCGCCGAGACCCTCAACTCCTGCGGCAAAGTGGTGATCGTGGCCGGCGCCGGGGCGCGCGGGTGTGGGGACGAGCTGGAGCGCGTCGCCGATCTGCTGGCGGCTCCCATCGTCAAGGCCGGGCTGGGTAAGGACGTCGTCCCGGACGACAGCCCGTACACCACCGGTGGGATGGGCATCATCGGCACCCGGCCCTCGCATGAGGCGATGGAGCAGTGCGATGGGCTGCTGATCGTCGGCAGCGCAACGGCTTTCCACGAATTCTGGCCGAAACCGGATCAGGCGCGCGGCGTGCAGATCGACCGCAACCCGGCCCGCATCGGCCTGCGTTACCCCGTCGAGAGCGGGCTGGTCGGCGACGCGCGCACCGCCCTGATCGACCTGATGCCGTTATTGCGGCGCAAGAGTGACCGCGCTTTCCTCGAACATGCGCAAGCCGGCATGCGCCGGTGGTGGGACGTGCTGCGCGAGGAGGCCCGCGACCACAGCACACCCATGCGACCGCAGACGATCACGTGGGAGCTGTCGGAGTTGTTGCCCGACAACGCCATCGTCACCGGGGATGCCGGCACCGTCACCGCATGGGCCGGCCGGCTGCGACTGCGGCGCGGCATGAACTATTCGTTCTCCGGGACGCATTGCACGATGGGTTCGGCGGTGCCTTATGCGATCGGGGCGAAGATCGCCCATCCTGAGCGCCCGGTCATCGCGTTCAACGGCGACGGTGCGATGTCGATGGGCCTGGGCGAACTCGCCACCCTCGCGCAATACGCGCTGCCCGTCACCGTGATCGTGCTGCACAACAACTCCCTGGCCCTCGAGGTGTGGGAGCAGAACGCGCTGCTGGGAAACCCGCAATACGGCTGCGACCTGCACTCGATCGACTTCGCCAAGGTCGCCGAGGGGTGCGGCCTGCGTGCGTTCCGGATCGAAAAAACCGAGGAAGCGCACCAGATGCTCGCCGAGGCGATCGACCACAATGGACCGTCGCTTGTGGAGTGTGTCGTCGACCCCTATGCGGCCCCCTACACCGACACCATCAAGGATTCCCACGCGGACAAGATCTTGGCCGCGTACGAGAAGGGCGAACCGGAAGCGCCCAGGATGGCACGGAGCCTCCTCGAACCCGCCCGGCTTCCGATGGCGCCCGCCGTGCAACACGCCGAACACGAACTACGCCGCTACACGTGAGGGGGCGCGATGAGGCAGATCGAGGTGGCCGACCGGATCGCGGCGGCGAGGTGGCTGGATGGCGTAGCGAGCGCGGTGCGGGGCGTAACGAGGAAACTGATCCGGCCGGGGCGGGTCAAGGATGCCCTGCACGGCGTCTGGCTCGGCCATCCCGTCCATCCCGCGCTGGCCCAGGTCGCGGTCGGCTGTTTCACGGGCGCGGCGGTACTGGACCTGACGGGCGACCAGGATGGGGCTGTGCGGCTGATCCGGTTCGGGCTGCTCGGCAGCCTGCCCACCGCGGCGGCGGGACTCGCCGACAACGCCGAGGGACTTGCCGACCAACAGCGAATCGGCGTGGTGCACGGCACCGTGAATGTGGCGGCCCTCGGTTCCTACCTTCTCTCGTTGCGGCTGCGGGCATCGGGACGGCGTGGAGGTGTCGCGACGGGGCTCGCGGCGTATGCATTGGTTGCCGCAGGTGCGGCCCTCGGCGGTGACCTGGCGTTCCGGTGGGCGATGGGGCCCAACCACGCCGCGGGGCTCCCGCAGGCCGGTCCGCGGGACTGGACCGATCTGGGCGCGGTCGGTGATTTCACCGAGGGCACCCCGGCCCGCGTGACGGCGGGGCAGGTTCCCGCCCTGGTTCTGGTGGCGGACGGGGAAATCTTCGTTGTCTACGACCGGTGCGGTCACCTGGCCGGCCCGTTGCATCAAGGCAACGTGGTCCGCGAGGACGGACAGTGGTGCGTGGCGTGTCCGTGGCACGGGAGCACCTTCCGGGTGTCCGACGGTGCCATCGTGCGTGGCCCGGCCACGGTTCCGCAACCGGTGCTCGACAGCCGGGTCGAGAATGGCCGGCTGCAGGCCCGCGTTCGTCCGGCTCCGTAACGACACGCCCTAACCGCTTCCGGCATGCGGCCGGCGCAGCCCGTCCAGTACGAGGGTGATGACACCGTCGGCCTCGGCCCGCCAGTTGGGACGGTCATGGGCAGCGCCGATGCCGTGCAGCGCCATCATGACGGCACCGGCGTCCACGTCGTCGCGGATCGCGCCGTCCTGCACGGCCGCGGCCACCAAGTCGGTGACAGCCTGCTCCAGCGCCCGGCTGCCCTCGGCGAGGGCACCCGAGCGATCGGCCCATAGGGTGGCCAGCGTCCGGGCGAGGCCCTCATGGGCAGCGATGTGGTCGACCATGCCGCGTAGGAAGGTCGCCAACGCCTCCGCCGCGGGCAGCGTGGCTTGGAGTTGGCGGGCGCGGTCGCACAGTGCGGCGACTTCCCCGTGGTAGACCGCCTCGGCCAGCGCCTCCCGGGTGGGGAAATGGCGGTACAGCGTGCCGGTGCCCACCCCGGCCAGGCGGGCGAAATCATCGAAGCGCAGGTCGAAGAAGCCGCCGGCGTCGAAGACCTCCCGGGCCGTGGCGAGCAGGGCCTCGCGCTTGCGTTGGGCGTCGGCCCGCAGCGGCTTGCCGGCGGTCATGCACTGCCTCCTGTTGACAAATGGAGATGACCTCCATATTTTGAAAAGTGGAGATGACCTCCAAATCGATCGTACCCCACGAGGTGCAGCGTGAAGATCCTGATGTTCGGCCGAGGCGTGATCGCCACCATCTACGGCTGGGCCCTGGAACGGGCCGGGCATGAGATCGAGTTCTACGTCCGGCCGGGACGCGCCGCGGCGTACGGGAAAGCGATAGACCTGGATCTCCTCGATGCGCGGCGCCGGGTGTGGGGCCGGCGCGTCGTCGAGAAGTGGCCGGTGCGCTGTCGCGAAGCGCTGGAGCCGGACCACGACTTCGACCTGATCGTGCTGAGCGTGCCGCACCACCGGCTCGCGGAGGCGGCGGCCTTCCTGGCACCGCGCGTCGGCAAGGCCACCGTGCTGGTCTTCGGCAACATCTGGTCCGAGCCGCTCGCCGCGATCGGCGCACTCCCGCCCGATCAGGTCGCCTGGGGCTTTCCCCAGGCCGGTGGCGGTTTCGGCGAGGACGGCGTGCTCCGTGGGGTGCTGCTGCCGTCGGTCGTCTTCGGCACCCTCGGCCGGCCACCGACCGAGGGGGAGCGGGCCGTGCGCCAGGCGTTTCGCGAGGCCGGGCTGCGGATCAAAGAGCAGCCTGACTTCCGCGGCTGGCTGTGGGTCCATTTCGTGTCGGATGCCGGCCTGTTCTCGCAGGGCCTGCGGCTGGGTTCGCTGTCCAGGCTGGCCGGGGCGCGGGGCGACCTGCGCGAGGCGCTGCTGGCCGGCCGTGAGCTGCTGCCGCTCCTCGAGGCGCGCGGCATTGACCTGCGACGTCACCGGGGCGGTGTGCTGCTGTTCCGGGCGCCCGCCTGGCTGATGGCCCCCGCGCTCGCCTGGCTGACCGCTCATGTCGCACCCCTGCGCGTGAGTATCGAGGCGCACAACGACCCAGACGCCCAGGAGCCTCGTGAGATCTGCCGGGACACTCTGGCGGAAGCACGACGGCTGGGCGTCGGGGTGCCACGACTCGAGGCGGCGGAACCGAGCTTCGCCCGCGCGCGGAAGGACTGAGCCTGGCCACCGGCGTTTCAGCCGCGTCTACCTCGTCGGTGTCGGGGCCGGATCGCGTCGATCAGCATGCGGACGAGTTCTTCCACAGTGGTCTGCCACGTGTCCTTCGCCAGGTGGCCGCTCAGTTCCATCCCGGCGATGCCGTGTGCGCTGGACATCAGCAAGGCGGCGTACCGCGGGGTGTCAGGCTCGCCGACCACGCCCGCGACCAGGGAGAGGAACTCGTTCTGGAGGCGGCCCGCGGCTTCGGCGGCGGCTGGGGTACCGGCCGGTGTGCTGAACATCAGCGCGTACAGGTGCGGCTGCCGCCGGGCGAGTCCGATCAGCGCCAGAATCGCTTGCTCGAGGCGCGTGTCCGCGGTGGTATCGGGGTCTGCCCGGAGCTGCTCGACCTCGTCGGCCAGCGAGTTCCACGCGTCGATCGCGAGCTGGGTCAGCAGATGCTCTTTGTTCTCGAAGTGCCCGTAGGGCGCACCGCGGGAGACGCCGGCCCGGGCGCCCACCGCGCGGAGGGTCACCGCATCGGGGCCTCCCTCGTCGAGCAGCTCGGAGGCGGCGCGGACGAGAGTGCGCCGGGTGGCTGCGGCCGTCTCGGTTCGTGTCACGCCGGCCAGTTTACTTGACAGTGTCATCTGAGTGGGGGGACAGTAGTTCATATGACACAGTCACATGAACTACTCGCCGACGATGTCCGCCTACGCCGCCTGCTGGATCGAGCCGAGATCGGCGACGTCCAGCTCCGCTACGCCAGGGGCACCGACTCCCACGACTGGGAGCTGTTCCGCAGCTGTTTCACCGACGAGGTCGAGATCGACTTCAGCGATGGCTTCGGTCAGCCCGTCGTTCGCCTGGGCGTCGACGACTGGGTGAAGGGCACCGCACCGAGGATGGAGTCCTTCACAGCGACACAGCACATGATCACGAACCTCCTCATCACCTTCGACGGCGACGACCGGGCCACCTGCGTCGCGTATGTCCGGGCCAGTCACCACCTGCCGAACAGCACCGGTGACAGCGACCAAACCGTGTACGGCTACTACACCAACCGCTTCGAACGGACCGCGAGCGGCTGGCGGATCGCGGGGGTCAAGCTGACCCCGCTCTGGATGACCGGGAACTTCGGCATTTTCCGGACGGCCCTGACTTCCGAGTCCGATCAGGCCTGAATCAGGAACAGGAAACCCATGGCACACAACAACCTTCCCGACCTCACGGGCCGCACCATCGTCGTCACCGGGACGACCTCGGGCCTCGGCCTCGCCCTGTCCGGCGTGCTGGCCGCGGCCGGCGCGCGGCTCCTGATGACCGTCCGGGACGCCGGACGCGGAGCCGCGGCCGTCGAGCAGGTGCGGGCCGGGATCGACGGCTCAGGCTCGGCCGAAACCGTTCTGCTCGACCTGGCCGATCTCGCTTCGGTGCGTGCCGCCGCGGCGGATATCCGGGAACGCACCGGCGACCGGGTCGACGTGCTCGTCAACAACGCCGCTGTGTCGCTGGGACCGCACGAACACACACGTGACGGGTTCGAATTGCAGATCGGCACCAACCACCTCGGTCCCGCCGCGCTGACCTGGCTGCTGATGCCCGCGCTGAGGGCGGCCGGTGACCCTGAGCGGCCGTCCCGGGTGGTGACCACTTCGAGCCTCGGACACCGCTCGGGCGGACTCGATCTCACCGACCTGCAGTGGGAGCGCCGGCGGTACTCGCCGACACGCGCTTACGGGGCTTCGAAACTCGCGAACCTGCTGTTCGCCGCGGAGCTCGACCGGCGGTTGCGGCTGGCCGGTGACCCGGTGCTGTCGGTCGCCGCCCACCCTGGGCTGACGGCATCGGAGCTGCTGAACAACTCCCTCGCCCGCCGGAGTACCTGGAAGTCACGGCTGCTCGTGCTGCCCGACCGGTATCTCTCCCAGCCGGTCGCCACCGGTATCGGGCCTCAGCTCCTCGCGGCCACGGGACCGGTCCGCGGTGGCGACTATCTGGGCCCCACCGGACCGTTCGAGATCCGCGGTCCGGCCGGTCCCGCGCGCCGCTCGGCCACCGCACAGGACCCGGTGCTCGCGCGGGAGCTGTGGCAGATCACCGCCACGGCCACCGGAGTCGCGGCGGACCCTGCGTAATGCGGCAGATGGTATCGTGACGATATGATATCCTGATGATGCAAAACGACGTGGAATCCGATCTCGGCTGGGCACTGCGCAGGATCTCGACGGCGTTCCGCACCTCCGCCGACGACGCGGTCGGGGTAATTCCCGGTCACGGACGGGGCTATCTCGTGCTGCTCGCGATCGACGGTGGCGCGGAGCCGTCGCAGGCGGAGATCGCCCACCTGCTGAGGCTGACTCGCACCATGACCACCTACCTGCTGGACGACCTCGAACAGCACGGGCTGGTCCAACGGCGGGCGAGCACCCAGGACCGGCGGGTACGGCACGTGTTGCCCACCAGGAAGGGGCGGGCTCTCCTCCGGACCACTCGCGCAGCGTTGCGCGAGACGGAGGAGCGCCTGTTTTCTCCCCTCACCGGCGAGGAATCGGAGACCTTGCGAGCGTTGCTCGCCCGCGTCGCGGCGCACACCTCCTCCGGAGGTGACTGACCGCTGAGAACGAAAGGGATGACCATTGCCTACCGCCCTGGTGACCGGTGCCAATCGCGGACTCGGCTTCGAAACGGCGCGGCAGCTCGCCGCCGCCGGGTTCGACGTCTATGTCGCCGCTCGTGACGCAAGTAAAGCCGCCAGTGCGGCGGAAAAGCTGGGAGCGTGGCCGCTCACCCTCGACGTCACCGACGACGACTCCGTGGCAGCGGCGGCAGCGCTCGTCGGGCGGGAACAGGGCCGCCTTGACGTGCTCGTCAACAACGCCGCCATCAGGCCGGAGCTGAAGCCCGTGGCCGAGGTGACCGCCGCCGAAGCGCGGAGGGTCTTCGACACCAACGTCACCGGCGTGATCCGGGTGATGCACGCTTTCCTGCCCCTGCTGGAAAAGTCCGGGCACGGCGTCGTCGTCAACGTCGGCAGTGGCACCGGTTCTTTCGGCCGCGTCCACGACCCGGCGCGGAAAGAGTCCAAGCTCGTCGAACTTCCTTACATCACCTCGAAAGCGGCGCTGTCGATGCTCACCGTGCAGTACGCCAAGGCACATCCGGCGCTCAGGATCAACATCGTCGACCCCGGGCCCACCGCGACCGGCATGAATTCGCTCCCCGGTGTGCAGCCCGTCGAGGCCGGTGCCGCGCCGATCGTGCGGGCCGCGCGGTTCACCCCGGCGGATCCCACCGGCAGCTTCCTCGACGCGGCCGGTGTCTCTCCGTGGTGAGATAAGGCAGGCCGCGCCTTTATCCCGTTGTCGGCAAGTGCTTGTCGAGGAACGCGAACGTGCGTTCCCACGCGAGGGCGGCCGCGTCGGAGTCGTACCTGGCGGGGCGCGCATCGCAGGCGAAAGCATGTCCCGAGCCGGGGTAGACGTGCTGTTCCGCGGGGACAGGGAGGCGAGCAAGCGCGGCGTCGATCGCGGCGACCTGGTCCGCCGGGATCGTCGGATCTTCCGACCCGACGTGCACCAGGATCGGCGCGTCGAGCCGGCCCGCCCGGTCGAGGACGGCGTGCGGGCCGGCCGCGATGCCCGGACCGTAGAACACCACCGTGCCCGCCAGACTGTCGATCGCCGTGGCGGCGGTGAACGCGGCCCGCCCGCCGAAGCAGAATCCGACGACGGCGACCCGTTCGGCGGGGATCCCGTCCCGCTCGGCGAGGTCCGCTACGACGGCCCGCACGTCGGTGACGATCGCGTCGACGCCGATGGCGCCGATCAGCGGCATCGCCTCGGCGTGCTGCTCGTAGCCGAGCACGCCGATTCCGTTGCGGTGAAAGAGATCGGGGGCGCACGCGAGGTAGCCGCGTGCGGCGATGCGCCGGGTGACGTCCCGGATGTGGTCGTTCACCCCGAACGCCTCCTGCAGGACGATCACGGCGGCATCCGCGCCGGCACCCGCCCGGTAGACGTTCATGGGCCCGTCGGCCGTCTCGATCATTGGTGCCTTCCTTCAGTTCCCGTCAATGACGATCAGTTCCCGCTTTCGCGTGCCGAGCCGGCGCGCGCCCGTGTCCGTGACGACGATCGTGTCGCCCCACGTGACGTCGTACTGCCGCGCGAATTCCACCGGCGCTTCCGGTACTTGCAGGAAAGGTTTCAGCACGAACGTCGTGTTGGCGACGATCGGTTCGCCGGGCACGTGGGACTTGTCCAGGCCCGGTACGAAAAGCGGGCCGTCGTTGCCCAGCCCGCGTCCGTGCAGCAACGGGAACATCGTCCCGTCGCCGCTCCCCGCGGCGGCTTCCACGGCGGCGAGGACGTCGCCCCACAGCACACCGGGTCGCAGCACGGCCAGCGCCGCGTCGAAGGCGGCCGCGTTGCGGTCGAAGATCTCCCGGGCCCTGGCGCACGGCGGGCCGATCACCATGGGTTGCGCGACCTGCGCCTGGTAGCCGCGAATCTCGGGCATCAGTTCGGTGGAGACGTACGTGCCGCGTTCCAGCAGTCCCGGCGGTGTCGTGACATACCGGTGCCGTGCCTCGCCCCAGGATCCCGGTGCCCACGCCACTTGCAGTGCGTCCGCGCCGGCCCGCACCTGTGCCAGCAGCATCTGGCCGAAGACCTCTGCCTGCGGCACGCCGACGCCCGCTGTCGCCGACATCGCCGCCACCGACGCTTCGCCCAGCCGGACACTGGCGGCCAGCCGGGCGACCTCCTCGTCGCCCTTGACGTACCGGGCGCGACCGAGCAGGCCGGTGCCGTTCACGATGTGCTCGGGGCCGACGGCTTCGGCGATGGTGCGGACGGTGGTGTAGACGGCGTAACCGTCGGGTTGCCGCACGGACGACAGCCCGTCGCCGCCAAGGCCGGCGATCGCCGTGCGCCGGCCGACCAGGCCGCGGTTGCGCAGCACATCTGCTGTCGTCCTGCCGTACTCGACAGCGCTGGAGCCGCGCTCGGTCGCGCTCATGCTGTCTTCGATCCAGAGCCGTTGCCGGGCGGCGAAATTGCTCGACTCACCGCCGAGGATGAGGATCGGGTCGCCGTCACGCGGGAAGATCGTCACCCCGGCCGTGTCCGCGATGTAGAGCGAGTCGGACGTGATCGACTCCGGCAGGACGATGAGCAGTTCCACGCCGTCGGCGTCCATCAGCTCCCGCAGTCGCGCCCACCGTCGATCGCGTTCTTCCCGTGAGAACATCGGCTCGTTGATCGGCGCCGGAATCCCGAGGATGCCCTGCACTCCGCGTATTCCTTGCATACGGTTTGGTCTCCTTGACGAACGCGACGCTTCGCTGATGCTGAACTAGTTTGTATACGGATGTGATTGACCATAGCTTTCGCTGGAAAGCCGGTCAACTCACTATTGCTTGCCATGTTCAGGTCGGGTAGCGTGACACGGCAACTAGTCCGTATACCAACGAGTTAGTCCGGAAAGGCTCGTCATGGGCACTGCAGCGCCAACGGCTGTCGCGCAGAAACGCAACGTGCGAACAGCGGCCGCCTCGGGATTCTTCGGTACCACTCTCGAGTACTACGACTTTCTGATCTACGGGACCGCCGCCGCACTGTTCTTCGGCAAGATCTTCTTCCCCGATCCTGCGCTGGGCACGTTGCTGGCGCTGGGTACCTTCGGCGTCGCCTACGTCGCCCGCCCGTTCGGGGCCGTGGTGTGGGGCCACCTCGGGGACAAGTTCGGCCGCAAGAAGATCCTGCTCGCGATCCTGCTCACCATGGGCGTCGCCACGTTCCTGGTGGGCTGCATTCCGAGCTATACGGCCATCGGCGCGGCCTCCCCGGTGATCCTGGTGGTGCTCCGCATCATCCAGGGGCTGTCCGCGGGCGGTGAGCAGACCGGGTCGGCGCTGATCGCCTTCGAGCACGCGCCGGATCGCAAGCGTGCCTTTTACACCAGCTGGACGCAAAGTGGATCGCAGTTCGGGAATTTCGTGGCCAGTGTGGTGTTCCTGCCGCTGACCGCGCTGCTGCCGAAGGACGCGATGCTCGCCTGGGGATGGCGGATTCCGTTCTGGCTGAGCGCATTGATCATCGCGATGACGTTCGTGCTGCGGCGCAAGCTCGTCGAGCCGGAGTCCGGCAAGCAGCCGCAGGCGGCGGCGAGGGCCACGGTCCCGCTCGTCGAGGTGTTCCGCGACCATTGGCGCGCGGTGCTTCGCGTGGTGGTGGGCGGGTTGTGCATCTCGCCGGCCGGTCTGGTCTACGTCTTCGGCTTGTCCTATGGCACCAACGTGATCGGGCTGAGCAGGTCGCCGATGCTGATCCTGGTCGCGGGCTCCGCGCTCGGCATGGGCATCACGATCCCGTTCTTCGCGATCCTGTCCGACCGGATCGGCCGCAAACCCGTGTTCGTCATCGGGCTGGCCGGCTGCATGGCACTGATCCCGGTATGGCTGGGTGCGGTCCACGCGGGCAACTGGACGGTGATCTTCCTGGCCGGGTTCGCCCTCATGGACATTTTCCTGGCGATGCCGACAGCCATTCTTCTCGCCGCTTTCCTGGAACTGTTCCCCTCGCATATCCGGTTCTCCGGGATGGCGATCGGTTTCATGCTGGGCATCGTGCTCACCGGTCTGCTCCCCGCCATCGCCCAGTCCTTCGTCCAAGACGACCCCGGCAACTGGGGACAGGTCGCCTGGTTGTTCGCAGGCCTGCTTTTCGCCGCCGGGGTGGCGGTGCTGGCCGGCCCGGAAACCTACCGCGTACCGACCCGCGAACTGGGAGGTGGCTTGGCCGAGCCCTTCCCGACCGCACCTCAGGGGAACGTGACGCAAGCCGGCCACAAGTACGTGACCAAGCCGGACCGTACTTCCACAACGGGACCAACCCCATAAATCCGGGGAGGCGGAGGAGCGTTTCATGACCAAGCAGCTTCGGGATGTGAAGGACCACAAGGACCTGGTGCACGTGCCCAATCTGAACGAGCAGGTCATCGACGACTTCCGGGCGAACCAGGGGCGGGTCGGCGGGCCGTATGAGGGTGCCCGGATCATGCTCGTGCACCATGTGGGCGCGAAGACCGGCGCCCGGCGCGTGACTCCGATGTCGTACTTCCCCCAGGAGGACGGGAGCATGGTCGTGGTCGCCTCCAACCGGGGGGCGAGCACGAATCCCGCCTGGTACGTCAACCTGATGGCCCGCCCGCGGACCGATGTCGAGGTCGGTGCCGAGACGTTTTCCGTTGTGGTCGAGGAGATCACCGGGACAGAGCGGGATGCGGTGTGGGCGGACGTCGTGGCGGTCATCCCCGCCGTGCTCGACTATCAGAAGAAGACGAACCGGACGATCCCACTGCTGCGGCTCACCAGGGTGGACTGACGTCGTCGCCACTCGTGGGTATACGGAGCATATGCTCGGGGTGCACGCACGTGGAGAGGAGCGCTGCCAGTGACGGCCCGAGGTGTTGACCGGCCACCGGATGACGTGATCAAGCCGCTGGCGTCGACTCCCGGCTATCTCATCCGGCGTGCCCAGACCGTGCACAACGCGTTATGGGGCGAGCTGGTGCCGGGGGAGCTGACCGGGCCTCAGTATGCGGTGCTGTCGGTGCTTGCGGCGTTCCCCCACGCCGATCAGCAGCAGGTCGCCACGTTGGCGTCACTGGACAAGTCATCGGCGGCGGATGTGGTGGCCCGGTTGGTCCGCAAGGCCTGGATCGACCGGGACCGCAACCCCGAGGACGGCCGCCGCTATCTGCTGTCGCTGACCTCGGCGGCGGCCATCGCACTGTCGTCGATCACCCCCAAGGTCATTGCCGTGCAGGAGGCCCTGCTCGCCCCGATATCGGCGGCACGGCGCGCTACTTTCGCGAACCGGCTGGCCACCGTCGCCCGATTCTCGGACAGTGAGCTGTGGTTGGGACAGCAGAGCGCTTACCCGGCTCTCGAGCTGACGGCGCCCGGTCACCTGATTCGCCGCGCCCAGCAGGTGCACACCGCCTACTGGGCCGAGGTCATGGACGGGCAGCTGACCGGCCCGCAGTACGCGGTCCTGCACGCGATCAACCGGTGGCCGGGGATCAACCAGCGCAGGCTGGGGGAGCTGGCGGCGCTGGACAAGTCCACGACGACGGACATCGTGAACAGGCTCGCCGGAAAAGGGTGGATCCACCGCGAGCAGGATCCGGACGACGGGCGCGGCCGGATCCTCAACCTGACCCGTGACGCGATGACCTGGCTCGTCGACATCCACCCGAAGGTCGGCCTGGTCCAGCAGCGCCTGCTCGAAGCACTGCGCCCCGACGACCGCGCGAGCTTCGTCCGTGACCTCGCGCGGATGGCGTTCCAGGGCAAACCCCCGGACGCCGCGACCTAAACTCAGGGAAGCCGGATCACGCCGGTCTCGCCTTCGATCGTGATCTTCGTGCCGAACGGTTCGGACAGCCGCTGCAGCCGGTGCAGGATCTTGAGCGCGTCCTCGGGCGACGGCGTTTCCGGGAAACCGCGGTCGGCCAGCCTGCGTTGCTGCCCGAGATCCACCGGATGGAGCCGGAGCTCCGTCAGGTTGTTGTCCCGGAAGCGGGATTCGGCGATCACACTCTGATAGACCGTGCTGTCACCCGCGTAGTACGACCACCACTGCTCCCAGTATTCGGCGGCTGTCTGCCGCTTGGCGTCGAAGCCCTCGGGAGCCGCGTCAGGCAACAGGTCCACCTGTTCGAAACCGCCGAACAGGTCGCCGAGCGAATAGAAAATCGGGCGGCCGCGGTAGATTTCGATGCCCAGCAACACATGCGGACCGTGGCCGACGACGGCATCCGCACCGTTGTCGATGGCTGCCCTCGCCATGGTGCGCAGGAACTCGGGCGGTTCCTGACTCGGCCAGGCACTCCCGTCGCCGCTGAGTACCGGATCCGCGGAGCTGGGTTCCTCGTGGTTGTGCACCGAAACCACGACGAAGTTCGCCCGCTGCTTGGCTTCGCGGATGCTGCGCAGGATATCGATCTCGTCGTCGGGGTTGATCCGGAAGACGGTGCCGGGTTCGTCGCCGACGCGGAACCAGTTCCCCCGGAACCGTAACTCGTCGCCGTCCGGCGCCGCACCGAACCGGTATCCGCCCGCACTGTGCTGCGCTTCGATCTCCCGCAGTACCTGGAACTGCTCGCGGCTGACGATGTCGATCGGGGTGGTGTGCAGCGCGCTCACCCCGGGCACGGGCGGGGCGATCCCGAACGGATCCATCGCGGCGTCGCTCTCGCGGAACGTCGCGGTGAACGCGACCAGCGCGACCCGTCCCTTCGGCGTCGCGAAGAAGGCCGGTGCCCGCGCGGCCGAGCGCGTCTCACCGAAGCCCGCGGATCGGATGCCCGCCGCGTCGAGCAGGCGAATCGTTTCGCGCGCCCCTTTCGGCCCCCAGTCGCCCGTGTGGTTGTTCGCGAAGCCGACCATGTCGAAACCCCAGTCCTTCAGGAACCGGGGGAGTTCGACCGGGACGGACACCAGTGGCCAGCCGGCGCCGCCGCCGACCGGTTCATGCCCGGGTGCGCGCAGATCGATGGCCGGACCCTCGAAATTGGCCATCGTCACGTCGGCGGACCGGAGCACACGCACGAGATCCCGGTTGCGGCCATGGACCGACACCGCGCCCGGCGCGAGGAGGTCGCCCGCGGCCGCCAAGGTGAAATCGTCATCGACGTTGGTCGCGATGGACGGTGTCATGGTGAGACCTCTTTCAGGAGAAGAACCAGTGCCGCTGCTCGGAGAACAGCGCCTCGATCAGGTCAGGCCGGTCGGCGCCGGGCAGGTCCGGTGCGACGGGATGACCCATGTCGCGCAGCAGCACCGCCAGGTGCCGGTAGCTGGGGCGCTGGTCGTGCACCGACCCGGGAAGGGCCAGTGGTGCGCCGGGCTCGACGGCCGAGATGTTGTCCCGGAAATAGATCATGTCCATCCCCGCGATCAGCCAGCGATCAGCGAGCCGTTCGGCGCGCCAGCACAGCCGCCCACGGCTGACGACGTCCACGGGCACGTCCTCCAGCGTTCCCCGGATGTGGACCGCGCAACCCGTGTCGGCCAGCGCGCGATTCTCACGCACCACAACGGAAATCGCGCCGATCTCGTGGAACGACGGGCTTCCGCCACGGGCGCTGCGGGCGCGGGCACTTTCGACGAAATCGGCGCCACTGCCTTGGAACCACGACACGGAGACCCGCGCATCGGGCGCGAACGCCGAGGCCATCAGCTCCCACTGCCCGAGGTCCTTGGCGGTCCGTTCGGCAAGCAGAACCGTGCGTACCGCGCCAGCCTCCGCCTCCAGACCCGTCTGGTCCGGGAGCCGTGGGTCGAGCAAGACCGCTGTCGTGCACATGGTTTCAGCCGCGCTCGGCGACCGGGGTGAGCTCGGCCGGGGGCTTCGGCCCGTGGCCGGCACCGAGCGTCGGGCAGGCCACCGCGCCCGCATTCGACACCGTGACGGCGAGCCGGTCCAGCCCGGTCACCTCGACCTCGATCCGGTCCCCGTCGTAAACCTCCCCGACGCCTTCGGGGGTTCCGGTGGTGACGATGTCGCCGGGATTCAGCGTCATCACCGACGACACATAGGCGATGAGTTTGGGAAGGCTCCAGATCAGATCCTTGAGGTCCGCGCGCTGGCGTAGCGCGCCGTTGACCCACAGGTGCAGTTCCAGCTCGTCGATCGGCGGCACATCGGCCGGGCTGACCAGCGTGGGCCCGGTCGGCGTGAAGGTATCGAAGGACTTGCGGACGGAACGATCCTCACCGCCGCGCATCGTCATGTCGAGCAGGCAGGTATAGCCGAATACGTGGTCGAGCGCGTCCACTTCGGACACATGGCGTGCGGTTTTCCCGATCACCGCGGCGAATTCGCCTTCCTGATCGAACCGGCGATCGTGGTAGGGCAGGGTGACCACCGCGCCAGGGCCGGCCACCGAGGACGGTGCCTTGAGGAACACGCCGAGCGAGTCGATATGGCTGGCCTGCTGCATTTCGCTCTGGTGGTTGCGGTAGTTGACCGGCGCCGCGACGACCTTCGTCGGATCAGGTACCGGTGCGGTGACGGTGATGCCGCCCGAGTCGAGGACCGGAGCGCGGCCCAGGATCTCCCCGATGTCCAGCCCGGCCGCGATGAGCCGTCGCATCGGCGACCCCTCGCCGGGTGGCAGCAGGTCGGTGACGTCATGGACTTTTCCGGGTGCGTCCGGGTCGAGGACACCGGCCCGGATCGCGCCGGTGGTGTCACGGAAGCTCAGATAACGCATGCGATCTCCTGAGAGTTCAAACGGTGGCAGCGGTGGCGGTGAGTCCCGGCGCCGCGGTTCCGGGTTCCGCCGGGGCGTAGAGCCAGTCGACGTCGCCGTAGTCGTCCGCCGCCCGGACGGCGAACAGCCGGTTGCGCACCGCGAGCAGTAACGGGTCGGCGGTGTGCCACAGCTCTCCCCATGGGCGCGCGCTGGTCTGGCACCGGGCGGTACGGGGGAGCCGGGCGGCCTCGAATTCCCGGTACGCGCCATCGATGTCGGTGTCGTTGCGTTCGAGCCGGTACCCGATCTCCACGGCGTCCTCGAGCGCCTGACAGGCGCCCTGCCCCAGATACTGCAACATCGGGTGCGCCGCGTCCCCGGTCAGCACCAGCCGCCCGGTGATCCACGTGCCGGCCGGGCTCCGGTCGTACATCGCCCAGAACCGATCCCGTCTGATCCGCGCGACCGCGTCCCGCACGGGCCGGCACGAGCCGGCGAACGCGGCGTCGAGCTCGTCGGGACCGCCCCACTCGCCCTGCCCGGTCTGTCCTAAGTGGAATTTTTCGCTGCGGAAGACCGCGACCTGGTTGTACAGTTCGCCGCGGCGCACCGGGTACTGGATGAGATGCACGCCAGGACCGACCCACAACACGACGTCGTCCGGCGCGATGGCATGCGAGACCTCTTCGATGGGCATCGTCCCGCGGTATGCGGCGTATCCGCTGCACCTCGCCGCGTCCTCGATGACGTGGCGCCGCAGGGTGGAATGCAGCCCGTCGGCCGCGATCAGGGCAGGCGTCTCATAGCGCGATCCGTCCGCGCAGACGACGGTGGCGCCGTCCGGCCGCACCTGAGCGTCGACGACGGTTCGCCTGTTTTCCAGCGTGATGAGGTCATGAGCGCGGCAGTGCGCGAGCAGGACGTCGAGCAGGTCACTCCGGTGCAGGACGAGGTAGGGATAACCGTAGCGGCGACGGAATTTCTCACCCAGTTCCAGTGTGGTGAGCGGCGTTCCGGCCTGCGCGTCCATCATCACCGCCCTTGCCGGCTGCACCGCCAGCGGCAGGATGTCGTCCAGGACTCCCAGCGCGTCCAGCGCCCGGCTCGCGTTGGGGCCGAACTGAAGTCCCGCGCCGATCTCGGCGAATTCCCCGGCCCGTTCGAGGAGATGCACGCTACGCCCGGCCCGCGCGATCGACAGCGCCGTGGCCAGCCCGCCGATTCCGCCGCCGACGATCAGGGTCGAGACTTTCGTCGTGCTCATGCGTCCGCTCCCAGGAGTTCCCGGTACAGTCCGAGAGCTTCCAGAACGGGTGCGTCGCTCGTGCTGAACAGGTCGATTTCGCGGTCCGCCTCGATCGACCACGGGGTCCAGGACGGGATCGCGACGATGTCGCCCGGTTCCACGTCGTAGGTCTGGTCGCCGACCCGCAGCCGGCCGTTCCCGTGCAGCACCGTGGCGACGCGGCCGCCCGTCTGCCGGGCCGTTCCGGTCCGGGCGCCGGTCCGCACGCGCTCGATCTCACACCGCATTGTCGGCATGACATCGCCACCACGGACGGGATCGGTGTAGCGGATGCGCGCGTGAGCGGTGCCGGTCGCCTGAAGCTGCGCGGTGAGCGCCCGATCGGTGTCCGCCCAGCGGTAGGCCAGCAGGGGAGAGCGATGCGGCGGCAGGGGCGGGCCCCCGACGGGAGCGAGGCCGGGGCCCGCGCCGTACCAGCGTTCCGACGCCGAGCGATCGGCCACCGAGGTGTCGGCCGCTTCCGATGGTCCTTCTTCGAAGAACACGGCATCGAGGGCGGCGACGACCGGCAGGTCCAGTACATCCATCCAGATCATCGGCTGATCGGTCGGGTTGTGGTGCTCGTGGAAGGTCCAGCTCGGGGTGAGGATGAGGTCGCCGGTTCCCATGTGCAGGGGGTCGCCGTCGACGAGGGTGAACACCCCGCTCCCTTCGATGATGAAGCGCAGCGCGGCCGGGGTGTGGCGGTGGGCCGGTGCGACCTCGTGGCCGTTCAAAAACTGGACGGCGGCCCAGAGCGTGGAGACCGCATAAGGGGCTCCGCCGAGTCCCGGGTTGCAGCAGGCCAGCACACGCCGGTCCCCGCCGCGATCCACCGGGACGAGATCACCGGCGCGGGCACCCAGCTCGCGAAGTTCCTTACCCGGCCAGCGATGGGGGACACCCCGGACCGCCGGTTCGGGAGTCAGCAGGCCCTTCAGCTCCCAGAGCGGTTGCAGGCCTCCCTCGGAGAGCTGCTGGTACAGGACATCGAGTTCCGGGTCCTTCGCCTCGAAGCGCGTCGTCGCCATCTCCACTCCGATCGGGCGGCTTAATAGTAAGTATACGGACTATCTGTGTCGGCACGTTACCGCACGCGCGCGCTACGAGCAACCGATGGTTGACGAGGTGCTTGCCGGACATTATCGTCCATCAAATCCGTATACGAACTAGTTTACCCTCAAGGGCGAGGTACCCATGTCGACGTATCTGTTGGTACACGGTGCCTGGCACACCGGACAGTGCTGGGAACGGGTGGTCCCGTTCCTGGCCTCGGCCGGACATCGGGTGGCAACCCCGACGCTGACCGGCTACGGCGACAAGGCGCACCTGCTCAGTCCCGAGGTGGGGATCGGCACGCACGTCGATGACGTCGTCCGGCTGATCGCCGAGGAGGACCTCACCGAGGTGATCCTCGTCGGGCACAGTTATGCCGGGCTGGTCATTTCCTCGGTCGCCAACCGGATTCCGGACCGGATCGCGCATCTGGTCTACCTCGACGCCATGGTCCCGGAAGACGGGGAAAGCGCGGCCGACATCCTGCCCGTCACGCAGGTGCTCATCGACCAGGCGCTGAACTCCGAGAGCGGCTGGCGGATTCCGCCGCTTCCCGAGATGCCGCCGCCGTTCGGGCTGTTCGGGGTGACCGACCCGGCCGACGTCGCGTGGCTGCGCGCGACGCTGTCGGATCAGCCGGTGCGCTGTGTCCAGGATCGGGTCCGGCTGGACAACCCGGCGATGAACAAGATCCCGCGCACGCACATCCACTGCACCCTCGTGCCGGACGGCTTCGACCGGCGGCCCGTCCCCGCGACGCAACCCAACGGTTCGCCGGCACAGGTGCAGGAACTGCCGACCGGGCACGACTGCATGGTCACCATGCCACGCGAACTCGCCGGACTGCTGCTCAAGCTCGGCTGAGCAGCAAGTCCGGCGGCCCACGTCAGAGCCCGAGCAGCCGCTCGGCGCTGAGGTGAGCGAGTTTTTCCTTGTCCTGCAGGCCAAGCGGCGCGGTGTCCACAAAGGACTGTGCGCCGCCGTCACCGCCGAACTGCCCCTTCATTCCGCGGTACGGGTCGTCGTCGCCGAACATCACGCGGTCCGGCCCGAGGACGTCCACCGCCATCGTGAGCATCCGGTGGCTCAGCACACCCCCGGCGGTGACGTTGAGATTGCCCGTGAGGTAGTCGATCACCCGCCGCTCCAGGTGCACGTTCTCCACACTGAGCAGATCGGCCCGGTCGGCGAACGGAACGAGCATCTCTCCCCACCGGCCGAGGATGAGCTGGAGGTCCGGATGCCGGTCGAAGGTGCCGGCCAGGATCAGCCGCAGGGTGGCCAGACCGGCGTCGGCATGCCAGCCCCAGCCGCCGGTGGCCAGGTTGAGGTTCGTCCAGTCGTCGAAGCCGCCGTAGATCGCCTCGCGCACCACGCGGAGCGGCTGGCCGGGGTGGATGTACAACGGGACGCCGAGCGCGGCGGCCGCCTCGAACACCGGACGGAACGAGTCGTGATCGAGATATCGCTCGCCGGTCAACGGCACCAGCTGCGCGCCGAGGAGCCCGAGTTCGGTGACGCCGCGTTCCAGTTCCCGGGCGGCGGCTTCGGGATCCGGGGTGGGCAGCGTGGCCAGCGCGGCGAACCGATCCGGATGCGCGCGGACGGCGTCGGCCAGGAAGTCGTTCGCGTCGCGGGCCAACGGCACCGCTTCGGCGGCGGCGAGTGGCTGCGTCCCCGGCGTCGTGATCGAGAGGACCTGCATGCCGACCCCCGCGGCGTCCATGCGCGCGAGCCGTTCCTCGCCGACCTCACGCAGGCGGTGATCGGTCTGTTCGCGGCTGCTGAGCATGTTCACGGTGTCGTCACCGCCGAACCGCAAAAGGGCATCCCGCAGATCCGCCGTCCACACGTGTTCCTCGACGCCGATCACCCGCCGGGCGCCGGTCACCTCATCGCTCATGATCGTCCTTTTCGGTTGCGAGACATTCCCGGACTGCTTGCGCCAGAGCCGCGGGTGCGGACAAATAGGCGAAGTGACCTTGTCCGGGCAGGATGGCCTTCCGGAGTCCCGGCAGGACACCGCGGAGGGCGCCCTCGCGATCGGCCGGCAGCACCGGACTTTGGTCGCCCACCAGTAACCAAGTCGGTCCCGCGATGTCGTCGAGGTCTCCCGGCCGCCAGGTGAGGGAATCGAGCAGTCTCAATTCATCGGGGAAGGCGTCGACGGTCTGCTGCATCCGTTCCCACAATGGCGAGTGGGCGAAAGCGGCGATCGCGCTCGGGGGAAGTTCGATGACCTTTTCGAGGATGGCGCGCACGGCGGCTTCCTTTTCGCCACCGGCGAGGAGCCGCCTGATCTCGGGGATGTGTCCCGCGCTGACCGGAGCATCGATCGAGTGCCGTGGTTCGTAGACGATGACCGGGCCGCCGAACCGTTCACGGGCCGCGCAGCTCAAGGCGCATCCTCCACCGAAGCTGTGACCGAGGAGGGCCGAACCCGGTCCGGCGATGCTCAGTATCGCGGCAAGGTCGTCCACTTCGGCGTCAACGGCGAAATCGGGGGAGACGTAAGGACTGGATCCCCGGCCCCGGCGGTCGTAGAGGTAGACACTGTGCGTTGCGGCCATCTCCGTGGCGAACGGCAGCCAGTCCTGCGCGGCGGCGAAAGACCCGTGGCACACCACGAGTGCGGGCCCGCTGCCCAGTCGGCGATAGGCGATAAGGGTGCCGTCGGGTGCACGCACTGTGCCAGTGCCATTCATCGTCGAACTCCTTTGTTTTCCGCTGCCGGGCTTGGACACTCAGCATATAGTCAGGTAGCCTGACTATCAAATCGAGGCCACCCCAGGGAGTACGGAAATGAGCATTGCCGTCAGTGATGTGTACCAATCGATGACCGTCGGTGCGGGTACCCAACCGCCCGCGGAGTTCGACCCGTTCACCTTCGGCGTCCCGGCTTATCCGGCCACGCGGGAAGGGGAGGAGAAGCGAAACCAGTTGGTGGCAACGGCCGCGTCCTTCAAGGAACTCCTCGCGCAGAACGCGGCGGAGGCGGACCGGACGCGCCGCGTGCCCCAGCACGTCATCGACGCGCTGGCTGACGCGGGCCTGTTCAAGATCACCGTTCCCCGGCGCTATGGCGGGCACCAGGCCGATGTCCGGACCATCATCGACGTCGCCTCGACCCTGGCGGAAAGCTGTGGGTCGACGGCCTGGGTGGTCACGCTCATCAACACGGTGGCGATCGCGGTGGGCATGCTGGGAGAACAAGGCCAGAACGAGGTTTTCGGCGCCGATCCCGAAGCGCGCGTCGCCGGGGTGTTCTCGCCGCGCGGAGAGTCGCGGCGCACCGAAGGCGGATTCCGTGTCAGCGGGCAATGGTTCTACGGATCGGGTTCGCTGCACGCGGATTGGGTGATGGTGGGGTTCCCCCTCGTCGACGAGAAGGGCGACACTGTCGACTTCGGACTGGGCCTGATCCCTCACGCGGACTACGAGGTGAAGGACACCTGGTTCGTCGTGGGGATGCGGGGATCGGGCAGCAACGCGATCGTCGTCGATGACGTGTTCATCCCCGACCACCGGATACTTCCGGTCAGTGGAGCCATCAACGGGCGGTTCCCGACCGAGTTCAAGGACGAGACGCTGTACCGGTCCGCCTTCCACCCGGCCTTCACCTTGGTGCTCACCGGAGCCCAGCTCGGCATGGGTCGTGCGGCGCTGAAGCACGTCGTCGAACTCGCCGACAAGCGCACGATCGCCAACACCATCTATACGCGGCAACGGGAATCGGTCGGGTTCCAGCTACAGATCGCCGACGCCGCGGCGCTGATCGACACGGCGCATCTGCACGTGTACCGGGCCGCCACCGACATCGACGAGGCGGCGAGGCTGGGCGAGTACCCGAGCTATCCGATGCGGGCACGTATCCGTTCGGACGCCGCGAGGGCGGCGACGTGCATCAAGGACGCGCTCGATCTGCTCATCACCGCGCACGGCGCGGGGAGCTTCGCGGAGTCGAGCCCGATCCAGCGGATGTGGCGGGACTCGAACATCGCGCTCCGGCACGGCACCCTGGTTCCCCCGGCGACACGGGAGATCTACGGCAAGGCGCTGCTGGGATTCCCCGTCGAAGAGAACATCACCAAACTCCTCTGAATCCCTTGTGAGGCAAGCATGTCCGAGCTCGCTCCCGCCGTGATCGACAGCGGCCGTTTTCGCCGCGTGCTGGGTCAGTATCCGACCGGGGTCTGCGTCGTCACGACCATGGGGCCCGATGGGCACCCGGTCGGGATGACGGTCGGTTCGTTCACCTCGGTCTCGCTCGATCCGCCGCTCGTGGCCTTCCTGCCGACGAAGGATTCCCGGGTGTTCGCGGCGATCACCAAGGCCGGACGGTTCGCGGTCAACGTGCTGGCCGGCGACCAGGTCGCCGTGTGCCGCCAGTTCGCCTCCCGCGAGCGTGACAAGTTCCGGTCGGTGCGCTGGCGCGCGTCCGCGCTGGGCTCGCCCGTGCTGGCGGATGTGGTGGCCTGGATCGACTGCCGGCTCGACACGGTGTTCGAGGTTGGTGACCACGTGATGGTGGTGGGAGCGGTGGAAGGTCTCGACGTGGAGCGGGCGGCCGCGCCGCTGATGTTCTTCCAGGGCGGCTACGGCAGGTTTTCGGCGTTGTCGATCGTCACCGAGGACGACCTGGGCGCCCATCTGCGGCTGGCCGAACTGGCGCGGCCGAAGCTCGAATGGCTGTCCGGTCACTTCGGCGTCCAGGCCGCCGCCAGTGCACTGGTCGGCGAGCAGGTCATCCAGCTCGCGTGGGTCGGTGCCGGTGACGCCGATCTGGTCGGTGTGCGGCTTCCGTTCGTGGCGCCGTTCGGCCTGGCGTTCGCTGCCTGGGAGCCGGAACCGGTGCGGGACAAGTGGTTCGGCCCGCACGGTGCGACCGTGCGACAGGTACTGCTCGACGAGTTGGAGCGGGCCCGAAATCAGGGCTGGACCGCGATTCCCGATCACGGGAAGCTGCGGGACATCGAGTCGAGCATCGCCCGGATCGCCACCGCCGGCCGGCTCCCTGAGGCGATCCGGGAGCTCGACGACCAGATCACCGGGTTCGCTCAGGAATATGCCGTGCTTTCCGGTGATCGTCCACGCGGGCTGTCGGTGCCGGTCTTCGACCACACCGGCCGGGTCGCGCTCGCCCTGACCGCGCAACGTCTTCCGGCCATGGATCGCGAGCTGCTCGACCGGTGCCGGGCGGCGCTGGTCGCCGCCGGCCGGGAGCTGACCGATGCGATCCACGGGGCGCCCCCGGCCGGCTGATCGGCGCCTACGGTGCAGCCGTGCTGGGGGTGTCTCCGCCGGCGCTGCGGACGATCGTGCGCAGGATCCGCGTCAGGCCGTCGAGATCGTCGGCACCGACGATTTCGACGAGGTCCCGTTCGGTCTGCTGCAGGATGTCCGGGAACCGGGTCATGAAGGCCTTGCCGCGCTTGGTGAAGCGCAGGATCTTCGCCCGCCTGTCCCGTGGGTCGGGGACTCGTGCGAGGTAGCCCATCTCCTCCAGTTCCAGGACCAGGGCGCCGGCAGTCTGTTTGGTGATGTGCGTCAGCTCGGCGATCTCCGTCATGCGTGCGACGCCGACATTGATGCTGCGCATGACGGGGAGGTGCGTCATGCGGATGTCGTCGAAGCCGTGCTCGGCCGCCCGGCTCAGCAGATGGCGCTCGGAGACGCGGAAGCTCAACAGGAGCAGCCTGATGACGTTGTCATCGAGGTCGTACGGCACCGGCTCGCCGGCCGATCGAGCGCCGGTCCGCCCGCGTTCGTCGGCAGGGCTTTCGGTCGACTTCGTCACGGCGCTCCTGGGTCGGCATGCTTGCCGGGCTTCAGCCCGGGGTTTTTCGCACCGTCATCGTAGGCACCGGGCGTTCGCGGCGAACTACCATGTGAGTCCCGCGACCGTACTCGATGCCGTCGCCGGCCTGTCCATCAGGATTCGAGCTTCTCGGTGCTCGCCGGCGGGCTGTTGAGCCCTTTCTTCACCGAATCCAGAATCGTCAGGCCCTGGCTGACGAGCCCAGAGGCGAGCTCGCCGAGGCCGTCGGCGCCGTTGAGGATGTTGACGTTCGCGCCGGACAGTCCGGCGGCGGCCTCCCTGACAATCTGGGGCAGCTGGTCGATGAGCATCCGGTCGAGTGCGACCCGGTTGTACGACGCAGCCGCTTCGGCCTGGATACGCATCTTCTCCGCCTCGGCCTTCGCGAGAATGCGCACCCGATCGGCCTCGGCGTCGGCGGGTTTGACGACCTCGGCGACGAGTTGCTGCTGGCGCAGTGCGGCCTCGCGCTGGGCCAGTTCGGTCTGCATGGCGATCACCTCGCGCTGAGCCTGCGCCTGCGCCAGCGGTCCGGCCTGCGCCGCCTCGGCCTGCGCCCGGTCCACTTCGGCCTTGTACTGCGCCTGCACGACCGCGGTCTGCCTGGCGTATTCGGCCTGGCGGCGCTGCGACTCCTGCTCGGCCTGGGCCGCGGCCTGGTTCGCCTGCGCCTGCGCGATCTGGGCCTGCCGCTGGATCGCGGCGTTGTGCGGCGCGGCCATCGCCGCGATGTAACCGAGCTTCATGTCGTCGATGGACTGGATCTGCAGCGAGTCCACGGTCAGCCCGATCTTGGCCATCTCGCTCTTCGAGCCGTCGAGCACCTCGGTGGCCAGTTTCTGGCGTTCCGTCACGATTTCCTCGACGGTCATCGATCCGACGATCGAGCGCAGATGCCCGGCGAAGATGCGGCCGGTCAGGACGGACATCTGGTCCTGATCGGACAGGAACCGCTGCGCGGCGTTGACGATGCTCTCCTCGTCGTTGCCGACCTTGAACGCGATGACTGCACGGACGTTGAGCGCGATGCCCTGCCGCGTGACGCACGCTTCGGCGACTTCGGCCTCGCACATCGCGAGTGTGAGGAACCGGACCTTCCGGAACAGCGGAAGCACGAAAGTCCCGTGGCCGGTCACGACGCGGAACGGGCTGTCCCCGTTGCTGTCGCGGCTGCCGGAGATCAGCATCGCCTGGTCGGGCGCGGGAACGTGATAGCCGAACATCGTTGGTCTCCTCATCTCGGGTCGGGAAGGTCCGACCAGGGCACCACATCGACGGCTCGCGCCCCGCGCGATCCGACGATCAGTACGGAAGTGCCGGGTCGTAGCGGTTGTTCGGACCAAGCCAGGAAGATCTCCGTGCCACCGCGGACCTTCACCCGCACCTCGCCAGGACCGTCCTGGCCGCGAGTGGGGTGGATGAGCTCGCCGACCCGTCCCACCAGCGAAGAGTCCCCCGGCATGGTGGCGAACCTAGTATCCGCCGCCTGGCGCGGACGGCGCTGTCGGCTGCCCGCCCGTGGTCATGACGGTCAGGTCCATTCCGAGGTCCTTGTGCCCGTCGACGGGACACCACATCTCGTAGCTGCCCGGGCCCAGGGTCACCGTCACGGCGGACGACTGGCCGGGTGCGATCGTGCCGGGCGTGCGCTGGTCGGCGACGCCAGGCCCGTTGATCTCCAGTGCGTGCGGCGTCGAGCCCGCGTTGACCGCGGTGAACGTATAAGTGCCGGGTGCGAACGTGGCCTGTGACAAGGTGATGCGGTAGTCCGTCAGCGTCGCCTTGACCGCGGTTCCCGCGGCGGGTGGCGGCGTGGCCGGACTCGACGGGGCACTGGACCCGCAGCCAGTGGCGACGACAGCGACGGCGCCGAGCGCGAGGACGGAAGCCGCAAAGCTGTGCGGGTGAAGTCGGATGCTCATAGTCAGCCTCCTTGGACTCGGGCATGACCAGCTACGACCGAACGTACTCGCCTACTCGCGAATGAGTTTGAGTGCCAAGCCGGGGCTGACGAATGACGCGAGAAAGAGCGGCAAAAACCTCTTGCCGGTACATCGGAAGGCGACGCGTTCGCCCTCGGCGGCGTCGAAGGTCTCGATCCGGCTGGAGTTCCGGCCGTTGCGGACTTGGAGGGTGTGACGTCCCGGTTCGACGGGCCGCTCGAATGTCTTGTTCATGTCGACCGACCCGACACGGTCCCCGTCGAGCACGATTTCGTACGGTCCGCGGCGGACCTCCACCCCGATTGCCTTGTGTGTCAGCGTCAGTGTTGCGGCCATCGTCGATCTCCTCTTGTCTCTGTGGACTCTCCTCGTCGAGCGCCGGTGATCTCAACCACTGACTCTTGACCAATATTGTTGCTCACGGCAAGCATTGCCTAATGCAAAAGGTTGACTCGGATGTGGCCGCGCTGGAGGCGCTGACCCGGGTGCTCGTCGGGGTCGCCTGGAGCAGCGCGCATGCCGCGCCGGCCGGCGTGACCTTCCCGCAGATCCGGCTGCTGCTGGTACTGGATGCACTGGGCCAGGTGTCCTCCTCGAAACTGGCCGCCGCGCTGGGCGTGAACGCCTCCTCGGTGACCCGGCTGGCCGACAAGCTCGCAGCACGCGGCTATCTGGTGCGCGGCGCGGACCCGCACAACCGCAGCGTGGTCACGGTCGAGGTCACCGGATCCGGCCGCCGGGTGGTCGCGCAGGTCCTCGACCGCCGCCACGCCGAGCTGGGCGCGCTCCTGGACCGGCTGTCCACGACTCAGCGTCGCCGTGCCGCCGGGGCCGCCCGGGAGCTGGTCACCGCCGCGGCGGGGGCGGCCATGGTGGGCGCGGCCGGGCCGGGTCCGCTGTGAGCGGGGCGTTGACCGACGGCAGGCCGGCGCATCTCGGGGATTTTCAGCTGCGACCCCGGTTCTTGCTGATCACGGCGATCGCACTGCCGATCGGGGCGGTCGCCGCGCTGACCGCGTCCGCACTGTTGAAACTCATTGGGCTGATCACGAATCTCGTTTTCTACCAACGGTTCGGCACCGATCTGGTCGCACTGGGCGCGGGGCATCATCCGTGGTGGCTGGTGCTGACCGCGCCGGTCTGCGGGGGCCTGGTGATCGGGGTCATGGCCCGTTTCGGGTCGGAGAAGATCCGCGGTCACGGCATGCCCGAGGCGATCGAGGCCATCCTCACCGGGGGCAGCCGGGTCGCACCGCGGGTCGCGGTACTCAAACCGGCTTCCGCGGCGATCAGTATCGGCACCGGCGGCCCGTTCGGCGCGGAGGGGCCCATCATCATGACGGGCGGCGCGGTCGGGTCGATTGTGGCTCAGCTGCTCAAGCTCTCCGCGGATGAGCGCAAGACGCTGCTCGTCGCCGGGTCGGCCGGGGGGATGGCCGCGACCTTCAACGCGCCGCTCGCCTCGATTCTGCTGGCGGTCGAACTGCTGCTGTTCGAGTGGCGGCCACGCAGTTTCGTGCCCGTGGCGGCATCGGTCGCGGTGGCCACGGTGTGCCGGGGATTCCTGCTCGGCACCGGGCCGGTCTTCGGCGTACCCGCCCCGGGCACGCCAGGGCCGGCCGCCGACGGCCTGGCCCTCATTCCGGGCGTGACCGGCGGACTGCTGGCCATCGCGGCGACCGTCCTGGTCTACCTGGCCGAGGACGGGTTCGCCAAGCTTCCGGTGCACTGGATGTGGTGGCCGGCGATCGGCGGACTGCTGATCGGGCTCGGTGGGCTCGTCGAGCCGCGGGCGCTGGGAGTCGGATACGACGTGATCGACCAGCTGCTCACGGGGCAGGCCACCACGAGCCTGATCGTCGGGATCCTCGCGGTCAAGACCGTGATCTGGTCGCTGTCGCTGGGCTCGGGGACCTCAGGCGGGGTGCTGGCGCCGGTCTTCATGATCGGCGCGGCGCTGGGTGCCGCAGAGGGCGATCTGCTGCCGCATATCGCGCCGGGGTTCTGGGCGACGTGCGGGCTGGCCGCGGTGGTCGGCGGGGTGATGCGCTCCCCGCTCACCGGCATCGTGTTCACCCTCGAACTCACCCACGCCTGGGGCGATCTGCTGCCGCTGGTGGTTGCTTCGGTGTCCGCATACGGGCTGTCGGCGCTGCTGCTCAAGCGCTCGGTACTCACCGAGAAGATCGCCCGGCGCCGCCTGCACCTCACCCGGGAATACACCACCGACCCGCTGGAAACGTTCTTCGCGCACGAAGTGATGACGCACGGCGCGCCCGCGGAGCAGGGCGAGGTTGTCGTATACGCCGACGACACGCTGCGCGAAGTGGCCAACAGACTGGCCGAGGGGCATGCCGTCCGCGCCGCGGTGGTGGCCAGAGCCGAACCGGACCGCGTACTCGGGGTCATCAGCGTCGCGCAACTCCTGCACGCCCGGCGGCGCGACCTGCACGAGGAACATCATCGGGAACGCGTGCTGGTACTCAACGCGCGGAAACCAGCCGCGACGGCGGAAGTTTGACCGGGTGCTCGGTCACGCCCACCCCGACACCGCAGCGAGTCGTACCGCCGTTGCCGAGTGTGGCGGTCATCCCGGCTGAACCCCCGCGATGTGCGACTTTCGGCGTAGCGTGTCGGCCGCAGGGTGGATGCCGCCGCGGCGAGGATCAGCCGCAGGACCGTCGTGCGTGGCCGGTCGCCGGGCCTAGGTTCGCCTGACACAGGCGAAAAGGGGTTCGGCATGATCGAAGCGCAGGCGCTGACCAAGAGATACGGCGAGAAACTGGCCGTCGATGACCTCACCTTCACGGTGAAACCCGGTGCGGTGACCGGGTTTCTGGGGCCGAACGGAGCCGGTAAGTCGACCACGATCCGGATGATCATGGGGTTGGACGCGCCGACATCGGGCGAAGTGACGGTGAACGGCCGCCGCTACGCCGAGCACGCCGCGCCGCTGCGGGAGGTCGGCGCGTTACTGGAGGCGCGCGCCGTGCATACCGGGCGTTCCGCGTACAACCATCTGCTGGCGCTGGCCGTCAGCAACGGTATCCCGCGGCGGCGGGTGGACGAGGTGATCGGCCTGGTCGGACTGGATACCGCCGCGCGGAAGCGGGCGGGCGGCTTCTCACTGGGCATGGGGCAACGGCTCGGGATCGCGGCGGCCCTGCTGGGCGACCCGGCCACGCTCGTGCTGGACGAACCGGTCAACGGCCTTGACCCGCAAGGCATCCTGTGGATCCGCAACCTCCTGCGCGGGCTGGCCGAGGAGGGGCGCACCGTGTTCGTCTCCTCGCACCTGATGAGCGAGATGGCGCTCACCGCGGAACATCTGATCGTCGTCGGCCGTGGGCGGCTCATCGCGGACACCTCGGTGAGCGAGTTCATCGAATCGGCGTCCCGCAACACCGTGCGGGTGCGCAGCCCGCGCGCCGCCCAGCTGCGGTCCTTGCTGACCGGGCCCGACGTGGTGGTCACGAGCACGGAGGACGATCTCCTGGACGTGTCCGGGATCAGCGCGACCGAAATCGGCCTGGTGGCCTGCCGGGAGCAGATTCCGCTGGAGGAACTGACCCCGGTACGAGCCTCACTGGAGGAGGCGTTCATGGAACTCACCGGGGACGCCGTCGAATACGGCACCGAGAGGCAGGCGTCATGACCACCGCCGCCGCACCCGTCCCCGCCATGCCGGGGGTGCGGGTCACCCAGGCCCGCGTGCTCGCGTCGGAGTGGGTGAAGTTCCGGTCGCTGCGCTCGTCGTATGTGGCACTGGCCGCCACCGTGGTGGCGCTGATCGGGTTCGGGATCTTGATCTCCGCCGTGACCGCCAACCGCTGGTCCCAGATGCGCGTGGCCGAGCAGGCCCGCTTCGACCCGACCGTCACCAGCCTGCGCGGTTTGTATCTGGCCCAGCTGATCGTCGGGGTCCTCGGCGTGCTGGTGGTCAGCGGCGAATACAGCACCGGGATGATCCGGGCGAGCCTGTCCGCGGCGCCCCGCCGCCTGCCGGTGTTGTGGGCGAAACTGGCCGTATTCGCCGTGGTGAGCTTCGTGGTGACCACGATCGGATCGTTCGCCGCGTTCTTCGCCGGCCAGGCGATGCTGTCCTCCCAGCACATCCAGACCACGCTCGGCGCGCCGGGCGTGCTGCGTGCGGTGCTGGGCACCGCGCTGTATCTGACCGTGATCGGCATGCTGGGGGTGGCGCTCGGCTGGATCCTCCGGCACACCGCCGGCGCCATCGCGACCCTGTTCGGCCTGGTGCTGATCCTGCCCGCGCTGGTATCGGCGCTGCCCGACAGCTGGTCCAGCCACATCGACCCCTACCTGCCGAGTACCGCGGGCCAGGCGCTGACGGCGGTCCGTGGTGATCCGGCGGACCTGGCTCCGTGGACGGGGTTCGCGGTGTTCTGCATCTACCTCGTGGTCGCCGTCGTCGCCGCGGCCGTGTTGCTGCGGCGCCGGGACGCCTGAGAAGCGGGATGATGGCCGCATGACGGAGAGCACGACGGTCACGCGCCGGCCGGGCCTGGCCCGGCTGCGCGCGTGGCCACACCGGCATCCGGTCGCCGCCGACGCGGTGCTCACGGCCGTGGCAGCGCTGTTCGTGCTGACCCGGGGCGATCGGTTCGAGCATCTCCCGGGCGAGCGCCCGTGGTGGGTGCTGCTCGCCGTACTGCTGGTGGTGCCGCTGGTGTGGCGGCGGCGCGCTCCGCTGCTCGTGTTCGGGTGGATGGCCGCGGTCGCCGCCGTGCAATGGTTCTTCGCCAGGGCGCTGGTCGCCGACGCGGCCCTGCTCATCGCCCTCTACAGCGTGGCCGTCCATTGTGGACGCAAGGTGGCCCTGTGGGCGCTCGGGGTGATCGAGTTCGGCATCGCCATCGCGATACTGAAATGGGCTCCACCGGCCGGCATGCTCGACGCGTTCGTGTTCTTGTCGGGACTGGCCACGGCGGCGTTCGTGCTCGGCCGCAACGTGCGCACCCGCCGCGCCTATCTGGCCTCCCTGGAAGACCGGGCGCGCCGTGCCGAGCACGAACGCGACCAGCAGGCTCAGCTCGCCGCTGCGGCCGAGCGCGCCCGGATCGCCCGGGAGATGCACGACATCGTGGCCCACAACCTGTCGGTGATGATCGCGCTCGCCGACGGCGCTGCCTTCGCCGCCCGTGGTAATCCCGACGAGGCCGAGACCGCCGCGCGCCAGGTTTCCGATACCGGACGCCAGGCGCTGGGGGAGATGCACCGGCTGCTCGGCGTCTTGCGCGGCGGGCAGGAGACCCCACGTGCGCCACAGCCGGGGATCGAGCAACTCGACGAGCTGGTCGCGCAGGTACGCGCCGCCGGCTTGCCCGTATCGCTGACCGTGGCCGGCCCGGCGTTCCCGCTCTCGCCGACCGCACAGCTGGCGGTGTACCGGCTGGTGCAGGAAGCACTGACCAACGTGCTCAAGCACGCGGACTCTCCGGAGCAGGCCTGGGTCCGGCTGCGATATCGGGACCCGGTGGTCGAGGTCGAGGTCGGCGACGACGGGCACGGCCGCCCGATGGCCTCGGCCGTCGACGGGCATGGCCTCAGCGGGATGGCCGAACGTGCCGCGATGTTCGACGGGCAGATCGAGGCCGGTCCGCGCCCCGGCGGCGGCTGGCGGGTGCACGCCGAACTCGTCTCCAGGCGGGTGGCTCCGGCGTGACCACGAGCGTGCTCATCGTCGACGACGAACCGTTGCTGCGCCTGGGATTCCGGTTGGTACTGGAGTCCCAGCCGGACCTCACCGTGGTCGGCGAGGCCGCCGACGGCGCCGGCGCGGTCGCACGGACCGCGGCTCTGGACCCCGATGTCGTGCTGATGGACGTCCGGATGCCCGGTGTCGACGGGATCGACGCCACGCAGGCCATCGTGCGTGACCACCCGCGCTCCAAGGTGCTCATCCTGACCACGTTCGACCTCGACGAATACGCCTTCGCCGGGCTCAAGGCCGGGGCCAGCGGGTTCCTGCTCAAAAACGTGCCACCCGAGGACCTGCTCTCCGCGATCCGCGCGGTCGCCGCCGGGGACGCCGTCGTCGCGCCCAGCGTGACCCGCCGGCTGCTCGACGCGATGGCCGGCCAGCTGCCCGACCCGGGTGGACGCGCGGACCCCGTCCAGGACGCGCACCTGTCCCGGTTGACCGAACGGGAGATCGAGGTGCTGACCCAGGTGGCCGCGGGCCTGTCCAATGCCGAGATCGCGGCCGTGCTGGGTGTCTCGGAGGCCACCGTAAAGACTCACGTCGGACGGTTGCTCGGCAAACTCGACCTGCGGGACCGGGTGCAGGCGGTCGTCTTCGCCTACCGGATCGGGCTCGTCAAGCCAGGCTGACCAAGTCTCACCCGCGAACCGGCGACCGCGCGGTCTTCCTGAGTCCATTGTGGACACCGGAGGCCGCGCGGTCGTCGTGCTGGGTGCCCATCACAATCTCCGGCTCCTTTGCCGCTGTCTCTTGCCTCCGGCGCCGATCCGTGCGATCCTCCATATCGCGAACAGGCTGTTCGTATAACGAACTTCACCGGGTACAGCTCATCGACGGAGATGGTGATCATGTTTCAGCGGTTGCTGAAGTCCTCCGGCCCACCCGTGGTCGGTACCTTCGTCAAGATCCCCTCGTTGGAGATCGCCGAGATCATTGCCTTGGCGGGCTTCGACTTCGTGGTGATCGACACCGAGCACGCACTGCTGTCGGTTCGCGACGTGTACTCGCTGGTCGTGGTGTACAGCCGGATGAACGTCGCGCCGCTGGTCCGGGTCACCGACCACGGCTACGGCGACGCCCAGCGTTACCTCGACGCGGGAGCGGCGGGGGTTCTGGTGCCCCATGTCGCCAACGTGGCGCAGGCCCAGCCTGCCATGAAGCAGCTGCTGTTCCCGCCCGCGGGCACGCGCGGGATGGGGCTGGCGGCGCGGGCCGGGGAATGGGGCCACCTCGACGGCGGGCGGGCGGAGTACCTGCGCGCCGGCCAGGAAGATGTCGCGCGCGTCGCGATGATCGAGGACAAGGAAGCGGTCGAGGGCATCGACGGGATCCTCGCCACGCCGGGCCTCGACGCCATCTTCGTCGGGCCCGGCGATCTCTCGCTCAGCATGGGCGAACCCGGCGGCTCTCCCGCCGTGCGCGAGGCCGTGACCAGCGCGATCAAGGCCGCGGTCAGTGCCGGTGTTCCCGTCGGCACGGTGGTCGCGGGCGCGGACCAGATCCGGGCGCGGGCCGAGCAGGGCTGCCGGTTCATCCTGGTCGGCAACGACACCGGAATGATCGCCGGTGCGGCCCGTCGCACGCTCGCCGAGACACGGGACGCGATCGCGGCGGCCAAGCCGGTGAGCGTCGCATGATCGACAAGATCCGGCCAAAGGCCGCCGACGCGCTCGACTCCGTCCACAATGGAGCGTCCATCGCGATCGGCGGGTTCGGCCAGTCCGGGGTGCCCCTCGACCTCATCGACGCGTTGTGCGACCGCGACGTACGCGGCCTGCACATCATCGCCAACAACGGTGGCCGCGGCCTGCCGGGCGAGCGCGGGATCGGCCGGCTGCTCGCGGAGAACAGGGTGAGCCGGTTCTCCTGCTCCTTCCCGGTCAACCCGGCCTTTTTCGAACGGTACTTCTCGGGCGAGGTCGAGATCGAACTGGTGCCGCAGGGCACCCTCGCGGAGCGGTTGCGCGCGGGCGGGTCCGGTATCGGCGGTTTCTACACCCCGACCGCGGCGGGCACGGTGCTCGCTGACGGCGGCTTCGTGGTCCGCTACGGCAAGAACGGCGAACCGGAGAAAACCCTTGCCCAGAAGGAAAGACGCGTGATCGACGGTCGTACCTACGTGCTCGAGTCACCACTGCGGCCGGACTTCGCTCTGGTGAAGGCCCATCGAGCGGACCGGTACGGCAACCTGCGCTTCCGGCTCGGCGCCCGCAACTTCAACCCGCTCGCGGCGATGGCCGCGAAGACCACCATCGCGCAGGCCGACCAGATCGCCGCCGCACTGGATCCCGACGACATCCACCTCCCGGGCCCGTTCGTGGACCGTGTGGTGGCAACGGAACTGGAGCCGGCCCGATGACCACCATCACCGCGCCCACGGGCCTGAGCCGGGCGGAACTCGCGCGACGCGTCGCCGGCGATCTGGTCGACGGCTGGTGCGTCAACGTCGGAATCGGGGCGCCACTGCAACTTCCGGCGCAGGCCACTCCCGGGAAAGAGATCCTCTACCACTGCGAGCACGGCCTGCTCGGGGTCGGCCCCGCCCCGGACGGGGAGCCGGACCCGGACGTCACCGACGCCGGCAAGAACCCGGTCACGCTGCTCGACGGTGCGGCGTCGTTCGACTCGTCGACGTCCTTCGCCATCGCCAGGGGCGGCCGGCTGGACCTGTGCGTGCTGGGCGGTCTCCAGGTCAGCGAGCGTGGTGACCTGGCGAACTGGCTGGTGCCCGGCGGCAATCCCGGCGTCGGCGGCGCGATGGATCTGGCGGCCGGGGCCCGCCGCGTCTGGGTGATGATGGATCACCTGGACAAGCGCGGAAATCCCAAGCTGCGCAAGGAATGCACGTTCCCGCTCACCGGAGCCGGCGTGGTCGACCGGGTCTACACCAACCTGGCGGTCTTCGAGTTCGTCGACGGCGTTCTCACGCTACGCGAGTGTGCGCCCGGGATCACCCCAGAGCAACTCGGCCCGCTGACCGAGGCAACTTTCCAGATCGACCTGTGGAACCAAGGAGAATCTGAATGACCAGACAGGTCGCCGCGCGGATCGCCGGCGCCTTCGAACATCCCCGGCGCAAGATTCCCGACCGCACCGTGCCGCAGGTGCTCGCCGAGGTCGCCTACGGTGCGCTCGCCGACGCGGGGCTCAGTCTGTCCGATGTGGACGGATTCTTCTGCTCCGAGGTACCCGGGCTCGGCTCGATCGCGATGGCCGACTATCTCGGCCTCACCGGTCTGTCCTATGTGGACGTGACCGAGGGCGGTGGCGCCTCCTACCTGATGCACGTGGGGCACGCCACGGCCGCGGTGGCGTCCGGCAAATGCAAGGTGGCCCTCGTCGCGATGGCGGGATTACCGCTCTCCGGGGTGGTGAACCGCGGCGGCGGCGGTGCGCCCGCTCCCGAACATCCCTACGAATCGGGCTACGGCGTCACCGTGCCCGCCGGGTATGCGCTCGCGGCACAGCGGCACATGTACGAGTTCGGCACGACCTCCGAACAGCTCGCGGAGGTCAAGGTTGCAGCCGCGCACCACGCGCAGTTCAACCCGAACGCGAAGTTGCGTCAGCCCGTCACGATCGAAGAGGTGGTCAACTCGCCGCTGATCTCCGATCCGCTGCACCGGCTCGACTGCTGTATCACCACGGACGGCGGTGGCGCGCTGGTCATCGTGTCCGAGGACGTCGCCAGGACACTGCCAAGGCGCACGGTGAAAATCCTGGGACACGGGGAAACCGTGAAGCACAGCGAGACGGGCCGGATCGATCTGTCGTACACGGGCGCCGCCATTTCCGGCCCGCGCGCGTTCGCCGAGGCGGGGCTGACCCCACGCGATGTGGATTACGTCTCGATCTATGACTCCTTCACGATCACGGTGCTGATGAGCTTGGAGGACCTCGGTTTCTGCGAGAAGGGCAAGGGCGGCGCCTTCGTCTCCGATGGCGCCCTGCGCGGTCCGGACGGCATGCTGCCGTTCAACACCGACGGCGGTGGGCTGTGCAACAACCACCCGGACTTCCGGGGTGGAATGGTCCGGACCATTGAGGCGGTCCGCCAGCTGCGTGGCGAGGCGGCGCCGGAGGTTCAGGTCCCCGGCTGCCGGATCGGCCTGGTCCAGGGACACGGCGGCAGCATCGGGTTCCGCACCGCCGCGGCCACGTTGCTACTCGGGGCGGAGGACGCATGAGCAACGATCGCGCAGCTCTGCTCATGCGGTCCGACCGGGTGCGGGTGTCCCGCAGGACACAGGAGGATGCATGAGCAACGATCGCGCAGCCCTGCTCATGCGGTCCGACCGGGTGCGGGTGTCCCGCAGGACACAGGAGGACGCATGAGCAACGATCTTGTCCTCACCCGCTTCCAGGACGGGCTCGCCGAGCGCAAGCTGGAACTGCCCCGCTGCACCGACTGCGGCACGCTCATCTGGTACCCCCGTGCGCGCTGCCCGCATTGCATGTCCGAAAACCTTGCCTGGGAACAACTTTCCGGCACCGGAACCGTCTATTCGTACACGGTCAACCGCCGTGGGCAGGGCGAGTACGCCGGGAAGGACCCGTTCGTCATCGCCTATATCGAGCTGGCCGAAGGTCCCCGCGTGCTGTCCCATGTGGACATCGACGACCCGGGTGCGCTGCGCGTCGGCACCACGGTCCGGTTCAGCGGCGGTGTGGCGGAGGGCGAAAAGGTGCGTCTGACATTCGAACCCGAGGAGAACGGAAAGGAAAAACGATGACGTACGCCAAGGACGACCCGCGCTCGGCGCTGTCCGCGAGCGCCACCAAGGCCAAGGACACCGGCAGCGCGATCGCCGCGCCCGAGTTCCTCGACTTCTCCATCACCGCGCCCGACGTGCTCACCGAAGCGGGCAGCAGGCAGTGGATCGTCCGGGGACAGAACTTCGTGCTCATCCACACCGAGCCCGAGCCCGGCGACACCATCTGGTCGGCCGAGCTGGGCAGCGAACAGGTCGTGCTGCTGATCGACGAGAACAGCGGCCTGCGCGGTTCATCCGCTGATTCCGCGGAGAAGCACGAGGTCACCGGTCCGGCCCTGGTGGTCATCCCGCCCGGGGCCAGCGAGATCGTCAGCACCGGCAGCGGCCCGATCACGCAGCTGCTCCAGTCCGACGAGACGGAGTGGGCGAAGCGAGCGTCCAATGCGGACTCCTACGCCGAGCCTCATCCGCGGGTGGCGCCGTTGGAACTGTGGCCGGAACCCGTCGACGGTTACCGGTGGCGCACCTACCGGATGGCCGACGTGCCCGATGAGCCGAAGCGGTTCGGTCGCATCTTCCGCACCCGAGCGTTCATGGTCAACTTCCTCAAACCCGGTGCAGGGCCACGGAATCCGCACAAGCTGTCGCCGCACCACCACGACGATTTCGAACAGTGCAGCCTGATCGTGGCCGGCACCTACGTCCACCACATCCAGACACCGTGGGGCACCGACGCGAGCGTGTGGCGCCCGGAGGATCACGCCAGGGTCGGCAGCCCTTCGGCCACGATCATCCCACCGCCCACGGTCCACACCTCGCAGGCCATCGGGTCCGGCAGGAACCACCTGATCGACATTTTCTCCGGTCCACGCCACGACTTCTCCGCCCAGCCCGGCTGGGTGCTGAACGCCGATGAATACCCGGCTCCCCAAGACTGACCGCCCGGTCGAGACCTTCAGTGCCGAAGGGAATGTCATGTCCTCCAACACAAAGATACCGGCGACGACCGCCGAATCCGAGCTGCGTCTTCGCCGGCGCCGGGCAGTCACCAGTGCCTGGGCGGGTTTCGCCATCGACTCCTATTCCATCTACGTAGCGTCGACCTCGCTGCTGCCGGCGATGATCTACTTCCAGGCCCACCTGTCGCCGAGCCAGCTGTCGGTGTTCGTCGGGATGACGTTCGCCGCGACCCTGATCGGCAGGCCGATCGGCGCGCTGCTGTTCGGGCATTTCGCCGACCGGATCGGCCGGCGCCGGGTCGGCTCGATCACGATCTACGGGTTCGGCACGATCTCGCTGCTCATCGGTGTGCTTCCCGGTGCCGAACAGGTGGGCGCCGGGCTGGCCACCGCGCTGCTGATCGGGTTGCGGCTGATCGAGGGCGTGTTCCTCGGCGGCGAGTACACCGCGGCGACGCCGATGGCGCTGGAGTACGCGCCGAAGGGGCGGCGTGGTTTCACCGGTGCGCTCATCCAGTGCTCGGCCAGCGGCGGCCCGTTCGTGGTGGCCGTGCTGACCTCGCTGGTCCTGCTGTTCGCGCCGAACGCCGGGCTGCATTCGCCTTATGTGCAGTGGGGCTGGCGGATCCCGTTCATCGTCGGCGCGGTGCTGGCCTGGCTGGTCGCCTGGTTCCTGCGGCGGCGCGTCGAGGACTCCGACGTCTGGAAGGAGACGGCGCGAACCAAGTCCCCGTTGCGGGACATGCTTCGCGGTCAGTCCGGCCGGGCCTTCATCCAGTCCTACCTCATCATGACCGGGGTTTTCTTCGCGGTGAACATGCTCGGCAGCGTCATGCCGCAGTTGTTGTTGTCCAACAAGGGATACACCGCGTCCGACCTCGCGCACACCCAGCTGATCAACGCCTGGCCCGGCATGGCGACCTACCTGTTCTACGGCTGGCTGAGTGACCGCATCGGCCGCAAACGCGCGCTCTACATCGCGGCGGCGACCACCCTCGTGCTGTCCCCGGTCACGCTGTCACTGATGGGCGGCGGGCACGTGCACGGGTGGCTTCAGCTGACCATTCTCGCGTCGCTCACCAATGTGTTCATCGTCGGTGTCCTGGGCGTGCTGCCCGCGTACATCAACGAGCGCTTCGCCACCGCCGTCCGGTCCTCGGGCTGGGGCGTGGCCTACAGCACCGCCGTCATCATCCCGGCGTTCTTCTCCTACTACCAGCTATGGCTGGCCCACGTCGTCCCCTTCGTCTACACCGCGGGCGTTCTGTCGGCCTTCGGCGGCCTCCTCGTGCTGGTGGCCGTCAAAGCCGGGCCGGAGACCCGTGGCGTCGACCTGAACACGGTCGGCGAGAAGGGCGCGGCGCGGGCATGAGATCTCCCATGAAGGCCAGGTATGCGTCCCGACCGGAAAGCCACCCCAGTGGCCGTCGCGATTTTCCTTCTGCAGACAGCGGGAAGCGGGGTGGCGGTCTACGGCATTCCGATTTATATCGCGGCGTTTCTGCGCTCCGGCGCGGTCAGCGCGGGGGAGCTGTCGGTGGCGAGCACCGGGTTCTTCGTGGTGGGAGCGCTGGCCGGGCCCGCGTTCAGCCGGTTCGGCCGGCACCGGCCGAACCTGGTGATGCTGGGCGCGGTCCTGGCCGGAACGGCGGCCATCGCGGCGATGGCCGTCCAACCCAGCGGCCCGGTCGTCATCGGGGCGTTCGCGACGCTGGGTGCGAGCTTCAGCGGCGGCCTCGTCGTGGTGGGAACCATTGTGCTGGTGCGGGTTTTCGCCGGGAGGCCGACCGCCGGGATGGCGCTGGCGACCTCCGGCTCGTCGGCGGGCGGCATCCTGGTCTCCCCGGTGCTGGCGCTGCTGCTGACCACCCAGGCGGCCGTCGCCTCGTCGTTCTTGGTGATCGCGGCGGGTTTCCTGGTGATCACCGGTGCCGCACTCGCGCTCAGCGGGTGGGCTTCGGCCCGGCCGGTGCCGGTGGCGACGCCCGCGGATCCGGTGGCGCCGGGCCGGCTGTCCGAGCACTGGGCGCTGGTGCTCGCGTTCAGTCTGGTCAGCGCCTCACAGCTGGGTGCGACGTCGTACATCGTGGCGACCGGGATCGCGCGGGACTTCACCGGTGCGCGCCTGGCGGTGTCCGTCGCGACGGGGACGGCGGTCGCGTCGCGATGGTTCGGCAGTGCCGGTATCCGGCGGCTCGGCCTGCGCCGGTGGACGATGATCAGCTTCAGCGCGCAGGCCGTCGGGGTCGCGCTGGTCGGGGTGGCGCCGGCGAGCTGGCTGCTGTTCCTCGGCTCGGTGCTGATCGGGCAGAGCCTCGGCATGACGATCCTGATCCGCTCGCAGGTGATCGTGGAGCTGTTCGGAATCGACGCGTTCGCCGGGAAATTCGCCCAGTTCCAGACCTGGACCAGCCTCGGCTCGGCGGCCGGGCCGCTGGTGCTCGGGCAGGTGTACTCGCTTTCGGGCAACTACCCGCTCGCCTACCTGACCTTGTTCGTGCTCAACGCCGTCGCCGTCCCGTTCCTGCTGCCGTGGATCCGGGACGGCAGGCCACCGGCTTGGAGGGTCGATGAGTTCCAGCACTCTGATGGTTCCCCGGTATGAACAACTGCGGCAGCGGACCGACGCGCCGCCGGGGTCCTCGTGGTACCTGTTCGGGCCGGATGATCAGCTCGGCACGCTGAACTTCCTCACGGAGCAGAGCGCGCTCGACGGCGCGGCGCTGGTCAAGCGCGGGCGGGTGATCAACCTCGACTATCCGCTGAACACGTTCGTGCCCAGCCTGGCAGGGACCCGGCCGCCGACGGTGCACCACATCTTCTCCAACAACCCCAACCACCGGGATGACTGGCTGGACTCGTTCTACCTCCAGTCGACGTCCCAAGTGGACGGTCTGCGGCATATCCGCCATCCGCGGCACGGCTTCTACGGCGGCGTGCCCGATGCCGACATCGAGGTGGGCACGCCCGCGCTGGGCATCCAGTTGCTCGCCGAGAAAGGGTTGGTGGGACGGGGAATTCTGCTCGACGCCGTCCGCTACTTCGACAGCATCGGCGAGCCGCTGGCACCTGATGCGCCGCGCGGCATCACGCCGTCCGAACTGGACGCCATGACCGTCCATTTCGGAGTCGAGGTGCGTCCCGGTGATATCCTGTTGCTGCACACCGGTTTCGCCGAGCATTGGCTCGCCGCCACGCCGGAGCGGCGGGCGGCCCGTTCCGGCAGCCCGGGCCTGCACCAGTCCGAGGAGATGCTCGCCTGGCTGTGGGACCATCGGATTTCCCTTGTCGCGGCGGACAACGGCGGTTTGGAGTCGTTCCCGGTCGACCCCGGCTCCGGCTGGGTGGACCCGGACGAGCCCCCGCCGCCGCGCGGTCCCTCGCACAACGGCATGATGCACCGCCCGCTGATCGCCCTGCTGGGCATGATCATCGGCGAGCTGTGGAAGCTCGACGAACTGGCCGCGGACTGCGCCGCCGACGGGGTCTACGAGTTCCTGCTGACCGCCAAACCACTCAACGTGACGGGAGGAGTCGGCTCACCGCCGAACGCACTCGCCGTCAAATAGCCCGAACCGCACGAGAATCGAGGACGACACCGATGACCCAGACCATGAGTGAACTGTGGGACGCCACGCTGGACGCCGACCGCTTGCGGGCCGACCCGGAGGTCGACGAGCTGCTGACCGGCGCCGTCGACCTGCACACCCACCCCGGTCCCAGCCCGTTCCCGCGCCGGATGTCCATTATGGACGCCGCAGCCGACGCCGCGACCGTCGGATTCCAGGCCCTGGTGGCGAAATCCCACCATCACAGCATGGTCAGCGACATCCTGGCGCTGGAAAAGGCCGGGCTGGCCGACATCCCGGTCAAGGTCTACGGCGGGGTGGCGCTCAACCGCACCGTCGGCGGGCTCAACCCGTACGCCGTGGAGCTTGCCCTGCGGATGGGTGGGCGGATCGTGTGGTTCCCGACCATCGCGTCGCGCGCACACCTGGAGTTCCACGCGCACAACCACAACAGCGGGTTCCCGGTCGCGGGCGTGCCGCTGCGGGACAACGAGCCGATCACGGTGCTCGACGAGTCCGGCAAGCTCAACGCCGCCAGCCGCGACATCCTCGACGTGATCGCGAGCGAGAACGCGATCCTCAACTGCGGGCACCTGCCGGCGGAGGAGATCGACGTGCTGATCCCGGGTGCGCTCGAAGCGGGCGTGACGCGGATCGTGGTCAGCCACCCGAGCTTCATCCTGGGCGCCGGGCCGGAGCGGATCGGAAACTGGTGCGGCAAGGGGGTTTTCGTGGAGCACTGCCTGGCGATGGTGGTCGGCAGGCAGCCCGCGGAGCGGCCGTTCGAGCGGATCGCGGACTTCTACCGGGCGGCGGGCCCTGGCCAGACGATCATGTCGTCCGACCTGGGCCAGAAGAACAACCCGCTGCCGGTCACCGCGTACCGGCGCATGGTCCGGGCGCTGCTGGACGAGGGGATCGCGCCCGCCGACATCAAGTCCATGACCGGTGGAAACGCCGCCCAGCTGCTGGCCGGCTGAGCTGCGGCGCACCCGCTCGGTATAGTCCGACCGGTTACTGTGCTGATGGTTACTGACTTTTGGTCGGATCAGTAACTGGCGTGAGGAGCAGGCTGTTGACGAGCGGGGGCGGCACCGGGGACATCCAGGCCGTGCATCGGGTAGCGGAGATCCTGCGGTTGTTCACGCTCAACAAGCCCAAGGTCACGGTCGCCGAGGCCACTGCCCGGATCGGGCTGAACCGGACGACCCTGCACCGCTACTTCACCTCGATGGTGCTGGACGAGATCCTGGAGCGGGTGCCGGACGACGCCACCGCGTACAAGCCGGGGCGCCTGCTGCTGCAACTCGGTGCGGTTGCGCAGGGGCAGCGGCGGGTGCTGAACGTCGCGCCGAGGTATGTGGACGCGCTGTCGGTCGACACCGGATTGTCCGCGGTGCTGTCCTTGTGGGGCGCGTCGGGGCCGGTGGTGTCGCTGGTTTCGGAGGCCGGTACCCACCCGATCCTGATCACGGTCCGGATCGGGGCGATGCTCGGTCCCGACTCGGCGCAGACCCGGCTGTTCCTGGCGGTGTCCCAGGACCAGGACCGGGTGGAGCGCTACCTGAAGGGGCTGTCGGCCGAGGCGCGCGAGACCCTCGAGAGCCAGTTCGAATCGTGCCGGGCGCGGGGGCTCTCGCGCGTCGAGGTGCCGGCCATCAACGGTGTCGTCCTCGCCGCGGCGGTGTTCGACGAGCATGACGTCGCGGGCACGATCGCGCTGGTCGGCAGCACGGCGTCCCTGCCGGAGGACGCGGCGGGTACGGAGGCCGCGCTCCTGCGGGCCGCCGCCCTGATCACGGAAGAACTGGGCGGCGAGGACACCCGCCAGGCAGCGCTGACCGACCCGGCGGCGTGAGCGCCGGTATCTGATTCCCGGATGTTTTGTGACTGGTTCGCGGCCGAGGTACGAAGGCAAACTTTGTAGTTTGCCTTCGTATCTGCTACCGTGGAGTCCATGACCGACACCGCGGACCTGGCGCAATCGTTACGCGAGCTACTGGGGCGCGCCCATCGGGTGCTGCGTGAGCAGGGCGGCGGGCTGGGTTTGACCGCCAGCCAGATCGAAGCGCTGGGGTACGTCTTTCGCGACGGCCCGTTGACGATCACCGCGCTGGCGAAGCTTCAGCGCGTCCGCTCCCAGTCCATGGGCGCGACGGTCGGCGTCCTTCTCGAGCGAGGACTGGTGATGGTCACGCCGGATCCCGGCGACGGCCGCCAGAAAGTCGTCGCCGCCACGGACGAGGCCAGGGCCCTCATCGAGGAAGGCCGCAACGCCCGCGCCGACTGGCTCGCCCGGCAGCTCGAGACGCTCGCGCCCGCCGAGCGGAAAACCCTTGCCGCGGCGCACAAAATTCTCGATCGCCTGTTCCTTTAGGGAGCTTCCATGCCCATCATCGCCCTTGATCTCGTGACACCGCTCGCCGCGAGCGCCCGGTGACGGCGACAACCGGGACGGTCCCGGTACGCCCTTTCTCGTGGCGCTTCACCACGCCGCTGTACCTCGCCTCGGTCCTCAACCCGGTCAACAGCTCGCTGATCGCCACGGCCCTGGTCCCGATCGCGCACGGCATCGGAGTGTCGATCGGGCAGACCGCCGCCCTGGTGACGGCGCTCTACCTGGCCAGCGCGGTCGCGCAGCCCACGGCGGGAAAGGCGGGGGAGGTGTTCGGGCCACGCCGGGTCCTGATCGTCGGCATCGTGGCCGTGGCCGTGGGCGGGCTGGTCGGCGGGGTCGCCCCGAATCTGCTCACCCTGCTGCTCAGCCGCGTCCTGATCGGGCTGGGAACTTCGTGCGCCTATCCGACCGCGATGCTGCTGATCCGCCAACGTGCCCGCGAGGCAGGCATGGCGCAGCCGCCGGGTGGCGTGCTCGGCGGGCTCCAGATCACCGGTGTCGCGACGGCATCGCTGGGCCTGCCCCTGGGTGGTCTGCTGGTCGGCGGATTCGGGTGGCGGGCCGTCTTTCTGGTCAACATCCCGGTGGCGCTCATCGCGCTCGTCGCTGCGCTGGCGTGGGTCGAGGCGGACGGGCCGCCGGCGAAACGCGGCCTGCGTGAGGTCGCCTCGCGGCTCGACGTGGCGGGGATCGTGGGCTTCGCCGCCGCGATGCTGGCCCTGCTGGTGTTCCTGTTCGAACTCCCCACGGTCCACTGGTCGATCCTGGCCCTTTCGATCGTGCTGTGGCTCGCCGATATCGGCTGGGAGTTGCGGGCGGCCAGCCCCTTCCTCGATGTACGCCTGCTGGCCGCGCGTCCGGCACTGACCAACACCTATGTGCTCTTCGGGCTGGTCATGCTGTGCCAGTACGTCGTGCTCTACGGCGTCACCCAGTGGATCGAAGCGGTGCGCGGCTACAACGCGTCGGAATCCGGCCTGTTGCTCCTGCCCATGACCCTCGTCTCCGGGATCGCCATCGCGCTGATCTCACGCCGCAACATGGTGCGTGGCCCCGTCATCGCCGCCGCCGTGACCGCGCTGGCCGGTTCCGCCGGAGTGCTCCTGCTCAACTCCGGCGCGTGGATCGGGCTCGTCGCCATCCTCACGTTCCTGTTCGGCGCCTCCACCGGGCTCGCCGTCGCCGGCTACCAGACCGCCCTCTACACCCACGCCCCGCCCGAACAACTCGGCACCGCGTCCGGCCTGCTGCGGACCTTCGGCTACGTCGGCTCGATCGCCTCCTCGGCCATCACCGGCATGGTCTTCCACCATCAGGTCAGCGACGACGGCATCCACCTCATCGGCTGGATCATGATCGGCGTCAGCCTCGGCCTCACCCTCCTCACCCTCGCCGACCGGACCCTGCGGACCCGTCCAGGCACGCAGTCTCGCTAGGCGGCGAGGCCGTCCGCGAGCTGGTCGGCGACGCTGCGAAGTTCGCGGCCGAGGAGTTCGGCCGGCAAACGGGTCGACCGCCGCGAAGTGGCCTTCACGGGCGGCCTGGAACGTGGTGAGCGTCATCCGGTCCCTCGAAGGCCTGGTCACCGGCGAGGATCCGTTCGGTGGCGGCATGGTCGCGGGCCGGGGAAGGGGGTGTCGGCCCCGGCGCCCTGGTGGCTCGTGTAGAGGTGTTCGCCGCGCTCGATCGCCTTGCGCAGCGGCTGGTCGGTCATCGCGGACTGGTCCCTCCGCAGAATCCGGCGCATCTCCGCCGCGAGCCTGGGATCGCTGCGCCGGCCACTGCACCAGCGTCAGCAGGTGGTCCCGCAGGCCACCGGGACCAGGCTCGGGCGGCGCGTCGAGGATGGCCACGTCACGGTTCACATCGTCAAATCGGACCGCATATACGGGCGTCGGCGGAGAGCCCGCCAGTCCTTGACAGGGCCGCACCCCGCTCTTAAAGTTCGCCATGTTGCCGCTTGGTTGGTTTTCCAACTCATCGGTAAGCCAGGCGGTACCGCAGCCACCACTTCGATTCCGAGGAGCGCGACGATGCGCGAATACGAAGCTCTTTGGCAGCCGGCGCAGATCGGTCCCGTGTCGCTCAGAAATCGCGTTGTCGTGACCCCGCATGCGCTGGCCTACGGACGCGACAACCTGATGACTCAGCAAAGCGTCGACTACTACGAGGAGCGCGCCAAGGGCGGCGCCGGGCTGATCCTGACCGAGGCCCAGGTCGTGCATCCGTCGAGCCGGGGCATGATGTTGCGGACGCTGCAAAGCTGGCCCACCGAGGTCATCCCGGTGTACGAGCGGCTCGCGGATGCCCTCCACCGGCACGGGGCCCGCGTGTTCGTCGATCTCTCGCATTTCGGCGCCGAGGACAACAACACGATGCACCTCGACAATTGGCGTGCACTGTGGAGTGCGTCGGGACTTCCGTCGGCCACCTACGGCGAAATTCCCCGTCCGATGTCCAAAGAGGACATTGCCGAACTCGTCGCCGGGTTCGGCCGGAGCGCCAGGAACGCCGCGGTCGCCGGCATGGACGGGGCGGAAATCCATGCGGCTCATGGCTATCTGCTGTGCAGCTTCCTGTCGCCGCTCACCAACCTCCGCACCGACGAATATGGCGGCTCGACCGAAAACCGGTGCCGGATCGTCCTCGACTGCGCGCGTTCGGTGCGCGCCAACACGGACTCGTCCTCGTTCGCGGTCGGGGTTCGCCTGTCCCTCAACGAGTTCGTGACCGGCGGGATCGAGCCGGACGAGGGCGAGCGAATCCTCCGTACCCTCGACGCGTCCGGCCTGTTCGACTACTTCAGCATCAGCGGTGGCAGCGCCACCACGTTCCACCGGACGGTGTCCCCGATGAGCATCAGCGGCACTCCGCTGGTCGGCCTCGCGGCCCGTGTGAAGTCCATTGTGGACAAGCCCATCATCACCGCGAACGGCATCGCCGACCTCGCCACCGCGAACGGCATCGTCGAGCGTGGTGACGCCGACCTGGTGGCGATGACGCGTGCGCATATCGCCGACCCGCACCTCATCGCGAAGGCGCAGAGCGGCCGGGAGGACGAGATCCGGCACTGTGTGGCCGCCAACCAAGGCTGCTTTTCGCGGATGGCCAAGGGCTGGTCGCTGACCTGCACGCAGAATCCGGCCGCCGGGCGTGAGGCGGAGCTGGGGCTGGGCACTCTCGAGCAGGCGGCCGAGCCGCGGACGATCGTCGTCGTCGGGGGTGGGCCTGCCGGGATGCGGGCCGCGGAGACGGCGTCCGCCCGGGGGCACCGGGTCGTCCTGTTCGAGCGCGGCGACCAGCTCGGCGGTCAGATCCGGTACGCCGCACAGCTTCCGACGCGGGGCCGGTGGGCCGCAGTGGTGTCGGACATGGAGCGAACCCTCGCCAAGTTCAAAGTGGACGTTCGGCTCGGTACGGCCGCGACGGTCGAGACGGTCAGCGCGGAGAACCCATACCACGTCGTCATGGCGACCGGTTCGTCGTGGCGCACCGACGGATTCGTCGCAGCGCTCGGCAATACGGGCGGGATCCCAGGCCTCGAGCACACGGTGACGCTCGACCCGATCACCGCGATCGAGGAGCCCGACCGGACGGGGCAGCGGGTCCTCATCATCGACGACACCGGCGAATACCTCGCGCTGGGACTCGCGGAGAAGCTTGCGGCCGACGGGCGCGACGTGGAAGTCGTGACCACGCGCATGTTCCTGGGTGACAACACTTTGCTCAACCTCGACCTCGCGCATCTCTACCCGCGACTGCACGCGGCCGGTGTCGTGCTGAGCCCACAGCACGCGGTCGTCCAGGTCACCCCGGACGGCGCGGTGCTGGTCCGCATCTGGGACGGGCAGCAGCGCGTCGCCCGAGTCGACTCCATCGTGACCGTGGCGATGCGGGCCCCGGAGGAGTCGCTCGCCGGGGAACTCCGCGGTCGTTTCCCGCTCACGCAGATCGGCGACTGCTCGGCACCGCGCCGGGTCGACGAGGCGATCTACGAGGGCGAGCTGGCCGGACGGCGAGTCTGACTCGCCCGCGCACCCCCCACTTCACCGTCGAAGGAGTCGCACGTGTCCACGTGGAAAGTCGGAGATATCAAGATCAGCCAGATCCTGGAGATGCCGGTCGAGCCCGGCGAGCTCGACGGGTTGATCGAGGAGGCCACGCCCGAAGCGGTCCGTTCGATCGCATGGCTGTACCCGGACTACGCCAATGACGCCGGACAGACCCTGTGGAGTCTGCACGCTTACGTCGTGGAAACACCGAGTCACCGTGTCCTGGTCGATGCGGGCTGTGGAAATCACAAGACCATCCCGCTGCTGCCGAACTGGGGTGGTCTGGACAACCCGTTCCTCGAACGACTCGAAGAGGCCGGGTACCGCACGGAGGACATCGACTACGTGCTGGCCACACATCTGCATCTCGACCACGTCGGGTGGCACACGACCCTCGTCGACGGCACCTGGCGGCCGACGTTCCCCAACGCCCGCTACACCTTCGTCACCGACGAGTTCGAGTACCACAAGAGCCTTGCCGAAGGGGCGCCCGCCAGCTCCGATCTCGCCCACGCGGTCGTCTACGCCGGCGCCGATCCGGACATCCACTCGCAGACCCGGCTGGTGTTCGCCGAGTCGATCCAGCCCTGCATGGACGCCGGCCTTGTCGACCTCGTGCCCTCCGGTCATCAGGTCACGCCGGGGGTGCGATACACCGCCACGCCGGGCCACACCAAGGGACATCACAGCGTCCGGCTGGAGTCCGGCGACCAGAGCGCGCTCATCACGGGCGATTTCATCCACCATCCGATCCAGATCGCGCGTCCGGCATGGAGTTCCCGCGGCGATTCCGACCGCGAACTCTCCGCCAGGACCCGCACCGGCTTCCTCCGTTCGGTATCGGGCACGGACATGCTGATTCTCGGCACACACTTCAGCGGCCCGAGTGGCGGGCACGTCGTACCCGACGGAGACGGCTACCGCTTCCAGCCCGTCCACGCGACGGCCTGACCATCTCAACCCCCGCGCAGGGAGGACCTCGAAGTGACACAACGCGCCATCCCCTATTACTGGTCGAGCGTCGACTGGCCACGGTTCATGGCGGACTACCCTCCACCACCGACGTTCGCCGGCGCCATGGCAGCGCTTTCCGACGAGCAGCTGCATGAGTTGCAGGACAAGCGTTTCCGTGACCGCGTCCGCGAAGCGTGGGCCGTCCCCTTCTACCGTGACCGGTGGACCGCCGCCGGTCTCGAGCCCGGTGATATCCGGGAGCTCGACGACATCGCGAAGATCCCGGCCTTCACCAGTGACGACCTCAAGCGGAGCATCGAGGACGAGCCGCCGTTCGGCTCCCACCAGAACTTCGCGCTCGAGGCGATGGCCACGCCGCTCAAGATCCAGTCCAGCGGTGGGACGTCCGGACTGCCCCGGCCGACCCTGTTCGACCCGGTGGCCTGGGAGGCGCAGGCGATCCAGTTCGCGCGTGCCTTTCACGCACAGGGCGCCCAGGTCGGGGACGTCCTGCAGATCACCTTGACGAACAGCCTCGCGAACACGGCCTGGTGCTCGTCCACGGCGGCGATGAACTGGTGCGGCCTCGTCCCGCTCACGACGGGATCGGGCGTGGTGACCCCCTCGAAGCGACAGCTGGAACTCGCCCGCGAATGGGGTACCGCGGGCTGGGTCGCGTTCGGCGAGTACCTGAAGATCCTCGCGGAGACGGCGGTACGCGAGGGGATCGATCTTGCCCGCGACCTGCGGACGCGCTTCATCCACACCTATCTCGGGGTGGACGTGGAGGGACACCTCCGGAAGCTCCTGTCCGCCGCCTGGGGTTGCGAGATCTTCGACAACTACGGAACCCACGAGGTCGGTCTGATCGGGTTCGAGTGCGAAGCCCACGACAACCTCCACGTCAACGACGACACCGCCGTCCTCGAGATCACCGATCGCGAGTCCGGGGCGCCGGCCGGTACCGGCGAGCCCGGGAACCTGATCGTCACGAGCCTGCATCGCTCGGTCCCGCCGATCATCCGTTACGACCTCAAGGACCTGATGCGGGTGAGCGGGCGCCGGATGTGCGGCTGCGGCCTGCGCACGTCCAAACTGTCGGGCTTCCTCGGCCGCTCGGACGAGATGGTCAAGCTCAAGGCCACCAGCGTGTACCCGCGGTCGGCACAGGACGTCATCCAGGGCGATGCCCGGACCACGGGGGAATTCCTTTGCGTCGTCGAGACCGTGGGCGAAGGACTGGCGTCCCGGGAGCGGATGCGTGTGCGGATCGAGAAACGCGCGGGCGTCCAGGACCCGCGGCTCGAAGCCGACATGGCGAAGATGCTGCACACCGCGTTCGGGGTGTCGGTCGACGTGGAGATCGTCCCGCCGGATTCGCTCGCCCCGCTCACCGGGCTGGGTGGCGAGGGCAAGGTCAAGCGTCTGCTGGATCTTCGATGAGCGGCACCCCGGAGACGCTGTTCCGGCTCGACGGGCGCGCGGCCATCGTCACCGGTGCCTCGTCCGGACTGGGTGTCGCGTTCGCGCGGCAGCTGGCCGCCGCAGGCGCTCGTGTCGCTGTGGTGGCCCGGCGAACAGCGCTTCTCGAACGGACCGTCGCCGATATCGAGAAGGACGGCGGCACGGCGCTGGCGGTCACGGCGGACGTCCGGGACCCCGGTCAGTGCCGGGCGGCGGTGGCCCGCGCGCACGACCGGCTGGAGGGCCTCGACATTCTCGTCAACAACGCCGGCGTCGCCACCGCGGTACCGGCTGTGCGGGAGACACCCGACGAGTTCCGTGCGGTAGTGGACCTCAATCTCTGTGGCGCCTACTGGATGGCGCAAGCCTCTGCGGCGGTGATGCCGTCCGGCAGCTCGATCATCAACATCAGCAGCGTGCTGGCCCTCACCACCGCGGCGCTGCCGCAGGCCGCCTACACCGCGAGCAAGGCGGCGCTGCTCGGACTCACCCGCGACCTGGCGCAGCAATGGGGACCACGGCGCGGAATCCGGGTCAACGCCATCGCACCGGGCTTCGTCCAGACGGAAATGACCGACGGATACCGCCCCGGCTACGTCGAGACGGTCATCACGCCGCGCATCCTGCTGGGACGGTTCGGCTCGGCCGGCGAGATCGCGAGCGTCGGCGTCTGGCTCGCGTCACCGGCCGCCGGCTATGTCACCGGCCAAACGATCGTGGTCGACGGCGGAATGACCATCACCTGACTGTCAAGGGAGTTATCAGATGCAATACAACCGCATCCACGGCATCAATATCGCGGTGCGTGACCTCGACCAGTGGACCCGCCGGTTCGAGGAGGTGTTCGAGGTCCGCAGCAGCCCGGTGGACGAGTCGGGCTTCGCCTTCCCCGGTCTGCGCGGTTCGTCGTTCGATATCGGGGGCTTCCACCTCAACCTGATCGCCAGCGAGGCCGACCCCACCTCGGTGAGCCGGTTTCTGGACCGGCGAGGAGAGGGTGTGTTCCTCCTGTCGGTCGGTGTCGAGGATGTCGAGGAGGCGACACGTGAACTCCGCGAATCCGGGTTGACGCCCATCCTGGAAAAGCCCGTCAGGGGCGATGGGCACGCTGGTGTTAACTTCACTCATCCGCGGGACATGGCTGGGGTCCAGCTCGAATTCATCGAGGTTCCGCGCTGACGGAACGGGTTTTCTTCAGGAAGGGTGGACGTCGAGGGCATGCCCAAAGGCACCGTGATGCAGGACGAGCTCATCAAGGCCGCAACGAGACTGTTCCAGACCCGGGGTATCCGAGCGGTTTCGCTGCAGGACATCGCCGAGGAGGTAGGGGTCACGAAGGCCGCGTTGTATCACTACTTCGCCAACCGTGACGATCTTCTCCGGCACGTGTTCGGCGACTGGCTCAAACGCGACATCGAGAAGCTCGACGCGGTGACGTCCGCGCCGGGAACCACACGGGAGCGGCTTCGCCGTTACGTCCACCATCACATTTCCTGCATCACGGAGAACATCGAGCTCTACGGTCTCACCTTCAGTGCCGAGAGTGAGTTGCCGCCGGAAGTCCGCGCCGAATTTCGCCAGTTCAAGCGCGAAAGTGATCTGGTCGTCCAGGAGATCCTTCGCGAGGGCGTGCGAAGCGGGGAATTCGTGGGCAGCGACGAAAACGCGACCGTGTTCGCCATTGACGGAATGTGCAACTGGCTGTGGAAGTGGTACCACTCGTCCGGCACGATGAGCCCTGAGCAAATCGCCGACCGATTCGCAGATCTGGTCCTGTACGGCCTCGCCTCGCGCGACGGCGGGCAAACCGAAGGCCCGGCCGATCTGGGGCGCGACGAACTCATTCGCTACCACACGCGGGCGATTCGCTTTCACAATGAGCGCATCGAAGCACTTACCACCGAGTGATCTCAGTGTACGTAGTCGCCCGGACCAGCAAGTACGCGGTATAGGTGCCCCTTGTTCTCCTCGTGATCCATCAGTGTTTCGAAGCCTGCCGTCCAAGACATCGAGGACAGCCTTTTTCATGACGGCATTGACGATCATCCGGCGGCGCCGTGCGGCTGGCTCGCCTGCTTCGGTCTTCTCGGAAGACATATCGACGTCCTCCTGGTCATTCCAGTCAATCATTACTCCGTAAGGGGAGTCCTTGTGGATGTGGATCACGGCTCCAGCACGCTGCTGGAATCCCGGCCTTGAGGATTTCGACTCGTGCCCGATTCGCCAGTTCGTGCCACTGAAGCAAAACGTCGTCGAGATCCCTCGGACTACGCCGAGGTGACCCGGGCGAGGATCATCGCGCCGACTTCGTCGGCCAGTTTGCCGGTGGGGAGCGGGTTTGCGGTGACTTCGTCGGGGTCCCACAGCGCCCGTGAGGCGCCCAGCCCCAGCAGGATCGTGTAGCAGGTCTGGGCCGCGGCGGGCGTGCATGCGAAGCGGTCGATCAGCCACGTCGACAGCCGGTCGGCGATCGCGTGGCTGGCTTGCCGGCCGCGTGCGTGGTGGAAAGTCTGTTCGTGGGCTTCAACCATGAAGGCCCGGAAACGCTGGTGGTATCGGGCGAACAGGTTGAGCCACAAATCGACCAGCCGGCCGACGGCCGCACGGTCGTCAGCCACCGAGTTCGCCGCCTCCATCTCGGCTGCCATCGCGTCCTCGACCTGGCTGAGGAAGTGGTCGATAGCGGCTGCCACGAGACCGTCGCGGTTGCCGAATCGGTGGTAGATCGAGCCGTTCGAGGTCTCCGAGAGGCGTGCGACGTTGTCGACGGTCAGTGCCTTCAGGCCACCTTCGTCGACCGCGGCGAGTGCGCTGGAGAGCATCCGCTCCGCAGACCTGCGACTGCGTTCTTGGCGCGGCGACTTCACGACGCCGATTCTGCCGGACCCGTGCCGGAACCGGTCGAGGAGGACCCTCGCCAAATTAGAGGCTAGCCTCTAGTATGACGGAAGCGTCCTTTTCATCGGAGAGAAGTGAGTAGACCGTGACTGACACCGACGTCATCTGGAGTGCGGCGAATCCTCCCGAGAGCCCGACAGCGAAGTGGCGCGGATTCAAGCCGGGGAGCGAGGTGCTGCCGCAGGGCTCGGTCCACTCGCCAGGCGGTCTGCCGCTGCCGTGCGACATCGTCTTCGAGCGGGACGTCGAGGTGACGTTGCGCGATGGCAAGCGGATCTTCGTCGATGTATTCCGTCCCGTCACCGGGGATCCGGTGCCCGCATTGATGGCCTGGAGTCCCTACGGGAAACAAGGCGGCTACTGGCATCTCGATGGCTATCCCGGTCGCGCGGGGGTGCCGGCTTCGGCGATTTCAGGACTGAACAAGTGGGAGGGTCCGGACCCGGCGTATTGGTGCGCCCACGGTTACGCGATCGTGCACCCGGACCCGCGCGGCGCGTTCGAGTCGGAGGGCGACATCCAGACGTTCTCGCCTCAGGAGGGGCGAGACGGCGCGGACGTGATCGAGTGGATCGCCGAGCAGCCGTGGTCGAACCAGAAGGTGGGGATGGCCGGCAACTCCTGGCTCGCCATCTCACAGTGGATCATCGCCGCGGAGCAACCTCCGCACCTGTCCGCCATCGCCCCTTGGGAAGGGTTGCTCGACATCTACCGCGACCTGGTCGCGCCGGGTGGCATCCCCTTCACCGACTTCATGGCATTGATCCTCTCGCACCATTACGGGCGCAACCGGTACGAGGACACGCTGGCGATGCTCGAGGCGCATCCGCAGCTCGACGAATACTGGGCGACGAAGGTGTTCGACACCTCGCGGATCACGGTGCCCGCCTATGTCGTCGCGAGCTACACCAACCTGATTCATGTGGACGGCACCTTCCGGGCCTGGGAACGCCTTGGTTCGGCCGAAAAGTGGCTGAGAATCCACAACACGATGGAGTGGCCCGATTTCTACGAGCACCAGGACGATCTGCGGCGCTTCTACGACCACGTGCTCAAGGGCGAGGCGAACGGCTGGGACGAGACGCCCCGGGTCCGGATGGCCATCCTCGACCCCGGCCACGACGATGTCGTCGATCAGCCCGAGACCGAGTTCCCGCCGAGCCGGACGGTCACCACCAAGCTGTATCTCGACGCCGCATCGGGGACCATCACCAGCGGTTCACCGAGGCAGGAGAGCCACATCAGCTACGACGCACCCACGGGATCCGCGGTCTTCACCGGTGATCTGGGAGATCTCACCGTTGCCGGCCCGATGCGGCTGCGGCTGTGGGTGGAGAGTGACGGACACCCCGAGGTGGACCTGTTCGTCGCGATCAGCAAGATCGACGCCGAGGGTGAGCATCGCGTGCCCGAGTGGGCCACCGGACTGCCCTCACCCGGCGCCCGAGGGTGGATGCGCACGTCGCATCGGGCCCTCGATCCCGAGCTGTCCACCGACTTGCGACCGGTCCAGAGTCACCAGGTCCGACAGCCTTTGGCGCCCGGCGAAGTCGTTCCGGTCGACATCGCGATCTGGCCGATGGCGATGCGCTGGCACGCCGGCGAAAAGGTGCGCATCGAGGTGACAGGCCACGACCTCGCGGTGGCTGTTCCCGATCTGCCGAACCGGTCCGGGGACAACGCCGGCCACCACACGCTGCGCACCGGTGGCCGTTACGAGTCCTATCTGCTCGCGCCCGTACTGCCCGAGTGCGGGCAGTAGGCCGAAATTCCGCCATCTGAGCAAGGAGTGCCGCGTGTTCGTCCCGTTCAGTGTCAATGACTTCATCCGTCGCGCCGAAGCGGTGTACGGCGACCGGATCGGTGTGGTCGACGAGCCGGACCAGCCCGCCGCCGGCCTCGGTTCGCTGACCTATCGGGAGGTCGCCGCCCTGGCCCGCCGGCAAGCCGCGAAGCTCGATGAGCTGGGGATCGGCGTGGGCGACCGCGTCGCCGTCGTGTCCCAGAACAGTGCCCGGCTCCTCGTGAGCTTTTTCGGGATATCGGGTTCCGGGCGGGTGCTGGTACCGGTGAACTTCCGGCTGAGCGCCGACGAGGTCGCCTACATCGTCGAGCACAGCGGCGCCCGGGTGCTGATCGTGGATCCTGAGCTCGACGACGCGCTGGCCGGGGTGCACGCGGAGTTCCGGTTCGTGATCGGGAAGGACGAGGACCTCTACGCCGCCGAGGATGCCGAACCGGGGCACTGGCAGCCCGACGAGGCCGCTACCGCCACGATCAACTACACCTCGGGCACGACGGCGCGGCCCAAAGGTGTTCAGCTCACGCACCGCAATATCTGGACCAACGCCATGACGTTCGCGCTGCACGCCGGCGTCACCGACCGCGACGTCTATCTCCACACCCTGCCGATGTTCCACGCCAACGGGTGGGGAATGCCGTTCGCGGCGGCGGGCGTCGGCGTACCGCAGATCGTGCTCCGCAAGGTCGACGGTGCCGAGATTCTGCGGCGCATCGAGCAACATGGGGTCACCTTGCTCTGCGCGGCACCCGCGGTCGTGGCCTCGGTGCTGGAGGCCGCGCGGAAGTGGGACGGGGAGGTGCCCGGGGCGGACCGGGCCCGGATCGTCGTCGCCGGCGCGCCGCCGCCGACGAAGATGGTCACTCGCGTCGAGCCGGAGCTCGGCTGGGAGTTCATTCAAATCTACGGGCTCACCGAAACGTCGCCGCTGCTCACGATCAACCGTTCGCGAGCCGAGTGGGACGGGCTCGCGGCGGAGGAACGGGCGGCGAACCTTGTCCGCGCGGGTTCGCCGGCTCTGGGTGTACAGCTCCGAGTCGACGAGGAGGGCGAGGTGCTGGCGCGGTCCAATGTGGTCCTGGAGGGCTACTGGGGTCAGCCGGAAGAGACCGCGAAGGCGCTCGACGGCGACTGGTTCCACACCGGTGACGGGGGCCGGATCGGTGACGACGGCTATCTCACCATCAGCGATCGCAAGAAGGACGTCATCATCACCGGTGGCGAGAATGTCAGCTCGATCGAGGTCGAGGACTGCCTGTTTTCCCACCCCGCTGTCGCCGAGGTGGCGGTTATCGGCGTGCCCAGTGAGAAGTGGGGCGAGACGATCAAGGCGCTCGTGGTCCCCGCGCCTGGCGTCGAGGTGTCCGAAGTCGAGCTGATCGCCTGGTGCAAGCAGCGGCTGGCCGGCTACAAGGCCCCGACCTCGATCGAGTTCCGGGCGCACCTGGCCCGCACCACCACCGGCAAACTGCAGAAGTTCAAGCTGCGCCGGCAGTACTGGACGGGCCAGGAACGCCAGGTCAACTGACGGGATCCCGGGAAGACTTGTCCGCGAGCTCGCCGAGGAATCCGGTGGGCACCTCGCCGAGAAGCTCGGTGACGCGGGTGATCTTCGGGTCCTGGTAGTAGCTGCCCAGTACGGCTTCGCCGTCACTGCGGGAGTTCCAGCGGGTCACGATCACCACGTGGCCAGGGTCGGCCAGGTCGCGGATGACGTCGTAGCCGGTGCAGCCCGCGGTCGCCGGCATATCGGCTCCGATGGCCAGGGCGAGGTCTACACCTTCTTCCGCGGCCTCGGGCGAGAAGCGCATGTCGAACACCGACGAAACGGCCATGTATCACTCCCAGTCACTAGTACGAGCGTACTAGTGAGGCTAACTAGGACGCTCGTACTAGTCAAGGGTCAACGCCTGAAGCAGTGCCGACGCGCTCTGCTCGAAGACGGTCAGCGTGCCGGTGGCGCGGGCCAGGACGAGGCTGCCCTCGAGGAAAGTGACCATCAACTGCGCGGTGGCGACGGCTTGCGATGCGGTCACTCCGACCTGGCGAAGCCTCTCCTCGAGAACGTCGATCCACGACCGGAACGCCGCCTCGGCCGCGGTATTCAGTGCGGCTTGCTCCGGTGACGCTTCCACCGTTACGGCAGCCACCGCGCAGCTCGTCCCCCCGGCGGCTTTCGCGACGACCGGCCGCATCAGGTCCACGAAGTTTCGCAACACGGCGCCCGGATCGTCGCCCTCGATGCGCTCGAACTCGGTGCGGACCCGGTGTCCCGTCCAGGTCACAGCCTGCTCGATGAGGTCGTCCTTCCCGCCGGGGAAGTGGTGGTAAATCGCCCCGCGTGCCGCGCCGCTCGCGGCCAGGACTTCGGTGAACGAGGTCGCGGCCAGGCCTTGTTTGCGCAGTGACAACGCCGCGGCTTCGATCATGCGCTGCTTGGTGTTCCTGGTCATCGGGCCTCCCACTCGTACGGCCGTCCTAGCCTAAACCGCGGCAAACTTTTCTCAGGCACGACAACTTTTAAAACTTGTGTTGATGTTCTCAAGTGAGTTAGGGTTTCTGCCATGGCCAAGCGACGGGGTGCGGAGACGCGGGCGGACGAGCTCTACGAGCGGCTCCGGTCGGACATCTTCATGGCCCGCTTGAAGCCAGGGCAGCGGTTGAAGTTCCCCGAACTCTCCGCCGCATACGGCACGAGTGTGGGGCCGATCCGTGAGGCGCTCACGAAGCTCACTGCGGAGCGGCTGGTCACGTTGCAGCCGCACCAGGGGTACGCCGTCGCGGCGTTGTCCGAGGGCGAGCTGACCGACCTGACCACCGTGCGCGTGGAAATCGAGGGGCTCGCGTTCCGGCAGGCGATGCTCAACGGTGATGACCGCTGGGAATCGGAGGTCGTGGCGACGCATCATCTCCTCGGCCTTCGGGAGCGTGAGGCCAAAGAGGGCGTCCGCGGTGACGCGTGGTACCTCGCGCACGAAGCCTTCCACGCGGCGCTGCTCGCCGGATGCGGCAATCGCCGGCTCATCCAGATCGCGCAGGGGTTGCGCGCGGAGACCGAGCTCTACCGGCGCTGGGCCGCGCCCCTGCTGGTGGAGAACGAACGCGATCCAGCCGCCGAACACCGGGCGCTCGCCGACGCGGCCCTTGCCAGGGACATCGAAGGCGGGGTGGACCTCCTGCGCCGGCACATCGCTTTCACCACGCAGATGCTGCTCGGCCTTTCGATGCCGGCATCGCCGGAATTTCCCGAGCTGGAACAGCGCCGGCGCTGACCACCGCAAGGCCGGGAGCACAACACCGAAAGAGCGCACCGGCGCTCGAGCACTGTCACCGAAGCCAGTGAAGGAGTTGGCAATGAAGCTGACCGTCGACCGGGACCGATGCGAAGGGTATGGACTGTGCGCCGAATCGGCGCCTCAGCTCATGCACCTCGACGAGGACGGCGAACTCGTGCTGGACCATGAAGAGGTCCCGGCCCCGTCGGACTCCGCGGCCGAAGTCGCCGTCCGGGTGTGCCCGGTGGCCGCCCTCAAGGTCGGCTGATGCGGCCAGGAAACCGGGCCGAGCGGATCGTCGTGGTCGGGGCGTCCGTCGCGGGCGTCACGACGGCCGACGCGTTACGCCGGCACGGCTACACCGGCACGCTGACCCTGATCGGCGCGGAGCCGCACGCCGCGTACAACCGGCCCGCACTGTCCAAGGGGATCCTCACTGGAACCGATACATACGAGGACATCGTGTTACCCCCACTGTCCACTGTGGCCGATCAGCGGCTCGGTGCGCGGGCCGTGGGTCTCGATGTCGAACGCCGGGAAGTTCTCCTCGCCGATGGCGATCGGGTCGCCTATGACAAGCTCGCCATCACGACGGGTGCGAGGGCCCGGCGGCTCGCCGAATTCGGGGTCGCGGACCCCGGTGTGCGGGAAACGGCCTTTCGTGATCTGGACGACGCGCGGCTGCTTTCCCAGCGGCTCGGCTCGCGGCCGCACGTGGTCATCGTCGGCGCGGGAATCCTGGGCATGGAGCTCGCTTCCGCGTGCGTCCATCGCGGTGCGACCGTGACCGTGGTCGACCAGCAACCACCGCTCAGGCGCCGGCTCGGCCCGTACCTGGCCGGCCTCATCACCGAGGCGGCGACCGCACAAGGGGTCCGCTTCGCCCATCACCCCGGCGGAGTCCATTTGCGAGGGTCGGGCACGCCGGTGGCCGAACTCGGCGACGGGCGCCGTTTCGAAGGCGATCTGGTGCTCAGCGCGGTCGGTTGTGCCCCCAACCTCGACTGGCTCGACGGGACCGGGCTGCTGACCCGTGGTGAACTCCGGATCGACGACCGTTGCCGCGCCGGCGAGAACATCGTCGCCGCGGGGGATGTCGCCGCGTTTCCCGTCGGGGCGGGACACCGCCGGACCCCGTGGTGGAACAGTGCTCTCGAGCAAGCGAGGACCGCTGCGATCGCCCTGCTCGACGGTGACGCGGCACCGAAACTGACGCCGTCGCCGATGTTCTGGACCGAGCAGTTCGGCCTGAGCATCCGGGTATGCGGCCCGCTGCCGGTCGCCGGTGAACCGGCCATTGTGGACGGTCAGTCCGTCTCCAGTGGACTCCTGCTCCGCTGGCCCGGCGAGAACGGGGAAGCGACCGCCGCCGCGGTCAACAAGCGGATCCCGATCACCCGGCTGCGTGCTCTGACCGGCCCCCGACAGGAGGTAAAGCAATGACGCTCACCCAGGCCCCGCATTCCGATATCGACCTGTTCGACGACAAGATTCTGCACGATCCCTACCCGGTCTACCGCGATCTCCGGCAGCTGGGCGGCGCCGTCCACCTCGACAGGTTCGACGCGTGGGCGCTGCCCCGCTACGCCGACATCCGGCACGCGCTCGCGGACTGGGAAACCTTTTCCTCGTCGGGGATCGCGCTCAATGACCCGGTGAACGAGATGCTGGTCGGCACGGTGCTGGCCGCCGATCCGCCCGAGCACGACAGGCTCCGCTCCGTGGTCGCCGACCGCCTCGGTCCTCGTGCGATACGGGGACTTCAGGCCGACATTTCCGCCCGCGCCGACGCGCTCGTCGAGGAAGTGCTGCGGAAGGAATCGTTCGACGCGGTGGGCGATCTGGCCGTCGTGTTCCCGTTCTCCGTGGTGTTCGACCTGATCGGCCTTCCCGACGAGGCCCGGCCGAACATGCTCCGGTGGGCGGATGCGACCTTCACCGTCATCGGCCCGATGAACGAACGCACCGCGAACGGTCTGGCGACCATCGGCGAGATGTTCCAGTGGGTCGGCACGCTCAGGCCGGACGATCTCAAAGAGGGCAGCATGGGGCGGGCCATTTTCGAGGCCGCCGACGCCGGCCGAATCCGGCCTGAGTCCTGCATCCCGCTACTCGCGGCCTATGCCACCGCGGGGATGGACACCACGATCAACGCCATCGCCAATGCCGTGCATCTTTTCGCGACCCATCCGGATCAGTGGGACCTGGTGTGCGCGGATCCGAGCCGCATTCCCGGCGCCTTCAACGAGGTCCTCCGGTACGACGCGCCGGTCCAGGTGTTCGGGAGGCGGACGAGGAAACCGGCCGACATCGACGGGGTCCGGATCGAAGCGGACGCGCAGATCCTGCTCCTGTACGGCTCCGGGAACCGCGACGACCGGCATTTCCCGGACCCGGACCGGTTCGACGTGACCCGTGCTCCGGCCGATCATCTGGCCTTCGGCTACGGCACGCACGCGTGTGCCGGCCAGGCGCTGGCGAGGCTCGAAGGCCAGGCGGTGCTCGCGGCGCTGGCCAGGCGAGTCCGGCGATTCCACTTAGGACAGCCACGTCGCCATCTGAACAATGTGGTCCGTGGACTCGAATCGCTGCCGGTCACCGGGACGGATCGCCGGGAGACATCGTGAAACTGTGGGCCTACACGTGGATGCGGCTCGAGGAGTACCTCGGGCGCGACGACCGGGTGGTGGTACCGCTCGGCTCCACCGAACAGCATGCCTGCCTTTCCCTCGGCACCGACGCGATTCTCTGCGAAAAGGGAGCCATCGAGGCGGCGCGGCCTGAAGGTGTGCCGGTGTTGCCGGTGAGTATCGCCGAGGCCGGGCACGCGTCATGGGTCGAGAATTTCTCCGCCGCCCGGATCGAGGGTGTCGCGATTCCCGTCGAAGCCGGCCCGCTTGTTTCTCCGGATGCCTTGCAGACGGCTTCTCCCGCACGCGTAAGGGAACTGCGGCGCGACGGGTCCGGCTGGGCGGGTGCCAGATGAGCATCGTCGAGCTCGTCACGATGCGGGCCAAACCAGGCCACGAGGATTACCTGGGCCGGACGCTGCCGAAGGGGCTGGCCGTCCTCGCCGAAGCCGAAGGATGTCTCGGGACGGCAGTCATGCGGTGCATCGAGCGTCCTGACGAATTCGTGTTGCGCATCGAGTGGGTCTCGGTGGCGGCACACGAGGATTTCCGGGCGGCGCCTGAGTTCGCGCACTACCGGGCGCCCTTCGCCGATCACCTCGCCGAGGTCGTCGGATTCGCCCACTACACCAGAATCTGAAAGAACGGAGATGTCATGCGACTGGCAACAATCAGGACGGGCGGCGGGTTGCGTGCGGCCCGCGTCGACGGTGACGAGCTGACGCTCCTGCCGTTCGAAGATGTCGGGCAGCTGCTCGCTTCGGGCGAAGACTGGGCGCAGCGCGCCGCCGGCGCCGAAGGTTCGCGGTTGGCACTGGCCGGCGCCGATTTCGCCCCGTTGACGCCGAATCCCGAGAAGATCGTCTGTGTCGGCCTCAACTACCGCGATCACGCGGCCGAGGGCAATCTGGCGGTGCCGGAACATCCGGTGTTGTTCTCCAAGTACAGTCGCAGTCTGATCGGCGCCCATGACGATCTGGCGATCCCGTCCGTGTCGAAGCAGGTGGACTGGGAGATCGAGCTGGGCGTGGTCATCGGCCGTCCGGCCCGTCACGTCAGTGAATGCGACGCTGAGTCCTATGTGGCCGGTTACACGATCGTCAACGACGTCTCGATGCGGGACTGGCAGCTGCGCTCCTCGCAGTACCTGGCGGGCAAGACGTTCGAGCACTCCACACCGGTCGGCCCGTTCCTGGTGACGCCCGACGAGGTCGGGCATGCCCGCGCGCTGCGGATGGAACTGGCCGTCGACGGCGAGGTCAAGCAACGCTCGTCGACCGACCAGCTGATCTTCTCGGTGCCGCAGATCATCGCCGATATCAGCACGTTCATCACGCTGGCGCCCGGTGACCTGATCGCCACCGGCACGCCCGGCGGGGTCGGGCACGTCGCCCAGCCCCCGGCTTATCTGACTCCCGGAAAAACCGTGACCTGCCACATCGAAGGTCTGGGCACCCAGACCACGCACTGTGTCGCGGCGCCCGGCTACGCATCCTCGGCGGCCTGACATGACTCCTCACATCATCAGCGAAATCGGCCATGCCGCACTCCGGGTCCGTGATCTCGCGGCGGCGGAGGAGTTCGCCACGAACATTCTCGGCCTGCACCTGACCGACCGCACCGATGACGGGCTCTGGTTCACCCATGGCGGACCGCATCACAGCCTCCAGTACCTCGCCTCGGACGAGGACGCCCTCGACCACGTCGGGCTCGTCGCTCCGGACGCCGAAGCCGTTGCCGAGGCACGAAAACGGGTGGAAGCGGCCGGGCTGCGGATCGTCGAGGACGGGCCGCTGGGCCCCGGTGTCCAGGACGGTTTCGCGTTCCAGGACAGCTACGGTTTCGTCTTCGAGATCTACAGCCAGATGACCGACGTCAAGCCGGACCGAGCCGCCGGGGTGCTACGGCCGCAACGACTCGGCCACTTCAACTTCTTCGTGCCCGATCCGCGGCGGATGGAAAAGATGCTGACGGAGCTTTTCGACTTCCGGGTGTCCGACCGGATCGAGGAGGGCGTTTTCCTGCGCTGCAACGTCGACCATCACGGTATCGGGGTGTTCCCTGGGCACGGGCGGATCCACCACTGTGCCTGGGAATACCCGACGATCGTCGAGATCGGGGCGATCGCCGACCTCATCGATGCCCGCGGCGAATCGGTGCTCTGGGGCCCACTGCGGCACGGCATGGGCCGCAACATCGCGACCTACGTGCAGGAGCCGAGCGGGCTTGTCGTCGAGTTCTACTGCGATATGGAACGGATCTACGACGACGCCCGGCATGTGCCGGGGGAGTGGTCCTACGACGGGCACAAATGGGTCAGCCTGTGGGGGCCGCACCTCACCCCGGAGGGTTTCGCCGAATTGGGCCTGCCGCCCGGAACCCGTGAGTCGTAAGGAGTGAGCGACACAATGCTGGCCGCCGATCTCGTGTGGGCCGAATCGCCGCGCTGGCGGGACGGAAGGGTGTGGATCTCCGACACCCAGGGAAACCGGCTCGTCATCGTCGGGCAGGACGGCACCCAGGTCCATCCCCTTGAGACACCGGTCAACGGCACGGGCTTTTTGCCCTCCGGTGATCTCGTCGCCGCGCGCATGCACGCGGCACGACTGGACAGGTTCGACGGGGACGCCTGGTCGGTGTACGCCGATCTGACCGGGTTCGTCGACGCCCGGCTCGGTGATCTGCTCGCCCTGCCGGACGGAACGGTTTACGTCGACGAGGTCCGGACGCCGGACGAGCCTGGCCGCCTCCTGAAGGTGGACGCCGCCGGCCGGGCCTCCGTCGCGGCCGAAGGGCTGGTGTTCCCCAACGGGCTCGCGGTGATCGACGAGGGCCGCACGCTGATCGTGGCCGAGACGTTCGCCGGCCGGCTGACCGCGTTCAGCATGGGTGCGGACGGGAAGCTCGACGGCCGGCGAACCTGGTTCGACCTGAGGGAGCGCCTCGGCGCCGGATACCTCCCGGACGGAATCTGTGCCTGCCGGGACGGATCCGTCTGGGTCGCGACGATGACCGGCAACGCTTTTGTCCGTGTTCGTGACGGCGACGTCGTCGACCGGATCGACGCCGATGGGTTCGCGATCGCGTGCTGCCTCGGCGACGACGAGAGCGAGCTGTACATCACCACGGCGACCAGCCTCGACCCGGGCACGCCGGTGATGGACGCGGCGCACCGGCAACGCACACGTGCCCGGGTCACCGCACTTCCGCACCACACAATCCGACCGCCCGGGTGAGCGAGGTTTGATCATGAACGAGACTTTCGACAATGAAGTCGATGTCGCGGTAATCGGTTGCGGGACAACGGGTCTGACACTGGCCCGGCTCCTGGAGTTCGAGGGCCTGCGTGTCGCGGTGATCGACCGCGGCCGCCTGCCGATGTCCCGGCCACGTGCGACACATGTCGACGACGAGACGATGCGGGCGTTCCAGACGCTCGGCGCGCAGCATCTGGAGAAGACATTTTCCCCGGTGGGCGTCTACCGTCACTACGATTCCCAATGGCGCACGGTGATGGAAATGGACATGAACCGTGGCTTGACCGAACAGGGCTGGCTGTCGGACTACATGTTCCATCAGCCCGATTTCGAGGCCGTGTTGCGCGGCTATGTCTACAACTATGCCGAGGGGAGCACGTATTTCGGCTGGGAAGCCACCACGATACGGGACACCGGCGATGCCGTACTGGTCGACGTCCGCGAGATTTCCACCGGTCAGGAGCGGCGGATCACGGCGTCGTTCGTGGTCGGCTGCGACGGCGCGAATTCCCGGGTGCGCGAATTCATGGGCTGCACGGAGGTCGATCACAAAGCGACGCACCGTTCGCTGATCATCGATATTCTCCCGTTCGTTTCCCACGACAAGCTGCCGGGCCGCGATTCCTTCATCCAGGGCGCGATTCGCAACCCGTTGACGTTCGTGCCCATCGCGGAGCCCCGCCTGCGCTTCGAGCTGATGCTTCGCCCGGACGACGACGCCGCGGTGTTCGAACGGACCGAGAAGGCATACGAAGTGGTTTCGCCGTGGTTCAGCCCGGATCAGTACCGGCTGTTGCGCTGCGACGTCTACGAATGGCGGTCGGTCACGGCGAGCCCATGGCGGTCCGGGCGGCTCCTGCTCGCCGGCGACGCCGCGCACACCATGCCGCCGCATCTGGGGCAGGGCATGTGTTCGGGTATCCGGGACGCCACCAACCTCGCCTGGAAGCTCGGGCGGGTGATCCGGGGTGAGTCCCCGGCGGGGCTTCTGGACAGCTACGAGACCGAGCGCTGCCCGCATGTGCAGACGTTTACGGCGATCGCCGCGGAGCTGGCGAACCGGATCGAGGCGCTGGAAGCGCCGGACGACGATCCCCCTGTCGTCAAGGCGGAAGCGTTGCGCCCGCGGCTCGGCCCCGGCGTTCTCGACGGCGTGAACGAACTCGCCGGAACCTTGAGCGCGCAACCGAGGACGACGAGCGGCCGGCTTCTGGACGACGTCGTCGGCTACCGTTTCGCCGTGGTGGGCGACCCCGTGACCGTGTCGCGGATGAGCTCCGATACGAAGGCGATGCTGGACTCCCTCGGCGTCCGTGTCGTCGACGATTTCTCAGGTGGGATCCGGGAATGGGTGACGGGTCTTGGCGTGGCCGCGGTGGTCATCCGGCCCGATCGATACCTCTTCGGGACCGCGAACAGCGCGGCCGAACTCGACGACGTGGTCGCCCGGCTCGGCTCCACAGTGGTGCCGCCGATCGCCGTGCGGGGCCCGGCATGAAGCTGGTCACCTTCGCGGTCCGCCGGGCGGAAGGTCATCTTGTGCGGGCGGGAGTTCTGCTCGGTGACGTCATCGTCGACGTCGACCTGGCGCTGGCCGGTCAAGGGCGCGAACCAGTCGCAAGTGGACGGTCCGGCGGCGATTCCAGCCTGCTGCGGTTGATCAGCGGGGGAGAGAGGGTGATCGAAGCCACCAGGGAAGCCACCGCCCGTGCCGTCGAGAAGGGAACCGACCGGCTGGGCGATGCGCGGATCTTGTACCCCGCCGGTGACGTGCAGCTCGTGTCGCCACTACCGCGCCCGAACAGTCTGCGCGACTATCTGGTCATCGAGGAGCATCTGCGGGGCGTCATCGCCGCCGGGGTGATCAAGGACGTGCCGGATGAGTGGTACCGGATTCCGGCGCACTACAAGGGAAATATCGACGAGATCTACGGCCCGGACGACACGGTCCCGTGGCCCGCCTACACCGGCAAGCTCGATTACGAACTGGAAGTGTGCGCCGTGATCGGCACGCCGGGGCGGCGAATCCGGGTCGGCGACGCCGGCCGCCATATCGTGGGTTACACGCTCTACAATGACTGGAGTGCCCGCGATATCCAGGCACGGGAAATGAGCATCGGCAACGGTCCGGGAATCAGCAAGGACTTCGGCAGCTCGCTGGGCCCGTGTATCGCCACGCCGGACGAATTCGACCTGCGCACCGCGCATCTCGAAGCACGGATCGACGGCGAAGTGTGGTCCGCGGGCACGCTCGGCACGATGCAGTTCTCGTTCGAAGAGCTCATCGAATGGACCAGTCAGGAGCAGACGTTGCGGCCGGGAGACCTGCTGGGCAGCGGCACCATTGGCAAGGGCTGCGGGGTCGAACTCGGTCGCTGGCTCACCGAAGGGTGCCAGGTGGAGCTGGAAGCCGAAGGCATCGGGATATTGCGGAACCGGGTCGGCTACCGGGGCCAGGGCCCGCGCCGTGCGGTGGACATCGTGAGCAGGAGCGAGGAATGTACAGCGACTACGAGTTCTTGAAAGTGGAGCCCGGCGCGGACCGGGTGCTGCGGATCACCATGAACCGCCCCGAAAAACTCAACGCATCCGGCGAGATCGGGCACGGCGAACAGGGCCGTATCTGGCGCGAATTCGATGCCGACCCGGAGATGAACGTCGCGCTGATCACCGGTGCGGGCCGGGCGTTTTCCGCCGGTGGTGACCTCGAAGCCGGCAACGGCCCGCTGGCCACCGATATGCGCGACGGGCGGGCGCTGGTGCGCAACATGATCGCTTGCCGCAAGCCGATCATCTCGGCCATCAACGGGTTCGCCGTCGGCGGTGGGCTGGCCATCGCGCTGCTTGCGGACATCAGCATCGCCAGCGAGAAGGCGGTACTCATGGACGGCCATCTCAAGATCGGCCTCGCGGCGGGTGACCACGCCGCCCTGGTGTGGCCACTGGCCATCGGCCTGGCACGGGCGAAATACCATCTGCTGCTGTGCGACCGCATCACCGGGAAGGAAGCCGCCGAAATCGGGCTCGTCGCCCGGTGCGTGCCGCACGAGGAGCTGATGACGACGGCAGAGGACATCGCGGCGCGGCTCGCCAAGGGACCTCAGTTCGCCATTCAGGGCACGAAAGCGGCCTTGAACAACTGGTATCAGCAGAACATCGGCATTTTCGAGCATTCACTGTATGTCGAGGCCCTCAGCGCGACCCTGCCGGACGCCGCGGCCGGCCTCGACGCGTTCCGCACCGGCGCCGAACCCGAGTTTCCCGGTGCCACCAACGCCAACATGTACTGAGGAAGGATGTGGGCGGTGGACACGCTCGCGGATTGGACGACCCTGGCGCGCCGGTGGACGCTCGCCACGGTGGCCGCACCGGAGGCGACGTTTCTCGAATACGTGCCGTCCGGCGGCGAGGTGGTCGCGTGGACCTATCGCGAATTCGACGCGCTCATCGGGCAGGTCCAGCGCGCGATCGCCACATACGGGGTGCGCCGCGGTGACCGTATCCAGCTGATTTTGCCGAACTGCCCGGCGTTCGTCGCCGTCCTGCTGGCCGCGGCCCGCAACGGCTGGATCATCCTTCCGTGCGACCCGCGCGGCACCGCCGGGGAACTGGCACGGCAGGCGGCGAGGGTCGATCCCGTGCTGGTTGTTTGCGGAGCCGCGCAGGCCGAAACCTACCAAGCGTCCGGAGCACCGGCGCCGGCCGTCGTCGTGGACCCTGAGGACCACAGGCTGACGGCACTGAGCATGCCCGGCGCCACTGAACCGGAGCCCGTATCGGTCGCACCGCTGGACAAACTGGCCCTGATGTTCACCTCGGGTACCACGTCGGAGCCCAAGATCGTGGAGCTGACACAGGCCAACTACGCGTTCGCCGGCGACGTCATGGCGGCGGCTTCCGGGCTGCGGGCCGGGTCGCGTTTTCTGGTCGTGCTGCCGCTTTTCCATGCGAACGCCCAGTACTATTCCGTTGCCGCGGCCATTTCGGTCGGGGCGACCGTGGTCCTCGCCGGTTCCTTTTCGGCCTCGCGGTTCTTGCGGCAGGCCGAGCAGTTGCGGGCCACCCATGCGTCGTTGTTCGCGGCGCCGATCCGGATGATCCTGGCGCGGGCCGAGCCGACGCCCTTGTCGCGGCCGCTGGAAAACGTGTGGTTCTCGCAGAACCTCACCGGCGACGAATACGACAGGTTCGCCGCGCTCGTCGGGTGCCGGCCGCGGCAGATCTACGGCATGACGGAGACCGCCCCGGCGGTGCTCATGAGTCGGCGGTTGAATCTCGCGAAAATGACGTTGGGCACCCCGACACTCGGTTGTCATGTCCGGCTCCGCGACCCGGACACCGGCGCACCGGTCGAACCGGGCGAGATCGGGGAGATCCAGGTCGGCGGCTTCCCGGGGCTGTCGTTGTTCGCCGGCTACCGTGACAACCCGGCCGCGAATGCCGCCGCGATCGTGGACCGAGATGGCGACGGATTCGCGTGGCTCAGGACCGGCGACCTCGGGCGCCTCGACGTGGACGGCGACGTGGTGTTCGTCGGCCGGGGCGGCGACATGCTCAAGGTCGCGGGGGAGAACGTGTCCGTCGTCGAGCTCGAATCGACGCTGGTCGACCACCCCGAGGTGCTCGACGCCGCGGTTGTCGGGGTGCCGGACGCGGTGCGTGACGAGGTGCCGGTGGCCTTCGTCGTCCCGGCGGCCGGCGCGTCCCCGACCCTGGCCGACGACCTACGGCAGTGGTGCGAGGAGCGCTTTTCCGGCCCGCGGCGCCCCCGTGAGATCCACGTGGTGGACGAACTCCCCCGAACCGCAGTCGGGAAGATCCAGCGCTTCCGCCTCGCGGAACGAGGGAACGCCAAGTCCTAGGTGGTGTATACCGGCGCCGCGGCCCGGCAGGCGCATGCTGCCGGGCCGCGGCGGGACGTCGGCGTCAGACGGCGGCACGCGCCTCGCGCAGGGCGGTCGACCACCAGACGAGGTCGTCGAACATGGCGTCGACCGAGGGCAGCAGGATGTTCTCGATGTCCGCGATCGGTGCGTCGCCGCCGAAGGGATGCACCTTGAACAGGTCGCTGCCGCCGATGTGGGCGCCGAACTTGGAGGGCACCATCTGAAGTTCGACGCCGATACCGCGTAGGTGCTCGACGGCGCGCGCACCGCCGGTGCTGCCGTAACCCAGCGCCGAGAACGGTTTGCGCACCCATTCGACGTACGCCTGATCGAGAGCGTTCTTCAAGGCCCCCGTGATGGAGTGGTTGTACTCGGCCACGACAAAGACATAGCCGTCGTACGGGCGGATGGCGTCCTGCCAGGCGACTACCTTGGGGTCGGCGCTGGGTACGTGCAAGTTCGAGCCGGCCTCGGCGAAGAACGGCAGATCGAAGTCACGCAGATCGAGGCGGTCGAGGGTGAAGTCGTCACGCTTGGCGGCGTAATCGATGAGCCAGTCAGCCGGTTTGTCGGCGAAGCGTTGCGGGCGGGTGGAACCGATGATGAGGGCCAGGCTGGGCCGAGTGCTCACGGGTCTTCCTTCGTCGTTTCAAGCGCCGGGGACGCGGCAACGATACGACCCGGAATAATCCGAGTCAAGATGATCCGGGTCTTGATGAGTTTTGCCGTGCTCATTAGCATGCTCTGGTATGGCGGTTCGAGCGACTGAGGACAACGGGGAACGGGTCTGTTCGACGTTGTTCCCGTCGGCCGACCTGAGCTTCCTGCTGCATGCGGCCTGTGCGCGGGTTTCCGCGGAGATCGACGGTGCCGCTCGCGAGATCGGGCTGACGGATGCACGCGATTGGTTCGTGCTGGCCGTTTTGGACGGCGGCGAGAAGCACACCCAGCTTGAGCTCAGTCGCATGGTGTGCGTCGACAAGACCACACTGATCAGCGTTATCGACCGGCTCGAGCAACGCGGTTTCGTGCAGCGCACCATCGATCCGGCCGATCGCCGGGTGCGCATTCCGCGAATTACCGCCGCCGGGCGCCGGGTGTGCGCGAAATTCGCTGCGGCACGCGACGAGGTCGAGTCGCGGGTGTTCGACGGCATCGAGCCCGGCCGCCGGGCGCTGCTGCTCGAACTGCTCGGGCAGGTCGCCGAGCGCGAGCCTGCTGGAGTCTGACGCGCCGACCACTGTCCACAGTGTACAAGAGGATGGCCGCAACGACCGAAACGGCAGCAAAGTCGGGTAGGCTTTTCTCGGTGGCCACATCGGACAGTGCCGGTCTCAAGGATTTCTCACGTCCGCAACGAGTTGACCCCCGGGTTGCTCAGCCGACGGGGAATGTGGTGCCGATGCCCATGCCGGTGATCCACTCGGGGACCGGCTCATAGCTGGTCCAGACCAGTGGTGCCCCGGCGGCGACCTGCCCGATCAGCCAGCAGCGCACCTCGTGGCCGCCGCTGCCCGCCAGGTCTTCCAGTTTTTCGTGTCCGAGTGCGGCGACCGCCTCGGCGTCGTTCGCGCTCAGGCGGTCGAGGAACCAGCCGTCCCACTCGGTGTTCACCCGGGCGCCGGGGTCACCGCCCATCGCGCGGACCCGCGGCTCCCGGGCTGCCGCGAAGGCGCGGACATCCGCGCGGCCGTGGATCAGCGCCTCGCGGCGCTCGCCCGTCAGTTCGCGTGGGTCGTTGGAAGGCAGCCAGTGCGACAGCCCACCGCTCGAGGCCACCAGGACGCGGCCGGGAAAGTCGGCCGAGCGCAGGGCCTCGCCCAGTGCGTGTCCCAAGGCGACGCACCGGTGCGGCGAGGGCAGCGGCGGCGCCGCGGTGTTGACCACGATCGGGACCATCGGCCGCTTGCTGCCGCCGGTGAGCATCTCGTAGGTCTGCACGATGCCGTGGTCGACGGTGAGCGAGTACGACAGAGCCAGGTCGAAGCCGGCGTCGGTCAGTCCATTATGGACGGACCAGGCGAGCTGTCCGGCGACCGGCAGCGGACCTTCGGCGCTGTCGAAGTCCCCGAAGCCGGCCGCGTGCTCGACCCCGAGGACGAACGGCGGCATCACGTCGTAGAAGTTGCCGTGGAAGTGGTCGGGCCCGATCACGACGATCGCGTCGGGGGCGAGGGTATCGACCGCGTGGCGGACCCGCTCGGCGTCGGCGAGAAACCGCGCGCCGGGACCGCCCTCGGCGGGCGGTGCCAGCAGTGTCGCGAAAGGACTGTGGGACATGCCGGCGAATCCGGCGATCTCGGCCATCAGGACGGGTCCTTCCCGGTGAGCAGCCAGGTGCGGTGGACGTCGAGGAACTCGGTGACCTTCTCCCACTGCGGCCAGTGGCCGGCGTCCTCGATGACGTGCAGGCGGGCGTCGGGCAACCAGCCGAGCAGCAGCTCGGCTTCGTCGAGCCCGCCGGTGGGGTCGTGGGTGGTCCATAGCAGCAGTGTCGGTGCGGTCACGCGCGACACCCAGGACGGGTCCCACGCGAAGTCCTTGCGTACCTCGGGGTCCTGCAGCACCAGCGTGTTGCCGATGGCCGTGACGAACCCGGGCCGGGAGTAGACCCGGCGGCGCAGGTTGACCAGCTCGTCGGTGACCATTTCCTTGTGGTGGAACAGGAACTCGACCCGGCGGCGCACGGTCTCGTCGCTCGGGTCGAGCACCGCGGCCATCGTGCTGTCCCGCATCTTGGCCATCACCTCGGGCTTGCTGGCGATGTTGCCGGGCGTGTTGAGCACGATCCTGCCGACCCGGTCCGGGTGGTGCGCGGCGGTCCAGGCGACCACCCAGCCGCCGAGGGACTCGCCGGACAGGTGTGCCCGCTCGATGCCCAGAGTGTCCAAAAGGGACACCAGGTGCGCGGAGAGGACGTCGATTGTGTAGGGCCGGTCCGGCAGGTCCGACCAGCCGTGGCCGACCATGTCGTAGACCGTGACGCGGAAGTCGCGGGCGAGGCCGGCCAGATCGCGGGCGTAGGCCTCGAGGTGCCCGCCCGTGCCGTGCAGCAGCACCAGGTCTTCTCCGGTGCCCGCTTGCAGGACGCGGGTCCGCACCGGCTGCCCGTCCAGCGGCACCTCGACGTAGCGCAGGGTGTGTTCGAGCTCGCCCAGCTCACCCCAGATGCCGACGTGGTCGGGGATGGGCGGGGCGGCGCGTTCGGTGGTCGTCACTGGTCCTCCCGGTGGTCGCCACGGGCTTCGGCGATGCTCGCCAGGCCCGCGCTCTGGCGGCGGCCGACCCCGAAAAGGTTCAGCAGCCGCGAGTTCTCGATGGTCAGGAACTCGACCGGGTGCTCGGCCGAGTCGTTGTAGTGGCGGTGCCACGTCCATGGCGGGGTGTAGATGAACGAACCGGTCGTCCATGCGACGGTTTCGTCCTCGATCTCGCTGTGGCCGCGCCCCGTCAGGACAAAGTGGACGGTCTCGTGGTGGTGGCGCTGCATGTCCGAGCTTTCGCCGGCCGGGATCACCTGGCGGAAAAGCTCGAACGTCGCGGTCGGCAGCTTCCCGGCGACCCGCAACGACGTCGGGTTCGGGACCGTGCCCGGCGGGATCTCCTCGAGTTCGCCGTCATGCACGACGAGCGGCCGCTGCGCGCCGGGGCGGACGGTGTGGCTGATGCTCGCGAGGAAGTCGGTCATGGCGAAACCGGGTCCGGATGTACTCATGAAGCACCTTTCGCTCAGGCTGGGGATTCCGTGCGGCCGCCGTCGACCGTCAGCACCGTCCCGTTGACGTATCCCGCTTCGGGGGACGCCAGGAACGCCACCGCGGCCGCGATCTCGCGAGGTTCCGCGGCCCGGCCGGCGGGGATGACGGCGAGGTCCTCGGCCATCGCCGCCGCGACGTCGACCCCGGCCGTGCCGGCCCGGCTGCGGACCACTTCGAGGCGCCGCTCGGTGAGCGTCGCACCGACGGCGACGCAATTGACGGTGACACCCCGGTCGGCGTATTCGCGGGCGGCCAGCTTCGCCGCCGATGTCGTCGCCGAGCGCAGCACGGTCGACGCGGCGAGCCCCGGCTGCGGCTGGCGCACCGCCGTCGACGTGATCACGACGACGCGTCCGAAGCCGCGCTCGGCCATCGACGGCAGTGCGGCGCCCATCAGCGCCAGCGGGCCCACGACCAGCAGATCGAGGTCGTGGTGCCACTGCTTGGCGGGGACGTCGAACACCGTGCCGGGCGCGGGACCGCCCGCGTTGGCGACCACGACGTCGAGCGTGCCGTGGCGCTCGCGTACCCGGGCCACCGCGTCGGCCGCGGCGTCCGGGTCGGCGAGGTCGCACACGACGAACTCGGCGTCGTCACCGAGGGCGGACGCGGTTTCGGCGAGTGTCTTTTCCGTGCGCCCGGCGAGAACCACGCGATGGCCGCTGGAAAGCAGCGCTGCGGCGCAGGCCGAACCGATGCCGCCGGCTCCGCCGCCGACGAGGGCGACGCGGCGGTCGTTCGCGAAGGACTGGTTGGTCTCCATGATGTGTCCTACATTCAGGCCATGTCCCCGAGAGACCAAGCATGAGTCCCACTGTGCGGGACTCGCGAGACGATGGTGCGGTGTCGGGCGCGCTTGAACGAGCGGCCGCGCTGCTGGACGCGTTCGACGTGTCCTATCGCGAGCTGACCCTCTCCCAGCTCGTCGAGCGGTCCGGGCTGCCCCGCTCGACCGTGCACCGGACCGCGGCCCGGATGATCGAACTCGGCTGGCTCGACAAGCCGGGGGAGAAGTACCGGATCGGCACCCGCCTGTTCGAGCTGTCCGGCCTGGTGCCGGTGCGTCACGAGCTGCGCGAAGCCGTCCTGCCGTACCTGCAGGACCTCTACGCCGCGGCCAAGACCACCGTCCAGCTCGGCGTGCTCGAAGGCACGCGCGTGCTGGTCGTCGAGAAGATCAGCGGGCACCGCCAGCTGCCGATGCTGGACCAGGTGGGCGGCTTCATCCCGGCGCACTGCTCGGGGCTCGGCCGCGCGATCCTCGCCTGGTCGGACGCGGAGACGGTCGGCGCGGTGGTGGCCGCCGGGCTCACCCGGCGCACCCCGCGCACGATCACCAGCGCCGACGCGCTGGAGCGCGAACTGGCCGCCGTCCACGAGCGCGGCTGGGCCTACGACCTCGAAGAAGGCAACCCCGGCATCAGCTGTGTCGCGGCGCCGATCTTCGACTTCACGGGCAACGTCACGGCTGCCCTGTCGGTCACCGGGCCGAGTGCCGCGGTGCAGCGCGATCGGATCGGACCGGCGGTGCGGATGGCGGCCGCGGCGGCGAGCCGGGCCTATTCCGCGCGGCGCTGGGCCATGCCCCGCCCGGAGCTGCCATCCCAGTGACTGGGACTCAAGTTTGGCCTACTCCTCACCGCTGATTCACGCTGTGGCACACGCCGTGCCGGGCACCCGGCGCGGATGATCGGTCGAGGAGGACCAGGCATGCGCGTCGCGATCATCGGAGCCGGCGTCGCCGGGCTGACTACGGCCAAGGTGTTGCTGCAGGCCGGCCACGACGTCGAGGTCTTCGACAAGACCCCGGATATCGGCGGCGTGTGGAGCCGGACCCGGCGCTATCCCGGGCTGACCACCCAGAGCCCGAAGGCGCAGTACTCCTTTTCGGACTTCCCGATGCCAAGGGAGTTCCCGGAATGGCCTTCCGGCGCGCAAATCCAGGAGTACCTCGCGGCCTACGCCGACGAGTTCGGCGTCACGCCGCGGCTGCGCCTGGACACCGAAGTCGAGTCGGTGGTGCTCGAGGACGGCCGGTGGGTGGTGACCACCGCGGCGCGGGAAACCTTGGGATACGACCGGGTCGTCGTCGCGAACGGTGTGTTCTCCGAGCCGGCGATCCCGGACTACCCCGGTCGCGCGGAGTTCGAGGCGGCCGGGGGGCGGCTGCTGGCCGGCTCGGACTTCCACGATGGTGAAGACGCTCGCGGCAAGCACGTGCTCGTCGTCGGCTACGGCAAATCCGCCTGCGACGTGACCGTGGCGATCAGCGATGTCGCCGCGAGCACCGACGTCATCGCCCGGCAGCTGCTGTGGAAGGTGCCGCGCCAGATCGCCGGTGTGCTCAACTTCAAGATGCTGCTGCTGACCAGGATGGGCGAGGCGCTGTTCCGCTACCGGCGGCTGCGCGGTTTCGAGAAGTTCCTGCACGGCGCGGGAAACCGGCTGCGACGGGCGCTGCTCAACACGGTCGGGTCGGTGTCGGTGCGGCAGTTCGGGCTTGCCCGGCACGACCTGGTGCCGCGCGGCGAGATGGAGCACATCATCAAGAACGCGATCGGTCTGGTCACCGAAGGGTTCTTCGAAGGCGTCGCCGACGGTTCCATCCGCGTCCACCGGGACCAGGTGATCACCCGGTTGTTCGCCGGCGACGGTCGTCCGATGGCGGAGCTCGCCGACGGCACCGTGCTGCCCGCCGACCTCGTCGTCTGCGCGACCGGGTTCACCCAGGGGGTACCGTTCCTGCCGGAGCCCGTTCAGGAGCGGCTGTTCGACGAGCGCGGGAATTTCCTGCTGTACCGGCAGATCCAGCCGATCGGTGTGCCGGGTCTGTATTTCAACGGCTACAACTCGTCCCTGTTCAGCCCGCTCAACGCCGAAATTGCGGCGTTGTGGATCGCGGCCGACCTCGGCGGCGCGCTGAACCTGCCCGACGAAACGACTCGCCGCGAGGACGTCGTCGCGCAGCTCGCCTTCATGGACACCGCCACCGACAAGCACCACAGCCGCGGCACGAAGATCATCCCGTTCTCCATCCACAACGTCGACGAAGTGCTCGGCGACATCGGCGTGCAGATCGGCCGGTTCACCCGCTTCACGCACTGGCTGAACCCGGTCGCGCCGTCGGCGTATCGGTCGCTGACCCCGAAGCTGCTCGCCCGCCTGGAAACCGCCCCCGAACCCGTCAAAGCCCCGCTGTAGAAAGGGAGTCCGCGGATGGACACTGCCACCGGCCACCACGTCATCCACCCCGATGAGGGCACGAATCTGGGCGCGATCGGGCTGGGCATCTACGCCCGGCTCACCGGCGCCGACACCAATGGCGCCTACTCGTTGTTCGAATACGTCGTGCCCCCCGGCCTCGGTGGCCCGCCGACCCACATCCACAGCCGCGAGGACGAGCTGTTCACCTGTGTCCAGGGCCGCGTCGAGGTCGAACTCGACGGCGTCCGGCACGTCCTCGGCCAGGGCGACTCGCTGCTCATGCCGCGTGGTGTGCCGCACGTGTTCCGCAACCCCTTCGACGAGGAGACCCGCGTCATCGCCGTGGTTTCCCCGCCGGGACTGGAAAACTACTACCGCGAACTGTCCGAACTGCCGCCCGGCCGCGACCTGAAGCTGGTGGCGGAAGTGATGACCCGCTACGGCTTGGCACTGCAGAAGTAAACCCCGCCCCGACACACGGAGAAAAACCGAGAATGACCGACGATATCCACGACGAGACGATCAGCTTCGACGCCGCCGAGATGCCGATTCCGACCTGATGAAGCGGTCTCCGGGCTATCATGGACGGCCTCTCCCGGAGGCGAACAAGCCGCTCATCGAGGCGGTGGACAAGCTGGGGGCCGCGGAAAAGTCGAGATCCACGACGGCGCTGGTGAGCTCGCCGAACTGAGCGGCTGGAAGCCCGCCGGACCGCCCTGCGGCGCGGTGAGCAGGGCCATGGACAGCTCGTCGAGGTTGGCGTCGGGGCGCAGGTCACCTCGGTCACGCATGCGTCGTGCTTGGTTGGTCCGTTGCAGGGCGGGGTGCGTGAGGGCGCCGGTATTCTCGTGTTTTCACGCTGAATTCCGCGATGGCGAAGGTGTCGCCGTCGGGGATTCCGGTCGCTACTGCTCCCGCGTGTGGTTCGCCGGCGATCCAGAGGCGGCGTGAGCCCATGAGTTCGGCTGCGATGTCGGCGGGACAGTCCACGATGCGAAACCGGGCGCGCATCCCGTCGGGGAACCGGGCCCAGCCCAGCATCGGCCGACCGGGGCGGAAGTCCTCGGCCACGACCGCGGCAGCCACTTCCGTCCACGGGCCTGCCGCCAGGAGCCGTGCCGGGGACGTCACATCCCACCGCCAGTTCACGGCCGCCGCGACGGCGAGGAGGACCAGCACCGGTAGCACCCAGGGCAGCACGCCACCCACGGTGATGACCGCCGCGGTCTCCAGCGCGACTCCGAGCACCACCACGGTCGCCAGCACGAACGTGCGGATGCGAAGGTGTAGGCCCAAAGCTGCCCGTGAGCGCGGCTTGCGACCGGGCATGCCGAATTGATCCGACGTGAACGTGACGCGGGCAAAGTCGTCAGAGCCGGGAAACCCGGCGATGGCCGAGCCGGGCAGAGCGGCGGTGATCCACATCCGCCCGGCGTGTTCGATCGCCTCGGCCAGTGCCGGTGGGCAGTCGCGGAGTACGAAATACCCAGGCGTGCCATCGGGAAAGGACACCGTCCCGGTGACGTCCGCGACGAGATGGTTGGCGCGCACCGGGAACGGCGTCCACGGGCCCTTGAGGACGCGCAGCATGCGGACGGTTCGCGCCCACCGGACCAGCACGAACACCGCCAGGCCAAGAGCGCAGGCCAGACCGAATGCGGCATAGAGCACGTCGACGCCGTGCGGCGGGTGCTCGACCATGCCACCCACGACCGCCGCCGCCGGCAACCAGGCCGGCAGCAGCACGCAGCTCAACCGAATACCGCGCGCCCGCAGCCATGAGCGCGACCACGGTCGCGGTGACCACTCACCGGTCAGCCAGGGCGGCACCCGGCGCACGAAGACCAGGATCAGCGTGCACCCGAAGCCCACTGGCAGACCGATCGCGGCCGTCGAGGTCCAGCCATCAGACAGGTGGATTGCCGCGAGAGCGACGAAGACGCCGAAGAGCCACCAGCGTGGACGCCACCCGATCTTCTCGGCGCCGGATTCGGTCAGCCCGGGAACGGGCTCTCCGACCGTCGACTCGGCGCCGTCCGAAACCACCGCATCACCGCCCGACTCCGGCTTCAGCTCGACCCCGTGATCATGCCTTGGCCTTCGGGCGTGAGGCCATCTGCGGTATGACTCCGTCACCGTAGGCGCGCAGCGTTTCGTCCTTGGCATCGTGTTGCAGGTAAAGGGCGAACTGGTCGACCCCCAGCGATTCGAGTTCACGCAGCCGCCGAACCTGGGTGTCGACCGGGCCGAGCAGGCAGAAGCGCCGCACTATCTCGTCGGGGACGAATTCCGTGTGCGCATTGCCCGCCTTGCCATGGGAGTTGTAGTCGTAGCTCTGCCGGCCCTCGACGTAGTCCGACAACGCCGCGGGCACCGAGCCCCCATCCGCGCCGTAGCGCTTCACGATGTCCGCGACGTGGTTGCCGACCATGCCGCCGAACCAGCGGCACTGGTCGGTGGCATGGACCAGCCCCGCGTCGGTTCCGTCGGTCACGTACGCCGGCGCGGCGACGCAGGTGGTGACCGATTCCGGGTCACGACCCGCGTCCGCCGCTGCCTTCCGGACGGCCCCGACGGACCAGGCGACCACGTCCGGATCGGCCAGTTGCAGGATGAAGCCGTCGGCCACCTCGCCGGCCAGCGCCAGCGCCTTCGGCCCGTATGCGGCCATCCAGACCGGCAAGTGCGAGCCGTGCGACCACGGGAAGCGCACCGTATTGCCTTTGTGGTGAACAGCGCGCGAGTTGCCCAGCTCCCGGATCACCGTGATCGACTCGCGCAGCGTCGCGAGGGTGACCGGACTCCCGTTGATCACGCGCACCGCCGAATCGCCCCGGCCGATGCCGCAGATGGTGCGGTTGCCGAACATGTCGTTGAGGGTGGCGAACAGCGACGCGGTGACGGTCCAGTCACGAGTGGCCGGGTTGGTGACCATCGGACCGACGGTGACCCGGTGGGTGTTCGCCAGGATCTGGCTGTAGACCACGTAGGGCTCCTGCCAGAGCAGGTGCGAGTCGAACGTCCACACGTGACTGAACCCGTAGTTCTCCGCGCGCTTGGCGAGGTCGACGACGCGCCAGGCCGGCGGATCATTCTGCAGTACCACTCCGAAATCCATGTGCGGCCTCAAATCAGGTTCTGGGAGAGATTGCGCTTCACGAAGCGGCCATGGCCCTTGGCGCCGATATAACCGGTGTCGTCCTTGATGACCGTGCCCCGCGACATCACGACATCGACGTGTCCGTCGATCTCGTATCCCTCCCACGCCGAGTAGTCCAGATTCATGTGGTGGGTCTTGCCCAGCCCGATCGACGTGTGGCCATGGGGGTCGTAGATCACGATGTCCGCGTCGGCGCCTGCCGCGATGGCGCCTTTCCTGCCGTCGAGCCCGAACATGCGGGCCGGCGCCGTGCAGCAGACATCGACCCACTTCTCCAGCGAAATCCGCCCGTCCACGACGCCCTGATAGAGCAGGTCCAGCCGGTGCTCGACCGAACCGATTCCGTTGGGGATCCGGGAGAAATCGTCGATGCCCAGCTCTTTCTGGTCTTTCATGCAGAACGGGCAGTGGTCGGTCGATACGGTCGTCACGTCACCGGTGCGGAGGTAGCGCCACAGTTCGTCCTGATGTCCCTCGGCCCTGGCTCGCAGGGGAGTGGAGCAGACCCATTTCGCCCCTTCGAATCCGGGCGCGCCGAGCTGCTCCTCCAGCGACAGATACAGGTACTGCGGGCAGGTCTCGCCGAAGACGTTCTGCCCGGCGTCGCGCGCCTCGGCGATGCGGGCCAGCGCCTGCTTCGCGGACACGTGCACCACATACAGCGGCGCTCCGGTGAGGTCGGCCAGCATCACCGCCCGGTGGGTCGCTTCCTGCTCGGTCTGCCACGGCCGGGTGGTGCCGTGGTGATACGGCGTGGTCTCGCCGCGGTGCAGGGCCTGCTGGACCAGCACATCGATGGCCGAACCGTTCTCGGCGTGCATCATGATCAGCCCGCCGTTGGCCGCCGCGGTCTGCATCGCCCGCAGGATCTGCCCGTCGCTGGACAGGAAGACACCGGGGTAGGCCATGAACAACTTGAACGACGTGATGCCCTCCCCGATGAGCTCGTCCATCGCCTTGAGCGACTCGTCGTTCACCTCGCCGATGATCTGGTGGAACGCGTAGTCGATCGCGCAGTTGCCGGCCGCCTTGTCATGCCAGCGCGCCACCTGGTCCTGCACCCGCTGCCCGCGCGTCTGCACGACGAAGTCCACGATCGTCGTCGTACCGCCCCAGGCCGCCGCCCGGGTGCCCGTCTCGAAGGTGTCCGAGGCGAACGTGCCGCCGAAGGGCATCTCCATGTGCGTGTGCCCGTCGACGCCCCCGGGGATCACGTATTTGCCCGTCGCGTCGATCACGTCGTCCGCCGAGATCGATGCCCCGACCGCCGACCCCGGTGCGAGGACCGCCGCGATCCGCTCGCCTTCCACCAGCACGTCGGCCGGCGACGAACCAGTAGAGGACACGACTGTCCCGCCCTTGATCAAGGTGGTCATGGGCGCGTCACCTTGGTGTAGGAGTCGGGCCTGCGGTCGCGGTAGAACTGCCAGTCGTCACGGGTCCGCTTGATCTCGTCCAGGTCGAGATCACGGATGACGATCTCCTCCTTGTCCTCGGAGGCGATCTCGCCGACGAAGTTGCCGCGCGGGTCGACGAAGTAGCTTGAGCCGTAGAACCGCACGGCGTCGTCGCCGAATTCGCCGGTCTCCCGGCCGATGCGGTTGCTGGCAGCGACGTAGTACTGGTTGTTCGCGGCTGCCGCCGGCTGCTCTATTTCCCATAAGCGGTTGGACAATCCCGGTTTGGTGGCCGACGGATTGAACACGATCTGCGCGTTGCCCAAGCCGAGCTCACGCCAGCCCTCGGGGAAATGGCGGTCGTAGCAGATGTAGACGCCGACGCGGCCCACGGCCGTCTGGAAGACCGGGTAGCCGAGATTCCCGGGACGGAAGTAGAACTTTTCCCAGAACTGCGGCAAATGCGGGATATGGTGCTTGCGGTACTTGCCCAGCAGGGTCCCGTCCGCGTCGATCACCGCGGCCGTGTTGTAGTACTCGCCCTCGTTGGCGACCTCGTAGATCGGTAACACGATCACCAGGCGCAGTTCCCGGGCGAGGGCCTGGAACCGCTGCGTTGCCGGCCCGGGAATCGGCTCCACGTATTCGTAGTACTTCTGATCCTGCACCGCGCCGAAATACGGTCCGTAGAACAGTTCCTGGAAACCGATGATCTGCGCTCCGGCCGCGGCGGCCTCCCTGGCCAGCTCGGCATGCCGCTCGATCATCGACTCCTTGTCGCCCGTCCAAGCCACTTGCGTGATCGCGGCACGCACGACCGTCATGTTTTTTCTCCTCCGCTACCCGGGATGTATTGTCCGGACGCCAGATTGGTACCGGTTTCAAAAACCCTCGCACAAGGCGGCGCGGATGGTCAAGAGCGCGCTAGCTGGAGGCGCGGATGATCAGATCGCAAGCCACCGTGGTGGTGCGCTCGGCCGGGAGCCCCTGGATGGCCGAGGTCAACATGCGGGTGGCGGCACTGGCGATGTCGTCGAGGTTGACCGAGACGCTGGTGAGCGGCGGATCAAGGTAGCGAGCCAGTTTGGTGTCGTCCCATCCGACCACGGCGACGTCACCCGGGACCTTCCGGCCGAACTCGCCGAGACCGCGCAGGACGCCGACCGCGATCTGGTCGGCGGCACACAGCACGGCATCGAGGTCCGGGGCGGCGGCCAGTAGCCGTTTGATCGCCCGGTGGCCGGCCTCGAACTCGTAGCCGACGGACTCGATCAGCTTGGGATCGATGGTGAATCCCCGCTCGGCGGCGATGGCGGTGAACGCATCGAGTCGCTCGCGCGCGATCGGTGACTGGTGGGCGTCCACGCCGCTGAGGTAGGCGATCCGGCGGCGGCCGGTGCGCCACAGATGCTCCAGGGCCTGCGCCACGCCGCTGACGCTGTCCGTCACGACGGTCGGCAAGTCGATGCCCTCGACCTCCCGGCCGGTCAGGACCATCGGGGGGCCACTCGACGCGATCGACTCCACCAGCGGGCGGATGGCCGGCTCGGCGAGGTGCGTGATCCCGCAGTGGATGATGCCGTCGACGCCGCGGTGCGGCAGATCCCGCAGGAAGCGGGCGAGCCGGTCCTGTCGCCAGTCGGTGTTGCACAGCATCAGGGTGTAGCCGGCTTCGTCACAGTAGCGCTCGAAGCTGCGGGCGATCTCGGCGAAGAAGGCGTTCGAGATATCGCTGACGATGAGGGCGACGACCCCGAAGCTGCGGCTCTTCAGGCTCTGCGCGACCCGGCTCGGGCTGTACTGCAGCTCGGCGATCGCACGCTGCACGGCCGCCCGTTTCTCGGGGCGCACGTTGGGGGAGTCGTTGAGCACCCGGGATACCGTCGTGACCGATACTCCGGCCGCGCGCGCGACCTCCTGGATGGTGACCTTCACCGGTTTCGTTGCCACGCCCGCAATGGTACCGGTTCCGCAACTCTGCGCGATAACTCTGCCCGGGGACGGTATCGGCTCTTGACTGGTTTGGGGCAGGGAGGCACACTCCCTCGCATCGGTACCTGAAACCGGTACCAAAGCCTGGGGGCGGAAACCGTTACGGACCTAGGAGTACGTCATGTCAGCATCTCGCCGAGCGAAATCGGTCTGTGCCCTGGCCGTAGTGGCCGTGGCAACGGCTTGTGGTGCGCCACCGTCGGGCGGCGCGGCCAAGGCCGGCGACGGGCCGACCGGATGCCTCGTCGCGGACACGGCCGGCATCAACGACGGCGGGTTCAACGCGCTGGCCTGGGGCGGTATGAAGAAGGCCGAAAAGGACCTCGGCGCGAAAGTCCGCTTCTTGCAGGCACGCTCCAGCGATGACTACGCCACCAACATCAACGCGTTCGTCAAGCAGGGTTGCGATCTGATCGTCACCGTCGGCTTCCGCATGGCGGACGCGACCAAAGCGGCCAGCGCGCAGTATCCGGACGCGAAGTTCGTCATCGTCGACAACGCCTACGACCCCGCGCTGCCGAACGTGCGCGGAACCACCTTCGCCACCGACCAAGGCGCGTTTCTGGCAGGCTACGCGGCCGCGAGTGCCAGTCACACCGGGAAGGTGGGCACCTTCGGCGGTGTCAAGATCAGCCCCGTCGAGTCCTATATGGACGGATTCGCCCGCGGGGCGGCGTACTACGGCAAGCAGACGGGTAAGGACATTCAGCTCCTCGGGTGGAGCATCGACCGCCGCGACGGAACCTTTATCGGGGACTTCAACGACCAGGAGAAGGCCAAGCAGATTACCCGGGCGCTCATGCAGCAGGGCGCCGATGTGATCTACCCGGTCGCCTCCGGTGCAGCTGTCGGCGGGTACTCCGCCATCAAGGACAACGGCAATGGCGTGCTGGGCATCAAGGGCGATATCGACGGCTGCACCGCTTTGCCCGACTACTGCGGCATCTTCCTCACCTCGGCACTGAAGAACGTCGACGCGGCCGTCTTCGAAGCCATGACCGAAGTGCGCGACAAAACGTTCAAGGGCTCGACCTACGTCGGCACCCTCAAGAACGACGGCACCGGCATCGGACCGTTCGGCCAGAACGAGGGCCGCGTGCCCCCGCAGGCGCGAGAGGACCTCAAGAAGATCGCCGACCAACTCAAGACCGGCGAGCTGAAGACCGGTTCCCCGTTCACCGTCGCGAACTAGGTGGCGACCGCATCGTGAAGATCGCGACAGAAAAAGTCACGAAGCGCTTCGGCGACCTGGTCGCCAACGACGAGGTTTCGATCGAGTTCGGCGCCGGCGCCATCCACGCCCTCCTGGGCGAGAACGGCGCGGGCAAGAGCACCTATATGGCGATGCTGTACGGAATGCTGGAACCCGACGAGGGCACCATCCTCTTCGACGGAAAACCCGTCGAACTGTCCGGACCGCCTGATGCCATGGCCGCCGGGATCGGCATGGTCTTCCAGCACTTCATGCTGGTCGGCCCGTTCACCGTCGCCCAGAACGTGCTGCTCGGTCTGGAGCCGGCGGAACTGACGGGCGTCGACGAGGAAGCCATGAACGCGCGCGTCGCCGAGCTCGCGGATCGCTACGGTATTCAGATCGACCCGCGTGCCCGCGTCGATGAGCTGTCGGTCGGGTTGCAGCAGCGCGTCGAGATCCTGAAGGCTCTCGCCCGCGACGTCCGGGTCCTCATTCTCGACGAACCCACCAGCGTGCTCGGCCCCGAGGACGCCCAGGCGCTGTTCGTCGTCATGCGCAAACTGGCGGCTGAGGGCAAGACGATCCTCTTCGTGACGCATCGGCTCAACGAGGTGCGTCAGGTCGCCTCCACGGTCACGGTCATGCGCCACGGCCGGGTGGTCGGCACGTGTGACCCCAGCGCGGACCGGGACGAGATCGTCGCTCTCATGCTGGGCGAATCCAAGCCACTCAGCCTCACCTACGCGCCCCCACCGCGTCGAGGCAAGACCGAGGTCCTGCGGATCCGTGACCTGCACGCCGCCGCCACGCTCGGCTCCGGACTGCGCGGTCTGGAGCTGAGCGTGCGACCCGGTGAGATCGTCGGCGTCGCCGGTGTCGAAGGCAACGGTCAGCGCGAGCTCCTCCGGTCACTGATCGGGCTGACGAGACCGGAGCACGGGACCATCAGCATCGACGGTCACGACGTCACCGATGCCCCGCCGGCGGAGCGGACCCGCCTCGGCCTCGGCTTCATCGCGGACGACCGGCACGGCCTCGGCATGATCGGGGGACTGAGCGTATCGGAGAACCTCATCTTGACCCGGCAGCGCCGGTTCACGAAGCACGGACTGCTGGATTTCAAGTCCATCGACAGTGATGTGGCCGCGCGGATCCGGGAGTTCGACGTGCGCCTTTCTTCGCCACAGCAACTCATCGGCAGGCTCTCCGGCGGCAACCAGCAGAAGGTGGTCATCGCCAGGGAACTCGCGCGTGAGCTGAAGATCCTCGTCGCGGCCCAGCCGACACGCGGAGTCGACGCGGGGGCGGCGCACAACATCCACTCGCAGATCGTCGCGTTGCGCGATCGGGGCGTGGGCGTGCTGCTGTTGTCGGCGGAACTCGACGAAGTCCTCTCCCTGTCCGACCGCGTCGTCGTGCTTGCCGGCGGCGTCGCGGCGCCGGCCGCTGCGCGTCCCTGGGATCGGCAGGCGATCGGCGCGGCCATGTCCCACGAGCACCCCGAAGCGGTGAGAGGTTCCCACGATGGCTGACACCATGCGCGAAACCAGCGCCCCGAACGGCTCGGAGTCACGGAAAACGCGAGCGGTCGTGCCGTTCCAGACCTTCCTGCTCTACGCGGGATCAGCCCTGATCGCGCTCGTCGTCGGCGCCGTCTTGATCATCGTCACGTCGTCGGACCTGCGGGCACGCTACTCGTACTTCTTCGCCGTGCCCGGCGACGCGATCGGGGCGACAGCGCACCGGATCTCCGAGGTCTACGGGACGCTGCTCACCGGCGCCGTCGGCAGCCCCAGCGCCTACCTCGCGTTCATCCGGGCGCCCGGCGCGGACACGGCCGGTGTCGCGTTTTCACCGATCTCCGAGACGCTCGTGGCCGCCGCTCCGCTGATCGTGGCCGGGCTCGGGATCTCGCTCGCGTTCCGCGCCGGCCTCATCAACGTCGGCGGTCCCGGACAGGCGGCGCTGGGCGCGCTCACCGCGGCGGTCGTGGGTTACTGGCTCGATCTCCCGTTTCCGCTCCCGTTGCTGATGGCGGCGGGCGCCGCCGTCCTGGTCGGCGGGCTCTGGGGCGCTCTCGTCGGCTGGCTGAAGGCCAGGTTCGGCGCCCACGAGGTCGTCACCACCATCATGCTCAACTACGCCGCGACCAACCTCGTCGTGCTGGCGTTGAGCTTTTCCTTCCTGAGGCGGCCGGGCCGCAGCGACCCGATCACCCCGGAGATCAGCGAAGGCGCACGGCTGCCGGGACTGTTCGGGAGCGACTTCCGGGTCAATATCGGCATTCTCGTCGCGATCGCCGCGGCCGTGCTGTTCTGGGTCCTGCTCAACCGGACGCCCCAGGGCCTGGAACTGCGGGCTGTCGGGCAATCGCGGCAGGCCGCGACCGCCCTGGGTATCAACCACCGGCGGGTATGGGTGGGTGCCATGGCCGGCTCCGGCGGTCTCGTCGCGCTGGGCGCCGCGATCCACGTCATGGGTGTCGAGCACGCCATGACGCCCGGAACGGCCGGAACTCTGGGCATCGACGCTCTTGTCGTCGCCCTGCTCGGCCGCACCGGGCCGGTCGGGTGCTGTGTCGCCGGGGTGATCGTCGGTGGCATGCGCGCCGGCGGTACCCAGGTGCAGGCGCTGACCGGCGTGCCCTACGACATCGTCACGTGCATCCAGGCGGTCCTCGTGCTGCTGATCGCGACACCGCGCGTGGCCAAGGCGCTCTTCCGGCTCAGGAAGCTTTCCATCAAGCCTTCGACGACCCATGGGTGGGCGGCGTAATCCATGACCACATCGATTGTCCTTGCGATCAGGGGAACCACCGCTCGTGCCACCAGGGTGAGGCTGGGCGCGGCACTCGCGCTCGCCGCCCTGAACGCGCTGCTGGTGCTGCTGACCTTCCGATCGCACAGCGGGACGACCAAGATCGACTGGTCGGTCTCCGGGCGCGAGACGGCCTGGACCATCCCGTCGTTCGCCGTCCCGACGAGCGTTGCCGCGGTATTGGGCGCAGTAGGGCTGCTCGCCGCCGGTCTCGCGGTGAGCCGCGGTGGAAAGCGCCACCTGGGCGGGCTGTTGACGCTCTCCGGGATCGTCGCGGTCCTCGCCACGCTGGTCCTTTGTGGAGCCGGGCAGACCGTCTCGTTGCTTGCGCTCGCCGATGAGTCGATGGCCCGCGCGGCGCCGTTGGTGCTCGCCGCGCTCGGCGGCGTGCTGTGCGAACGCGCCGGAGTCATCAATGTCGCCATCGAAGGCCAGCTCCTGTTCGGTGCTTTCGTCGGCGCCATCGCGGGCAGTGCCGGCGGATCCGGCCTGGTGGGGGTGCTTTTCGGTGTGGTGGCGGGTGTCGCTATCGGTGCGCTCTTCGCGACACTCGCGATCCGGTTCAAGGCCGAGCAACTCGTCGTCGGGATCGTGCTCAACACGGCGATCGCCGGGCTGACCGGGTTCTTCGTCTCCGGCATCTTCATCGACACCCCATCGCTGAACAACACCCCGACCATCGGCGCGATCAGCATCCCGCTGCTGGGCGACGTGCCTGTCCTCGGACCGTTGTTGTTCCACACCAGTCCTTATGTGTGGCTGGCCGTCGTCCTCGCGTTCGTGGTGAACTTCATCCTCGAGCGCTCCCGGATAGGCCGGCACATCACGGCGGTGGGGGAGAACCCCCGGGCCGCCGACGCCGTCGGTATCAACGTCCAGCGCGTCCGGTTCTGGGCGACCGTCGCCGGTGGTCTGATCATCGGCACCGCCGGCACCTACTTCACCGTGGGCAGCGTCGGCCAGTTCTCCATCGACATGACCGGGGGCCGCGGCTTCATCGCGCTCGCGGCCGTGATCCTCGGGGCATGGCGCCCGGCCGGGGCGATCGCCGCGGCGGCGCTTTTCGGCTTCGCCGACGCCTTGCAACTGGCGCTCAACATCCTCGGCGCTCCGATCCCGTCCCCGTTGCTCCTGTGCCTGCCTTACGTCGTCACGATCATCGCGATCGTCGCACGAGGCCAGGTGCGTGCGCCGTCGGCCGACGGCGTTCCGTACGAACGAAACTGACCCGAGAGGAACACACAGTTCATGACCGTCGACGAGCACCAGGCCGTACCCGCGGCCGCCCTTGCTCCCCGTTTCTTCACGGCACTGGCCGAGGATGGGTTCACTGCGGCGAACGCTCTAGTCACCGGTGATCCCGGCCGCATCGAGCCCGTATCGGAGCTCCTCACCGACGCGCGGGTGAAGTCGTTCCGGCGCGGATTCAAGGGCGCGACGGGACATTACCGAGGGCTGCCCGTCTTCCTGCTGTCCCATGGGATCGGCGCACCCGGAATCGAGCGAGCCCTCATCGAGCTGAAGGAGCTCGGGGTCCGTTCGGTCATCCGCGTCGGCACGACCGGTGCGCTGCAAGAGGGGATCGAGCCCGGGACGCTGATCGTCAACGACGCCGCCGTGCGCCTGGAGGGAACCTCCCTCAACTACGCGCGACCGGAGTTCCCCGCTGCCGCTTCCTGGGACATGACAGCGGCGCTGGTCGAGGCCGCCAGGGCACGGCAGCAGACCGTGCACGTCGGGACCGGGGCCACCACCTCGTCTTTCTTTGCAGGGCAAGGCCGAGAACCGTTCACGAAGTGGAATGCCGCCGCTGCCGGCGTGCTGGACGAGATGCATGCGTTGGGGGTACTGAACTTCGAGATGGAGGTGGCCACGCTGCTCACTCTCGCCCGGATCTTCGGCGTGCGTGCCGGTGCGATCTGCACTGTCGTCAACAACCGCGTCGACAAGGTCCCCGGCTGGGAGTTCAGCACTCTCGACGCCGCGCAGGTCGCACTCGACGCGCTCGTCGAGGCCGACAGCGCTGTCGTCCGATGAGCGCGATCCTCGACGCGGGCTGGGATACCGGGGTCTTCCTGCTCGACAACATCGCCCGCATCGACGCTCAGGGCGTGCACATCCTGGACCGGCGGGTCTATCCGTTCGACAAGACCTGGGTCACCTGCCCCGACGTACCCAGCGTGGCCACCGCGATCATCGACATGGTGACGCAGAGCGGCGGCACCGCGACCGCCGCCGCATACGGGATGGTGCTCGCCGCGGATCACGCCGGCCGGCACGCCCAGCCCCGTGACGAGCTCCAGCGTCTCGCGCGCATTCTCAGGGAAACCCGCCCCACCAACGACTCCGTGAAGACGGTGGTGGAGAACTCCCTCGAGATCTGCGCTCGATGGGAACCGGAGCAATGGCCCGGCGCGCTGGTCGAGTCCGTCAGCACCCGGGAAAAGCAGCGCCTGGCGCTGACCTGGCAGATCGCCGAGCACGGCGCCACGCTCCTGCCGGACGGCGTGCGGCTCCTGACGCACTGCTGGGCCGAAACGGGCCTCACCCAGATGGTTCTCGCCGCCACCCGCGCGGGCCGAACCGTCCAGGTGTTCTGTGACGAGACCCGGCCCTATCTGCAGGGCTCGAGGCTGACCGCCGACGCGCTGCGCGATGCCGGTGCAGCCGTCACCGTGGTGCCCGATGTGGCGGCTGGATATCTCCTGTCCGAGGGGGCGGTCGACCTGGTCGTCACCGGGTCCGACCGGGTCGCGGCCGACGGCAGCGTGGTCAACAAGGCAGGCACTTTGGCGCTGGCGCTGACCAGCAAGCGTTACGGCGTCCCGTTCTACTCGCTGTGCCCCCGCGTGGACAGGGACACCCCCACGGCCGCCGGCGTTCCGATCGAGCTGCGCGACGGTGAAGAGGCGTTGCACTGTCTCGGGCGGCGCACGGCCACCGAAAACGTGGCCGGCTTCTACCCGGCCTTCGACCGGACGCCGGCCGATCTCGTCACCGGACTCATCACGCCGACCGGGGTCAAGGCGCCCCACGAACTCTGAGGGACAACCGTGCAGAACCAGCAAGAACGGCGCCGACTGGTCGACGTGCTCCAGGAGATGTCACGTTCCGGGCTCGTCATCTCGACGGCCGGAAACGCCAGCATCCGGATCGACGACGACCTCGTGGCGATCTCCCCGTCACGACTGCCTTACGACAGCATGCAGGCCTCGGACATTTGTCTGGTCCACCTCAACGGTGCGCTGATTGACGGTCACCCGCATCCCAGCAGCGAGATGCAACTGCACCTCGACATCTACCGGGCAACCGATGCGCGAGCGGTCGTCCACACTCATTCGAAGGCCGCAGCGGTCGTTTCCACGGTCGCGGATCAGCTGCCGGCCATCCACTACTACATCAATCAGCTCGGGGGCGCGCCCATCCGCGTCGCCCCGTACTTCACGTTCGGCACCAAGGAGCTGGCGAACGCCGTGGTCGCTGCTCTGCGGGGCCGCACCGGCGCCCTGATGGCGAACCACGGTGCGGTGGCGATCGGCGATACGGTCGACGAGGCCTACTCGCGCGCCACCGTGCTGGAGTGGCTCTGCGAGGTGTGGTGCTCCGCCCAGACGCTAGGCACGCCGAGGCTGCTGAGCGACGAGCAACTCCAGGATGCCGAACGTCGACGCGAACGGTCGGTCTACGAACAGATGCAGGCCGAGCGCGCGCCAAGATCGTCGGCACCCGCGAACTGATCACTGAGCGGCCAGGTCGGCGGCGATCAGTGCCACGTGCAGCGACACCCGGATATCAGGATCCTGCAGGGACGCTCCCAGTAGCTTCTCGATCTTCGCCAGCCGGTCGTAGAACGCGGCGCGAGACAGGTGCAGGCTGGCCGCCGCGTCGGATTTGCCCGACGGATGTTCCAGGAGGGCACGCAGCACGTTCAGCAGGCCGTCGCCGGTCTGCCGGTCGTGTTCCGCGAGCGGATCCAGCTCACGGGCGACGAACAGGCGCAGTCGGTCGTCCGGACCCAGCAGCGTCAGCAGGCCGCGCAGATGCACGTCCTCCAGGCGGTACACCACCCGCTCGCCCGGGTCCTCGCGCAGCGACTCCACCACGTGCTGCGCCTCCCGCAGTGACCGGTCTATCTGCCCGGTCCTGGGCACGCCGCGGCCGGCCCCGACCACGACGGGATGGCGGCGCGCCACCCGCTCGGCCAGGTCGTCGACGAGCCGCTTTTCCTTGGCCGATGGCGGCAACGACAACAGCACCCGCACATCCCGGTCGATCTCGCACACCAGGGCCGGCACCCGCATCTCGTGGACCGAGTGCACCACCGCCGCGAGCGCGTCCTCCACCACCGACGCGGTGGAGCCGGGCGCCGAAACGCGGGGCCGGATGGTCAGGCCGACGAAGTTCCGCTTCCCCATCGGCAGGCCGGACAGCTCGCATCGGCGCACCAGGTCGGGGCCGGCCGGATCGGCGAGCAGACCGATGAGCAGCTCGTGATGGGTGCGGCGGACCAGGCTGTCCCGCTGCCGGTCCTGCAGCCGGTGCATGGCCAGTGCGGCCGCCGCCCGCTCGGCCACCACGATCAGCCGCCCGGCAGGCGCGGTCGGGGCCTGCACGATCAGCCGCCCCCAGCCACGATCACGGCGCCCCAGCCGGGTCAGGAGCCAGCCGTTCGTCTCGTCCCACGCCGTCCGCTCGGCCTGCTCGACGCCACGGGAACGCGACTGCCAACCGGCCAGGAATACGCCGATGTCCTCGGGGCCGGCACGGTAGTCCAGCACGCGGTGCTGCTCGTCCTCCAGCACCACCGCCGCCCCCGCGAGCCGCTGCACGGCTTCCAGGATTTCCGCCGGGCCGGCTTCGGCGATGCTCAACGCGGTGAACGTATCGTGCACGCGTTCGGCTTCGCGCAGCTCGGCCAGCTGGTCGGCCACGATCCGCTCGCCGACCGCCTGCGCCACCTCGGCGAACCGGATCTCCCGGCCCAGCGCGACCAGGGGGAGCCCGAGCCGTTCGCACGCGGTGATCAACGGCACCGGAACCGTGGCCCAGCGTCGTCCCAGCTCGATGAGCAGGCCCGCGGATTCGCTTTCGGCCAGGCTTTCGGCGAAGGCACCGAGCTCATCGGCCTTGTCCGGCAACGCGATGCCGGTGCTCAGCACCAGATCACCGCCGCGCAGCAGCGGCGCGATATCGGCCAGTTCGGTGGTGTGCACCCAGCGCACCCGCCGCTCCAGACTCGCGGCGCCGGCCAGCACCTTGGGCCGGGCCGCGCGCAGCACGGGCATCCGCACCACCTGCCCGACGGTCAGTCCGGCCATCCGGCATCCTCCCGCGTGAGCTGACAGAACGTTGGATATTGAGGTCGAACTCTACATTCTGTCGGCCCGAGTAGGGGCGCTGACCAGTTAGTTTCGGGAGCAGACCAGCGAAGGAGCCGCCACGTGACCACCCCGATCCACCACTGGGCCGACGGTGCCGAGTTCCCCGGCACATCCGGACTTTGGGCCGATGTCACCAATCCCGCCACCGGCCGGGTATCCGGCCGGGTCGCGCTGGCGAGCGAACGCGACGCCCAGTTCGTCATCGCCTCCGCGGCGCGGGCGAGCCACGCGTGGGCCGCCACCTCGCTGGCCAAGCGCACCCGGATCCTGTTCGCCTTCCGCGAGTTGCTCAACAGCCGCAAGGACGAGCTCGCCCGGCTGATCACCGCCGAGCACGGCAAGGTCCACTCCGACGCGGTCGGCGAGATATCCCGGGGCCTGGACGTCGTCGAGTTCGCCTGCGGCATTTCCCACCTGCTCAAAGGCGGGCACAGCGAAAGCGTGTCCACCGGCATCGACGTGCACTCCCAGCGTGTCCCAGTGGGCGTGGTCGCCGTCATCAGTCCGTTCAACTTTCCCGCGATGGTGCCGATGTGGTTCTTCCCGATCGCCATCGCCGCCGGCAATGCCGTGGTGCTCAAGCCCAGCGAGAAGGATCCGTCCGCGGCGTTGTGGCTGGCGAAACTGTGGCAGGAAGCCGGCCTGCCGGACGGCGTGTTCAGCGTGCTGCAGGGCGACAAGACCGCCGTCGACGCGCTGTTACACAGCCCCGAAGTCGACGCGATCAGCTTCGTCGGCTCCACCCCGATCGCCCGGTACGTATACGAAGAAGGCAGCCGGCACGGCAAGCGCGTGCAAGCCTTGGGTGGGGCCAAAAACCATCTGGTGGTGCTGCCCGACGCCGACCTGGACCTGGCCGCCGACGCGGCGGTCAACGCCGGATACGGCAGCGCGGGTGAACGCTGCATGGCGATCAGTGTGCTCGTCGCCGTCGACCCCATCGGCGACGAACTCGTCGCCCGCATCGCCGAGCGGACCCGCGCGGTGGTCGTCGGCGACGGACGCCAGGGCGAGGCCACGGAACCCGATATGGGACCGCTGGTCACCCGTGCCCACCGCGATCGGGTGGCCGGCTTCATCGCCGCCGGGGAGGCCGCCGGCGCCAAACTCGTCCTCGACGGCCGCGACGTCTCGCCGCGCGGGGACAGTGACGGTTTCTGGCTCGGTCCCACACTTTTCGACCACGTAACGTCCGAAATGGACATCTACCGCGAGGAGATCTTCGGACCGGTCCTGTCGGTGGTGCGGGTGGCCTCCTACGCCGAGGCCGTCGAACTGATCAACCGCAACGAATACGGCAACGGGACCGCGGTGTTCACCAACGACGGGGGAGCGGCGCGCCGGTTCGAGGCGGACGTGCGGGTCGGCATGATCGGAATCAACGTGCCCATCCCGGTTCCGGTCGCCTGCTACTCGTTCGGTGGCTGGAAGCGGTCGCTGTTCGGCGACACCCATGCGCACGGCACCGAGGGCGTGCATTTCTTCACCCGCGCCAAGGTCGTCACCTCACGCTGGATCGACCCGGCGGCGCGGCCGGCCGGCGGGCTCGAATTGGGGTTCCCGCGCAATGTCTGAGCTGATCCCGGCCGACGCCGGCCGCGCCTACGAACTGGACCGCCGGCACGTGTTCCACTCCTGGTCCGCGCAGGCGAAAATCGATCCGATGGTCGTGACCAAGGCCGCGGGCAGCTACCTGTGGGACGGCGAAGGGAACCGGTTGCTGGACTTCACCTCGCAACTGGTCTTCACCAATCTGGGCCACCAGCATCCCCGGATCGTGGCCGCGATTCAGGAACAGGCGGCCAGTCTGTGCACCATCGCACCGTCGCATGTGAACAGTGCTCGCTCGGAAGCCGCCCGGCTGATCACCTCGCACACGCCCGGGGGACTGGACCGCATCTTCTTCACCAACGGTGGGGCGGACGCCAACGAGCACGCCATCCGGATGGCGCGCCTGCACACCGGGCGGCACAAGGTGCTGTCCACCTATCGCTCCTACCACGGGGGCACCAGCCTGGCGATCAATGTGACCGGTGACCCGCGCCGGTGGCCCAACGACACCGGAACTTCGGGCACCGTCCACTTCTTCGGCCCATTCCTTTACCGCAGCGCATTCGCGGCGACCACCGAGGACGAGGAATGCACGCGGGCACTGGAACATCTGCAAAGCGTGATCGAGTTGGAAGGGCCGGACACGATCGCCGCGATCGTCCTGGAATCCATTCCCGGCACCGCCGGCATCATGGTCCCGCCACCGGGTTATCTGCGCGGCGTGCGTGACCTGTGCGACCGGCACGGGATCCTGTACATCGCCGACGAGGTGATGTCCGGATTCGGCCGGTCCGGCAGGTGGTTCGCCGTCGAGCACGATCAGGTGGTCCCGGATCTGCTGACCTTCGCGAAAGGCGTCAACTCCGGGTACGTCCCGCTCGGCGGCGTCGCGATCAGCGAAGGGGTCTGCGCGACCTTCGCCGAGCGACCCTATCCCGGTGGGCTCACCTACTCCGGGCACCCATTGGCCTGCGCCGCCGCCGTGGCCACCATCCGGACCATGGAGGACGACCGGGTCGTCGAGCACGCGGCGGAACTGGGGCGCACCGTGTTCGGCCCCGGGCTGCGCGAGCTGGCGGACCGGCACGAGTGGATCGGCGACGTGCGTGGCACCGGTGCCTTCTGGGCGGTCGAACTGGTCGGCGACCGCACCACGCGTGAGCCACTCGCCCCCTACGGCGCGAGCAGCCCGGTGATGGACGCGATCCTGGCGGCCTGCCGGCGCCGTGGCCTGCTGCCGTTCGCCAACTTCAACCGGATCCACGTGGTGCCCCCGCTGACGATCACCCCGGCCGAGGCGAAGGCAGGTCTGTCCATTTTGGACCAGTCGCTGGCCGGGGTGTCGATGAACAACGCCTGACACGGTCGCCGTCGTGCCGGCATTCTCCGGCACCCTAGAACTCCGTTCGCGGCGCGGGCAACCGTGGCTCGTTATGGCACAAGCACCGGGCGTCCGGGGGCCTTTCGCCGTTGATTTTCGCCATGCCGGTCCACCACTGTGGAAACCGGCCGTGAAGCGGAAATCGAGAACGGGGAACCCACCGATGGGCATCGACCTGAATGCGATCGAGGCAATCGACATGCATACGCATGTCCTGTCCTCGGTGGCCGGCCATCGTATCGCGCCGGACTCGGTGGAAGCAGCCAGTGGCGAGGTGTTCGGCCACGCGATGGCGATGACCGTTCCCGAGCTTGCGGAGACCTATCGACAGCGGCGGATGCTGTGCGTGACGTTCATGGTCGACGTGATGGGCACCGAGAATCCGGTGACCAACGACGAGGTGCTCCGGCTGGGGGCCGAGCACGGCGACGTGATCATCCCGTTCGCGAGTGTCGATCCGCGGCGCCCCGATGCCGTGACGGAGGCTCGCCGGCTGCTCGAGACCTACGACGTCAAGGGATTCAAGTTCCATCCGACGATGCAGAACTTCTATCCGAACGACGAGCGTTTCTACCCGCTGTACCAGGTGATCCAGGACAGCGGCGCGATCACGATCTTCCACACCGGACAGACGGCGATCGGGTCCGGTCAGCCCGGCGGGGGAGGACTGCGGTTGAAATACTCGAACCCGATCCACCACGACGACGTCGCCGCGGACTTCCCGGACCTCAAGATCATTCTCGCCCATCCGTCGACGCCGTGGCAGGATGAGGCACTCGCGGTCGCGGTCCACAAGCCCAACGTCTACATCGACCTGTCGGGCTGGTCGCCCAAGTACTTCCCGCCGCAGCTGGTGCAGTATGCGAACACACTGCTCAAGCACAAGGTGCTCTTCGGCACCGACTTCCCGGCGTTCACCCCGGAAAAGTGGCTCGAACTGTTCGACAAACTGCCGATCAAGCCCGAGGTTCGCCCGCTCATTCTCAAGGAGAACGCGGTCGCGTTGTTCGACGGGAAAGGGCTGTGACGTGAAGGTCGAAAACAACGTAGCCGTGGTGACCGGAGGATCGAGCGGACTCGGGCTGGCCACCGCGAAGAGACTTTCGAACATGGGAGCGAAAGTCTTCGTGCTCGACAGGCAAAAGCCGCCATCGGACGCGCTCGGGACCGCCCACTTCGCCGAGTGTGACGTCACCGACGAGGACGGGGTTCGCCGCGCGTTCGAGGAGGCATCGGCCCTGGGCCCGGTCCGCATCGTGGTGAACTGCGCGGGGATCGGCGATCCCCAGCGTGTCCTGTCCCGGGACGGCAGCACGAAGCCGCTGGCTCCGTTCCGGCATGTGCTGCAGGTCAACCTGGTCGGCACGTTCACGGTGCTGAGCATCGGGGCCGGGTTCATCGCGCAGACGCAACCGCAGGACGGCGAACGCGGGGTCATCGTGAACACCGCTTCCGTGGCCGCCTTCGACGGACAGATCGGCCAGGCCGCGTACAGCGCTTCCAAGGGCGGCGTCGCGGCGATGACGCTGCCACTGGCCCGCGACCTCGCGCAGTCGCTCATCCGGGTCGTCGCCGTCGCCCCCGGCATCTTCAGGACACCCCTGCTGTCCACCCTGCCCGAAGCAGCGCAGGTCGCGCTGGGCGAGCAGATCCCGCATCCGAAGCGACTCGGCGAGCCGGACGAGTTCGCCGCGCTCGTCGAGCACATCATCGGCAACCCGATGCTGAACGGAGAGGTCATCCGGCTCGACGGCGCCATCCGGATGGGTCCCCGATAGCCGCAACGTCCGCATTCCCCGAGCAACCCCCACCCAGCTTAGTCCACATTGGAGTGTCGTCATGCCGTTCACCGGTGAACCCCGGGAGCCCTCGCCCTCGGCGCGCTCCGCGGTCGAGAGGCTGATCACCCCGCGGTCGGTTGTCGTCGTCGGCGGGTCCACCCGTCCCGAGGCGCTGGGCAATCGCGTGCTGCGCGGCCTCATCGACGGCGGCTTCGACGGGGAGATCCACGTGCTGGGCCGCCGGGCGGCCACGATCCACGGGCTCCCGTGCGTCACGAGCTTCGACGACCTCCCGGACGGGATCGACCTTGCGTTGCTGACGATGCCGTCCGCTCAGCTCGGCGACGTCGTCGACTCGTGCGTCGCGCACCATGTCGGCGCCGCGGTGTGCTTCGCCTCCGGGTTCGCCGAGCTCGGCGAGGAAGGGAGCCGCCACCAGGAGGAGCTCGGTCGCCGCGCCCGCACCGGCGGTCTCCGCCTGCTCGGCCCGAACTGTTTCGGGCTGCTGAACACGGTGGGCCGGTTGTCGGCGCTGCTCGCGCCGATGCCGCCGACGCCCGTCCCCGGCCCCGGGCACGGGCCGGGAGTCGCGATCATCGCGCAGAGCGGCGGCATCGGCACGCTCGTCGCGGGCGGCCTCGGCGGGCGCGGTGTGCCCGTCTCCCACCTCATCGCGACCGGCAACGAGGCCGACCTGGGACTGGCTGACCTCCTCGAGTACCTCGCCGACGACGAGCACACCGCCGCCTTCGCGGTGTATGCCGAGCAGATCCGCGAGCCCGGCCGTTTCCTCCGCGCGGTGCGGATCGCCCAGGACCGGCGGAAGGCCGTCGTGCTGCTGCATCCCGGGCGTAGCGATCGGGCGCGGGTGGCGGTCCAGTCGCATACCGGCGCCCTCGCCGGCGACCACTCGCTGATGGCGACGGTCGCCCGCCGCGCAGGGGCCGTCGTCGTCGACACCACCGAGGAACTGGTGGACCTCGCCCAGCTCCTGCTCCGTTTCCCGGCGCCGCCGGCCAAGGGCGCCGGGGTGATCACGCAATCCGGTGCCATCTGCGCGATCGTGACGGACGCCGCCCAGACCCTCGGGCTCGACCTGCCCGAACTGACCCCGGAGTCCGGTGACCAGGTCCGGAACCCGCTCGATCTCGGCACCGGGTCGATCTCCGATCCGATGATCATCGGCAAGGCGGCGGAGCGGATCCTCACGGATCCCGCGATCGGCAGCCTCCTCGTCTCCAACCCGGACGCCCAGGACCCGCTCGACTCCGTCTGGCTGGAGAGCATCGTTCCGCTGCTGGCCGGCTCGGCCAAGCCGATCGTCTACGTGAGCCAGAACGAGGCCGAGCCCCCTCCCGGTTTCCACCGCCTGCTCCTCGACCACAAGGTCGTGTTCCACCGCTCGCCGGAGCGCGCGCTGCGGGCGCTGGCGCGGGCGACCGAGGCCGGAGCCCGGCGCGCCATCGGCAGGCGCGAACCCGGCGCGCTCACCCCTGCACCGTCCCTGGCGACAGGCGTCCAGCCGGAGTGGATCGGGAAGCAACTGTTGCGGCAGATCGGTATCCCCGTTCCCGAGGGCTCACTGGCCCGGACCCCGGATGAGGCCGTCGAGATCGCCGAGCGCATCGGCTATCCGGTCGTCGCCAAGATCCAGTCGGCGGCGCTGTCCCACAAAACCGACGTCGGCGGGGTCGTCCTCTCGATCGCCGACGCCGATGAGGTCCGCGCCGCCTGGGCGCGGTTGCACAGCGGCATCGCGCGCGTGCGTCCGGGACTCGCCGTTGACGGCGTCCTCATCGAGCGGATGAGCGCCCCCGGGCTCGAGCTCGTCATCGGGGCGAAGCGGGACCCCCGGTGGGGCCCGGTTGTCATGGTCGGCGCCGGTGGCGTCCTGGTGGAGGTTCTCGAGGACATCCGGCTGCTGCCCGCGGACCTGCCCGAGTCCGCTCTCGCCGAGGAGATGCTCCGGCTGAAGGCCGCCCGGATCCTCCGCGGGTACCGCGGTGGCGCGCCCGCCGACATCGCCGCGGCCGCACACGTGGCCGCGCTCGTCGGTGATCTCGTGCTCGCGAGGCCCGAGATCACCGAGATCGATATCAACCCGCTGATCGTGTTCCCCGAGGGCCACGGTGTGATCGCGCTCGACGCGCTGGTGACCACCGCCGACCTGGGATAGACGCGACCCGCTTTCCGAGGAGGCCCATGATGGTGGCGAAGCAGCCGGAGCTCTTGGCCGCGACCGACCAGACGATCGACGACGCACTGGGGTACGCGGATCCCCTGGTGCTGCGCGGACTCGTCTACCAGCTGACCGCGGATCCGGAGCTGCTGCCGATCGAGGTGGAGACCGAGAACTTCGGCATCTCCGAGAGCGTCACAGTCCGGCACCAGGCCGACGTGGCGATGATCCGGGCGAAGGCCGCGGCCTACCTGAGGGCGTGCCGGGACGCCGGTGCGGGCGACGTGCCCTTGGGCCCGGCGGAGCGGCTTCCGCGCAGCCTCGCCCTCACCGCGGGCCGGGAGATCCCGCCGCCGGAGCTGGACATGTGGCTGGAACAGCTTGCCGTGGACCGGTTCGCCCGCGGCGTCTCCTGGCAGGAAAAGCCCTCCGCGGAGCGGCTCGACGCGTTTTCGGTCGTCGTGATCGGCGCCGGCATGGGCGGCCTGAACGCCGGGGCGCAGCTCGCGCACGCGGGCATCACCTTCACCATCCTGGAGAAGAACCCGGAAGTCGGGGGGACCTGGTACGAGAACCGTTATCCGGGCTGCCGGGTCGACACGCCGAGCCGCACCTACACCCACGTCCTCGGCGCCGATTTCGACTACCCGTCCCCGTTCTGCGTGCAAAGTGAGAACGAGCGGTATGTGAACTGGATCGCCGACCACTTCGATCTCCGGGAGAAGGTCCAGTTCGGCACGGACGTGCAGTCGCTCGTCTGGGACGAGGACACCAAGACCTGGGAGATCACCGCGCTGCAGGGCGGTGTTCAGCGCGTCTGGCGGGCCAACGCGGTGATCACCGCCGTCGGATTCCTGTCACGGCCCAACATTCCCTCCGTGCCGGGCCTGGACGAGTTCACGGGGGAGCTCTTCCACACCGCGCGCTGGCCGTCCGGCCTCGACCTCACCGGGAAGTCGGTCGCCGTGGTCGGCAGCGGCTGCACCGGCTATCAGCTGGTGCCGGAGCTGGCGAAGCAGACCGGGCACGTCTATCACTTCCAGCGCACCCCGAACTGGGTCTTCGACGTGCCCGGATATCTGGCTCCGTACCCGCCCCAGGTCAACTGGCTGGACCGCAACTTTCCTTACCTGGTCAACTTCATCCGTTTCCAGCAGTCCTGGTCGCGGCGCCCGGATGCGACCAGGGCGGCCAACGAGATCGATCCCGCGTTCGAGGACCCGACCGCGCTGAGCGCCGCGAACAAGGTCGTCCTCGAGCAGCGCCTCGCGTTCATGAGGTCCAAGTTCGCCGACCGCCCTGACCTGATGGCGAAGATGCTGCCGGTGGCCGCACCGCTGTCCGCACGGCCGGTCCTCGTCGACCGGGACTACAGCATCTACGACGCGCTGCTCGACGAAGACAAGGTCACGCTGGTGACCGGGGGGATGCAGAAGGTCACCGCCAAGGGGATCACGGCCGAAGACGGCACCGAATACGAGGTCGACGCGATCGCGCTGGCGACCGGGTACCGGGCGAACGACTACCTGTGGCCGATGCGGGTGCAAGGACGCGACGGCGCTACGCCGCAAGAGCTTTGGGCCAAGGACGGCGCCCGCGCCTACCTCGGGTGTCTGCTGCCGGGGTTCCCGAACCTGTTCGTGCTCTACGGCCCCAACACCAACGCGAACGTCGGCTTCGCCGCCATCCACTTGGAGGAGCTGGTGACCCGGTTCGCGGTGAGCTGCATCGCCGGCGTGATCGCCGAGGAAAAGGACACCGTCGACGTGACCATGGACGCCTACTGGCGGTACAACGACGAGCTGGACCGCAACATGGTCTCGAAGGTCTACCTCGATCCACGCGCGAACAGCTACTTCACCAATGAGTTCCGCCGCAGCGCCACCAACGGCGCCATCGACCCGCGGATCCTCTGGCGGTGGCTCCGCGACCCGCGGAGCACGGACCCGAGCCTCACTCGGGACGGCGACGCGATCAGCCCCCGCTTCGGTGAGGACCTCGTCGTTGAGTAGGGCGGGTGCTCCGCCGGTGGATCCCGGGGTGCGGCGGGACCTGAACTCGATACCGGCCGTGCGGGAGCTGACCGCCGAGTCGCTTCCGGCGATTCGGGCGGCGCGTCCACCGCGCCCCCAGCTCTCGGGCGAAGTCGAGCACTCGGACCTGACCATTCCCGGCGATCCCGCGCTCCGGCTCAGGATTCATCGACGCCGGGCCGCCACGGGTGTCCTGCCGTGCATCCTGTCCATCCATGGTGGCGGCTTCGTGCTGGGAGACGCCACCGTGGACGACGCGCTGTTCGAGAACTGGTGCCGGCGGTTCGACTGCATCGGGGTTTCGGTCGACTACCGGCTCGCCCCGGAGACGCCGTATCCGGGTCCGCTGGACGACTGCCACCGCGGGCTGCGATGGGTGCGTGACCACTCCACGGAGCTCGGCATCGACCCGGCCCGGGTCGGCGTGTTCGGCGTCAGTGCGGGCGGCGGGTTGGCGGCGGGTCTCAGCCTGCTCATCCGGGACCTCGGTGAACCCCCGCCGGCCTTTCAGGCACTGCTGTACCCGATGCTCGACGACCGGCAGGTCACGACGTCGAGCAGGTGGACCGACGTCCCCCGCTGGAACCCGGTCGCGAACCGGTTCGGCTGGCGGTCGTATCTGGGCCCGGTATACGGCGCGGCGGACGTCCCGTACCACGCGGCGCCCGCACGGGCCACCGACCTGACCGGCCTGCCGCCGACCTGCGTCGTCGTCGGGACCGTGGACGGTTTCCACGACGAGGACGTCGCCTTTGCCCAGCGGCTGTGCCACGCGGGCGTATCGACCGAACTGCACGTTTATGCGGGTGGTTCCCACGGCTTCGCCGCACCGGCGTGCCGGGCGCCGCTCGCCATCCGCGCCCGGCAGGTGATCGACGACTGGCTGGCCGGTCAACTGGGGCTCAACCGAGAAGAGGAATTGTCGTGAGCACACCAGATCCGCGTTCCGGCCGCATTCCCCTGCTGATCGTCGGGGGAGGCATCGGCGGGCTCGCCGCGGCGCTGGCCATCGCCCGTACCGGACGGTCGGTGCACCTGATCGAGCAGGCGGCCGAGTTCGCCGAAATCGGCGCGGGGCTGCAGATCGGGGCGAACGCCACCCGCGTGCTCGACCGGCTCGGGGTGCTGGAGGCGGCGGAGTCGGTCGCCGTCCATCCCGAGCAGGCGGTGATGCGGGACGCGACCACGGGGGAGAAGCTCACCGGGCTCACCCTGGGTGCCACCTACCGCCGGCGCTACGGATTTCCCTACCTCGTCATGCACCGCGGCGATCTCCTGCAGATCCTGCTCGACGCCTGCAACGCGGACCCGCTGATCACCTTGGAGAACAACCGGCACGTCACCGGCTGCCGGCTCGAGACCGGCGGTGTGGCCGTGACCTGTGCGGACGGCCAGGTCTACCGGGCGGGGTTGGTGGTGGGGGCCGACGGGCTGCGGTCCACGCTGCGGACGCTGTTCGCGGACGACGAACCGGTGTGCAGCGGATATGTGGCGTACCGCGGCACCGTGCCGATCGAGGAGGTGGAGACCGGCGTCGAGGGCAACGACGTCATGCTCTGGATCGGCCCGCGGCTGCACCTCATGCAGTACCCGGTGCGGGTCGGGGCGCTCTACAACCAGGTCGCCGTGTTCCACAGCAAGACCTTCGCCGCCGGTGGTGAGTGGGGGACGCCCGAGGAGCTCGACGAGATGTTCGCCCCGACGGTCGAAGCCGTCCGCCTCAGCGCCGCTTCGGTCTCCCGTATCCGGCACTGGCCGCTGTACGACCGCGAACCGCTCGGCTCCTTCGTCCGCGGCCGGGCGGTGCTGCTCGGGGACGCCGCTCACCCGATGCTGCAGGTTCTCGGGCAGGGCGCGTGCCAGGCCCTCGAGGACGCCGTCGTCCTGGCCGACGAGCTCGCGGCCAATCCGGAAAATGTGGAGAAGGCGCTGGCCGCATATGAGCAGGCGCGGCTACCTCGCACCACCCGGTGCCAGCGTGTCGCCCGCCCGTGGGCGGACATCTGGCACCTCACCGATCCGCTGGCACTCGCGCTGCGCAACCGGATCTTCCGCACCCGGGCCGACGACGACTTCAGTGACGTCGACTGGCTGTATGCCGAACTCCCGGCTTGACCGCTCGTTCTAGCACAAGCCCGGGGCCGAAGCGAAAGCGTTCCGTCGGCTCTCCCGGTATTGATGGTTCTACCCCTGCCGTTTCCCAAGAAGGAGAGAAACGCTCGTGAGCGAGTCCGAGACCAGGCTGCAGGTCGTGTTCGCCGACCTGCGTCGCGCCATCGACGACGTGATCCTCAAGCACGAGGTCACCATGGAGGAGTTGCTGGCCGCGGTCAGGTGGATCCGGCAAGCCGCCGATGCCGGCGAACTGGAGCTCGCCACCATCCTGTTCGCGAAAGCGGTCCTGAAACACAGCGAGGGCGCCACCTACGCCCATCCGGAGACCGATGGCGCGAGCAACTGGGAGATGGAAGGCCCCGCCTATCTGGCCGGCGCCCCCCTGCTGGACAGTCCCGCCGTGCTGCCGATGCGCCCCGACGAGGCCGGTGAGCCGCTCATCGTCTCCGGGACGGTGCGGTCCACCACGGGTGACCCGGTGCCGGGTGCGATCGTCGACGTCTGGCAGATCGACGCCGACGACGTGTACTCCGGTTTGACGACCGCCGATTTCGCGATGCTGGGCATCACGCCGGACATCCCCAACGACGCCACCGGCATCCCCACCTACAATCTCCGGGCCAAGATCGTCGCCGACAGCGACGGGCACTACGAGTTCCGCACGATCATGCCCGGCGTCGAATCCTTCGGCTTCAAACCCGGCAGCCCGCTCGAGGCCCTGACTCAGGCGCTGCGGCTGGAGGGCGACCGGCCCCTGCACATCCACGCCATCGTCTCCGCCGACGGATTCCTCCCACTGACCACGCAGATCTACTTCGACGGCGACCCTCGCGTCGAGGGCACCATCGAGGGCCACATTCCCCCTGCCGCGGTCAAAACCACCACACGGCAGGACGACCCCGGCGACTTCCGGGCCCACGGCCTCGACCAGCCCTACCGCGCCCTCACCTACGACTACGTCCTCCGCCCGCAGTCACTTCACGACTAGAGCCTGTGCACATGCGCTGATCAAGGAGTTTCCAGAGGGTGGGCTTTCGTGGTCGGCAACGCACAGGTGTGTGGCAAAAGCCGCCACGGCGCGGTGGCGGTTGATGCAGCATTCCACCGGGTGCCGCTGTTTTGCCGATGTCGGTGTCGAAGGCCGGTGGTCGCGCAGTGAGGAAAACCCCGGCACCTCAGGTCCGCGCCGCCTCCACCCGGCCGAGGAAGCCGAGCACGGCCCGGTTGAACTCCTCCGGCCGTTCCCACGGCGCGCTATGGCCGACATCGGGCATCACCACCAGCTGGGCACCGGGAATGTGTGCGGCCACCTCGCGCATCGCGGGCGGGGGCACGTACAGGTCCGCGCCGCCGGCGATCAGCAGTACCGGCGGCGCGAGCCGTCCCAGGGTGGCCCAGGTGATGTCGTTCGTGACGTGCTGGATCACCATCTCGCCGCCGTTGTAGGCCAGCTCATGGATCCGGCGCCACTCCGTGAGCCCGTCCGGGTTCTCCGCCCGGTAGCTGGGCCCCAGTTCGAGGAAGTCGTGTGGCAGACCCCGGAACCCGGGGAACTGCAGCGCGTCAAGGCGGGCCTGCCAGTCGGCATCGGTGATCCCCATGACGCTGCCCGCGATCACCAGGCTGCGCAGGGCCGCCGGGTGCCCGAGGGCGAAGTCGGCCGCATAAATGCCGCCGGCCGCGACGGCGACCGCGTGGAACGGCCCGAGTTCCAGCGCGCTCGCCAGCGCGGCGAGGTCGTCGGCCCCGCTGCCCGGCACCTCCGGCGGCGGCGCCGACGAGCGGTAATGCCCTCGCCGCGAATAGCCGATCACCCGATAGCCGGCTTCAGCGAAGGCCGTCTGCTGGCCCGGCCAGCTGAGCGCCGACCCCGTGCCGGAATGGAGCAGGACAACCGGCGGCCCGTCGCCGCCGGTGTCCCAATACCACAGTTCCCCGCCCGGTATCGCCGCCTTGCCCTCACGGACTCCGGTCATCACGGTCAGCGCCGGATATCCGCGACGAGCTTTTCCCAGTTGCCGAAGGCGAAGCTCTCGCGTTCGGTTTCGCCGATCGGCGCTGTGTCGATGAACTGGCGCACGGAGCCGGCACGCTCCCGGTTGAACGGGTAATCGGTGGCGTACATGACGTGTTCGATTCCCACCGTCTCCACACTCCACCGCAGGTACCGGTGGCTGGAGATGCCGCCGGGCGTGATGAAGATGTTCGACCGGAAGTACTCCGCGACGGGTCGCTGAAGCCCGGCGACGTTGTCCAGGACGGCGATGCGGTCGAGGTAGAACAGGACGACCTCGCCCCAGTGCCCGAGAATCACCTGGAGATCGGGGAACCGGTCGAACAGGCCCGAGGTGATCATCCGCAGGACGGTCAGGCCCGCGTCGTAGTGCCAGCCGATCGCCCCGGTCGCCAGCAGGTTGTCCACGGGCTCATCGAACCCCTGGTAATAAGCCTGGTTGACGATGGGCAGCGGTGCGCGGGGGTGCAGGTAGACCGGGGCGTGCAGGTCTGCGGCCGCCTCGTAGATATCCCAGAACTCGAGCGCATCCACACTTTGCTCACCGGAGCGGGCGTTGATCATCACCCCGTTGAGCCCGAGTTCGGTGACCGCGCGCCCCAGTTCGGCAGCGGCCGCTGCCGGAGCGGGTGTTGCGAGCGTGGCGAATCCCTGGAGACGCTCGGGATGGCGGCGCACGGCGGCGGCGATGGCGTCGTTCGTGGGCCCCTGCAAGGCGATCGCCTCGGCGGCGGCCAGGTTCTGCAGACCCGGCGTGGTGAGGGACAGGACCGCCACATCGATCCCGGCGTCATCCATGGCGGCGAGACGGCTGTCGTCGAGGTCCAGCAGCGCCGGCGTGATATCGCTTTCGAGGGCCCATTTCATCATCGGCTCGGTCAGCCCGGGATCCTGCCGTTTCCATGCCTCGACCACGTCGGTGGTGGCCATGTGCTCTTCCAGTGCGTAGATCCTCATCGAGGAAACCTGCCTCCACAACGTTCATCATCACCGGGACCCCCCGTCCCACAGTGCTGACCGGCCCGGCGAAAAGCAACGGCGACCGGCCCGTCGCCGCGAAGTGCTTGTGCCATAACGAACCGCGCTCAGCGCAGCGCGACAGCGCGGGACGCGGTAGCAGCCTCGCGCACCGCGAGGGCGACCTCGGCCGCATGGTGCACCGGCAGCTGCGTGGTGGCGATCCGCAGATGGTGTTGCCTCGCCGGCAGCTGCGTGAAGGCGCTGCCCCCGGCAGCACTGATGCCATAGGCCCGCAGCACTCGCAACGCGGTGTGCTCGTCCTGGACGCCGACCCACAGGGAAAAACCCTCGGTGCCGTAGGTATCGATCTCGAGCCGGCTCAGCTCGCGGGCCAGTGCGGCACGCCGTTGCCGGTATTCGCCGGCGGCCGCGGCGACCGTCCGCGCGACCCCGTCATCGGCGAGCATCAGCGACAAGGTTCCTTGGAGCAGGCGCGAAGTCCACACCGAGCCCATCGCGCGCCGGCGCCGGGCGAGCTGCACGATGCCGGGTGCGCCGCCGATCAACGCCACCCGCAGATCGGGACCGTGGGACTTGTTCCACCCGCGAACCAGCACCACCCGGTCGGGCAGCCAGTTGCCGAGGGACACGCCGGGGCCGGCCGCGAGCAGCGGCGCCGGGTCCGACTCGATGACGACCGGTACCGTCGGCCGTTTCCGGAGAATCCCGGCCAGCTCGCCCGCCCGGTCCGCGGTCATCGTGTGCCCGTCCGGGCTGGAGAACCGTGACTGGATGACGACCACCTCGACATCCCCCGCCTCGGCGAGAGCGGACGGGATCATGCCCTCACCGTCGGCCGGCACCGGCACGATCTCGCATCGCAGGTACTCGAGCTGATCCAGCACCGGCGCGGCGGTCGGGCTCTCCACGGCCACCCGCGTACCGGGGCGGGCGAGCACATCCAGGAGCAGCAACACCCCGTCGTAACACCCGCCGCAGGGCACGATCATTCCGGGATCGAACGGCCAGGTCCGCCTCGCATATTCCGCCAGCGGCGCGACGAGCATGTCCCCGCCGTACTTGTTGAAATCACCGAGAACATCCGAACTCATCACCGCGGCGAGATGCGGCTCGATGTCGGGCAACAGCTCGGGATCGGGGGACGGGCTCATCAGGTCCAGCTGCATCGGGAGCCCACCGATCACCGACTCCAGGCGGTGCCCTGGTGGTTCCTCGCCGACCACGCGGGTGCCCTGACTGCCGTTGGTGCTGATGAGCCCGGCCTCGCCCAGCACCCGCCATGCCTTTGCGACTGTCGCCGGACTGATCTGCAGCGTCCCGGCGAGGTTGCGCACGGTCGGCAAGTAGCGGTCCTTCACCTCGCCGCGGTGCCGGATCAGGTCCGTCACGGCGGCGACGATCCCGCGCGCGGTGGCGTCGTGAATGTGCTGGGCCAGCCAGCGCGCCGGGATCACGTCACCCGGAGGCAGCTCCGCCGCGGCATACGCCTCGACCATGCGCACCTCCCTGGTGAAACAGCTGAAGATCGAGATTCACGGTACCCGGAGCCCGCACCCGCACGCCACAAGCAACCCCCGCTCGTTCTAGCACAACCGTGATGGCCGCGGCGCGGTCATATCGTTGACTTCGGTGGTGCCGGCGGTCACGGTTCGAACGGACGAAAAGAGCGGTGGAGATGAAGAACCAGGCGTGCATCATCGGGGTCGGGCAGACCGGCCTTTCGCGCAACAGTGGACGCAGCGTCCAGCGGCTGGCCGTCGAGGCGACCGCCGCCGCGCTGGCGGACGCGAACCTGCCGGCGAAGGCGATCGACGGCATCGTGCCGTCCCCCGTGGGGCCCACGGCCGAAGACATCATGGCCTCGTTCGGCATCGCCGACGCCCGCTTCACCGCCGTGCCGCACCTGGGCGGAGCCGGCTCCGTGGCGGCCCTGCGCCTGGCCGCGCTTGCCGTGGCCGGTGGACAGGCGGATGTCGTGCTCACCTTCGTGGCGCGGAACGGGAGATCCGGCGCCCGTGTCGACCAGCGTGTGGCCGTGGCGATGCCCGGTCAGCAGTTCAGGACGAACCTGGAATATCCGCACGGGATGAACACGCCGGCGCAGTGGTACTCGCTGCTGTGCCGCCGGCATATGCATGAGTTCGGCACGACGCGGGAGCAGCTCGGAGCCGTCGCGCTCACGATGCGCCGGCATGCCAACCTCAACCCGGCGGCACAGATGTACCGCAAGAAGCTGACCATGGAGGAGTACCTCGCCGCGCCGGTCATCGCGGACCCGTATCACCTGTTCGACTGCTGTCTGGAAACCGATGGTGCGGCGGCGGTTCTCGTGGCGTCTCCAGAGTACGCCGCCCGGGTGGGCGCCACGCCCGTCTTCATCGAGGGGGCCGCTGAAGGGCACCCCGACTCCGCCGACGACATCAGCAACCGGCAGGACTTCTTCAACACCGGACTGACCAAGGCGGCGCCGCGGGCTTTCGACATGGCCGGATGCGGACCCGAGGACGTGGACTTCGCCATGGTCTACGACTGCTTCACCTTCGAGGTGATCCATCAGCTGGAGTGTGCGGGCTTCTGCAAGCTCGGCGAGGGCGGCGAGTTCGTGGCCGGCGGCGGTATCGCACTCGGCGGCCGGCTGCCGGTCAACCCGAGCGGCGGCTTGCTCTCCGAAGGACATCTCGGTGGTATGAACCACATCGTCGAGGGCGTCCGGCAACTGCGCGGCAGGTGCGGTGACCGGCAGGTACCGGGCGCCACCCGCTGTGCCGTCACCGGCTGGGGCGATCTCGGCGACGGCGCACTCGCCATCCTCGGCACGGCGTGACCACCCTCTGTCCAGTCAAGAGATCAGGTGCCTCGATGATCAACCCTCCCGACCGTCACGATCCTGAGCTGGAGCCGTTCTGGGACGGCACGGACCAGGACGAGCTGCGCGTCCAGCACTGCGCGGCGTGCGGCACCTTCCGGTGGCCGCCTCGCCCGGCCTGTGCCCACTGCGGCTCGCTGGACACCGAGTGGGTTCAGGCGCCCGGCCGCGGCGAACTTTTCAGCTGGACCGTCGTGGCGCGCTCGACGCTGCCGGACTTCGTGGATCAGGTCCCTTATGCGGTCGGAGTCGTCGCGTTGGACGGCCTGCCCGTGCGCATGATCGGCAAGATCGAAACGGACGACCCCTGGGGACTGCGGGTGGGAATGCCGGTCACCGCGGTGTTCCGGAACCACGCCTCCGGCGTCCGGCTCGCGGTGTGGGAGCTCAGGTGACACGGGAATCGGTGGATCCGCAGGTCGAGGGGCTGCTGGGCAGCCTGAGCAACTGGGGGCGGTGGGGGACGGAGGATCAGCTGGGCACGCTGAACCACATCACGGCCGAGTCCCGGCTCGCCGCCGTGAAGGCTGTGCGGACCGGGGAAACCGTCTCATGCAGCCGTGACATCTCACCCCGGCAGAGCAAGGAGAACCCCAGTCCGCTGCTGCACCACATGATCGCGAGCGGGGAGGGCGCGCCGGAGGAGGGTCTCGGCATCGCGGCCGACTGGCTGGGACTGGCGTTTCACGGCTACTCGGTCACGCACCTGGACAGTCTTTCCCACCTGTTCTGGAACAAGCAGAGTTACAACGGCCGCCCGGCCAGTGACGTCTCGACCGTATCGGGCGCGGCGACCGGGTCGGTCGAGGTGGCGCGGAACGGCATCGTCACCAGGGGAGTCCTGCTCGACCTCGCCGGCGCGCGAGGGCAGGAATGGCTCGAACCGGGGGAGGCGTTGACACCGGCCGATCTGGAGCGCGCTGAACGGGAGCAGGGCGTGAGTGTCGGTCGCGGGGACGTACTGCTCGTCCGGACGGGCCGTGATGCACGCCGTGCCGTGAAGGGCCCCATCCACCCCGACCACGAGGGCGCGGCGGGGTTGCACTTCTCCTGCCTCCCCTATCTTCACGAGCGGCAGATCGCGGTCCTGGGCTCGGATGCGGTCAACGACGTCGTCCCGTCCGGCGTCAGCGGGTTCGAGATGCCCGTCCACACGGTCGCCCTGGTGGCGATGGGTCTGTGGCTGCTCGACAACGCCTACCTGGACGAGCTGGGCCGGCGCTGCCGCGACCGGGGGGCCTGGGACTTTCTGGCGGTGCTGGCGCCATTGCTGCTGAAGCGCTCGACCGGCTCGCCGATCAACCCGCTCGCAGTCCTTTGAGGCCGTGGTCCTGACCTCGATGCCGGGCATCGGGGTCAGGACCCCAGCTCGCATCCTGCTCGAGATCGGCGACGCTGCGCACTTCGCCGACGACGAGACACCCGGCTAAACCCCGGCTCTACCGGTGACGCGCGGGCCGAATGCGATGACGACGAGCGCGAGGGCCGGCGCCAGGGCGAAAGCGAGGAAGATCGCGGGCGTGCCGAGTCCGGCCGCGAGCAGCAGGCCGCCATAGATGGGGCCGGCGATTCCGCCCAGGCGGCCGACGGTGAGGGCGAGACCGAGTCCGCTGCCCCGGTTGTGCGTGGGGTAATACACCGCCATGTAGGAGTTCAGCAGGCTCTGCGTCCCCACGCCGCCGGCGCCCATCACCAGGACGAGCGGATACACCAGGATCGCCGGTGGCTCAAGCGCCAGCACGACAAGGGAGGCCGCCGCGGCGAGGAAGCTGGTGAGCACGACCGGCTTGGGGCCGATCCGGTCCGCGATCGTGGCGCCGGACAAGGAACCGGCCATGGTGCCGATATTGAGGATGACCACGAAAATGAGTGCGGACGTGATCCCGTACCCGGATTTGATCATCAGCTGCGGCAGCCAGACGTTCGCCCCGAATCCCATCAGCAGGCACAACGCGGTCGCGAGCCAGAACACGATGGTCGCCCGCACATGCTTGCGGCTGAACAGCGACCGCACCGCTCCGGTCGCGGATCGGTCCGCCGCCGACGTCAGCGCCGGGCCCGTCTCCAGCAGGACAGGCAACCGGTGACGGCGAATGCAGTTCTGGGCTTCCGCCGCCCGTCCCCTGGCGAGCAGATACGAGATCGACTCCGGCAGGCGTGCGTAGGCCAACGGGAACAGCAGCACCACGGGCAGCGCACCGACCCAGAAGGCCGCGCGGAAACCGTAAGCGGGCACCAGCCAAATACCGAGCAGTGCGGCGATGACTCCGCCGATACCGAGGCCGACCTGGGCCAGGCTCGAGTTGAAGTTCCGGCGCCGAAGTGGCGAGAACTCGACAATCAAGGAGAGCGCGGTCGGGGTGAAGCCTCCGCTACCGAGTCCGACGAGGACACGGGCGACGAGGAGCATTTCGGGGTTCACCGAGACCGCACTGAGCACCATGCCGCCGGAAAAGCACAATACGGTGGCGAGGTACATGCGCCGGCGGCCGATGAGGTCGGTGAGTGTGCCGGCGGTGAACGCCCCCAGCCCCATGCCGAAAACCGCCGCCGACCCGATGAGGCCGACATATTCCGGAGTGAGGGACCAGCCCGATTTCAGCAGCGAAGGCACGGTCACGCCGAGGACGAGAATGTCGTAGCCCTCGAAAATCAGGGTGACCGCGGCGAGGATCAGCAACGCGACAGGGGTCCGCAGAACGGTGACGGTCGTGGCGGTTCTTGTGGTCGCGGAAGGTTTCGGTTGTGATGCGGGGGTGGGTATGGCGTTCACGAGACCTCCTTGTACAGGTGAACGACAGGTTCAGAGCAGTGCCTTCGCGTTCCGGCGAAAGAGATCCAGCCATCCCTCGCCGGAGTCCAGTTCGCGCATCACCTTCCTCACGCTGGGCTGCCGGGCGAAGCAGTAGTCGGTGCCGAGCAGGAGCCGGCCGGTTCCGACGACCGAGGTCAGTGTGGGTAGCGCGGTCGGCAGGGGCAGCACCGCGCAGTCGAACCAGAGCCGGCCGAGCTGGATGCGGGCGGACTCCTCGGCCTTCCCGTCGCCATAGCCTTGCGCGGAGCCGCGGAAGCGTTCCACCCGTTCGGTCACGAGCGGGAGGACGCCGCCGCTGTGGGTGGCGATGAACCGGATATCGGGATAACGCAGAATCACTCCGGCGAAAATCAGATCGACAAAAGTGCGGGCGCTGTCGAACAAGTACTCGATCATCGGCTCCGGGCGGCCGAGCGAGACCAGGTCGCTGTTCGGCGGCGAGGTGGGGTGCACGAAAAATGTCGCACGGCGGCGGTTGAGCGCCTGCCAGAGCGGCTCGTACCGGGGATCGCCGAGGTAAACGCCGCCCGCGTTCGACATCACCGAGTATCCGGTGACGCCATCGCGGTCGTGGACACGTTCGATCTCGGCAAGCGCACCGTCGACGTCGGGCAGTGGCAGGGAGGCGAAGAGCCCGAACCGGCCGGGGTGCCGGCGGGCCGTGCTGATACCGACATCGTTGACGAGGCGAGCGATATCCCGGGCCGGCTCGTCGTGGCCGAAGTGGATACCGGGCGACGACACGGACAGGATCGACCGGTCGATCCCGACCTCGTCCATCAACGCGAGGTGCTCCTCCGCGGACCAGGCCGGCCACGCGGGCATGTTGTCGGGCACCCGATGACCACCCTGCTTGGCAGCGGCGATGTACTCGTCAGTGACGAAGTGGGCGTGCACGTCGACGAGCGCGTCGGACATCGTGGCTACGCCTCGCTGTGGGCGTGCCCCGACGAGGCCAGTCGCTCTCGCAGGCTGGGCTTGGAGATCTTGGTACTCCCTGTCAGCGGCCACCTCTCGACCGGGATGAACTCCTTGGGACGCTTGAAGGCCGCGAGTCCGGAGCGGCAGAACTCCTTCAATTCCTCTTGGGTGAGGGTCATTCCGGGCGCGAACTCGATGAAGGCGACGACCTTCTCACCCCATTTCGCGTCGGCCACCCCGATGATCTGAGCCTCGACGATGCTCGGGTGCTCTTTGAGGAAGATCTCCACTTCGAGCGCCGACACGTTCTCGCCGCCGGACTTCACGACATCCTTGATGCGGCCGTGGAACCGGAGGTAGCCGTCTGGGGAGAGGCTCCCCAGGTCGCCGGTGCGAAGCCAGCCGTCGTCGGTGAACGGTTGCTCGTCGTCGGGCATGCCGAGATAGCCGATCATGCGATTCCAGCTCAGTATCTGGATCTCGCCCATCGCGCCGGCCGGGAGGACGTGCCCGTGGTCGTCCACGATGCGCACTTCGATACCGGCGTGCGGGCGGCCGATGTACTGGAACCGCGTCTCCTGAGGATCCCGCAGGTCCCCCAGTGCGACCGTGGGGGAGCATTCCGTCAAGCCGTATACGTTGGTGATCTCCGCCCCGAGCACGTCGTGCAGTTGCCGGCAGAAGCCCGGTGTCTCCGCGGTGGCCACCAGCCGTATCCGCGATTCGCCCCCGGTTCGTTCCCAGCTGCGCACGAAGTCCCAGAGGACCGTCCCCACCCCGATGAGCACCGTCAGCCCCGTGCTCTGCGCGATCCGGGCCGCCCGGTCACCCGACCAGCGGGACATGATCGCGACCGAGGCGCCGCCGAGGAAGGCGGACAACAGCGTGAAGACCGCCCCCGAGTTGTGGTAAAAGGGCGACGCCCCAAGGAAAACGTCGTCGATCCCGACCATCCAGCGGCCCGCGTTGGCGGCGCCGGTGGCGATCAGCGCGTCCTGCCGGAGCCGGGCGCCCTTGGGAGATGCGGTACTCCCCGAGGTGAACTGGATCATGCCGACGTCGGTGGAAAAGTCCCTGCCCGCCGCGCTCGGACCGGCTTCGTCAGCCGCTTCCAGCACCGGGAACGGCGCCCCTGGTGTGTCACGGAGCCAGCGGCAGGTGATGCCGGTGGTCAGCGGACCGGCGAGGCGTTCGGTGGCGAATCTGGTGACCGCATCCGAGTCCGGGTGCGGTTCGTCGACCAGCAGAAGACGCGGTTGCGTCTTCTCCAGCTGGAACGCGATCTCCCGCCAGGTGAGCTTGGTATTGAGCGGTACCACCGACGCTCCGAGCACACTCGCGCCGAACCAGGCATAGACCCAGGCGATGGAGTTCTCGGCGAGGATCGCCACCCGGTCCCCGGCGGATACGCCCGCGGCGGACAGCCGTCCTGCCATGAGCCGGGACTGGGTGTTCAGATCCTCGAATGTGACGACGCCGGCTTCTTGTTCCCACCCTCCCTCTTCGGGATGGAGCGCGGGACGTTTGCCGTAGCGCCTGGCCAGTGTGTCGAGCATGCAGGAGAAGTCATGACCGAGCCAGTCCTGGTCCCTCATCGTCCCTGCCTTTCCCGCGAGGTTGCGTACGTCAATTCGCCCGGACACCGGACTTCACCACCGCTTCCGTGAGCAGTTCCAGCTGTCGCATGAGGATTCTTTCGCTGGGATTGGGCAGGTCGATGGTGACGTGCTGGACGCCGAGGTCCGCGTATTCGTTCAGCAGTTCCGCCGCGTTCTCCACCGACAGGAATTTCCGGAGACTCTTCCCCGTATAAGGCGCCTTCGGATCGGAGATCCCCCAGATCAGCGATACCGCGATCCCCGGGCACGGAACGCCCTGCTCAGCCGCCTGCTCCTCCAGGTAGCGCCGGCCGGTCCGCACCTGCTCGGGCTCCAGCCTCGCCGGCAGCCAGACGTCGCCGAGCTCCACGGCACGCCGCACCGCCCGCCGGCTGTTGCCCCCGACCAGCACGGGGGGACTCGGCTGCTGCGGGCTTTTGATGAGCGGTCTGATGGTGGGCAGCTGGGTGAACCGGCCGGCGAAATCGAACTCCTCACCCCGGAGCATCTGGCGGATCACCCGGATGTACTCGTCGGTGCGGAGTCCCCGCTGGGCGGGAGAAACACCGATGGCGTTGAACTCCGCCTCGACGTGACCGACCCCGATACCGAAGAGCATCCGGCCTTTCGAAAGGACGTCGAGGGTGCCCAGCATCTTGGCCTGGACAACGGGATCCCGGTAGGGCAGCACGATGACGGAGCTCCCGAGCTCGATCTTCGTCGTGCTACCGGCGAGAAAGCCCCAGAGCATATACGGGTCCAGCCACCAATTCTCCTCCCCGTAATATTCGACGGCCGTGAATTCCTTGTTGCCGTATTCCTCGATGTCCAGCCATTGCCGTACCGGCTCGACGCGGGTGTCCTCGAGTCCGCCCACCGGCGCGACGAGGTGGTCTTGCACCCACAGCGAGTCGAACGCCAGGTTCTCCGCGGTCGTCGCGAGGCGCAGGACCTCATCTCCGCGGACCCAGGACCGATAGCACGGTATCCAGGTACCGACCTTCACAGCGCCTCCTGATTTCTCCAGAAAAAATTGCGGCTCACGGCCATCCCGGCGGCAAGTCATTGGTCTGGACCGCCCAGTGCTTCTCCAGCGTGGCCACTTCGTCACCGAGCCCGGCCCGCTCGAGGATACGCACGCCGTCGGCGCCGGGCGGCCGGACGGCGTGCCCGACGCGGGCCGGGGTATCCGACAGCGCGAGTGCGACGCCCGGCATCGTGATCTCCCCGGCCTCCTCATAGATCTGCCGCACGGACATGCCGCGGGCCAGGTTCACCGGGTGCGTCATCAGCTCGGCGAGGGTCACCAGCTCGTGGGCGCCGAGGCCGGCGGCACGCAGCGCGGTTACCCACTCGGCAGCGGGCCGGGCCGCGAACGCCTCCTCCAACCGGCCGGCCAGCTCGTCCGGGCCGGTGATCCCCGCGATGCCGGCCAGTCCGTCGATCCCGTCGAGGCGGGCCCGGTCGGCCTCGGTGGCACCGAGGAAGAACCAGCTGTCCGCCGCCTGGTAGAAGCGCATCAGCGGGCCCTCGCCGAGCACGGCGATACCGGCCGGCTCGGCGGCGGGTCCCGACCCGGCGTGCTCCAGCATCAGTGTCGCCTGGTGCAGGGTGCCGGTCTGGACCAATGATGTCCGCACCCGCAGGCCCTCGCCGGTGGCGGCGTGGTGATAGATGCCCAGCAGCGCGGCGAAGGCCGTGGCGACCCCGGTGCCGTAGTCGAGCACGGTGTAGGGGCCGAAGATGGCGGGCGGGTTGCCGGGGCCGCCGGTCCGCGCCATGACCCCGGTGACGGCCTGGCCCTGGGCCTCGTATCCGCGCCCGCGCGCCCACGGCCCGATGCCGCCGAAGCAGCTCACCGTGGCGTAGACGATGCCGGGTTTGCGCGCACGGACAGCCTCGTAGCCGATGCCGTAGCGCTCGGCGGTGCCGGGCGGGAAGTTGAGCACCACGACGTCCGCCTGGTCGACCAGCCGCCAGAAGACCTGCTGGCCCTCGACGTGCTCGATGTCGAGGAGGATCGACTGTTTGCCGCGGTTGATGCTGCTGTGTACCGGGATAGTGCGCTGCGGTGCGTTGATCTTGATGACCTCCGCGCCCAGCTCCCCGAGGATCCGTCCGGAGCTCGGACCGGCCAGGATCTGGGTGAGGTCGAGCACGCGCAGGCCCGCGAGCGCGCTTTCCCGCGCGACGGCGGCCGGCGCGGGGGTCTCGGCGGGCTCGGTAGTCGCGAGCTCGGCGAGAATGTCCGCCCGGTCGGCGTCGGGCAGGTGACGGGGCCGCAGCGCGTGGTCCAGACCATCTGGGCCCTGGTCGTCACCCACGTGCACCGGGATGCCCGCCATCCACGTCGGGCCGAACACCGGGTCGTCGAGCCGGGTGACCGCGCCGGACGCCCCGGCGTGCGGTGTCGCGAGCCACTCGCGGGCGGTCCGGACCTTGGCGATCGGGACGCCCGCCCGGCGTCCCAGGTCCTCCCAATACGCCGCCGGGTGCTCGAGGAACATCTCGGTGAGCCGGGCGCACAGGGTCTCGTCGTCGAGGACTGTCCACTCCGGACGGCCGGCCTCCTGTAGCAACCAGTTGCGGAAGCGCGGGCTTGAGCCGATCGGGTTGAACTGCACGTACCGGTCGTCCCCGCAGCGGTAGGTGCCGGCGCCGAGGACCTTGTTCAACACGAACTCCGGTTTCGGCCCGCCGGCGGAGATGGCGTAGGTGCCCTGGTCCCCGATGGCCTCGAACATGGCGTCATACAAGGGAACGGACACATGCTGGCCGCGGCCGGAGCGAAGGCGCTCGGTCAGCGCGGCGACGATGCCGACGGCACCGAGCAGCGCCGCGAAGTTCGACGCGATCGGCAACGCGCTGTAGGTGGGCCGCGTCATGTCCCAGCCCTCGGGGGCTTCGCTCATCCGCGTCCGGCAGTTGTGTGTGGCGGCGGCGATGACGCCTTCGAAGGCCCGGACCCCGGCGCGTGGGTCGTCCGGGGCGAAACCGGGCAGCGACAGGTAGACCAGGCGCGGACTGCTCTCCCGCAGATCCGCCCAGCCCAGCCCGAAGCGCGCCATGACCCCTGGCCGGAAGTTCTCGATCACCACGTCCGCCCGCTCGACGAGCGCGAGGGCGGTTTTCCGGTCCGCCACCGTGGTCAGGTCGAGGGTGATGCGGCGCTTGCCGCGGCTGAGGAAGGCATCCGCCGTGGCGGTTGCCACGGCACTGTCGGGGCGGTCGACTCGCACCACCTCCGCCCCCTGCTCGGCGAGCAGGACGCCCACGAGCGGCCCGGCGATGTAGTGGCCGAAGTCGACGACACGAATCCCTGCGAGCGGGCCGGCGTTGGTCATAAGGGAACAGTCATTGTCAGCACTACGAAAAGTCAACGGGACGGCGCCGCTGCGACCGCGGCAGTTGTTCTAGAACGAGCGACGGTTGCTCGCCACGGACGCGCCTGCACAGACTGCGTACTGCCCTGGGACGACAGAGGAGTCGCCATGACCGTTCCCGCCGAGCCGGCCCGCCCGTCACTGACGGAAGTAGCCGCCACCGCGACGATCACCCCGGCCCAACGGAAGCGGGCGACGATCTCCGTCGCCGCCGGATCGGTGCTGGAATACTTCGACTGGATCATCTACTCGGTGTTCGCGGTCTACTTCGCACCGCTCGTGTTCCACGCCGGTGATCTGACCTCGGCGCTGCTGCAGTCCGCCGCGGTGTTCGCGACCGGCTATCTGATCCGCCCGATCGGCGCGGTGATCATCGGCAAGGTCTCCGACCGGCACGGCCGTAAGCCTGCCCTGACCCTGTCGGTCACCATGGTGACGATCGGGACCCTGATGATCGCCGCGGTGCCCACCTACGCCGCCGTGGGCGTCTGGTCCTCGGTCATGCTGGTGGTGGCCCGGGTCCTGCAGGGCCTGGCCTTCGGCGGCGAGTTCGGCACCGCGTCGGCCACCCTGCGCGAGATCTCCCCACCGGAGCGGCGGGGCAGGGTGTCGAGCAGCTTCACCATCGCGTCCTCGAGCGGCAACATTCTGGGCTTCGTCGTGCTGGTGGTGCTGACCACGGTGCTCAGCCCCGCGCAGATGAGCAGCTTCGGGTGGCGCATCCCGTTCGCCCTGGCCGTTGTGGGCGCGTTCGTCCTGCTCTACCTGCGCGTGCGCATGATCGAGAGCCCGGTCTTCCGGTTGGTCGAGGCTTCGCCCGCGCGGGAACGGGGGCGGATCCGGGACCTGCTGAGCCCCGGGAACCGCGGGAGCATGCTGCTGGTCTTCGGGGCCTTCGCCATGACCATCCCGATCTTCATCACCGTGACCTCCTACTCCCAGAAGCTCGGGGTCGCGGGCCTGGGGCTGTCGTCGAAATCGGTGGGGTGGGCCCTGCTGATCGCCCTGGTCGTGATGGCGGTCTCGACGTACTTCTTCGGCTGGCTCGGGGACCGATACGGGACCGCCACCGTGTTCGCGATCGGGGTCGGCAGCGCCACCGTCCTCATCGTGCCGGCGTATCTGTTCATCACCGGGACCGGCACGGTTGCCGGGCTCACGATCGGGGTGAGCGTGCTCAGCCTGTGCGTATCGATGTGGGGCGCTGTGCAGCAGACCGTGTACGCCGCGCTGCTCCCGCCTCACCTGCGGGCCCTCGGGGTCGGTCTGGCGGTCGGCATCGCCACGGCGGCGTTCGGCGGTCCGGCGGAGCTCGTCGCGCTGAGCTTCGCCAAGGCGGGTTTCCCCATCGGACACTTCATCCTGATGACCTTCCTCGGCCTGTGCGGCACCGTCGTGGCCCTGCTCATCCGAAAGCGGCTCGCCGCGGAGCGCTCGACACCCCTTGCCGAGCCGGCATCCGCCGCGCGGCAGGCCCGCTAGGGGCGCTCGCGAGCCGGCTGACCGAGTAGCGCCGGCTCAGGCCACCGAAGAGGCGGCCTGAGCCGCCAGGTATTCGAGCAGGAGATCGGCGGTCTGCGTGAGATGACTCTTGAGCAGCTCGCTGGCCTCGGCGCCGTTCCGCGCCAGGGCCGCGTCCTTGATGGCACGGTGTTCCGCGGCGAAGTCGCGGTGCGAAGTGTTGAGGGTGACCCCGTGCGACCAGCTTCGGTAAATCTGGCCCGCATCGCGCAGGGAGGCCGCGATGTCGATCAGGCGCACGGATGGGCAAGCGGAAATCAGTGCGACGTGGAAGTCGGTGTGAAGCGCCTCCCATGCCGGGCTGACCGCGTCGCCGGTGGCTCCTTGCCATACCGGCGTGCGTTCGAGCGCGTAGTGACTGGCGACGACGCGGGTCTCCCACGCGAGGTCGCCGTGTTCCACGGATTGCACGAGCGCGGAACCCTCGATCTCGCAGCGGGCCAGCGTCAGATCCGACAAGTCCGCGGCCGTGACCGTGGGCACGCGGAACCCCACCTGGGGTTCGGCGACGACGAGGCCCAGCTCCGTCAGCCGGGACAGCGCTTCACGAGTTACGCCCACGCTCGCCGAATACCGTTGGCTGAGGGACGCGAACGCCAGCTTGGACCCTGGCGGGAGATCACCGGACAAAATGTCGGCTTTGAGCCGGGCGAACACACCTTCGACTCGCGTTCGTTCATCGCCACTCGCCATGGTGAAATGGTACCAGATTCAAGATCCCTCGTATGTTCGAAGATTCTTGATGTCTTCGACTTCTGTGGCTAGGCTGAGCGGACTCGATCAGCGGCGACGAGGGAGGCGGGCGTTTCATGAGGCTGGCGGTCGGCAGGCCGCGCCGTCTCTCATCCGTCTCGACGCGCGGTAATCCAGAGGTAAGGGATGAGCGTGACCGTGATTTCACTTGATATTGATCTGTTCAGTGATGGGGCGTTGTTGGATCCGTGGCCGTTGTATCGGCGGATTCGGGATGCGGGGCCGGTGGTGTTTCTGAGTCGGCTCGGGGTGTGGGCGATGGGTCGGTATGGGCCGGTGCGGGCGGCGTTGCGTGATTGGGAGACGTATTCGTCGGCGCAGGGGATTGCGTTGAATCCGGTTGCGAATGGGACGACGGAGGGCCGGTTGCTGACGTCGGATCCGCCGGAGCACGACACGTTGCGTAGTGTGCTGGCTCATCGGTTGTTGCCGCGGCAGCTTCGGGATGTCGGGCAGACTGTGGCTCGGCGGGCGGAGGAGTTGGTCGAGGGCCTCGTCGAACGGGGCGAGTTTGATGCGGTGCCGGATCTGGCGCAGGCGTTGCCGTTGGGTGTCGTGTTGGATTTGATCGGGTTACCGCAGGACGGTCGTGACGAGATTCTGCGCTGGGCGGATGGGGCGTTTTCCGCGAGTGGGCCCGAAGGTCCTCGGACGTCTGAGGGGCTTGCGTTGCTGGAGGAGCAGTTCCAGTATCTGATCACCCGGGCGACCAGGGACCAGCTCGCTCCCGGCAGTATGGGCTGGGCTATTTATCAGGCTGCTGATGAGGGCAGGATTGATGCGAAGTCCATCCTGCCGTTGATGTCGGCGTATTTGACTGCTGGTCTTGACACGACCGTGAATGCGATTGGTAACGCGGTTTACTATTTTGCCCACAATCCGGGGCAGTGGGATCTGGTGCGGCAGAATCCGGAAATCGTGGCTAATGCGTTCAATGAGGTTCTGCGTGTTGAGTCGCCGGTTCAGTTCTTCACGCGTGTGACGACGCGTGAGGTGGATGTTGAGGGTGTGCGGCTGCCGGAGGGTGCCAGGGTGATGATGATGTACGCGTCGGCTAATCGTGATGAGCGTCGGTGGGAGAATCCCGCGACGTTCGATGTCAGGCGTAACGCGGCTGAGCACATCGCGTTCGGTCATGGTGTGCATGGCTGCGCCGGACAGGCCCTGGCCCGCATCGAAGGACACGCGATTTTGCAGTCCCTCGCGAAACGTGTGGCCCGCTTCGAAGTCTCGGCACCGGAACGGCGGATCAACCAACTGATCCGCGGCTTCAAATCGTTGCCGACCGTCGTCCAGGCGCTCTGATCAATCGTTCGCCGGTGTTACCCGTAACCGGCTGCCGCGTCGCCCCGACGCCAACCCGATCGATGCGGCGTCGAGATGATGGACGCGCCCGAGATAGGACGGGACCCAGGCCGAGACGGCATAGTTGACGAATGCGGAGCACACGACAGCACCGAGAAGGAGCAGAGCAGATACACCCTGTTGCTGTAGGATCTCAAAACAGACTTCATTTTCTCACTGGCCACTTCATGTCCGTTTCATTTGTGAAGCGGAGATGAGACTGGGTCGGCCGTCTGGGGGTTGTCGGCTATCGAGCGCGATCTGGTGATCTACGATTCCCGGTTGGAGAAGGCGCGCTTGCTGTTCGCGGAATTCGAGAGCTTTTGAGCGGTCCAGGTGTCTCTGTTATGCGCCGGCGCCGCCGTCGACCGGAATGATGGCGCCGGTTACCATCGAGGCTCGGTCGCTGAGTAGCCAGGCGGCGACCTCGGCGACCTCGCGGGGCTGGGCCATGCGGCCGAGTGGGGTCGCCGCGTTGTTGCGTTCGATGATGCCCGGGGATACCGCTTCCCATGCGTCGATCATCTCCGTGGCGGTGCCGCCGGGGGTGATGCCGTTCACTCGGATGCCCTGAGGGCCCCAGGTCACGGCTGCGGTCTCGGTGATGCTGTTGAGTGCGCGCTTCATGGCGCCGTACGCGGGGAGGGCGGGGTTTGCGCGGCGGCTGCCGATGCTTGAGGTGTTGACGATCGCCCCGCCGCCGCCCCGTCGCATGAGTGCGGCCTGGGCGGTCATGGCGGTCCAATGCGCCCGGAAGTTCACGGCGAACTGCTCGTCGATGTCCTCGTCGCTCGTGGTGTCGAGCGGGCCGGGCTGCTGGATCGTCGCGCCGTTGTTGAAGGCGCCGTCGAGTCGTCCGTGCAGTTCCTCGACGCGGTCGAGCGCCGCGCGGATGCTCGTACGGTCGGCGAGGTCCACTGTCACGGCATCCGCGACGCCGCCGTGGGCGCGGATCTCGGTGACGATCCGCTGGAGGGCGTCGGTGCTGCGGGCGGCGAGCACGACGGCGGCCCCCTCGGAGGCGAAGAGTCGGGCTGCGGCCTCTCCGATGCCGCGGCTGGCGCCGGTGATGAACACAACCTTGCGGGTGAGCAGGCCGACGGGTGCGATGTTGATGTTGTTCGTCATGACTACAGCGTCGGGCCGGTCTCTAGGTCGGATACAGGCACAGGTGGTGCCAGGCTCCGTCGCCGCGCGGCGCGCAGACTTGGGGTATGGACAAGCAGGAGCTTGGGGCGTTCCTCCGTAGCCGTCGCGAGCGGCTCCAGCCGCAGGACGTCGGCCTCCCCTCGGGCTCGCGACGCCGGACACCGGGTCTGCGCCGCGAGGAGGTCGCGGTCCTCGCGCACATCTCCACGGAGTACTACGTCCGGCTCGAGCAGGGCAGGGCGCCGCGCCCGTCGAGCGAGGTCCTCGCCGGAATCGCCGGCGCGCTGCGGCTGACCAACACCGAGTCCGACCACCTCCACGTCCTCGCGGGCACCGCGCCGAGCCGCACCGGGCTGCACCGGCGCGACGTCCGTCCAAGCATCCGCGCGCTCCTCGAGCGGCTGCCGCAGACGGCCGCTTTCGTGATATCCGCCGCGTTCGATGTGCTCGCATGGAACGACCTCGCGGCCGCGCTCATGGAGGACTTCGCCCCGCTCACCCCGGAGAACCGTAACCTCGCCCGCCGCGCATTCCTCGCACCGGCACGCCCCGATGCGCCGCTGTACGGGATCTCCGACGCGGCGGAGTTCCGATGCCACGTCGTCATGGAGCTCCGATCCACCCTCGCCCGCTACCCGACCGATCCCGCGGTGACCGGCCTCGTCGACGAACTCCGCGACGCCAGCCCCGAATTCGCCCGGCTTTGGGAACGGCACGACGTGCAGGCCGCATCGATGCTCACGAAGACTTTCCGTCACCCGCTCGTCGGGGAGATCACCGTCGACTGCGACACACTCACGCTCACCGACCGCGACCAGCACCTCGTGCTCTACAGCGCACCGCCAGGATCCCGCAGCGCCGAGGCCCTCGCCTTCCTGAACGTGCTCGGAGCCGAGAGCGTCAAAGCGAACAAATCACCCTGACAAAGCCGGACACGACGGAAGGTTCTCCGTCCAGCCGTGCGCGGGATACGGAGAGTGCAGAACCGAGGCCAGCGGCACCGCAACGGGCAACTCGCCCCCAGGGCTGGACAGCGCAGTACGCCGCATGGCATCCACTGGTCAACAAAGATCGACATGTCACCCGTGGGCGATTACGCGAGACCAGCATTCCAACTCAAGGTGCGTCAAGTTCTTTCGTGAATGCCACCCGGCGAAGCCAACCTCCGCGTGCACTCCGACCACTCCCGACTCCTGACCGATCATTCAAGCATTCGCCGGCCGGGTGGCGAGGAGCTTCAGATCTGCGCCTGGCCGCCGTCGACGAAGAATTCGACGCCGTTGACGAAGCTCGACTGGTCGGTGGCCAGGAAGATCGCGGCATTGGCGATCTCGGCCGGATCGGCGACCCGGTCGAGTGGTACTTCCGCGGCCTGCGCGTCGAGCAGTGCCTGTTCCTGCCCGGCGGGGGCCAGGCCGAGCAGGCCGGGCGTGTTCGTCGGTCCTGGGCTCAACACGTTGACCCGGACCCCGCTCGCCCCGAGTTCGATGATCCAGGACCGTGCCAGGTTGCGGATTGCTGCTTTGGTTGCCGAGTAGACGCCGAGCCCGGGTCCTGGTCGCAGCGAGGTGGTCGAGCCGGTCAGGATCACCGAGGCATCTTCGGTCAGCAGCGGTAATGCGTTCTGCACGGTGAACAGCACCCCTTTCACGTTGGTGTCGAAGGTCTTGTCGAACGCCTCCTCGGTCACCTCGGCCAGTGGACCGGCCACTCCACCGCCGGCGTTGGCGACCAGTACGTCGATCCGGGCCTTGCGCTGCTGAATCGTCCGGTAGAGCGCATCCAGGTCCGCGAGGTCGGACGAGTCGGTCCGGATGCCCTCGCCATTCGGGCCGAGCTCGCGGACCGCCGCGTCCAGTTCGGCCTGCCGTCGTCCGGTGATGAACACGTAGGCGCCCTCGGCAAGGGCAGCCTGTACGGCGCCTTCGGCGACAAACACCAGCTGTTCCTGCGGGTGTTCGAGGGCTACTGCGCCGACATCAGCGAACAGGTCGAGCAGGCCCTGGCCGGCCCGGATGCCGAGGCGTTCGAGCGGCTGCGCGCACACGTGCGCGCCGTGGCTGCCGACACCGCGGCGGACGTCGAGCATCGCGGTTGCCTGCTGGCCAGGGGCACCTCGGAACTCGCCGGCCAGGACCCGGCCGTGGCCGCCCACGCCCTGCGCACCTTCGAATTCCTCGAAGATCTTTTCGTGGCGTGTCTGGAAAAGGCGCAGCGGCACGGCGACATCGACCCGGAGGCCGACCCGCGCGCACTGGCCGGCTTGCTGCTGGCGGTCCTGCGTGGGATCGAGGCACTGGGCAAGGCCGATAAGAGCGAGGCCTCGTTGCGCAGCATCGCCGAGACCGCGTTGGCCGTTCTCCCGCGCCCGGCGCCGTAAATATGCCACGAAACCGAGGCCGATCGTGGCTGACATCGGAGTGAGACAACTCCTAACCTTCAGGTCGCAGAAGATCAAGATGTCACGCGCGGCGAGACCCTACAGTTGCTCACCAGGTGACGCAGGGCGGACGCCGTGGTTTTCGCTCGGTGCCCGTGAACTTGAGCAGGATTGCGACGATCACACCGGGGACGGCGGCCGCCCACATCGCAACCCGCCGGCCGTAGGTTTGATCCAACCAGCCACCCGCGCTCAGGCCGATGAACAAGCCGATGAAGGTGCCCGACGACCACAGCCCGATGGCGCGGGCTTGGCTACGCGCTGATCGTGGTTTTGAGAAACTGCAGAGACCGGGTGAGTTCTTGCCTGTCCTGATATGCCCCCAAGGCAATGCGGAGTGCGTTCGGATGGACATTGTCGACGGCGAAACCGTCGCCCTTCGCGGCGATGCCGTTCGCTCGCAGCCGGCTGCCGAGTTCCGTGATATTCCGCTCGCCGGATAGCGAAAGCCAGGCATGCGGGCCTTCGGGGACGGCCGCGATATCTTCCTGATCCAGGATTTCTCGCGCGATCGCCTGCCGGGCTCTGCATTCGGATCGAATCGCCGCGAGAATTGCCGACGCCGAGCCATCTGCGATCCACTGGCTCGCCATCGCGACCAGTAATCGAGGGGCGAAGAGCGTGACGACACGGACGCCCTCGATCACCCGCGCCCTATCAGCCTCAGGCACGACGCAATACGCGACCCTCAGGCCCGGGGACACGCATTTCGAGAGGCTTGACACGTAGCACGTCCGTTCCGGCGCGAAGGCGGCGAGCGGCCGTGTGCCGTTTTCCGGAAGTAGTCCATACGCGTCGTCTTCGACGATCCGTAAATTGTATTGCTCGGCTACCGCGGCGATCTCGATGCGACGGCCTTCGGACATGGTGGCGGTGGTGGGATTGTGGATCGTGGGTGTGCAGTAGAGAACTTTTGGACGAACACGCTCGCACGTTTCGGCGAGCGAGGAAGGAATGATCCCTTCGCCATCGATCGCGACGCCGACGAGCGAGCGGCCGAAATGCCGGCTCACCGCGCGGATGCCGGGATAAGTAAGGTCTTCGGTGACAATCGTGTCGCCCGGCGCGGTCAGCGTGGTGACCAGTGCAACCAGCAGTGACGCGCCGCCCGCGCAGATCACTACTTCGTCCGCGGTGACGCTACCCAGCCGCGGACGCAACCACGACGCGCCGGCCAGACGATCTTCTTCGGCACCGGCCGTGCCTCCGTAATCGAGCAACTCGGGAATTCTTCCTTGATGCCGCAGAATCTCGATCGTGGAGGCAACTCTTTCCGGCAGGGCGGCACCTGGTGGCTGGGGCGGAACATTGAGTCGAAGGTCCATCGATCTCCTGTCGCTGTCGCCGCCACCTCAATCCTGGCTGAGGGCCTTGGTGGGCGCCGGCGTTTCGGTGAGCACCGTGTCGTCGTCCTTTGTCGCGTTGACTTCTTCCAGTGACCGTCCGGTGGTGCGGGGGCCGAACGCGGCGATGTTGATGATCAACAGAGCCATGATGACGCTGATGCCGATGAACATCGCGCCCGAGCCGTAGCCCTTGAGCAGCGGCAACAAAACGAAGGGCTGGACCGCGCCCGCGATACGGCTCACCGAGTAGCCGGTGCCGGCGCCGGTGGCTCGTAGCTGGGTGGGGAACAGTTCGCCCTGGTAGACGTGGTAGGCGTTGGAGAAGATGTTGCTGATGGCGGTGTAGAGGAATCCGGCGGTGAGCAGGAGCCATTCGGAATTGGTGAAACCGAAGACCAGGCCGCACACGATCATGCCGGCGGACGACAGCATCACGAGAGTACGGCGTTCGATGCGTTCGATGATCGGCAGCGAAAGGAGCGAGCCGACGGGGTAGCCGATGTAGGTGATCGCGGCGTACACGAGGCCGGTGTTGAGGTCGAATCCTTTCACTGTCAGCACGATCGGCGCGAGGATCCCGAAGCTGCCGAACCCGAAGTTCTGCAGGAAATGGAAAACCCACAGCATGATGGTGCGTTTGCGCCAGCGGGGCTCGAACAGTTCGCGGACCCGTGCGCGTCCGATGGGCGCGGCTTCCGTCCGGTCGGGTTCGGGCAGCGTGCCGGTTTCGGCGATGGCCCGGCGTTCGAACCTGCTGACGATGGCGTCGGCTTCCTTGGTACGGCCGACCGATTCGAGCCAGCGCGGTGACTCGGGGAGGAAGCGCCGCAATGCCCAGCAGATGGCGGCTCCCAGCCCGCCGATGATGAACATCCATCGCCATCCGGCGAGGCCCCACACATCGCTTTTGGTGCTGATACCCCGGGCGAGGAACCCGACGCCGGGCACCGCGAGCAGTCCCACGGTGTAGGCCCAGCCGATGAACTTCCCCCGCACGCGAGCAGGTAGCAGGTCGGACAGGTAGGCGTCGACCAGCGGCAGCTCTCCGCCGACGCCGATGCCGGCGATGAAGCGGCAGATGACGAGTATCTCGATGTTCGGGCTGAACGCGCCGAGCACGGAGAAGACCGAATACAGGCTGAGCGTGAGGAAGAACGCGCGGCGGCGGCCGAACCGGTCGGCGATGCGGTTGAGCCAGATGGCTCCGATGAACGCCCCGATCAACGCCGAGGACAGCATGAGTTTCTGCGCGGTCGAGCCGTTCGCGATCCCGTATTCGCGGGTGAGGACCGAGCCGAGCGTGCCGGCGAGGAAAAGCTCGTACATTTCGAAAAATACGCCGATGCCGACGATCACGACCGCGAAAAGGTGCAGCCGGGTGATCGGAAGCCGGTTCAGCCGGGCGGCGACGCTGGCACCCCCGACGCTGCTGTACTGGTGGCTCGTCACGTGTCCTCCGTTGGATGTCGAGTGAGCCTGATGGGGAGTTCGTTACGGTTAAAGGGAACCGAGTCCCTCTCGAACAGCTTTGAGTTGCTCGCCGGCGGCGATCTGAAGCAGCCGGATGTCGGTCACGACCGTGACCATCCGGAATCCCATTTCGAGATAGCGCAGCGCTTCCTTGACGGAACTCGTGTGGATACCCGCGGCGATCCCGTGTTCCTTGCAGGCGGCGAGAATCTGCTGCAGAGCATCGGCGAGGGGCCCTGCACCGGCGCCGGGCCCGGGCGCATGTCCATAACTCAGCGCGAGATCCGCCGGGCCGACATAAATCCCGTCGACACCCGGGACGCCGGCGATCTCGCGCACGTTCTGCATGCCCCGCAGCGTCTCGATCATGACGAGGCAGCACACCGCGTCGTTGACTTGATACGGGTCGGTCCCGGCTCCGAAGTAGCTCCGCGTCGGCCCGAAACTGCGAGTTCCGGCCGGGGCGTACCGGCAAGCGGCGACGGCCTGCCCTGCTTGGGCCGCGTCGTCCACCAGCGGCACGATCACCCCATTGGCGCCGGCGTCCAGCGCCCGCCCGATCTCGGTGGCGTCGTTGCGTGCTACGCGCACCAGTGGCGCGGCACCGGTCCTGGCCAGCGCGGTCATCGTGGCGACGAAGGAATCGAAGCCGATCAGTCCGTGCTGTTGGTCCACACAGACGTAATCGAACCCGGTGAGCGCCAGCTTTTCCGCGATGACGGGGTCCCGGGTGGTACTCCACGCTCCGAGCAGCGCGGTTTTTCCGGCCAGTTCGGTCTTGAATCCGGGCAGCATCCGCCTCACTCCTTTGCCGCGAGGTCCACGACGGTGAACCACGGATGTTCCGGCGAGTGCGGCTGCTCGGGCCCTGGTGCGTGGATGACGAGGTGACGCTCGAAATCCGGACCTTCGTTCCACTGGCGGTGCGGTACCCCGGCCGGGATGACGACGAGTTCCCGTGCGTGCGCGACGTGTGTCGTCAGGGCGTACTGGACGTGCAGGCTGCCGTCCAGGACCAGATAGAACTGGTCGTAGTCATGGATGTGCAGCGGGGGACCGGCGTCGCCCGCGGGCTCGGTCACGACGTAGGCCTCGACCTGACGGGAGCCCTTGGCCCGGGTGATGAGTTTCTCCATTCGCCTGTTCTCGCCGTCGAAGGGGGACAGGTCGCGGCACTCGGTGTAATAGGGAAGCCCTTGCGCATCGGTGGACGTGGTTTTGTCGCCCAGAGGGCGGCCGATGATGCCACCCGGCGCGAGAATCTCCAAATGTATTTCGTCCTTGTCACCGGGGTTCCAGTTGTGGTGCGGGACCCCGGCGGGGACGAAGATCACCGATCCCGCCGTGACGTCCTTGACTTCCTCGCCGAGCTGGATGGTGATATCGCCGTCGAGGACGTAGTAGATCTGGTCGCTGGTATGGGTGTGATTGCCCGGCCCTTTCGCCCCGGCGGGGACGAAGGTCGAGATGAGAATGCAGCTCTCACCGTTGTAGATGACCTTGCCCCGGTAACCGTCTTCAAAGGCGATATTGGCGGTGTCGACGTCGAAATCGAACTTTCGGATGGGTGAAAACATTCAGATCTCTCCCGTTTCTGTGACTGCGCCCATACCTCCGCCGCCGGCGGATTCGAGTAGCAAGCGGTCGCCGACCTCGACGCGACCACGGAAGCGCGAAGGGAGGACCTCGCCGTTGAGTTCGGCGTTGGACGGGAGTCCCTCGCCGCCGCCGAGGAGCCCTTGCGGCGGCATATGGGTTCGCTGCCGCAACACGTCCACGGTCGCCCCGCACCGGACGAACTCGAACTCGACGATCATGCCGTCGCCACCGGTGGTCCTCCCGGCACCGCCGGACCCGGCGCGGCGTTCCTGGCGCAGGTACCGGACATATCCCTCTTGTTCCGTCAGTTCGATCTGCTTGCGCCGGGCGCGTGCGGGGAACGTCGTCGCCACCAGTCCGTCGCGATGGCGGCGCGCGCCCTGTCCGCAGCTCGCGGTGACCCGGCCTTCGGGCGCCACGCCTTCGTCGGGGTTGAAGTGGGCCATCACGTCGGGTCCGCAACTGTCGGCTGCGAGAAATGGCGGCTCCGCGTCCGTGAGGGCACGCAGGACGAGCTGTGTCACGTTCTGACCGATCGCGGTCCGCATCGCGGTCGGTGCGGGATGTTTGCAGGCGACGATCGACCCTTCGGGAGCGACGACCTTGATCGGCGCCATCGTGCCCGCGTTCCACGGCAGCCGGTTGGTCACGGCCAGCCGCACCGCGTACTGGCTGTATCCGGCCGTGTAGACGAGCGTGGAGTTCACCCCTCGGCGCACCTCGTCACAGGTCCCGGCATAGTCGACGACGACGTTCGCGTCGTCGTCCACGGTGACCCGGACGCGCACGTCGAGAGGTTCACTGCCGGGGCCGAGCGGGTCGAATTCGACCGAGGCGCTGTACTCGCCCGGCCGCAATTGCCGCAGAGCGTCCCGCATGGCCCGTTCGGACCGGTCGATGATCTCGTCCGAGAGGGCATCGAGATCTTCGAGATCGAGCTCGTCGAGGAGGCGTTCCACGCCCTGGGCCCCGATCTGGATGCCCGTGATGGCGGCTTCGAGATCACCGGCGAAGTACTCGGGGCGCCGGACGTTCGCGAGCATTACCTGGTAGAGCTCTTCGTTGCGCTGTCCGGCCGCCACCAGCTTCACCGGTGGCAGATAGAGGCCTTCCTCGTAGATGTCGTTGGCCCAGCTCGTGATTCCGAGTCCGCCGATGTCGGTTGCGTGGAAGATGGCTCCGGCCGCTCCCACGAGGCGTGAGTTCCGGAAGATGGGTGCCACCACCGCCACGTCGAGCAGGTGCCCTGAGGTGACCCACGGGTCGTTCAGCACATAGACATCGCCTTCCCGCATCGACTCGGCCGGATAGGCGCGCATGACTTCCTGGCACACCGCGGCGATCGGCGCCATATGACCGGTCGAACCGATGTCGCTCACGATGAGCAGCCGGCCATGCCGATCGACGAAGGCCAGTGCGATATCGACGAGGTCCTGCACGGTCGGGCTGAACGCCGTACGGTAAACGCTCGTGGCGGCGCTGTTCGCCAGTGCCATGAGCCGGTCCCAGGCGACTTTGACGACGACTTCGTCCATCTTGTCTCCAGTGGGTTCAGGCATGCGGAGCCACCGCCTCGAGGATGAGTGTTCCTTCGTCCAGCCGCTGCCAGTTCCATCCGGGCGGCACGACGGTGGTGGTGTGGTTCTCGGTGATCAGCGCGGGACCACTGCCGTGGGCCGTCTCGCCGACTCGCTGGTACGCCGGGATCGTCGATGGTCCACTGTGGACGAAGGTGGCGCGCGTCGTCCGTGGTTGATCGCTGCCCGCGGGGATGTGCGAGGTGTCGAGCCGGATATCGGGCGTCCTGCCCAGTCCCTCGACCCGGAGGTTCACCATTTCCGTTGCGGCGTCCGGACAACGGTTGTACAGCCGCACGTACTCCTTCCGGAACGTCCGGACGACCTCGTCGGCCGGGGGGATCTCGGGCCCCAGGTTGACGGTGAGCACGTGGTGCTGGCGCGCGAAGCGCAGATCCGCCCGTGCCGTCACCTCCACGTCGCCGGATTCCATCACCGTTGCTATCTCCGCTTTCATGTCCTCGAACGCCTCTTGGACCTGCTGGTATTCGGTCGCTGCCCAGGGCAGCCGCAGCTTCAGTGACCGCACCGTCTCGAATTTCTCCGGCGCCCACACCAGGCCCACCGCACTGAACACGCCGGGCTCGGGCGGGATGATGACCCGCTTGATGCCTACCTGGCTCGCGATTCCACAGGCGTGGATGGGCGCTGCTCCGCCGGACGCCAGCAACACGTGCTCCTCGACGCGCCGTCCACGGTCGGCGGCGGCCACGCGCACGGCGCCGGCCATCTTCTCGTTCGCGATCCGGTGGATCCCGAGCGCGACCTCTTCGACCGCGCCATCGCCGTCCGGCGCACCGGATGCCAAGCCGGCTACGGCTGTACGCGCCAGTTCGGGGTGGATGTCGCTGACTCCGCCCAGGCGCTGCCAAGGGGGAAGGTAACCCAGCACGACATTGGCGTCGGTGACCGTGGGAAGTGTCCCTCCGCGCCCGTATACGGCCGGACCGGGTTCCGACGAGGCACTCTCGGGACCGACCTCGATCAGTCCCAGTTCGTTTCGCCGCGCGATGCTACTGCCGCCGGCGCCGATCTCGACCAGGTCGACCGAGGGGACGAGCAACGACATGCCGGATCCCGTCCGGTGCAGCTCGTCCCGCGCGACCTCGATGGTGTGGGAGAGCTCGATGGGTGCGTGCGGCTCGATGAAAACGATCTTGGCGGTGGTCCCGCCCATATCGAGCGCGACGACGGGCGCTCCCGCCTCGCGGAGGAAGTCCGAGGAGCCGATGAACGCGTGTGCCGCCGTCACGCCGGCGGCCGGCCCCGATTCGACGATCCGCACCGGCAGGTCCTGCGCGGTGCGCGCCGAGCACAGGCCGCCGTCGGACAGCATCATCATGAACCTGCTGTCCGCGCCGAGTCGCGCATGGGTTTCGTCCTCGAGCCGGGCCAGATACTGCTTCATCACCGGTTTGACGAAGGCGTTCGCGACGGCCGTGATGGTGCGGTAGTACTCGCCGGCCTCGCGTGAGGTGTCCGACGACAGGGACACTTCGAGTTCGGGGCGCAGTGCCAGCAGCGCATCGCGCACCTCGCGCTCGTGAGCCGGGTTCATATGCGAGTTCAGCAGCGAGACCGCGACCGTTTCCGTCAGACGAGGGGCGATTTTCTTGATCGCGTCGTGATCGAGGGCCGCGATTTCGGCGCCCTGGAAATCGGTGCGCTCTGCCACCTCGTGGATGTTCTGCTTGTCCACCAAGGGCGGCAGGTACTCGATGTCGAGGTCCCAGATATCGAATCGTTGCAACTGAGGGAAATCCAGCACATCACGGAAGCCGTCCGTGGTGACGAGCGAGACCTCGGCTCCGTCTCGCGTCACGTAGGCGTTCGACACCAGGGTCGTGCCGTGGATGAGCCGGGTGGAGACATCGGAGGGAAGGTCAGGGCCGGGTCCGGGCAGTGCCGCCAGACACCTGTCGATACCGGCCCGGATGGCTTCCAGCAGGTCGCCGTAGGTCGTCATCACCTTGGCGGTGAAGACGAGCGCGCCACCTGCGCTCAGCACCACGTCAGTGAAGGTGCCGCCGATGTCGACACCGATCCTGATGCTGTCTTTTCGAGTCACGCCCCGGGCCTCCTGCTTCGAACGGCCGGGTCGGACGTGCTCCGGCGGAATAGCATCGAATAATCATCCCGTCTGGAAAGAATGGCTTCGGTTCGAATTCGCAATCCTCGCGGCACCTCGCCCGCGGCGCAAAGGCGCGGACGCCGTGCATTGCCTGCCTACGATACTGAGCTTCTTGCAAATATGTCAATAGTCTGACACATGTGACCGATGGTGCGGGGGTGGGCAGGTTATGTGGTGTCGCCGGCACGCTCCCAGTCGATCGGGGAGTGCCACACGCTGGGACCGGCTGTGGTCATCATGATCTCGGGCACGAAGCACCGGTCCGAGGTCCGGAGAAGAAAGCGGACGGCCTCGGCCACGTCGTCGGCCGTGAGCATCCGGTCGCGGATCGAGCCGGGCGCCCATGACGTCCCCGGCGTGTCGACGAAGCCGGGAAGCAGCGCGGTGACATGGATGCCATGCCGGCTCAGTTCGGCGTGCGCCACGTTGCTCAACGAGACCAGCGCCGCCTTGGTGGCCGCATATGCGGAGCCGTTCGGCGGATTCTCCTTGGCCGTCAGTGAACTGACGTTGACCACGACACTCTTCCCGCCCGCTGCCGCGCTCTTGACGAGAGACGGGATGGCTGCCTGCAAGGTCAGATAGGCGGCCTTGAAGTTCAGCGACAGCTCCAGTTCGAGCTGCTTGGGGGACTTGTCGGCGATAGGACCGACGAATCCCACGCCGGCGTTGTTCACCAGTACGTCCAGGCCGCCGAACTCGGCCAAGTGCGACTCGACTGCCCGCGTCCCGACATCGGGTGAGGCGAGGTTGGCGCTGAGCGTCGCCACCCGGGCGCCGAGCGGGACGAGGCCTCGGGCCGCGGAGCCGAGCTTGTTCTCGTCGCGGGCCACGAGCGTGAGATCGAAGCCTTCCTCGGCGAGCATCTGCGCGATGGCGAGTCCGATGCCCGCGGATCCCCCGGTGATGAGCGCTGTCCGGGACGAGCTCGGGCTCGTTGCCGGCGTGGTGGCTGAGGTCATGCGATGACGCCTCCTGGGACGATTGACAGTGCCTGGCAATTCTGTCAGTCTTTTGGCACTACTGACAAATCGAGGTGGTCATGCTGACAGAATTGACCGGATCGGTCCGATGAGGCGGCGGATAGCGGTCGTCGGCGGCGGCCCCGGGGGTGCGTTCGTCGCGCGACTTCTCCGGATGGCCGGCCGCGATGACGAGGTCGTGCTGTACGAGGAACACCCCCCGCTGGCGACCTTCGGGTTCGGAGTCGGCCTGAGTATCAGCACGCAGCAAAGCCTGAGTGCGAGCGATCCGGAGACGTTCGAACTGATCGCACGGCAGGCCCAACGTGGCCATGGCGTCCGCCTGCATGCGGAGCGCGGGTCGGCCTGGATGGCCGGGAACGACCAGACCGCCATCGCACGGGCGGAGCTGCTGCGGATCCTGTATCACCAAGCCGAACACGCCGGTGTCCGCATGGAGATCGGCGCGCGGCACAGTGCGTTCGAGATCGATGCCGATATCGTGGTCGCGGCGGACGGGGCCGGTAGCGCGACGAGGTCGGCGCGCGCGGACGCTTTCGGTGCCCAGGTTTCACTCGGGCGTCAGCGCTACATCTGGTGTGGTGCGGACTTCGCGCTTCCCGATGCCGTCTTCGCCGCGGTGCACACCGAACACGGCGTCTTCACGACACACTCGTATCCGTTCCGGAACGACCGCAGCACGTTCTTGGTGGAGACGGATCCACATACCTGGCGGGCGGCCGGCTTCGAGCACACCTCGGAGGGGCTCCAACCGGGCGAGTCCGATACGACCACGCTGGCGTATCTCGAGAAGATTTTCGCCCCTCACCTTGCGGGAGGGGCTTTGCTGGGTAATCACAGTCGCTGGACCCAGTTCCGGACGGTGCGGTGCGCTCGTTGGTATGACGGCAATATCGTCCTGCTCGGTGATGCCGCGCATACGGCTCACTATTCGATCGGGTCGGGTACCAAGCTCGCGATGGAAGATGCGATCGCGTTGTCGGGGGCGCTTGCGCGCCACGATGATCTGTCCACCGCCTTCGCGACCTACCAGCAGGTTCGGGCACCCCGGGTCGCCCGCTTGCAGGCGCTGGCGGACCGCAGTCAGTTTTGGTGGGAGTCCTATGTGTCGCGCCTGGACATGCCACCGGAGCGTCTGCTGCTGTCGTTCATCACCCGTGCCGGGAACGTCTCCCTCGATGCCTTTCAGGAGCGCGAGCCGAAGCTGGCCGAGCTTGCCCTGCGCCAGTTCGCAGGCGATGCCCCGCCTCGCGAGCCGGATTCGCTGACCGATTGGGTCATGAGCCGGCCGTTGCGAAACGGCGCATTCGCGCTCCGCAGCCGGGACGCCGCTCGCAGCGGGCTCGAGCTTCTCCGGGAATCGTGCGACCTGCGAGATCCTCGTGACGAGGCCGCGGACCTGTTCATTTCCGGTCGTCGTGCCGCCGTGGACCGTGCTCGCGCCGACGGCGTGGAACTCGACGGGCCGCCGACGCGAGTGGCACTATTGGAGCGCCTCGACGTCGCCGAACGACTGCGGAACGAGGCCGGTCTGCTGACCTCGGTCCGCGCACCCGCGGAGTTTTCGGCAGATCTGGCCGCGGGTATCGCCGCTGGTCGCATCGATCTTGCCTCGATCACCGAGTCCAGGAGATTCTCATGACCACCGCCTCCAGCAAGCTGGTGTCGTTCCCGCCGGACGTCGTGGCCGGCTATCTCGCCAGCGGCGCCTGGCACTCCGAGCCGCTCGCCCGGTGTTTCCGGCGCGTCGCCGAACGCGAGAAGGGCCGCGAAGCTCTGGTTTGCGGAGGTGTTCGGCTGACCTATGCCGAGCTCGATCGCCTCAGTGATCAACGGGCGGCCGGCCTGCACGCGCTGGGCCTTCCGGTCGGGGGTGCCGTGCTTTTGCAGCTCCACAACACCGCCGAAACGGTGGTGACCTGGTATGCCCTGCTGAAGGCGGGATTGGTGCCCGTCTGCACCCTTCCGTTGCACCGGCGGCATGAGATCAGCGAGATCGGCCGGCAAACCGAGCCGGTGGCACACATCGTCGAAGCGGCGAACCCGGGCTTCGATCTTGTGGGGTTCGCGAAGGAGACCGCAGCGCAGGCGCAGCGGCCGTGGCGAGTTCTCGTGAGCGGCCCGATACCCGCCGATACCGCCGACGTCGTCAGCGTTTCCGACTTGGGCAATGATATCGATGCCAAGGAGGCGAGACGGCTGGTCGAGTCCATTCAGGACGGTCTCGCCCCGCATGACGTGGCCGTCTACCAACTGTCCGGCGGCACGACCGGCGTGCCCAAGGTCATCCCGCGGCTGCACGGCGAGTACTGGTACAACGCCGAGCGCTACGCCGCGGTCCTCGAGTGGGACCGGAATGACCGCGTCGCCTACATCGCCCCCGTCATGCACAACGCGGGCGTTGTCTGCGGGATCCATGGGCCGCACTCGGTCGGTGCCACCGCGATCCTGGGTGTGCCATCCCTTGAGCCGTTGTATGGGCTCCTCGCCGGGGAAGCCGCCACCGATATCGTGCTCGGCCCCTTCGCGTACGAGGCGGCAAGCGACGAACGGCTGGCGGAGGCAGCTGCCCTTAAGCGAGTCATCTTCAGCGGGAAGAAGGTGCCGGGCCACCACTTCGCCGCCTTGCAGGAGCGGGGAATCTGGGCGGGACAGCTGTTCGGCATGGGGGAGGGGCTGTGCATGACGACGCCGCTCGACGCTCCGGCTCAGGTGCGGGCCACCACCGTCGGCATCCCGATCTCCGAGCATGACGAGGTTCGCATTCTCGAGCCGGGCACCGAAAACGACCTGCCCGACGGCACAGTCGGGGAATTATGCGTCCGCGGTCCGTACACCATCCGCGGGTATTACGACGCGCCGGAGCACAACGAGCGGGCGTTCACCTCGGACGGCTTCTACCGCACGGGCGACCTCGCGATGGCGACGACCATCGAAGGCGTGCGGTGCTTCACCATCGAGGGACGGATCAAAGACCTCATCAATCGCGGCGGGGAGAAGATCAACGCCGAGGAGATCGAGCTGCTTCTGGTGAGCCACCCCGACATCATGGAGGCGGCACTCGTCGCCATGCCGGACACGCGCCTCGGCGAGCGGGCGTGCGCCTATGTGGTCGGGCGCGCCGGGGTCCGGCACGACCTGGCCACCATGCGGGCCTACTTCGAGGACCTGGGTGTCGCGAAGTACAAGTGGCCCGAGCGGATCGTGTGGCTCGACGAAATGCCCAGGGCGAGCCAGGTCGGCAAGATCGACAAGAAGCTGCTGCGGAAGTACGCCCGCAGCGAGACGCCGGAGGTCTAGACCGCGGTCGTCGCCGATCCGCTCTGACAAACTCGAAAGGAGCTCATCATGACTGAGCTGACCCACACGGTGCGCGGTGTGGACCATGCCGCGTTTCCGACCTACGACCCCAAGGCGACCATCCATTTCTACCGTGACGTACTCGGCTTCCCGGTCGTGCATGCGACCTGCGCACTGGGCTGGGGCCCGGAGGCGCATCCGGACTTCATCCACTTTTTCTTCGATATCGGCCAAGGCGACCGGCTTGCCTTCTTCTATTACTTCGGTGTCGAGAAGTACGAGGACACGCGGCTTCCCGAACTTCTCAAGCGGGCACGGCATCTGGCCATCCACGTCGACACCGAGGAGGACCTGCTGGAGTACCGGCGCCGGCTCGATGCCAGCGATCACCCGTGTGAGCTCCAGGTCCGCCACGAGACGGTGGAATCGATCTATGTGACGGATCCGAACGGCTACTTGATCGAGGTCACACGTCCGCTCCGGGCGATCACCGTCGAGGACGACATCGACGCCAATCTCAGTGCCGATGCGCTCATCGCGGTGGCCGACGATCCGGAGCCGTCTCTCCAGCGGTTCTTCGAGATCAAGGCAGAGCTGATCGCGAGCCGGTACGCCGGCGAGCCGGCCGAGGGCACGTTCGTATGATCACGTTGTACATCCTCGACGTCGCCGATTTCCGGCCCCTGGCGCAGGTCGCGGCCAAGAACCCCGCGGTGGCCGTGGTGCGGCGCGGCCCGTATTTCGAGCTGAGGAGCGCCGGTCCGTTCGAGATCGACCGGAACGCGACGGCGTGCCGGAACGCGGTGTGGTTCAGTTCGGTGGCCGCGATCAGCGGGGGGACCGTCGTGCGATGGGACAAGACCGTCATGCGCCTGGAGCCGTCCGCGGGAACCACAAAGGACGGTGCGCATGGCTGAGGCGGTGGACCGGCTGGGAGCCGGGCGAACCGTCGCGGGGATCGCGGCGCCGGAGTCGGTCCAGACCAGTCTCCACGAGCTGAAGACATTCGATGGCGCACAGGTTTGCGGTGTCCTGCATCGCCTTCCGGGCTCCAGCACGGTGATGGTGCTGATGCATCCTCGCCAGTCGCTCGCCCATCACCCGATGATCGGCTGGTTTCTCACCATGGGCGCGTCCGTCTGGACCCAGGACACCCGCTCGCCCAACAACGATCTGAACCTGGTCCATGAGCAAGCCATCCTCGATCTCGCCGCGGGACAGGTGTTCCTGCGGGACCTCGGCTTCGAATCGGTTATCACGTTCGGTCACTCCGGCGGCGGGGCCTTGTCCGCGTTCTACATCGAGCAGGCCGCTCTTCGACCGGAGCTCCGCATCGACGTCACACCCGCCGGCCGGCCGATCGCCCTCGCCGGCGCGGTGATGCCGGTGCCGGACGCGGCCCTCTTCCTGGCCCCGCACCCCGGTCAAGGGCGGGTGCTGCTGAGCTGCATCGACCCGTCCGTCGCGAGCGACGACGACCCGTTGAGCGTCGTGCCGGAGCTCGACATGTTCGACCCGCGCAACGGCTTCGCCACTCCGCCGGCCGCGTCGAGTTATGCCCCGGATTTCCTGACGCGGTATCGGCAGGCTCAGCTGCGGCGGATGAAACATATCGATGCCGTCGCGCGTGAGCGTGCCGGCGAAGCGGCCCAGGCGCGTGCCCGATATGCGCGGACGGAGGATCCCCGGGACAGGCGTGCGGCGCTGGCTCCCCGGTTGATCACCACATACCGGACGGACGCCGATCCGCGCTATGTGGATTTGAGCCTGAGCCCGAACGACCGGCCTTATGGCTCGCTTTTCGGGCGCCGCCCCGATTTGACGAATTATGGCTTGGTCGGGTTCGGCAGGCTGACCACTCCGGATGCGTGGCTGTCCACCTGGTCCGGCCTCAGCTCGAATGCGGTTTTCGAACGATGCGCCGCCGGAATTCACGTTCCCACGCTGTATCTGGAGTTCTCCGGGGATCAAGCCGCTTATCCCGACGATGCCGACCGGATGTTCGGTGCGATTCCGGCGGCGGACAAGTCCCGGAGCGTGGTCCGGGGGATGCATTTCGGTCAGCCATTGCGACCGGATGAGCCCACCGGATACGAAGTGGCCGCCGATGTCCTGGGGCCATGGCTCGCCGAGCGGTTCGAGCTCGTCGCCGTGCGTGAAACGATTTGAAAAGCGGGTAGCTAGGATGACAACGTGGTAGCTCGTCGATCGTCAGCCAGGACCAAGGGTGCGGCACCGGCCGAAAGCCCCGTCGAGGACACCCCGGAGCCCGAGGACGAGGCCGGAACAAGTGCTCCGCGGCGCAGGCGATCGAAGCGCCGCGATCTGGTCCTGGCCCAGATTTACGAAGAGGCCGCCCGCCTGTTCGCCGAAAGAGGGTACGCGGGGACAACGCCTCAGGACATCGCCGACGCGGTGGGAGTCAGCCGGCAGGCTCTCTACTACTACGTGCGCAGTAAGGAAGAGATCCTTGCTGGTCTGGTCGCCGAGATGACCAGCCAGATCGTCCAGGAAATGCGCCGCATCGTCGATCTCGGCCTCGATGAGCCCGAGACCTTGCGCCGCCTGGCGGCGCACATGGTCACCGATCGCGCCCGTAACCGGACCCGGTTTCGAATGCTTGATCGTTCGGAATCCGCGCTTCCCCCGGAACTGGCGCGTGAGTTTCTGCAAGGCCGCCGTGACGTCCTCAATCTTCTGGTCGACGTCATCAAATCCGGTGTGGCGGCGGGACGGTTCGTGACCCGCGATCCCCGGGTCGCGGCCCTGTCTGTCATCGGCATGTGCAACTGGGTTGCCTGGTGGTTCGAACCAGGCCCAGGGCACCCGGTCGAGCCCATCGCGGATCAGATCGCCGATAGCGCCGTCTCTACGCTCCGGCCGCTGGGGCCATCCACCGTATCCAATGACCCGGCGCAACTCATCGCCGCGATGGAGGCCGAACTGGCTCAGTTGAAGAAGCTGACGACGGGGTCGTGATCGCTATCCGGGGAGGCCATCGCACCGCACAATGGCCTCCCCGCAACGCCTTTACGGGATCAGCAGCAGTTTGCCCGTGGTCCTGCGTGATTCGATATCGGTGTGGGCCCGTGCTGCCTCGGCCAGCGGGTAGCGGCCTCCGATCCGGACGACCAGCTCGCCCTTCTCCACGAGCGTGAACAGCTCGCTCGTGTGCGCTTTGAGTTCCTCGGGCGTGCGGATGTGGTCCTCGGTCACGCCGTAGGTGAGGCGGGTGCTGCGCGGAATCTCGTTCATCGCGATGACCGGCACGTCCCCGATAAGCGGCCCGTAGAACACCAGCGTGCCGTGGGTGCGCAGCACCTGCAGCGACGCGTGGAACGTGGTGGCACCCGCGCCGTCGAATACCGCGTGCACGCCCGCGCCACCCGTCAGCTCCCGCACCGGCTCGACGAACGCGCCACCGGTGGAGACCAGGACGTGATCAGCGCCGGCCTCGGTGGCGGTCTCGACCTTTTCGGGCCGCGACACCAGGCCGATCACGGTGCCGCTACGGGCTTTGATGAGCTGGGTGAGCAGCATCCCGACCCCACCGGCGGCGGCGTGCACGAGCGTGATGTCGCCAGGCTGCACCGGGTGGGAGACGGTGCTGAAGTGGTGCGCGGTCAGGCCCTGCAGGAGCAGGGCCGCGGCCGTCTCGTCGTCGATGGCGTCGGGCACCGCGACGGCACCGGTGGCGGGGAGCACGATCTGCTCGGCGTAGCTGCCGTGCGTATTGATCGTCAACCACGCGACCCGATCGCCCGGGGCGAACTCGTGCACGCCTTCGCCCGTCTCCACCACCACGCCGGCGCCTTCCGCGCCCGGCACCTCCGCCAGGCGCTGCCTGCGGATGGCGGTATCGAAGAAGTTCACGCCCGCCACGCGGACGTCCACCAGAATCTCCCCGGGGCCCGGCCGGGGAGCCGGCCGCTCGCGCAGCTCCAAGACCTCCGGCCCACCTGCTTCGTTGATCACGATCGCCTTCATGCGGCCACCGTAGGCACGGCAAAATGTACCAGCAAGTACAATCCGGCGGCGCGTGCCAGTACGATCCGGGCATGACCACCGCGAAGGGTGCCGCGACCCGCGGGCGCATCGTCGAAGCCGCCTCGACCGAGATCCGGGAACGCGGCCTGAATGTCATCACGCTCGACGACGTGTGCCGGCGCAGTGGCACGGGCAAGAGCCAGTTGTTCCACTATTTCCCCGAAGGGCGGGAGCAACTCCTGCTCGCGGTCGCCGAACTCGAGGCCGAGCGGGTGTTCAACGACCAGCAGCCGTATCTCGGCGAGCTCACTTCGCGCGCGGCCTGGGAGAAGTGGCGCGATGTCGTCGTCGAGCAGCACCGCAGCCAAGGACTGCATTGTCCGCTCGGGATCCTGGTCGCCGATGTGGGCCGGTACAGCCCGGCGGCCCAGGCCGTCACGGCGCAGCTGATCGGGCAGTGGCAGGCGTGCGTCCGGGCCGGCATCGAGGCCACCCAGGCGACCGGCGAGGCCGATCCGGCGCTCGACGCCCAGCGCACCGCCGCGGCGGTGGTTACCGCCATCCAAGGCGGTGTCAGCATGATGCTCTCCACCGGCTCCGCCGACCATCTGGAGGATGCGCTCAACCTTTGTCTGGACCACCTGTTCTCGCCGGCGCGCGGAGTGAACAGCTGACTCAACGGAAATCGTCAGCGGCGGCCGGGATCCAGCACGATCATCGAGCCACCCCAACCGCCCCAGAAGCAGATTTTTTATCCAGTTCCAGGGGTGGGGGAGGGATGATCTCGGCCATGCGATCGTCGTCTCCCGCCCTGGTCCGATCTGGAAGTCTGCCTGGAGCGGCTCGGCGATCTCGGTCCGCACGAACTCCTTGAGCGGCAGGCCCGACACTCGCCGGACCACTTCGCCCACCAGGTATCCCATGTTGCCGGCGTGCTAGCCCGAAGCGGTCCCCGGCTGCCACCACGGTGCTTGAGCCGTGATCGTGTCCTCGGACCACGTGCGTCCCCATGTCCGTGCACTGTCTCTGTCATGGCTGGCAACGGTGAACCAAGCCGACGCGGGGATAGAGATCCGGCTCGCCGCAGTTGTCCGACTATTTGGGGGTGCTCGGCGGGACGGGGCTCACCGCCTATATCGGTCTGACCGAGATCGCTCCGGTGGCCAAGGGCGATGTGGTTTTCATCTCCGGTGCGGCGGGTGCGGTCGGGCTCGCGGCCGGATCGATGGCGCGAAGCGTGCCGGCCCCACGGGCGCGTAGCGCTGTGCGGGGCGATCTCCCAGTACAACTGGACAACGTGTCCGTGGCCATCGTCAAACGCTTGTCGCTCAAGGGTTTCATCGTGTTCGATCACCTGGACCGGCAGACCGTGTGGGAAAAACGCTGGTGAAACTCAGCTGATCCCTTCCACTTTCAACATATAGCCGACAGGGGGGCTTGCGGCAAGACCCGGGTCGTCCCTCAGAATGGCCGGCCGAAGGTCAGGACGAGGGGAAATGGGGACTCTGCAGTGCGTTTCTTGTTGACGACATGGGGATCGCGCGGGGACGTCGAACCGCTGGCGGGGCTCGCGGTGGCGTTGCGGGAACTGGGCGCCGAGGCGCAGGTGGCGGCGCCGCCGGATGAGGATTTCGCGGCGCTGCTGGCGCGTGCCGGCGTGCCGTTGGTGCCGCTCGGCCCGACGGTGCACTCGGTGGTGGCCAACCCGAAGCCGCCGACGCCGCAGGACGCGTTCAAGCTCGCACCCGCGCTGGTCGCCGCGCGGTTCGAGACGCTCAGCGCGGCGGCCGAGGGATGTGACGGGCTGCTGGCGACCGGTCTGATGCCGGCCGGCGCCCGGGACGTCGCCGAGAAACGGGGCATCCCGTATGTGCTCGCGTGCTTCCATCTCCTCGGGCTGCCGTCGCGGCATTTCCCGCCGGGGAGGCGACCCGGCACACCGTCCCCGGAGGGCGAGACCGACAACCGGGTGCTGTGGGAGCAGGACGCGCAGCGGGTGAATGCCTTGTACGGCGAAGCACTCAACACCCATCGGGCGGCGATCGGCCTGCCACCGGTGGACAACGTCCGCGACCACGTCCTCACCGGGCAGCCGTGGCTCGCCGCGGACCCGGTGCTGTGTCCCTCGGAAGGCAGGACGGATCTCGACGTCGTGCAGACCGGGGCGTGGATCCTGCCCGACGACCGTCCACTCCCGGATGGGCTGGAGGCGTTCCTGGACGCCGGCGCGCCACCGGTATATGTGGGCTTCGGCAGCATGGCCTCGTACATCCCCAAGGACATCGCCCAGGTGGCCATCGAGGCGGTCCGCGCGCAGGGCCGCCGGGTCCTCCTCGCCCGGGGCTGGGCCGAACTGACCCGGATCGACGACGCCGACGACTGCTTCGTCGTCGGTGAGGTGAACCAGCAGGCACTGTTCCCGAGGGTGGCGGCCGTCGTGCACCACGGCGGCGCGGGCACCACCACGACCGCGGCCAGGGCCGGTGCGCCCCAGGTGATCGTGCCCCAGGTTGCGGACCAGCCGCATTGGGCCGCCCGGGTGGCCGAGCTGGGTATCGGGGTGGCACACGAGGGCCGGGCGCCGACGGTCGGCTCCCTGTCCGCCGCGCTCACCACGGCCCTCACCCCGGAGATCCGGGCCGAAGCCAGGACGGTGGCCGGCACGATCCGTCCCGACGGGGCGACAGTGGCCGCGAAACTGCTCCTCGATATTTCTGCCCGGCACTAGACCACGAACTCGGCGCCGGCGGCCAGCGCCACCTGGGGGCCGAAGAGCCTGGCCGGGGTGAACGCACCGGGGCGGCCCTCGCCTTTGGCCAGGCGCAGGGCCACCTCGGTGACGGAGCCGACGGTGAACGTCATGCCGTCGCCGGTGCGCAGCCAGCCCTCACGCACGCGACCGGAGGGCCATTCGACTCGGGCGCGGCCCCAGGACGATCGGCGCGGGCGTTCCTTGGCCGTGGTCGACGTGACGCGGGCGAGCCGCCGGGTGGCGAAGCCGGCCAGGCCGGGCAAACGCAGCACGGCACCGATCGCCGGCAGAGCCGCCCGGACGACCGGGTTGGCCGGGGCGAGAGCCGAGGCGCCGATCACCGACAGGGCACCGCTGGCCTGCCACGCCGCGAAAAGCTCGCCGCCACCCACGGAAGCGGTGGTGACCACATCGCCGTCCGGGGTGGTCGAGCGCTCAGCGGCCCGGCCGGCCCGGGCACGGACCATCCGGCCCTGCCGCACCTCGCGGCCGCCGTCGAGCAACGCGTGCACGATGGTGGCGGCCAGGGCTTCGCCGAGGGCGCCGGGTTCGATCGCGACTGACGCGACGGCGTCGACGCGAACTCGCGAAGGTTTTTCCCCGGCCGCCAGCAGATGCAGCAGGATGCTTTCGGTTGCTAGCACGCCGAAGCCCGCCCCGGAGACCAGCGTGCGACCGGTCGCCGCCGCTTCCCGGTCCATGCCGTGGAGCTGTTCGAACGCGCTCAGTTCGTTGCCGACGTCGACGTAGTGGGTGCCCGGCGGGCAGGCCCGTGCCACCCGCGACGCCGTGACCGCGAAGGGGCCCACCGTGTTGATCACGACGCTCGGTGCCTCGGTGGCCAGCCGCGCGCAGACCTCGTCGAGCGAGCCGGTCACCGCCCGGGCGTCCGGACTCACCTGGGTCAGCCGCTCCCGGTCGCGGCCGCTCACCACCACCTCGGCGCCCGCCTGCCGCAGCCGCTCCACCGCCTCCCGGCCGACCCGTCCCGTCGCGCCGAGCACCCAGATCTCACCGGTCATCTTCGCCTCCCTCAGCCATGACACGTCATGTCATCACTATGACATAGCACGACACGACATGTCATCACTAGAATCCGGCGCATGGGTCGATGGCAGCCGGGTGCGCGGGAACGGCTCGAGCAGGCCGCGCTCGATCTCTTCCTCGAGCAGGGTTTCACCGAGACCACCGTGCCGCAGATCACGGCGCGGGCCGGGCTCACGACCCGGACGTTCTTCCGGTACTTCGCCGACAAACGTGAGGTGCTGTTCGCCGGCGAGGAGCTGCTGCCCGAGCGAGTGGCCCGCGTCATGGCCGAGGCCCCGCCGTCACTCGGCCCGATGGAGCTGATCACCGAGGGCCTGGCCCCGGCCGCGGCCGAGATCTTCGAGGGCCGCGGCCTCGACTACCTGCTACGCCGACGGGCCGCGATCGACGCCGAACCCGCCCTTCGTGAGCGCGAGCTGCGCAAGTTCTCGCTGCTGTCGGAGGCTCTGGAGCAGGGCTTCCGCGACCGCGGCGTCGACGACCTGACCGCCCAGCTGGCGGCCGAGATCGCCGGGACCACGTTCCGGCTGGCCGTGACCCGCTGGCTCAACCAGCACGGCGACCCCGACCTTCCGGCCACCATCAACCAGACCCTGGCGGCGATGAGGAACCTGACGACGACGCCGGATCCAGCCGGGTGAGGGTCACCGGGAAATCGGTTTGTTCCGGCTGCCCGGTCAGTGGATCCACCTCGGTTTCGTCGGTGAGGCTGTTCAGTTCGCGAGTACGCCGTCCAGCCAGTCGAAGGCGCGCTGGTGCCACAGCGCGAGGGCGCCCTCGTGGCAGTGCTCCCCGCCGCCTTCGTTCTCCGCGAAGACGAAGAGTTCCTTTGGGCAGGTCAGTGCGTCGTGGATCTGCTCTGGCTGGCCCTTGAAGAACTGATCGGCCTCGGCTTCCAGTACCAGCGTCGGGCAGCTGATCCGGTCGGCGATTCCCTGCATCGTGTACGACTTGGTCGCTTCCACCAGTTCCTTGGCGCTGTCGACGCCGAAGGTCCACAGGCCGTTGAGCACGGCCCACCGCGTCTGCGTGCTGACCTTCGCCAGCCCGTCGCGGCTGATGTCCGCATCGCCCAGCGAGAGCTGGTGGAAGGCTTCGTGTACGTCGTAGACGCCGTCGTGCAGAACGCAGGACGCCAGGCGGTGCTCGAACGCCGCCGCGCGGGCCGCGAGATAGCCGCCGAGACTGGTGCCGATCAACACGATCCGGTTCGCGTCGACCTCCGGCAACGTCAGGGCGTAGTCGACGACCGGGGTGACGGCCGCTTCCCAGTCCGGCCGGAAATGGATGCCCTGTTCGCGCAGGGCGCTGCCCTGACCGGGGCCGTCGAAGGCGAGCACGTGGTAGCCGCGTCGCAGCGCGCCGGCCGCCAGCGCCAGATAATCCTCCTCCAGAGTCGAGTCGTAACCACCGTGGTAGACCACCGTCGGCCGGGGCGCTCCGGAGTCGTCCACGAGGAACAGATATCCGGGCAAGGTGGTGTCCTCGAAGGGAATGCGCACCGGCCGGGCCGGGAAGTCGAACAGTTCCGCGGCATCGGCGAACGTCTTCCGCGAGGCGGCGGAAAGGCGGGCGGACTCGGCATCGTTGACCGGGTCGTCACGGCGGTAGAAGTCGGCGGTCCGGTAGTAGTTCGATGCGCGCAGCAGCGCCTCGCGCGCGCTGACCTTGTGCCCGGCCGCCAGCGCGGTCCGCCCGATGGCCTCCACCCGCTCGGCGGTCGCGGCCCATTCCGCCGACCAGGCCTGCTCGTCGCCTTCCGGGACCTGCCGGCACGTCACGAGCACTTCGCCGAGTTCGGCGCCACTGTAGGTGGCGTAGCCGGCGGCTCGCAGCGCCTCGAACGAGAACGACTCGTCCTCAAAGATGAACTTCATCGCCTGCCCCAATCCGTCAGAACGAGACGGTCTCGTTCCTTCTTCCTCGGATGACGATAGTGACCCTTTCAATGGAACGCAACCGTTCCGTCCGGGTTAGGATCGCGGCCATGACGAAGCAAGACGCGCCGAAGCGGCGCACGAGCGGCGGAGCGGTGCTGCGGCAGGGAGTGACCGAGGCGATCGAAGCCGCCGCGTTCGCGGAACTGGGCGACAACGGCTACGCCCGCACGTCGATGGACGCGATCGCACGGCGGGCAGGGGTGGGCAAGGCCGCGCTCTACCGGCGCTGGCCCTCCAAGGAGGCCATGCTGACCGACCTCATCGGGCACGCGGTGCGCGGATCCCTACCGCCCGCCCCGGACACCGGCGCCCTGCGCACAGATCTCCGCGAGATGCTCGGCCGTTTCCGCGATCAGCTCGGCAACCCGCTGGTCAGCCGGATCGGCCTCGGCCTACTCGCGGAGGCGGCGCACAGTGCCGCGCTCAACGATGCCCTGCAGGAACTGGTCGCCGTGCCGCGGCGCGCCGCGGCACGGCGACTGGTGGAGGCGGCGATCGACCGTGGCGAGCTGCCGGCCGAACTCGACGCGGAACTCGCGATGGACCTGTTGGTGGCACCGCTGGGACTTCGCATGCTGGTCATGGGCGGCCAGGCCGACGACACCTATCTGGAAACCCTCGCGCGGGCGATCGAGGCGGCCCTTCGCGCTGCCGTCCCGCCGGAACGAGCCTGAGCGGATTTCACCAGGTGGGCCGCAAGCGCCGGTTCTTCATGGAAGTGGTTCGCTCAGCCGGCGAACCGGGCGAGGTGCGGGCGGATGAGCCGTTGCACGGCTATCGACGGCCCGACCCCGAGCTCTCGGTGCAGCTGAGACCTGTAGTGCTGGAAGTGCCTGATGGCCTCGGATGTGTTGCCCTCGCTCAGGTACGCACGCATGACCACGGCGTGGGCGCTGTCCCGGAAAGGCTCGAGAGTCGTCGCGGCGAGAGCGGCGCGCACCGCGTCGCTGGGTTGATCACCGCGGAGTAGCTGGTCGGCAAGGGTTTCCAGGGCGCGCACGTGCTGCAGCCGCACTCGCTCGCGCTCCACCAGCACCCAGTCGTCATACCAGCCAGGGAGCAGCTCGCCGTGCGAGGCGAGAATGTCGAGCACGCCGCGCTGGTCGGCCAGGGATTGCAGCCTGCTCTGGTCGAGGGGGTAGCGCGCGACCTCGGCCAGCTGGTGGACGTCCACCGTGACGTCGGGGTGAAGGTCTACGTCGTGTCTGGTCGAGGTCAATAGTTCCGGTACATGGGAGCGGGCCCGCCACACCGCGGTGCGAAGGCTGGCCAGCGCGTTTTCCTGAGACTGCTCGGGCCACAATATGCCGGCCACATAGCCACGAGGCTGGCGTTGACGCAGCGCGAGGAAGGCGACGAGACGTTGGACGCCCGGTGCCAGTTCAATTCGTGAACCGCCGTGGCGCAGAGAAAATCCCCCGACGAGCGTGAGATGGCATCCCTCGCTGGGGTCCCCGGGTCTCAGCCATCTTCCTCGCTCGCTTCGTACGTCTCTCATCGTCTTCCTTTCTTTTCCTCACGCCGAGTGATGTGCGTGCCGTGCTCCCGGAGGGTGGGGACGAAAGTATGAAAGGGAGTCCAGTGTGGACAGCTGCTCCGCACGTTGCGCTGAGGACAACGGAACGGTGTGAATTGACACGCTGATTCTCGCCACACCGGGTGTGGCTGATCAAAGCGGTCGCCAAGGTGCAAACCGCCCCCTCCCACCGGTCAGGCACCTGTCAGGTTGTGTAGCTGATCGTCGAGGTCCGGGACGGTGGCCGCCGCCGGAAATTCCCTCTCTTTTCCAGAGAAGTCGTCGACATGACCAAACCCCGGATCACGCTACCTCCCCGATTGCCGCGCATCAACGGGCAATGCGATCGCACGGCCACGAGCGCGGAAGTTCATTCTTTTGAGGAGGTTCGGCATCCCGGTGCGTGGTATCTCGCTCAGAGTGTTTGTCCCGCAATGAGTTGGGGGACTTTCGTACAGCACGTGCAGGTTGCCCCGAGGGTGCGGACGACTATTGGGAGTCCGGTCACCCGGCACTGCATTCTGTGTTTTTTCACGGGTCTCGATGCCTTATGCGGGCAATTCGGGAGGCCGGTGCCATTCTCGGCGATTCGGGTTACAGGTCGCCATAATCACGGCCATTGTTCGTGAACAGCTTTCCCGTGTGTGGTGCGGGCCACGGCCGGATTCGATCGCGGACTGGTTGTGACGGTGCGGTGACTGTCAGGGCTCTTACTGGTCGGGTGCACGGAATCCGCGTTGCACACAACCAGAAAGAAATCCCGAGAGGAGAACGACAATGACCGAATTCTCGATCCAGGAGCTGTCCCTGCAGGGTGCCGACCTGCTGCCCGCACGCGAGGCGCTGTCGACGTGGAACACGGCGACCATCAACGCTCTCAACGCCGCGCTCGCGGTGAACCACGGTTCGGGTCTCGCGGCGGCCAACGCCGAGCAGACCATCGTGGTCATCCAGAACTGACACCCTGGCCGACTACTCATCGCGAGCTGCCGGTCGATCATCACCGGGTGAGCATGCCGGCAGCCGCGACTAGTAACCAAGGAGATTTCCGTGACGGATCACTCTCTGGCTCTGCTCGACGGCGAGTCGGCCGAGTTACTGCCCACCCGGCAGGCGCTCGGCGGTATCACCATCAACAACATCGTCGCTGTCAACCTCGCTATCGCGGTCAACGCGGGTGGCTGGCACAGCAACGCGATTGCTCTCGCCAACCAGTGGATCGGCGTCCGCTAGCTGGCGACGCGGATGGCGAGATGGTGACGCCATCCCGCCCCGCCGGAGCCTAGGTGGCTCCGGCGGGGACGGAGCACGCGGCGGGAGTGGCTTCTTCCGGAGTCGCTCCCGCCGTGTGATTCGCGCAGCGAGGCCGAGCCGCCGGACCGACCTGGTGCTCGGCGCCGACCGTGACACCCAGCACCCATTACCGCCGGGTCGAGGTCCGGCCGGTCGCGGGTGCGTGAGGAGGAAACCTCGATGACCCAACCGATTTCGCCGCAGAGCGCGCCCGAAGCGCACGCTCTGTCTTCGCCAGCGCCCACCATTGCGCCGGTCCCGGACGCACGCTCTGCGGAGCCGGCTTCCGCCCCCGCTGGGATGGACGTCCCCCACCGGGCCGAGGGTGTGTCGCTGCTGGGGGAGTACGAAGGCGGAGGCTACGACGAGCCGCGTTATCTGGTTTCCCGGGGCGACGGCCAGATGGTGCTGCTGTCCCGGATGTTGTACGCGGTCGCCGAGGCGGTGGGTGACGACCGGACGCTGGAGGAGGTGGCCGAGCTCGCGGGCCGGGCCTACGGCGCAAACCTGCCGCCGCAAGCGGCCCATTACCTGATCGAACAAAAGCTCCAGCCGCTGGGCCTGGTCACCTTGGGACCGCCGGTCGCCGCCGCGCCGCGGGCCGACCCGTTGCTCGCCTTGGCCCTTCATCGTGTTCTCCTGCCGGCCAAGGTGGTCCGCCGCCTTGCCGCGATCTTTGCGCCGCTGTTCGCCCCCGTCGTCGTGATTGTCGTGGCGTTGGCGCTGGTCGCCCTGGATGTCTGGCTGCTGGGCACCGGCCACGCCAACCTGTCGATCCATCAATCGATCGGATCACCGGCCCTGATGCTGGCCGTGCTCGGCGTACTGCTCGCGAACACGCTGTTTCACGAGTGCGGCCACGCGGCAGGTTGTCATTACGGTGGCGGCCGGCCGGGCGCGATCGGTGTCGGTGTGCTGATCGTGATACCGGCCTTCTATACCAACGTCACCGATGCCTACCGGCTCAACCGGCGCGGCCGGCTACGCACCGATCTCGGCGGCATTTATTTCAACGCCGTGTTCGCCATCATCCTCGGGGCGATCTACCTGGCGACGGGGTTCGCCGCGATCCCGGCGGTCATCGTGCTGATCCACCTGCAGATGCTGCAGCAACTGATGCCGCTGGTCCGGATGGACGGGTACTACATCCTCGGTGACCTGGTCGGCGTGCCGAACCTGTTCGAGCAGATCCGGCCCATCTTGCGGCACACCATCTTCCGGCGTGAAGCCGAGCGTTCGGTCACCAATTTCCGGCGGGGGACCAGGGTCACCATCACCGTCTGGGTCGCCATCGTGGTACCGGTTCTGGTCGCGGCGTTGGTCAATATTCTCATTTTCCTGCCGGGCTTTTTCCAGACCGCGATGATCAATGTCGCGCACTACTGGAACCTCGGCTTTGCCGGCTATCACGAGGGCAATGCCGGTGTGGTGGCCGTCGCGCTGGTATCCGTCGTCATTCTCCTGGTGCCGTGGCTGGGCATCGGCTCGCTGCTGACCCGTACGGTCATGAAGGCCGTCCGCCTGATCATCCGGCGCCGGAACGCGTCGGCGCCTCGGCACAGGCGTGCGGGCCAGACCGGCCACCAGCAACGGGAGCTCGTCGAAAGTGACGTCCGCGGCGCCGAGTGAAACACGCGGGACCTTCGGCCCTAGGGGGAGAGCGGGCGCGGGGCGAGGCTGGAGTGCGGGTTCATCCCGGTAATTGGGGGTGAGATGAAACAGCCTCCGGATCGGCTCGCCCGCACGGGCCGTTGGTGTGCGGGGCATCCCTGGCCGGTGCTCCTGGTGTGGCTGGCGGTGCTTGCCGGCGCGACGGTGGCGAACAGTCTGGTCGGCGGCACGTACAGCGACGATTTCACCCTCCCCGGCGCCGAGTCCGGACAAGGCAGCGCGGTGCTCGCCCAGCATGGCGTTGTCGGCGGGGGCAACAGCGCGCGCATCGTCTTCAACGCCGGTTCGGCGCCGTTGCCGGCGCAGGCGGTCGAACAGGCCGCGGCGCAGGTGCGGGCGGTGCCGCACGTGGTGTCGGTGTCCGATCCGCTGTCGCCGGCGACGACGTCACCCGGCGGGCAGGTCGTCTTCGCGAACGTGCAGTTCGACAACAAGCCCACCGCCCTGGGGCAGAGCCTCGTCGACGGGATCGACCAGGCCACCGCCGGGGCGCGCGCGCCCGGGCTCCAGGTCGACTACAGCGGCACACTGGGCAAGGCGGCTGAGCCCGCCGCGGGCGACTTCCGGTCCGAGCTGGTCGGCATCGTCGTCGCGATCCTGGTTCTGCTGGTGGCATTCGGCAGTGTGCTCGCCGCCGCACTGCCGATCGTCACGTCGATCATCGGGGTCGTCACCGGGCTGGGCATCCTCGGCCTCATCGCCGCCACGACGACGTTCGCGACGGCGTCACCGACACTGGCGATCATGATCGGCCTCGGTGTCGGGATCGACTACGCCCTGTTCCTGACCACCCGCTTCCGGCAGCACATGATCGACGGTGGCGACCCGGTGACGGCCGCGGGCCGGACGGTGGCGACCAGCGGGCGCTCGGTGCTGATCGCGGCGACCACCGTCGTCATCGCGCTGATGGGGCTGTTCGCGGTCGGGGTCACGTTCATCGGCAAGCTCGGTCTCGCCGCCGCCGTCACCGTGGTGATAGCCGGGATCGCGGCGATCACGCTCGTCCCGGCACTGCTTGGCCTGGCAGGACGCCGGATCGACCGGTGGCACGTGCGGCGGCCGGTCGCCGAACAGTCCGCCGACGGCCGCGAAAGCGCCTGGCACCGGTATGCGGTGCGCGTGGACCGGCACCCCTGGCGATTTCTGGGTGGCGGGGTGCTGGTCGCGGCGGTGCTCGCGATACCGGCCTTTTCCCTGCAACTCGGGCATATCGACGAAGGCGCCGACCCCGCGGGAAGCACCACGCGGCAGGCCTACGACGCGATCAGCGCCGGTTTCGGGCCGGGCGTGAACGGGCAGTTCACGGTCGTGATCGTGCCGGCGCCGGGCGCCGCGCCCGGCACGCCCGTGCAGCAGGCGCTCGCCCGCACGCCCGGGGTCGCCTCGGCCACCCCGCTCACGCCGAGCCAGGACGGTGCGCTGCTGCTGTCGACCGTCACCCCGGCCACCGGCCCGCAGGATGCCGCGACCGACCAGCTGCTGGGCGTGTTGCGCACGCAGACGCTGCCACCGGTGCTGGACGGTTCACGGTCGTATGTCACGGGGATGACGGCCGGGCAGCTGGACTTCCGTGACATCGTCGCCGCCAAGCTGCCGCTGATCATCGGTGTCGTGGTGGCGGCGGCGTTCGTGCTTTTGCTGTTGTCGTTCCGCAGCCCGTTGCTCGCCCTCAAGGCCGCGGTGCTGAACCTGCTGTCGATCGCCGCGTCGTACGGCGTGATCGTCGCGGTGTTCCAGTGGGGCTGGGGTGGTTCGCTGCTCGGTGTCAGCGAGCGGGTGCCGATCGAGTCGTACGTGCCGATGATCATGTTCGCGATCGTGTTCGGGCTGTCCATGGACTACGAGGTGTTCCTGCTGTCGCGGGTGCACGAGGCCTGGCTGCGCACCAAAAACAACCACATCGGTGTCGCCGACGGGCTCGCCGTCACCGCGCGGGTGATCACGTCGGCCGCGCTGATCATGATGTGCGTGTTCTTCGCGTTCCTCGTCTCGCCGAATGTTGTGATCAAGATCCTGGCGCTGGGCCTCGGCGTGAGCGTGCTGATCGACGCCACCATCATCCGGCTGATCATCGTGCCCGCGGCGATGTTCCTGCTCGGCAAGTACAGCTGGTGGCTGCCGGACTGGCTGGACCGCGCGCTCCCGCACCTCGAACCGGAGCCCGAGACGCTCCCGGCGCCGGCCGAACCGCTAGCGGGGTAGTCCGAGCGCTTCGACAATGCGTTCGGCGGCGGCGCAGACCGCCTCGAAGTCCTCGCCCAAAGGTTCCACGACGAGCCGGTGCACGTTGGCGACGTGCCCGGGAGCCGTGGCCTCGACATGAGCATGGCCTGCGTCGGTGAGTGTCACGGTGGTGAACCGCCGCCCCTGCCCGTCGTGCACGGTCCGCTTGACCCATCCGCGCTCTTCGAGCCGCGTCACCGCGTGAGAAATCCTGGGGAGCGAACCATTTGCCATCTGAGCGACTTCGCTCATCCGCAACGTCGCGTCGGGCAAGGCGGCCAGGCGGGACAGGATCATGTAGCCGAGCAAGGTCAGGTCCGCGTCGCGGGAGAGCTGGCTTTCGAGTGCCCCAGGCAGCGAGAGCAGGACTTTCACCAGGTTGAGCCAGGCCCATCCGCGGTCGTCGTCGCGCCAGCCCACCGGTCCGCTGCTCTTGGCCGTCATGCCCCCAGCATTCCCGAGATGCTTCTTGACTTCAACACGCAACCCACTTAGTTTGGGTTGCACACGCAACCCAACGCTAGGGGATGACCATGACAGTCACCACGCCGTCCACCACCTCGGCCCGCACCATCGCGCTCCGGCTCGGTGTCGCGGCAATGATCGCGCTGGTGGCGAACGCGGCCATCGCGCTGGCAACGAGCCAGTTCGACGACGGCGGTATCGGAGCGGGCCTCGCTCCGACGGAATACCTGCCCCTGACCTTGATCGGGATCGTGCTGGGAGCGGTCGGCTGGACCCTGCTCGCCCGCTACGCACCCCGCGCGCTACGCGTGGTCGTTCCGGTCGCGCTCGTGCTCACCTGGATTCCGGACGTGCTCCTGCTGAACACCGGCGCGACACCCGGAAATGTCATCGGCCTCATGGCGATGCATGTGGTCGTGACCATCGCGGTGGTAGCCGCGTTTCGGGGCCACCGCCCGGAAAGCGCTTCCCCGGCACGGTAAGGGATCGTCGATCCCGTGCCGTCCCGAGCCCGGCCGGCCGCGGCGGCTCGGTCGACGTGTGTGCTCACCACGATGCTCGCGTGTTCTCGGCGATGTCCAATGCCAGCTGGATCGCGGGCGTGGCGAGCCGGCCGATTTCCGCGGCGTTCGTGTTGGAGGCGGTGCCCGACCGGGATCTGTGCGCGATGCCGTGCAGGATGGCGGCGACCCGGTACAGGTTGTACGCGTAGTAGAAGGCGAACTCGTCCGGCCGGTCGTAGCCGGTTCTGGCGAAGTACCGCTCCGCCACCGTTTCCCGGGTCGGGATGCCCAGTTCGGCGAGGTCGGCGCGGGCCAGTGCGGGCGTCCCGGCGACGCCGGCCGGGATGATCCAGCTGAGCAGGAAGTAGCTCAGATCGGCCAGCGGATTGCCGAGTGTCGCCAGTTCCCAGTCGATGACGCCCAGTACGCCGGGCGTATCGGGGGAGAAGATGACGTTGTCCAGCCGGAAATCGCCGTGCACCAACGTCACGAGTTCGTCGGCGGGCTTGGATTCCGTGAGCCACGACTTCAGCCGGTCGGCGCCCGGCAGCGGGACGTCTCCGGCCTCCAGCTGGCGGGACCACCGGGAAATCTGGCGCTCGAAGTAGTCGGTATGGGGACCGAAGTCGCCGAGGCCGGCGGCATCGATATCGGTGGTGTGGATGTCCGCCAGGGCGTCCACGAGCGCGAAGTAGATTTCCTCGCGTGTCTCGGCCGGCTCGCCGGGCAGGGTGGGATCCCAGAAGACCCGGCCGTCCAGATACGTCATCAAGATGAACGGGCTCCCGATGACACCGGGGTCCGGGCACTCGTGCAAGATCGCCGGGACCGGAAAGCCGGTTTCGCCCAGCGACCGCATGACGCGAGCCTCCCGCTCGACCGCATGTGCCGATGACACGACAGCGCCGCTCGGCCGGCGCCGCAGTACGAATCGTTGGGCGCCGGTGTCCACGAGATACGTCGGATTCGACTGTCCGCCACCGAATTTCGTGATGTCGAGCCGGTCGCCCAGTAGTCCGGGACAGGCGCCGGCGAGGTACCGGCTGAGCGCGTCCGGGTTGATCGCCTGCCGTCCGCTCATTCGGACACCTCGAGCACCAGTTTGCCGAAGTGGGAAACGGTGGCGAGCGACTCGAGCGCGGTGCCGATCGCTTCGAGCCCGTGGAAGACGCGGTCGATGACGGGCCGGAGCTGATGCTGGGAAATGGCCCGGTTCATGTCCTCGAACAGGTCGCGCGGGCCGACCGCCACGCCCCGCATCGTGACCGCCCGCATGAAGATCGGCGGGAGCGAGAGATTCTCCACGACCGCACCGGTGACCGAGCCGATCAGCGCGACCGTGCCGCCCCGGCGCACGGCACGCAGCGACTCGGGCAGGGTTGCGCCGCCGCCCAGCTCGAGGACCACGTCGGCACCGATATCGTCGAAGATCTTTTTGGCGGTCCGGCCCCATTGCCGGTCTTCGCGGTAGTTGATCACGTGGTCCGCGCCCAGGTCCGCGGCCATGGCCAGCTTGGCGTCGTCCTGGGACGTGATCGTGACCTCGGCGCCGGCCAGCTTGGCGAACTGCAACGCGAACAGCCCGACGCCGCCGGTGCCGAGGATGAGCACCCGGTGCCCAGCCTGCACGGGTTCCGCGCCGCCGAACAAGCCGTTCCACGCGGTGACCGCCGCGCACGGCAAGGTGGCTGCCTCCGCCGGCGACAGGTGGGCGGGCACCTCCACGAGGTCACGCTCGTCGAACACGACGAAATCGGCCAGCACTCCCGGTATTTCCCCGCCACGTGCGGCCGCACCCGGCTCGCCACGGCCGGCTACCCAGCCGGGCACGTGGATCGGCATGACCCTGGTGCCGACGCCGAACTTCACCGCCCCCGGTCCTTTTTGGACGATCGTGCCGGCCGAGTCGGACAACGGGATCAGGGGTAGCGGCATCTTCGGGTCGTACACCCCGCCGACCACCAGGAGATCCCGGAAGTTCAGCGACACGGCCTGCGTTCTGACGAGAACCTGGCCGGGACCCGGTTCCGGACGGTCGACATCGGTGACCGCGAGGTTGTCGATTCCCCATTGGGCCAATTCGACGCGCCGCGGACGGCGGCTTGTCATTGTCGTCATGTCATTCCTCGAATTCGAGCGTGTGGCTGATGGAAAAGGAGCGGAACAGGCTGGTCGCCACCGATTCGACCGCGGTCCGGTCCGTGCCTGGCTTGGGCACGAGCACGATGTCGACGTGGATCCCTTGTGCGTCATCGGGTTTGGCGTGGACGCGCACCCCGGTGCCGGGCGGTAGCCGGTCATTGACGGCGTCGGCGATGGCCACTTCGGCGGCGGCGCATTTCAGTGGGACCTTGAAATGTTTGCCCACCGTCGTCGTGGGCATTTCCGCGATCACGAAGATTTTCTTGGGAGCCGCCGGCCGCTCGGTGATGCGCTCGACGGCGTACTCGTGCAGGCGCTCCGCCGTAACAGAGGCGCCGTCCCGCAGCGTGACGTAGGCGACGGGGAGCTCGCCGGCGTAGATATCGGGCATCCCCACCGCGGCTGCCGTCTCGACGTCGGGATGGGAAACCAGCACGGTTTCGATCAACCGCGGATCGATGTTGTGCCCGCTGCGGATGATGAGATCCTTGCGCCGCCCCGTGATAAAGAAGAAGCCGTCCTCGTCCTGTCGTGCCAGGTCGCCGGTATTGAGCCAGCCGTCGCCGGCGAACAGCCCGGGTGTTCCGGTGAGGTAGCCGCCGGTGACGTTGGGGCCCTTGAGAAGCAGCACACCGACCTCGCCGGTGTCGCAGTCCCGGACGTAGGCCCCTTCGTCGTCCAGGACCGCGGCCTTCATCTGCTGATAGGGCACGCGCAGCCCGACGGAACCGGCCTTCCGGGGACCTTCGAGCGGGTTGAGGGAACTGAGGCAACACCCCTCGGTCAGGCCGTAGCCTTCGCAGATGCCGACCCCGAATCTCTTCTCGAACTGCTCGATGATCTCCAGGGGAAGTGGTGCGGCCCCGGCTCCGGCGAAGCGCAGGGACGAGATGTCGTGCCCGCCGATGGGGACCTTCAACAGTCCTGAGTAGACGGTCGCCACAGCCATCATCGTGGTGACCCGGTACCGTTCGATCGTCTCCCACAGCCGCGCGACGGCGGACGGATTCCGGTAACCGTGCGGCCCCAGCAACACGAGCGAGGATCCGGCGGCCCAGGTCGCGATTCCGTTGACGCGCAGGGCTGTCGCGTGGAAGAGCGGCAGCCCGGCCAACGTCACGTCGGCGGGCGTGCAGTGCGTCAGCGCAGCCGCGAGCCAGCCTTGCGTGGCTTCCGCCCAGTGGGTCGACCGGGCGATTTTCGGGGTACCGGTGGTGCCTCCGGTGTGCAACAGCGACGAGCAGTCCCCGGGCTGGGCGTCATAGCCGAATTCCAGGCGATCGCCCGGGCAGGCGTCGAGCCGGCGCAGGAAACCGTCGGGGTGCGGATCCTGCGTGTCGACGCAGATCACGCGCAGCCCCGGCGCAGCCCGCGCCACCAGGCCGGCCTTCTGCCGGAGAAAGTCGAACTCCCCGCCGCGCGCCGTGATCAGCAGACGAACCCCGGCCGCGCGTACCATCGCGGCGAGGTGTCCCGGTTCGAGCAACGGATTGAGCGGCATGACGATGCACGCGGCCTGGGCGCCGGCGAGCACGAAATGCGTTTCGGGCAGGTTCGGGAGCAGATAGGCAACCACGTCGTGCCGGTCATTTCCTTGCCGGCGAAGGAAATTCGCCGTCTGCCGGACGCGATGCAGGAGTTCACCGTAGGTGAACGCGCGATCTGCCGGTGAAGGCACCCCGGTCGGCAGCCAGTGAATCGCGACGTTGCCCGGCTGTGCCTCGGCGACCCGGCTCAGGAGTTCGTACGTGGTCGCGCCGGGCATCCGTGCTTCCAGGGGGACGCGTTCGATCTCCTCGATATCCGACTGGCTGGTCACCGGCAGATAGGGCACGTACCCGGCGGACGTCATAAAGTATCACCGTTGGTGAGCACAGCCCGGCCGACGACTCGCCGCTCCGCCAGGGTGGCCAGCGCGGCGCCGGCTTCCGCCAGCGGGAAGCGATGCGAGACATGCGGGCGCAACGAGCCTCGGGCCGCCAAGCTCAGCAGATCGGTCACTTCGCGGTGGGCGCTGCGGGGATCGCGACGGGCTGCCTCCCCGGCTCGTACTCCGAGAATCGAGGCGCCTTTCAACAGAATCCGGTTCGCTTCGAAACGGGGTATCGTCCCGGCGGCGAAGCCGACGACGAGATACCGGCCGCCCCAGTCGAGCAGCCGGAGCGCCTCCGTGGCGAGGTCGCCTCCGACGGGATCGAATACGACGTCCGCCCGGCCCACGGAATCGCGGACGGCCTCGACGAGATCGGATGTGCGGTAGTTGACGACATGTTGTGCGCCCGCGTCTTTCGTGACCGCCAGTTTGGCGCCGTCCGAGCCGATTCCGACGACCGTTGCGCCGAGTTCCCTGGCCAGTTGCACGGCCGCCATGCCGACGCCACCGGTCGCCCCGAGCACGGCGACGGTCTCGCCGGATCGCAATGCGGCGCGGGCCACGAGCGCGTGATATGCGGTCTGGGTGGCCACGAGGAAGGTGGCACCTTCGATCGGCGAGAAACCTTCCGGCAGGCCGAAAACGGCTTCGCTGGGCACGACGACTTCTTGGGAGAACCCTCCGGTTCGCGTCATGGCGATCACCGGCGTCCCGGGCGGCCACCGCCGCTGTCCCGGCTGGTCGGGGTGGGATTCGGCCACGACGCCGGCCACTTCCATGCCCGGGACGAAGGGCGGTTCCAGCTTGAGCTGATATTCGCCGCGCGTCAGCAGATAATCGGGGTAGTTCACGCCCGCGGCACGTACCGCGACGCGCACATATCCGGGAGTCAACGGCTCGTCGGGGACGCGCATGGTTGTCACGGAACCAGGGCCGTCCAGTGCGGTGCAGACGGCCGCTTCGTGGTCGGTCATGTCCAGACCACCTCACGGATGGCTGCGGCCACCGCCGCGGGTGACTCCGACTGCGGGAAGTGGCCGACGTGGTCCAGCGCCGTCACTTTGGCGTGCGGCAACAGCTTTCGCGCCTGCTCCAGCACCTGGCGGCCGGACACCGGGTCGGCCAGTCCCCACACCAGGCTGAGCGGACCGTCCCACGCCCGCAGGGCCGCTTCCCAGCGCTCATGGTGAACGTTGCGCTCGGTGTTGTACCGGATCAGGAGGTGACCCAGCTTGTGCCCGTTGTCGCGGGAGATGCCGTACCAAAGGCCGGCGAACTCCTCGTCGCTCAGCTTGGCGGAGCCCCGGATGCCGTCCAGCCCGGCGCGCAGGCGTTCACTCGTGACGCGGTTCGCGATGAGCCGCCCGATCACCGGTTTGATGAGGAGCTTCTGCAGCGAGGTCGGCCGGTAGGCGGCGTAGACGATCCCGCAGTTCAGGATCGTCACGCTGCTGATATTGAAGCCCAGCGCGCCGCGGCGACGGCGGTCCAGCAGTTCCTGGCCGACGATCCCGCCGTAGTCGTGGATGACGAGATGGACTTCGCCGAGGCCGAGATGTTTCACGACCTCCTCGACGACGCCGGCGGACTCGGTGACGGAGTAGTCGTACGGATGGGGCTTGTCCGAAACGCCGTAGCCGGGGAAGTCGAGGGTGACGACTTCATGGTCGCGCGCGAGATCGCCGGCCACGGGCGCGTAGTCGTAGGACCACGTCGGGAAGCCGTGCAGCATCAGTACGGGGAAACCGTGACCGCGCCGCCGGTACGCCACGCGATGTCCGATGGCTGTGGTCAGCGTTTCGCACTCGTCGATCCACTGCGCCGCGGTGGGGTTCCCAGGGCTCATCGTGCCTCCAGCTACCTCGTCGGGCTGTCACATACGCTCATAAATTCCAATACAGTTGTGTATCACAATGCGGGTGTGTCAGGCTCGTGTCAAGACGCCATTGGTGACCGGTAGGAGTTGCAGTGCCCCGTTTGACTCGCGCGGAACAGCGTGAAGAGACACGTCGCCGGCTCATCGAGGCGGCGGGCCGAGTCTTCGGGCGACTGGGTTTCGAGGCCGCCCCGATCGACGTCATCGCCGAAGAGGCCGGTTTCTCGCGGGGGGCCTTTTACTCGAACTTCGAGTCGAAGGACGAGTTGTTCATCGAGCTGGTCCAGAGCCACTTCGAGGCCGAGATCGAGACATTGGGGCGGGCACTGGCCCGGATCGCCCGCGCCGAAGACCTCGCCAAAGCGGTCGAGCGGCGCTACCGGATTCTCGGCGAGGACAGCAGCTGGTGCCTGCTCACCACGGAGTTCCAGCTCTACGCGATGCGCGGGGGTCGCATGGCCGGCCGGTTCGCCGAGCTGTACGAGAAGTACCGCAGCGACCTCGGTGAACTGATCGGCACCCACTTCGACCGGCTGGGCATCCGGTCGTCCCTGACCCCGTACGAATTCGGGGCGGCGCAGATCGCCCTGTCACACGGACTCGCACTCCAGCGCGCCGCCAACAGCGCACTGGACACGACGTTGCCCGCCCGTGCGCTGGCCACCTTCGTGCGAGGCGCCCTCGAACCCCGGGAGGGTTGAGGGCGCCTCTTGCCATGACTACGGGCTACTCGCTGATGGCGACGGCACGATCGAACGCGACGAACTTGGCAAAGTCCTTGCCGACCCGCTCGACGGCATCCGCGTGGGGTGCAACGTACGCCCAAGCGACATCCTTCGGGCCGCCGACGAGAGAGTAATACTCGGCCTGCCCCTTCCAGGGGCAGGTGTACACGGTCGGGCTCGATTCCAGCAACGACCAATTGACGGAGCTCGGAGGGAAATACCAGTTCCCCTCGATCATGACGAGATCTTTGGTGTCCGCAGTCGCGATGACCCGGTCCTCGAGCTTGGCTTTCATTCGTCCTCTCGAACAGATTTGATGGATAATTCTTACGGTTGGGCGAACCGTTTCTTCGCTACCCGGTCGTGCTCCGACCACATTTCGTGAGGGTATCCCAACTGTGGCGCGCTCACCTCGTCCAGCCAGTCAAGCTGACGCGGTGAGATATCCAGATCGCCGGCCGCGAGGTTTGACGTGAGCTGATCTACGCTCCTCGGTCCCACGATGGGGATCACCCCCTTCGACAGCGACCACTTGATAGCTACCCCCTCTGGAGTCGTATCGAGGTCCCGGGCGACGCTCTCGACAGCATCCAGAATGGCCGCCTTGGCGGGGTCGTCTTCCTTGTGCAGGAATTGGCTGATCGAACTCTGTGCGCGACCTGTTTCGCCCCGCCGGTACTTGCCCGTCAGAAGACCACCGCCGAGCGGGGAGTACCCGAGGACACCCAAGCCAAAGGCTTCTGCCATCGGCACCAACTCCCGGTCGGCATTACGCTCGACGAGACTGTACTCGACCTGAATTGCCACAAGAGGGGCCCAACCCTGCTGCTGCGCCAGGGTAACTCCCGTTGCCACACGCCATGCCGGGAAATTGGAGAGGCCGGCATACAGAATCTTGCCGGCGCGCGTCAGATCATCGAAGGCGCGCACTATTTCTTCGATGGGTGTGGACGTGTCGGCCACATGCGCCCAGAGCACGTCCACCCGGTCGGTGCCCAGCCGGCGCAAGCTCTGTTCCAGGGACTGGACCATCGCCTTCCGGCTGTTCCCGGTCAATTGGAGACCGCTGCTTGCTGAAGAACCCATGGTGTACTTTGTCGCGAGAACAATATCCTCGCGATCCGAGGAGATGATATCTGCGAGGTACTCCTCAGCTTCCCCCAACTGATAGTTGGAACCGGTGTCGATGAAGTTTCCTCCCGCTTCTCTATAGGTGTCATACATCGCCCGAGCCTCGGGTGCAGACGCCCCATGCCCCCAGCCCATGCCAAAATTACCTGTCCCCAGCGACAGTTCCGATACTCGCAGCCCCGATCTTCCGAGAAATCGGTATCGCATACGTCTCTTTGCTCCTCGTGTCGATCCGGCATGAGTAGGCTCCTCACACCTGGCGGCTCCCGCCGCCAGACGCCCATCCTTCCCGTCGCTGGGTGTATATTCCATAACATGGAGTGCAGTAATGTTTATCGATCGTCCAGCGCTGAGGTCACCCTCGATACACATGACCCCATCCGGGACGCCCTGGCGCTGGCCCGGCCCCACACCGTCGCTCCCGTCCCGCTCCGCGCGACGGCGCCGTGGGGAGCTCGGTTCTCCCCTTTTCCGCACATCAAGCTCGGCGTGATAGTGGAAGGCGAGTGCTGGCTGTGCATCGACGGACTTGAACCTCTTTTCCTGAGCACAGGCGATTTCTATCTTCTCGGAAATCCACCCCCTTATGGCCTCGGGAGCTCGATTGAGGCAGCCCGGGCTCGCGACTCGAAGGGGCCGCGCCGCAAGGAAATTTCCGCGAGTGGACCCGAGATTTCTCAAGGCTCCGTCACGTACACGTGCACCGTCGACTTCGAGTTTCAAGATTCCGATGCATCGACCCTGTTTTCATCGCTGCCCCCGGCCGTGCTTGTCAAAGCAGACGATACCGACGGAAGATTGCTCTGGAATATCGCGACCATCCTCGTCCACGAGATGGGGGCGCACAAGGCGGGCCGGTCTCTTGTCCTTGAACATCTGGCCCAGATTCTTCTTGTGCATATGCTGAGGTCGCACGCCGGTTCGTCCCAGGAGCCCCTGGGATGGCTTGCGTCGGTTTCCGATGATGGGATCGGGGCGGCGTTACGAGCTATACACGCCGAACCGGGCGATCGCTGGACGCTCGAAGAGCTCGCTAAAATTGCGATGATGTCGAGGTCGGCTTTCGCGGTGAACTTCAGAAACAGAGTAGGAAGACCTCCTTTGGATTACCTCATTGAGTGGCGAATGCAACTGGCGCGTGCGGCACTGCGCACGGAGGATTCCCTCACGGCCATAGCGGCGGCCATCGGATACCAGTCCGAAAGTGCTTTCAGTACCGCTTTTCGGCGCGTCGTCGGGATGTCACCACGAGAGTTCCGCGTCTCACTGCATGCGCAGCCGAGGGACCGTGCAGAAGCGTGACTAGGTCGTGGTTCATAAGCGGCGGAGCCGCTTGCTGTGGGCCGTCAGCTTGCACCGCTGCGGGTTCTCAGGTGGTTCCTCGCGAGGACAGCGCCGACGTGGTGCAGGGGCGTTGCCGCGCGGAGCGTGTCCGTCGGGGGTGGTGGTCGGGCTG
>NZ_WMBA01000040.1 GCF_009707865.1 Amycolatopsis pithecellobii
GGAGCGAGAGTGGTGGCGCGGTGGACACCGGGGCTGGGCTTGGCGCGGCGGCGCGGGGCAGCAGTGAGACTGGCGCCGCGGCTGGTCGTGGGGCCCTAGCGCATGGCGGCGGGGCTGACACCACGGCTGGCGATGGCGCGGTGAGGCACGCTGGGCGTGGCATCGCACCTGGGGACGAAACGCTTACGCACCCCGGAGAGTCGGGCACCGCGACCGGGCGTGGTGGCCGGACAGCTGACCAGGACAGCCGGCGAGATGAGCTCGGCGAGGCGAAGTCCGGGCCGGAAGCGGACGGCGACGATCAGGGGAGCAACACCGAGCCGACGACTCGCGCTGCCGCGGGTGGCAATTCGCTTGCGGTCAACGATCCTTGGCTGCCACGGCTGAAACTCCCGCCGTCGCTGGAGCCGTTCGAGGAGTACACCGACCAGGCGCTGGCGTCGGCGTCCGCGACGCCGTTCACCAGTAAGCCGGTCATTGAGGACGGTGACCTCGGTGAGCCGTTCCGCAGCGAGTACCCCGACGACCTTCCTCCCGACGCCGGGTTGGCCGATCTCCTCGCGCGTGCACTCGCGGAGCACCAAGCCGGCACGTCCAGCGCAGCCGCCCTGGTGAAGCGGCTCGGCAGCAACTCCACCGACGACCGCCGCACTGTCAACGGGCATGGACGCAACGGGGAGCCACCGGCGAACGGGCGGCACCGTGGTGGTGACCACTGACTCCGCGGAGGTACTGCTGGGCGCAGTCGAGCAGCCCAACAGAACCCAGTACCGATCTCCGCCGGGAGGGACCGCCGCGACCATGCGGAAGTTCGTGAGGGTTAGCACCTGTGCGGGCCACGATGTGTGCCCGTACGGGAATGTCCCCCGAAACACCGCACTATGGTGGGTCTGTTCGGCGTGATCGCGTGATCAAGGCTCAGTGGAGTTGCTTGAAATGAGCTCGACCAGTGTTTCGTCCCGTCCCGGCACCGGCGCCGCGCGGGAAGATCTTCAACGGCGGCCTGCCAGCCCGGAGCAGATCCGGGACGAACTGATCGAGGCCGCCGCCGCCAACGCACCCGACATCGCCGAGCTCATCCGCCTCTACTACCGCCACCTGCCTGCCGAGGAAGTCGTCGGCGACGACCCCGTCGACCTCGTCGGCGCCGTGCGCTCCCACAGCCAGTTCGCCGCCCAGCGCATACCCGGCCGCCCGGGCGTGCGCCTGCTCAACCCCACCACCACCGAGGACGGCTGGACCCGCGAAGCCACCGTCGTCCAGATCGTCACCGACGACATGCCGTACCTGGTCGACTCGGTCACCGCCAAGCTCGCCCGTGACGGCAGCCAAGTGCACCGCCTGGTCCACCCCATCGTCGTCGTCAGTCGCGACCTCACCGGCAAGCTGCTCGACATCCACCCGGACGCCGACGTCGCCGAGCCACCCGAAGGCGCGGCCGCCGAGTCGTGGATGTACGTCGAGATCGATTTGATCACCGACCCGAACCGGGCCCGCGAACTCGAAACCCACCTCACATCCGTCCTCGGCGACGTCCGCGAGGTCGTCGAGGACACCGACAAGATGGTGCGCGCCGCACGGGACGTCGCCACCGAGGTGAGCGAAAAAACCAGCGGCGAACTCCTCGAATGGCTTGCCTCGGGACACTTCACGTTCCTCGGCTACCGCTACTACCAGTTGGCCGAAGGCGAACCGGGTGACGACGGCCCCGCCCTGCGCCCGTCACTCGCGTCCGGCCTCGGGGTGCTCAGGCACGACAACCTCGCCGCCCGCAGCCTCACCAAAGGCCCGGACGCCACGTTCGACACCCGCGAGCCCCAGCCACTCGTGCTGACCCAGGCCAGCGCCCCCTCGACGGTGCACCGCCCGGTGTACCCGTACTACGTCGGCGTCCGCACGTTCGACGAGCACGGCACGGTCACCGGGGAGCACCGCTTCCTCGGCATGTTCACCACCAGCGCGCTGCACGAAGACGTCCTGGACATCCCGGTCGTCGCGCAAAAGGTGCGTGAGGTCATCCACCGCGCCGGTTACCCCATGGAATCGTTCTCCGGCCAGCGGATGCTCGAAGTCCTGCAGAACTGGCCGCGCGCCGACCTGTTCTCCGCCGACTCCGATTCGCTGTACTCCACCGCCATCGGGGCCATCACGCTGTCGGACCGCCGTCGCCTGCGCCTGTTCCTGCGCCGCGACCCCTACGGCCGCTTCTACTCGTGCCTGGTGTTCCTGCCGCGCGACCGGTACACCACCCGCTCCCGCCTGGCGATGCAGGAGGTGCTGCTCGCCGAACTCGAAGGCACCCACCTGGAGTACGCCACCCGCGTCGGCGAGACCGCGCTCGCGCAGATCCACTTCACCGTGCACACCGCACCGGGCAGCAGCCTCGAACCGGACACCCTGCGCATCCAGGAACACCTCAACTCCGTCGTCCGCAGCTGGGACGACCGGATGGTCGACGCGATCCTCGCGGAACGGCGCGAGTCCGGCCGCGGCGCCGGTTCGCTCGGCGAGGAGTCCGCGACCGAACTGGGCCAGCGCTACGCGAACGTGTTTCCCGAGGCGTACAAGGAAGACTTCTCCGCCGTCGAAGCCCTCGCGGACCTGCGGAGCCTGGAAGGCCTGCGCAGCGAGCAGGACCTGACGATGTCTTTCTACGTGCCGGCGCACGCCGAGCCGGGGGAGCGACGCTTCAAGCTCTATCTCCTCGGCGAGGGTGTCACGCTCACCGCGGTGCTGCCGGTGTTGCAGCGGATGGGCGTGGAGGTCGTCGACGAGCTGCCGTACGAGCTGCGCCGCGAAGACGGAACCCGTTGGTGGATCTACGATTTCGGGCTCCGGATCAGTCAGCGTTTCCTCGACGAGCTGACCGGGGAAGCGGAGCGGGACCTGCGCGTGCGGTTCCAGGATGCGTTCGCCGCTGCGTGGCGCGGTGACTGCGAGGTCGACGGCTACAACTCGCTCGTGCTGCGTGCCGGGCTGACCTGGCGACAGGCGTCGGTGCTGCGCGCGTACGCGCGGTACCTGCGCCAGGCCCGCACGCCGTACTCGCAGGAGTACATCGAGTCCGCCGTGCTGGCGCACACCGACATCGCTACCAAGCTGGTAGAGCTGTTCGAGCACCGGTTCGACCTGGCCACCGATCCGGAGACCGACACGCAGGCGGACGCGCTCGTGGGCGAGATCACCGAGATGATCGACGAGGTGACGAGCCTCGACGAGGACCGGATCCTGCGCCGCCTGCTCGCCGTCATCTCCGCGACGCTGCGCACGAACTACCGGGTCACCGACACCGACGGCAACCTGCGCCCGTTCCTGTCGTTCAAACTCGATCCGCGCACCGTGCCGGATCTGCCGGAGCCGCGGCCGAGGTTCGAGATCTTCGTGTACTCGCCGCGGGTGGAGGGTGTGCACCTGCGGTTCGGTGCGGTCGCGCGTGGCGGGTTGCGCTGGTCCGACCGTCGTGAGGATTTCCGCACGGAGATCCTGGGCTTGGTGAAGGCGCAGGCGGTGAAGAACGCCGTGATCGTGCCGGTCGGGGCGAAGGGCGGGTTCGTGGTCAAGCGCCCGCCGGCGCTGACCGGTGATCCGTCGGTCGATCGCGACGCGCAGCTGACCGAGGGCATCGCCTGCTACCGGATGTTCATCTCGGGGCTGCTGGATCTGACCGACAACCGGCTGGAGGGCCGCACCGCTCCGGCGAAGGACGTGGTCCGGTATGACCCCGACGACACGTATCTGGTCGTCGCGGCCGACAAGGGCACTGCGACGTTCTCCGACATCGCCAACGAGGTCTCCGCGAACTACGAGTTCTGGCTCGGGGACGCGTTCGCTTCCGGTGGTTCTGTCGGCTATGACCACAAGGCCATGGGGATCACCGCGCGTGGCGCGTGGGAAAGCGTCAAGCGGCACTTCCGTGAGCTCGGCTTGGACACCCAGCGCGAGGACTTCACGGTCGTCGGCATCGGTGACATGGCCGGGGACGTGTTCGGCAACGGGATGCTGCTGTCCGAGCACATCCGGCTCGTCGCCGCGTTCAACCATCTGCACGTCTTCCTCGACCCTGACCCCGACGCCGCGGCCTCCTTCGCCGAGCGCAAGCGTTTGTTCGCCTTGCCGCGTTCGTCGTGGGAGGACTACGACCGTTCGAAGATCAGCGAGGGCGGCGGCATCTATTCGCGCAATGCCAAGACGATCCCGGTGTCGCCGCAGGCCCGGCGCGCGCTCGGGCTCGGCGAGGACATCACGCACCTGTCACCGGCCGAGCTGATCAAGGCGATCCTGCTCGCTCCGGTGGACCTGCTGTGGAACGGCGGGATCGGTACCTACGTCAAGGCCGGCGGGGAAACGCACGCCGACGCGGGCGACAAGGCCAACGACGCGGTGCGTGTCAACGGCGGCGATCTGCGGGTCAAGGTCGTCGGCGAGGGCGGCAACCTCGGGCTCACCCAGCTCGGCCGGATCGAATTCGCCCGTGCGGGCGGCAAGATCAACACCGATGCGCTGGACAACTCCGCCGGGGTGGACTGCTCCGACCACGAGGTCAACATCAAGATCTTCCTCGACCATCTGGTCACGACGGGGGAGCTCGACCGCGAGCAGCGCAACGAACTGCTGCACGAGATGACCGACGAGGTCGGTGAGCTGGTGCTCGCGGACAACTACCACCAGAACGCCGTGCTGGGCGTCGCCCGTGCGCACGCGTCCGCGATGCTGGGCGTGCATGAGCGGCAGATCGCCGCGCTGGAGTCCTCGGGTGCGCTGGACCGCAAGCTGGAGGCGCTGCCGAGCGAGGCGGAGTTCCGGGCGCGGCAGAAGGCCGGTCACGGCCTGACGTCGCCGGAACTGGCGACGTTGCTCGCGCATGTGAAGCTCGACTTGAAGGACGAGCTGCTCGCGAGCGACCTGCCCGACGGGGAGGCATTCGCGCATCGCCTGCCCGAGTACTTCCCGAAGGCATTGCGGGAGCGCTACGGCGCGGTGGTCGACGAGCATCCGCTGCGCCGCCAGATCATTTCCACGATGCTGGTCAACGAGGTCGTCGACGGGGCCGGGCTCTCCTACGCCTACCGGCTGGCCGAGGAGATGAACGCGACCGCGACCGACGCCGTGCGCGCGTACACCATCGTCACCCGCGTGTTCGGGCTCGACACGTTGTGGCGGGACATCCACGCGCTCGAAAATCAGGTCTCCACGGACATCACCGACGCGATGATGCTCGAATCGCGCCGCCTGCTGGACCGGGCCGCGCGCTGGTTCCTGGCCAACCGGCCGCAGCCGCTGGCGGTCGGCGCGGAGATCAGCCGGTTCGGCGATGCGGTCGCGCAGCTCGCGCCGAAGGTCGGCGAGTTGCTGCGTGGCCGCGAAGCCGAGGCGGTCGAGGCGCGCACGGACCGGTTCTGCGGCGAGGGTTGCCCGCGTCAGCTGGCCCATCAGGTCACGCTGCTGCTGGACGCCTACGGTCTGCTGGACGTCATCGAGGTCACCGAGCTCGCCGAGCGGGAGGCCAGGGTCGCCACCGAGCGCAGCCCGCAGGAGACCGCCGAGCTGTACTACGCGCTGTCCTCGCACCTGAGCGTCGACCGGCTGCTGACCTCCATCAGCGCGCTTGAACGCGGTAACCGCTGGCATGCGCTCGCCCGGCTTTCGCTGCGTGACGACGTGTACTCGTCGCTGCGGGCGATCACCCTGGATGCCTTGCGCCACAGCGATCCTGAGGACTCCGCCGACGAGAAGATCGCGCAATGGGAGAAGGCGAACGCCTCGCGCCTGGCGCGGGCGAGGGTCACCCTCGACGAGATCGGCCAGTCGGGCAGGCTGGACCTGGCGACCCTGTCGGTCGCCGCACGGCAGCTCAGGAGCACGGTGAGGTAACGCGGTGTACGTCGCGATGGTCCGGCCTCGTTGGTCGGACATGGACTCCTTCGGGCACGTCAACCATGCGCGCATGGTGACGTTGCTCGAAGAGGCCCGCATTCCGCTGGTGTTCACCGATGCGGTCAAGGCCGGGCTCCCCGGGTTCGCGGCCGGGATGGTCGTCGTCAAGCTGTCCGTGCACTACCGGGCGCCGGTCGTGGTGAATTCGACGGATCTGCGGGTCGAGATTTCCTTGCGGGACTTGAAGTTTGCCTCGATCACGCTCGACTACACGGTCTACAGTGGATCGTCTACAGAGGACACAATCGCCGCCGTCGCGGACACCGTGCTGGCACCCTACGACGTTTCGACCGGCCGGCCGCGGCGGTTCACCGACGAGGAGCGCGAGTTCCTGAAAGACAGGCTGGCCGATGACTGACAGCACCAAGGCACCGGCGACCGGGTTGCACATTCCCGACGGCGCGGACCGCGAGACGCTCAGTGCGTTCGTCGCCCGCGCGGTCCGGCTGGACGGGATGTGCGCGGTACGGCTGCGCAACCGGGACGAGCAGGTCGTGGAGGCGTGGGTGGTGACGCCGTTCGAGGTGCTGGCCACCCGCGCCGTGCACGGGCAGGTCACCCCGCGCGATGTGACGGTGTCGGGCAACGAGCTGCTCGCCGCGCTGACCGTCGCGCCCGGCGAGCACATGGACCCGGGGCCGCCACGGGATCTGTTGTGGCATGCCGAACTGCCGGCGGGCGGGCAGTGGCGGCACGTGGACGATCTGCCGATCGGGGTCGTGGGGGAGCTGACCGAGCGAGGCGTGGCGCTCGCGCATGACCACGTCGGCCCGCACGGCACGCCGCCGGCGTCGCTGATGGACCAGACCGTGATCACCGTGACCGGCGGCGGACTCGAGGTCAAGATCCCGATGCGCTGCCTGTTCGCGTTGTCGGGTATGGGTTTTGCCGACTCGTCGATCTCCGGTGACCGGGTCCGGGTGACCGCGACGGGCTCCTGGCTGCGTCTGGACGCCCGTTACGGCGCGGTGCTGCGGCGACGGCAGGCCCTCCTGCCGCTGGTGTTCTGACGAGCGGGTCAGCCCCAGCTGTTCATCATGCTCTGCGCGGCCATTTCGAGGTACTGCCACAGTTGCCGGTCGAGTTCCGGTGGCAACTGCGCCTCGTCCACGGCCACACGCATCGCACGCAGCCACGCGTCGCGCTCGATCGGGCCGATCGTGAACGGCGCGTGCCGCATCCGCAGCCGCGGGTGGCCGCGGCGCTGCGAGTAGGTCTGCGGGCCGCCCCAGTACTGCATCAGGAACAGCCGCAACCGCTCCTCGGCGGGGCCGAGATCCTCCTCGGGGTACAGCGGGCGCAGCACCTCGTCGGTCGCGACCTCGGCATAGAACCGGGCGACGATCTTGCGGAAGGTGGGCTCGCCGCCCACGGCGGCGTAGAAGGACTGCGCTTCTGGTTCGGACACGCCTTCTATTGTGCCGCCCCGGGCTGAGTGAGGAACCGGCCCATGGGTGGCTCGAACCCGGCCTCCTCGAGCCCGGAGATCACCTTGGCCCGCAGCGCGCGTTGCACCGACCACTGTTTGCCGGGCCGGACCTTGACCGTCAGCCGGATCGTGATGCCTTCCGGGGTGACGGTTTCCACACCCAGCACCTCCGGCGGTTCCAGTACGTCGGCGGACAGCGGTTCCGCGGACACCGCCCCGTTCGCGACGATGGTGAGCACCTCGACCGCGCGGTCGATGTCGGCGGTGTAGTTGAGTGGCACGTCCACCACCGCGTTCGCGTGGCCCTGGCTGGAGTTACCGACCCGCAGCACCTCGCCGTTGCGCACGTACCAGACGGTGCCCTTCACATCGCGCAACGTGGTGATGCGCAAGCCGACCGACTCGACGGTGCCGCTGGCCGCGCCGATGTCGATCACGTCACCGACGCCGTACTGGTCTTCGAGCATCATGAACATTCCGGACAGGAAGTCCTTGACGAGGTTCTGCGCGCCGAACCCGAGCGCGACGCCGACGATCCCGGCCGAGGCGATGATCGGCCCGAGGTTGATGCCCAGCTCGCCGAGTATCTGGATGAACGCGAGCCCGTAGACGATGAACGACGTCAGCGACTTGAGCACCGAGCCGATCGTCTTGGCCCGCTGGCGGCGCCGCTCGATCACCACAGGGCCGAGCAGTTCCGGCGCGCGTTCCCGCAGCGGGCGCAGCAGCGCGGGCATCCGCCGGCCATTGCCGCGCGGGATTTGCGTGACCCGGTCGATGAGCTTGCGTAACAGCAGCCGGATCAGGAAGGCGACGAGCAGGATCAGGATGATCTTGATGGGCTTGGCCACGAGCCAGCCCGCCGACGCCGCCAGCCACTCGTTGTGCGTTACCTGATACACCTGGTAGCACCATGTGCCGGGGTCGGAAATACAGGTGGGCGTCTCGGTCAGCAGCGGGATCACCGGGTTCTGCGCTCCCTTTCTCGCATCTTGTGCCCTTGTTCACGTGAACGTCCGACGGATGTCACAGGACACGTCTTCTAACACAGGTGCATTTCGGGTGTGATCTGTGGTCGACTATGACCGCACCGGTGGAGGTGGTCGAGTGCCAGACCGACAACCGAACCCTCCCGGCGCCGACGACCACAATCCCGTGGCCGGACCGGCGCCGGAGGTAGTTTTGTGTGCCTATCCGGGTGGGGCTGCCGCAAGTGGCCACCATGCCAGTGGGCCACCTTCGCGAGGCGGCGCAGGACGTGGCTCCCGTCCGCCCGGACAGCGTAGAGGGCGGGATCCGGCGGTCGGCATGGCCCCCATGGGCTGGGGGCGACGGCGGGTGCTCTTGCTCAACGCCACCTATGAGCCGTTGACGGCGCTGCCACTGCGGCGGGCCGTGGTGCTCGTCATGTGCGGCAAAGCCGATGTGGTGCACGGAGATCCGGCCGGGCTGACCCTGCACGCGGCCACCGTGTCGTTGCCGGTGCCCTCGGTGATCCGCCTCTCCACCTATGTCCGGGTGCCCTACCGCGCGCAGGTGCCGCTCACCCGCGCCGGTTTGATGCACCGCGACCGGTACCGCTGCGCCTACTGCGGGGCCAGGGCCGACACGATCGACCACGTCATCCCGCGCAGCCGCGGTGGGCAGCACAGCTGGCAGAACTGCGTGGCCTGCTGCGCGAAATGCAATCACCGCAAGGCCGATCTGCTGTTGTCGGAACTGGGCTGGCATCTGCGAGTGGTGCCGACGGCACCGCACGGCCCGCATTGGCGGCTGCTCGTCCACAGCGGCGAGGCCGACCCCCTGTGGCGACCGTATCTGGGTGTCGCCGCCTGAGAACACGGTGCCCCGGCCGTTTTCGCGGACGGCCGGGGTGATTCTGGTGCCCGGAATCCGGTTCAGGCTGCGGTGACGCGGGTCCCGCACGTCACGCGTGTCCCGCGGGTGACCCTGGTGCCGCGCGTGACCCGGGTACCTGCAGTGACCCTGGTCCCCGGCGTGACCCGGTTGCCCCGCGTGACCCGTGTACCCGCCGTGACCCTCGTGCCCCGCGTCACCCGGTTGCCCCTGGTGACCCGCGTACCCGCGGTAACCCTCGTCCCACGGGTGACCCTCGTACCCTGGCACTCAAGCAAGTCGATCAGTGACAGAACGTGGTCGGCGTTGGGCTGAGCGAGGGTAAGCGCGAGGTTCATGATGTGTCCTCCGGGGACCCAGTGCGTTACTTGGCGGGTAAGGGAGCGGGGCGCAAGGCCCGTACAGGTGAAAAACTACGAGGATTTCACCCCCGGGACAAGCCAATAGCGTTCGGTGCGGCCGGCCGTACGGTGCGTTGCCACCTTTCGCGGAAGGGCCATTCGGCCCTACGCGTGAACCGAATATCGCCACACGGCCGACCTTGGGCCGCCCAAGGTGGATGGTCCGGCTGAGGCCGGTGGCCCATCGGTTAAGGTGCTGACGTGAGCATCGTCCAGACGATTCTGATCTTCGCGTTGATCCCGGGGGTCATCTACGGCATCGTCGCGCTGTTGACGCTGCGGTCGAAGTTCGCCGCGACCCCGCGCTACCGGCCGGGACAGCCGTGGGAGTACCCGCCGATCTGGTGGAGCGCCAACCCCGAAGGCGTCGGTACGCATCGGCAGGTGAACCCCGGCGAGGCGTCGGGGACGGCAGTGGGAGGTGCCCGTGGCAGCTGGTGAACTGGTCGGAGAGAGCCCGGCTGAAGTCGCCGCACCGGAGCCGGAGTTCGGCGTGGGCGTGCTGTCCACCGGGCGCCGCTCGGTGGCCAAGATGTACGAGCCCGCCGCGCCGGCCACGCCGTTCAGCGTGCAGCAGCTCGCCCGTCTCGACGAGGCCCTCACGCTCGCGAGCCGGGAGACGGGTCTCGATTTCAGCGTGTACCTCGGCGAGCTGGGCGGTGACGACACGCGCGTCGCGGCCGAGCGGTTGCACGCCTCGATCGGCGAGGCCGCAGCCAACGCGGTGCTGATCGCGGTCTCACCCGGCGAGCGGGTGGTCGAGATCGTCACCGGCGCGGACGCGTTCCTGCGGCTGCCCGACCGCGCCGCGAAGCTCGCGGTGATGAGCATGGTCGCTTCGTTCAAGGAGGGCGACCTCGTCGGCGGCCTCGTCTCCGGCCTGCGCATGCTCGCCGACCAGGCCGGGCACGCCCCGGCCTGACCCACTGGCACCGCATCAGCCGGCCTCCCGCGCGGGAGGCCGGCTGATGTCGTTACCGGCTCTCGTCGAACTCGCGGGCGGCGAGCGCGCGGACGATCCCCGCGCGCCCTTCCGACACCAGTCGCCGCAACGCGGCAGGACGCTCCTCGGCGAGCCACACATCCGCGGCGTCCACAGTGGACTGATCAACGGCCCACGCCGGGAACAACCCGACCACCACCGGCTGTGCCCGCTCGCTGGACCGCCGCTGCCACACCTCGTCGATCACGTCGAAGTACGTCGCGACATAGCCGCTCAGCAGGTTTTTCTGGCCAGGATGTGAGAAACCACCGATGATCGCGTTGCTGATCGCGTTGGGCAGCTCGTCGTCGTAGACCGCGCGCCGCCACGCCTCCGCCTTGCCTTCCGCGCTCGGCCGCAGCGCCCGCGCGTGCTCGGCACGCCGCCTGCCCGTCGCGGTGTCGTCACGGGCCAGCTCGACGTCGATCTCAGCATCGCCGGTTTTTCCGTGTGCCACCAAGGCATTCAGCAGCCGCCACCGCAGGTCAGCGTCCACGGTCAGGCCCGGCAGCGGAGCCGAACCGTCGAGCCACCCGGCGAGTACGGCGAGCTGTTCCTCGTCCAGCACCGAGCCGGCGAGCGAGTTGACGAACGCCAGCTGGTGATCCGACCCGGCCTCGGCCGCCCGCGCCAGCTCGAGCAGCCGTGCGGTGAAGTCCGGCCAGCCGCGTTCGGTCGCCCACTCGCGCTCCGCGTAGGAGTTCAGCGCGGTCTGCGCCTGCAGCAGAAGTCGTTGCACCACACCGACTTCGGTCTCGGCGTGAATGCCGTGCGAAACGATCGCGACGAAATCGCGTGCCTTGAGCTCGGCCTCCCGCGTCATCTCCCACGCGGCCGACCAGCACAGCGTGCGCGGCAACGGTTCGGTGATATCGGCGATCCGGTCGACCAGCGTGGTCAGCGAACCGGTGTCGAGCCGCATCGTGCAATACGTGAGGTCATCGTCGTTGACCAGCACGAGTTTCCCCGCCGGAGCGCCGATCAGGTCGGGCACCTCGGTGACCTCGCCCTCGACGTCCAGCTCGACCCGCTGCACCCGCACCAACTTGCCGTTGACGTCGTCGTAGACGCCGACCGCGATGCGATGCGTGCGCAGCTCGCCCGCGCCCGGCTTGGCGCCGGTCTGCACGACGGCGAACGACGTGAACCGGCCCTCACCATCGGTGTCGAAACGCGGCCGCAGCGAGTTCAGGCCGGTGGTTTCCAGCCACTGCGCGCTCCACCCCGACAGGTCCCGGCCCGAGGCCTGTTCCAGCGCGGCGAGCAGATCGGCCAAGGTGGCGTTGCCCCACGCGTGCTTGCCGAAGTACACCCGCAGGCCGGCGAGGAAGTTGTCCAGCCCGACGTAGGACACCAGCTGCTTGAGCACGCTCGCGCCCTTGGCGTAGGTGATGCCGTCGAAGTTCACCTCGACCGCCTGCAGGTCGACGATGTCGGCCGCGATCGGGTGCGTCGAAGGCAACTGGTCCTGCCGGTACGCCCAGGACTTCTCGATATTCGCGAAGCTTGTCCACGCGTGCTCGTACTCGGTCGCCTCGGCCTGCGCCAGCACGCTCGCGAACGTCGCGAACGACTCGTTCAGCCACAGGTCGTCCCACCAGCGCATGGTGACCAGGTCGCCGAACCACATGTGCGCCATCTCGTGCAGCAGCGTCTCGGCGCGGCGTTCGTAGGAGTAGCGGGTGACCCGGCTGCGGAACACGTAGTCCTCGAGGAACGTGACCGCGCCGGCGTTCTCCATCGCGCCCGCGTTGAACTCCGGCACGAACAACTGGTCGTACTTGGAGAACGGGTACGGCGTGGCGAAAGCCTTGTGGTAGAAGCCGAATCCCTGCTTTGTCTCGGTGAACAGCCGGTCGGCGTCCATGTGCTCGGCGAGCGACGCGCGGCAGTAGATGCCCAGCGGGATCGTGCCGTGCTCGTCGGTGTACTGATCGTGCCATTCGGCGTACGGACCGGCGACCAGCGCGACCAGATACGTAGAAATGCGTTCCGACGTCGCGAAAACGGTCTTCGTCGCGCCTTCCGGCGTCTTCTCGGTGGACTCGACTCTGGCGTTGGAGACGACCTTCCAGTCGCTCGGCGCGATCACGGTCAGCCGGTACACCGATTTCAGGTCGGGCTGGTCGAAACAGGCGAACATGCGCTTGGCGTCCGCGGTCTCGAACTGGGTGTAGAGGTAGACCGCGTCGTCCACCGGGTCGACGAACCGGTGCAGGCCTTCGCCGGTGTTCATGTACCGGCAGTCGGCGCGCACGACGAGTTCGTTGGCCGGGGCCAGTTCCGGCAGTGCGACTCCGTCGTCCTCGACATAGCCGGACACGTCGAGTTCGCGGCCGTTGAGCGTCGCGGCCCGCACCCGAGCGGCCACGATGTCGACCCACGAGCCGGCACCGGGGCGCGCACTGGCGAACCGGATCGTGGTGGTCGAGTCGAACGTCTTCTCCCCGGGCGCACCGTTTCCGTCGGTGAGATCGAGGAGGATGTCGTAGGACTCGACTTCCAGCAGCTCCGCGCGCGCTTTGGCTTGGTCACGGGTCAGGTTAGGGGCGGGCACAGGCACCTCGTAGCACTAGCGATGGGCAGTTGGATCTGTCTTGCTATCCAATCACGGATGACCGGGGGAACAAGCGGAATGCGCAAGCTGTTGGCGTGGGTGACGATGGCTCACAAGGGAGGACTGCCATGCCTGATCGCGCGCGTGTCGACTTCTACTTCGATCCGGTCTGCCCGTTCGCGTGGATTACGTCGCGCTGGATCCTGGAAGTCGAACAACATCGCGATCTCGATCTGCGGTTCAAGGTGATGAGTCTCGCGGTGCTCAACTCCGGCCGTGACCTGCCCGAGGAGTACCAAGAGATGATGAAGAAGGCGTGGGGTCCGGTGCGGGTCGCGACCGCGCTCGCCCAGTCGAAGGACCAGGGCGTGTTGCGTGACTTCTACACCGAATTCGGTACGCGCTACCACAATCAGGCGAACAAGGACATTCCCACGGTTCTCAAGCAGACCCTCGAAGCGGTCGGCGCGTCGGCGGATCTGGCGGCTGCCGCCGAGTCCACCGAATACGACGAGGCGTTGAAGAAGAGCCACCACGAGGGCATGGACCCGGTCGGGATGGACGTCGGCACGCCGACGATCCACGTCAACGGGGTCGCGTTCTTCGGCCCGGTGCTGAGCTCGATCCCGCGTGGCGAGGACGCGCTGAAACTGTTCGACGGCACCGTGGCGCTGGCTTCGTACCCGGACTTCTTCGAGTTGAAGCGGACCAGGACCGGCGAGCTCAACTTCGAGTGACCTGTTGACGCCGCACGAACGCGGCGTCAACAGGTTCGCCGTGCCCCGGCACGACGGTGCCGGGGTGCAAGGCGAGCAGCTCGTCGATCGCGGACGGCCAATCCGCGGGGTACCCGATCTCCGGTGGCGCGCCCTGCTCGACGAGGTCACCGGCGAACAACACGCCCGCGTCGGGCACGTGGACGGCGACGTCGTGGTCGGTGTGACCGCGCCCGGGGTGCAGCAGCGTCACCTTGCGGCCGCCGAGGTCCAGGGTGACTTCGGCGGTGAACAGGTGACTCGGGGGCACCAGTTCGGCCTCTTCGAGCAACCGGGCGAGTTCGTGTTTGTGTTCGCGGCGAAAGGTTTCCACCCAGGTTTCGCGATCGGCGCCCATCGCGGCCCGGCATCGCTCGTGCGCCCACACCGGGCACGGCAGGAACGGCTTCGTGCCGAAGTGATGATCGAAGTGGGCGTGCGTGAGCACGACGAGCCACGGCACGGTCGTGATTTCCCGGATGGCCGCGGCGAACTCCGCGCCCTGGACCTCGTCGCCGCCGGTGTCCACGACGAGACACCGTTCGGCGCCCACGACAAGGCCGAGCGTCTGGTCGAGGTGGGTGTAGCGCCGGGCGTACACGCCTTCGCCGAGCTCGGTCCATCGCGCCATACCCAGAGCATGCCCCTGCCTGAGCGGGATGGCAGACTCCAGCCCGTGCGTGTCTACTTGGGATCCGACCATGCCGGTTTCGAGCTGAAGAACCACCTCGTGGCCCACCTCAAGGGCCAGGGGCACGAGGTCACCGACATCGGGCCGTTCGTCTACGACGCGGCCGACGACTACCCGGCGTTCTGCGTCGAGACCGCGCGGCGGGTCGTCGCCGACGAGGGCAGCCTCGGCATCGTCATCGGCGGCTCCGGCAACGGCGAGCAGATCGCGGCGAACAAGGTGCCCGGTGCCCGCGCGGCGCTGGCCTGGAAGCCGGAGATCGCGCAGCTGGCCCGTGAACACAACCACGCCCAGCTGATCGGGATCGGCGCGCGGATGCACTCGACCGAGGAGGCGACGGCCATCGTGGAAACCTTCCTCGCCACCCCGCCGTCACCGGAAGAACGGCACGCCCGCCGGATCCAGCAGCTGCTGGACTACGAGCGCACCGGCACCCCGCCCGCGTTGCCTGCCTGATGCCCGAAGGTCACACGCTTCACCGGCTGGCTCGGTTACATCAGCGCCGCTATGCGGGCAAGCCGGTGGAAGTGGCCAGCCCGCAAGGGAAGTTCACCGATGCGTCCACTGTGGACGCATCGGTGCTGACCGGGGCCGAGGCGTACGGCAAACATCTTTTCCACCATTATCCGTCGGCCACCGTGCACATCCATCTCGGGCTGTACGGGACGTTCACCGAGGGAAAGCTGCCGGCGCCGCCGCCGGTGGGGCAGGTCCGGCTGCGCCTGATCGGCAGTACACATTGGACGGACCTGCGGGGCCCGAACCGTTGTGAGCTCCTGACTCCGGACCAGGTCGACGCCATCAAGGCGAGGCTGGGTCAGGACCCACTACGCCGCGACGCCAAGCCGGACGCGGCGTTCGAGCGGATCTCGTCGTCGCGGACGTCGATCGCCGCGCTGCTGATGGACCAGACGGTCGTCGCGGGTGTCGGCAACGTTTACCGGGCGGAGTTGTTGTTCCGCCACGGAGTCGCCCCCATGTTGCCGGGCCGGTCGCTGGATCCGGTGCTGTGGAAGGAAATGTGGGCCGACCTGGTGACGTTGATGCGCTACGGCGTGCGCACCGGGCAAATCGACACGGTCGCCGACGGGCACCTGCCGGAGGTCACCGGCCGTGCCCCGCGCCAGGACCGGCACGGCGGCGAGGTGTACGTGTACCGCCGCGCCGGTCAGCCATGTCTGGTCTGCGGCACGCCTGTCGCGCATCAGGAACTCGCAGGGCGCAACCTCTACTGGTGCCCGGTCTGCCAGCCCGCTTAGGCGCTCAGAAGTCGAAGCCCCCGCCGCCGAAATCGCCGCCGCCGAAGTCGCCGAAGTCGCCGCCGCCGGGGTCGCCACCGTCGTTACCACCGTCGAAGCCGTCACCGCCGGCGTCGCCCATCGCGTCCTGCTGGCCGGCGTCGTACCCGGACTCCCAGGCTGACGCGCTCGCGATCCCGCTCATCCCGGAGAACATGGAGCTGAACAGCAGCGCCGAACCCAGTCCCCACGCGCCGGCGACCAGCGCGGGCTTCCACCACGGCTCGCTGTACCAGCCCTGGGGAACGGGACGCCCCGCGACGCGGCCGCCGGGGTAGTAGTAGGGCGTGTTCGAGCCGGGGTCGGGGGAGGCCTCGTAGCTCTGGCCTTCGACGTCGACCTTGCGATGCTCGGTGACTTTGCCCGCGCGCTCGCGCTCGAGTTCCTCCGGCAGCTTCGGGCCGGGGTCGATCCCCATGGCGGTGCGCGCCGCGCGGACGTAGTAGAGCCCCTCGAGCGCGGTTTCCTTCACCAGCTTGGCCTGCTCGCCCGTGCGCGCCTGGTCGAGCTGCGAGCCCGCGGCGTTGTAGCGCTCGGAGGCGTCGGCCAGCGCCTGCTGCGAGGCGAGGTCGGTGCCGGTGAGGTTGAGCACCTGCCCGCCGAGCCGCTCGACCAGGCGGCGCGCGTCGGCTTTCGCGTCCTCCAGTTCGCGCTGCCGTCTCTGCGTCTGTGACTTGGCGAAAAACGCCACGCCACCGATGATGATCAGGAGGAGCACGATCAACGTGATCGCGGTGCCCATCGGTTTACTCCCACGAGTTCTGGTGTGTTGAACCGGACAACGCGGACACTACGCGGAGAGTTCCCGGAGCATGTGCCGGCTCAGCCCGCGTAGGCCTTCTCGAGCTCGGCGATGTCGAGCTTCTTCATCTTGTACATCGCCTGGGTGGTGCGCTCGGCTTTGACCGGGTCGGGGTCGCTGATCAGCGCGATGGCCTTGGTGGGTACGACCTGCCAGGAAACGCCGAACTTGTCCTTGAGCCAGCCGCACGGCCCTTCCTCGCCGCCGTCCGCGCTGAGACGTTCCCAGTAGTAGTCGACTTCGGCCTGGTCGGCGCAGGGGATCTGGAACGAGATGGCTTCGTTGAACTTGAACTGGGGCCCGCCGTTCAGCGCGATGAACTTCTGCCCGTTGAGCTCGAATTCGATCACCATGACAGAGCCGGGCGTCCCGGGGCCGGCGTCGTTGTACCGGCCGATCCGGCCGATCTTGGAGTCGGTGAACACGCTCGCGTAGAAGTTCACGGCCCCCTCCCCGTTGCCGTCGAACCACAGGCAGGTCGTGAGCGGTGCGCTGGTCATAGGTCCTCCTCGTAGTTGTCGGTGACATCAAGGTGGACCCGCGCGCTGCGGAAAACTCATCGGTCGTGCGCGGCGTGCCCGGGGTTAGCCCATACTGTCGAGGGCGACGGAGAGCATGTAACCAGCACCAGCGGTGAAAACGAGATACGCACCGAAGGCGGCGACGGCAGCCTGACCGGCGCGGGTGAACAGGCGCGCCATTCCATAAACCACAGCGGCGACGATCACGCCCAACAAGGCCATCCACGCCGCAAAATACCAACCCAGCGCGAACGCAAGACCCGCCATTGCGGCGGCCAGTTTGGAATCCCGCCCACTCACGCGGCGGCGAATCAGCAGGAACACCACGCCGGCAGCGATCACACCGCCGACCATGGCAGGCACCACCAGGGCAACCGAGTAAGGCATCTCACCGGTGTAAGGCATCTCGCCTCCGTCACGTCCGATCTCGTCGAACACGCAGACGTACCGCGAGTCCCAAGGTTGCGCAGATGTGTTCAGGCGTGTCCGATCGTGCCCCCAGAGGGGCCCGTTGTATCGGATTGTGGGTCTGACCTGCGCCGCAGGGTGAGAGCGGGCGACGGGAATCGAACCCGCGTAGCCAGTTTGGAAGGTTGCCGGATGATCGTGGATCACGCCGCTGACCTGCGTTTGCTGGGGTCCGGCGTGGCCTGTGTTGACCTTGGTTGACCGCCTCTAATGGCACGCTAATGGCACGCGCGCGGCCCTATCTGACACCGCGCACCAACCACGCCGCACTATTCCCGCGATCCAAAGCCGCCCACAGCCGGGACGGGCGCCGTCAACCCTGTAACCGATCACGCCTCCGCGACGACCTACGTTCCGTGACCTTCTGGACGCAGAGCGACCACCCGGGGCGTGATCGGCGCGCAGCGGGGTTGACGGCGCCCATCCCGGCTTTGACCATCCGGCGATCGCGGGGATGGTGCGCCCTCCGGCGGCGGCCTGCCTTTGGTGAGTCTCTTGCTTCCTGCGCCCTTCGTTGTGTGCGCGCGGTGGCCGACGGCGTTCTGCGCGGCCGGGGCGAGCGCAGCGGGACTGCTCGGCCGCGCGCCAGTTCGGCCCGCGCGCCCGCCCGTTAGAGGGCGGCTTGAAGACGTAAAGAAATTCCTCACATCGTTTCGAAGACCAGGTGACTATGGAGAACGGTGACAAGATCGAGAGCTTCAAGGCTTGGGCCAATAGTCAGACGACGGGATCCGCTAGCCTAGGCAACTCTGGCGCTGTGATCAAAGACGGACGACGCGTACGCAAAACAGTTACGTTATCGGCTTACGGGAACCCCAAGACTGGAGCCGTTCGCAAGCGCGAGCTTCGGTTTCGAACGTTTGAGAAGGCCCCGGACGCGCCTGAGGTCGATTTTGTCGCCAGCGGCGCCAAGAACACCTGGTGGTGTGAAAACGAAGAAATTGACCGCCTGCTTGGTTTCCTCACTGCAGAATTTAAGGAGCCGGGTCGCTACAGCGTTATCGACCGGCAGTCACCGCTCGCAATGTTCACAGACGCACTCAACGGCAACCAAATGGAACTGAGCGCGGTCGCTAAGGTGCTGGCCGAGGCCGGGCATGCGGCGCGCATAATTGAATTCCTCACTACATCCGCTGCGGGCGTTTCGGCTGCGGAGCTAGCGGTTATTGCGAAGAGGCGGAAGACTGTCGAGGAGCTTGCCAGGTTAGCGGGTGATCCGAACGTTACCGAAACTGATGTTCAACGCCTTATTGAAGGAGAATATTGGCTTTTTGGCGGTCAATACGTCGGGGTGGCGAAACGATCGATCCTCCCTCTTGATCAGTATGATATCCCGTTGCTCGACGCGAACGGCACGCTACACCTTGTAGAACTGAAGGGGCCAGTTGTACCTAGGCTGGTGCGACGTCATCGGAACCACGTGATCGTCGGCAACGAGGTCCATGAGGCGGTTTCTCAAGCTATGAACTATTTGAGATCGTTGGATGAGCTTGGTGCGGGCATAACTTCGTATTATCGCAATGAATTATCATTCGATTTCGATTTGCGGAGAGTATTTGCGACGGTGGTGATCGGTCATCCAACCCATGTCTCGGAGATAGACCGACGAACAATCCGGCAAACCTTCAGATCTTACAATGCACACTTGAGTAGGGTCAATGTCCTAACTTACGATGACCTAATCGAGGTCGCTGACCGTTCGCTCGCCTTTCAAGAACGCGACAAGCGCTATTGAGCGGCATAGTTTGGAGTGGAGGCCGAGTGTCTGAGATCGAAAACGTTAAACGTGCTGTGGCATTGGCAGGCTATGCTGTTGTGGGCGATTCAGACATAGCTGATTCGGTTCTGTCTTCGTTCACTTCCGTCTCTCCTCCGCAGGTGCTAGACGCTCGACCGCCGGATTCGAGCTGGAGTCTGTCGGGCACTTATGGGTATAACGAGTTTCCATGGCATACCGATGGTGCTGTTTCGACGGTGGTGCCGAGATGGTTCGCATTGCGCGCAATCGAGATAAATGAAGAGACAGCAACAGAGTTGCTAGAGCCTTCGAAGCTATTGCTTAAGAGGCTGAAGTCTGTCGTCCTTAAGGTTAGGAATCGTCGGGGTCTAGCTAGATATTTCCCTGCGGTTCTACCGTTATCGAACTGTTCTTATCAACTTCGATGGGATCCTCGGATATGTACACCGAATGAACAAGGGTTACTGGATGAAATTGATGACCTCGATCCAATGTTCCGGGTGGACTGGAGAGTGGGTCTTACCCTTTTTGTTGACAACTATCGGCTTTTGCATAGACGCCCTAGGGTTTCGTCAGGAAGTCGTCGACGTCTCGAGCGAACATATATATGGAGTATCTGATGTGGGACTATGCGACACTCTATGGGAAGGCGTCTCTCTACTTCAATCGCGCCCAAAGTCACCCCCGCTTTGATGATGACGAATTTGGTATATGGGCACTTTTAGGCCTGGAATTTCTTTTACGAACACCTTTGGCAAAAGTACACCCGAGTCTTCTTGCCGCCCCTGACGGGAACAGTATCCTGCACTCCGTCGGAATCCTTATTGATGGCGACCTGAAGTCAATTCCTACTCACACTGTTATTTCTCGACTTCCGCACATTGTCCCTGACTTCGATTCGGGCAGGGTGCGTGACGCAACGGTGCTAATGAATCTTAGAAACTCGGAGCTTCATACAGGTGAGGCAGCAATTGCCAACGCCCCTATCAGTCTCTGGTTGCCACGCTTCTTGCGTGTGTCGGAGGTAGTCTGCAGCTTCCTTGAAATTGACGTAGAGTCGTTACTTGGCGAGTCCGTAGTTGCTCACGCTCGCAGCTTGGTGGACGAGCAAGACAAGAAAACTCAGCATGAAGTTGGAAAGAAGCTCAATCAAGCGTCAACATTTTTTGAGAACCTGCAGAAACCGGAAATTGATGCTAGGCGTGACGCGCTGCCCAAATTTGTACTCGATGGAAGATTTGTTGAATGTCCGACATGTGAGTCGCAAGCTATTCTTCGCACCGAGTATGTGCGTACTAGCGGTGAGCGAATCGAAGATGACATTATATACACTGATAGAATTCTGGTGGCTAAGTCGTTTGAATGTTCGGTCTGTGGCCTACAGCTAGAGGACACTCGGGAGACGGCAACCGCAGGCCTTCCTCAGCAATTTGTAGAGACTACGGAGGAAAGTCTAGATGAAAGATATGCCGAGGCTGTTGTTGATTGGGATTACGGAAATGATTAATGTCAAACGGTATTAGTTCGAATTTGTCCGGTCGGCGCCAAGCCTTGCAAGGAAAAGCGATAAGGAACCGCCAAGCGCTTCTATTACATGCCGCAGTTCAACAATGTCAAGTCGTCGCTGGCCGGACTCGTACTTGCTGACGAAAGACTGGGGTACTCCGAGGGCGTCGGCTACCTGAACTTGAGTCAATCGTGCCTCGCGCCGCAGTTGGCGTAGTAGGTCGCAGACCTGTTGGTACTCGGCCGAGTAGATCGACTTCTCCACGCAGTTAGGCCACCGTAGTTCTTGCAGATATCCCAAGATGGGATATTCTGGCGGTGCGTCCTGGTGCGGCGGGTCTGGTTACCGCGCGGAGCACGGCGCTTGTTCGTCCCGTGGTGGATGGGGCCGCACCGTGGCTTGTGTTCAGCTCGTGGCTTGTGCGGCGATATGTCGTGCCGACGTGGTGGAGCTGGGCCGACGGTTGGCGGCAGTTGATGTCCGACTGCAACCAAACGGAGGTACGTCCATGTCGTTCATGCTCGACCCCGATAAGCCCGGCTACCTGTACAACCAGGTGGCCGAGCACATCGAGGCGCGGATTAGGGCTGGTGAGCTGCGTCCCAACGAGCCCTTGTACGCGGAGAACAAGCTGGCGAACGAGTACGGGGTATCCCTGGGGACATCCCGGCACGCGGTGCGGATTTTGTGCGAGCGAGGGTTACTGCGGGTGGTCCCGAGCAAGGGCGTGTACGTGGTGCCGCTCGATCAGGTTCCGGACGCGGACGAGGTGGCTTCGGGGGTGGCGTCTTGTAGCTGCGCTCGTTCCTAGGTCGAGAAAAGTCCCGACACGCCAAAACCCCGGCCGCTTGAATCAGAGGCGTGCCGGGGTCTTCGTAGATCATGGTACACGATGTCTGAGCTGAGTCACCTCGAATCGTGGTTCTCACACGATCGCCTGGCCCCCTACCGTGCCGCGACCAACAGCCGCAGGGACGCGATGACCCTCTACGAGTGGAACGCGGAGGTGTCGGCGGCGTTCTGGCGCACGTTGGGGCACGTCGAGGTGCTTCTGCGTAACGCGCTGCATCGTGAGCTGACGGCCTGGTCGCGAGAGCGGTATGGCACCGATCGGTGGTATGCGGCGATCGAGCCGACCGTGAGTCAGCAGACGCGCAAGGACATCCGGGAAGCCATCCGCCGGGGCACGCGCAACGGGCGCGCCGAAACACCGGGGCGGGTGGTTGCGGAGCTGAATCTCGGGTTCTGGCGGTTCTTGCTCGCCCGTCGCTATGACGGCACGCTGTGGCGCTTCTGCATGTACCGCGCCTTCCCCGGCAAGCGCCGTGCCGATGTCGAGCGCGCGGTATCGACGTTGCATGTGCTGCGCAACCGCATCGGGCATCACGAGCCGATTCACAACCGGCCGCTGGATGAGCTGCTTGGGCTCTCGCTGGAAGTCGCGGGCTGGATCGACACCGATGCTCGGGACTGGATCGCGGCCGGCGACCTCACGCCGGGACTGCTCGCACAGCGAAGTGGGGTGTAGCAGCCAGACGGGTACTCTCCGCGCATGTCCTTGGTGAGCTGGGCGCATGATGTGGCGGCCGACAAGCTGGCCGAGCCATTGCCGCGTCGGTGGGCGCATGTGCAGGGCGTGGCTCGGCAGGCTCGTCGGCTCGCGGGGGTGCCTGGCCTGGATGCGGAGTTGGTCGAGGTGGCGGCGTTGCTGCATGACGTCGGCTATGCCCCGGATCTCGCGGTTCTCGGCTTCCACCCGGTTGACGGGGCGCGGTATCTCGCGAGCATCGGCACACCGGCCCGGCTGGTGAACCTGGTGGCTCACCATTCGGCGGCTCGCCAGGACGGCGCGGTCGCTGGTCTCGCGCATCTTCTCGATGCCTACGAGGACGAGCAGACCCCCGAGCGGGATGCATTGTGGTGGGCGGACATGACGACCGGGCCGGATGGGGAGAGGTTGACGTTCATTCAGCGCATGACTGAGGTCAAAGAACGCTACGGCCCGGAACACGCGGTCAGCAAAGCCATCGATTTGTCGTGGCCGGAACGGCTCCGAGCGGTTGAACGCACGGAGGCCCGGTTGGCGGTTCAGGTGAAGAACGCTGACTGACGGTTCTCGTAGCCGTGTTGGATGCGGAGCCGGATCGATGGGTGGACGTTGAGGTCGGTGATCTTTTCGCGTGGGACCCAGTGGACTTCTTTGCTTTCGGAGCTGGTGCGTAGGTCGCCGCTGGTTGGCTGGGCGCGGAAGCAGAGCGAGAACTCCTGGCGGACTTCGCCGTCGTCGTAGGCGATGACGTGCTTCGGGTTTGAGTACGCGCCGATCAGTTCGACCACTTCGATGGTGATTCCGGTTTCCTCCTGGACTTCGCGAATCACGGCTTCGCTGAGTGTCTCGCCTAGCTCGAGGTTTCCGCCTGGCAGGGCGTACAGGTCGTTGTCGGTGCGCCGGATCATCAGCAGTTCGCCGCGCTCGTTGAGGGTGAAGGCGCTGACGGCCACGCCGATGCTGTTCGCGGTCGGGGCGTTGGGGTCGTTGAAGTAGTCAGTTCGCGTCAAGGTTCACTTCCTCGAGTGTGGCGGGCTTGGAGGTCCTCCAGACCTCTTCGAAGCTCTGAACGTAGGTGTCGAACAGGCTGCCTGAGGACAGCCGCCGTAGGTGCATCGCGGGCGCGTGGGCGCCTTGGATGCCGTACACGTGGGTGTTCACGATCATTTCGTCGTCGAACCGGAAGATCGAGTTGTACAACGTGGTGCGGTGAAAGCGAATCTCCGGTTCGGCCATCTCGAACAGAGGGCGGTAGAACGCCAGGGCGTTGCGGATGCGTCCGGCGAGGGTGTGCTTGCCCAGGCGTTCTTCCTCGCTCCGGCGTGTGACTTCACGGCTTGTGGGGTCGCCGAATGTCAGCCTGACGCTGCAGCCATTTCGCGATTTCGCGACGAGTAGCTTGACGAAGTTTGGGCGCTCCACGAGGAAAAGCCCCGCATGAACAACAACATCGACTCGTTCGGTCGCGTCGGTGATCACGCGGTCCCAGAGTTCGGTGGGAATCGAGTTGCGGTGCGGGAAGAATGTCACGAGTTCCGATTGGCTGACCGTGGCTGCTTCTTCGCGGCTCAACGCGTCCGGCCATAGGTAGTTCTCGGTTGTGTGCAGGCGGGCGGCGATGTGGCTGCGGTACTTCCGGTACGGCACCCGGCCTTTCGTGATCCACCGTTCGACCGTTTTCGGGTCCACGGCAAGCTCTTCGGCCAGCGCATCGGCAGCGACCCCGGCTGTTGCCAGGGCATCCCGAAGCCGTTCATTTCGCATGGGGACGACTCTAGGACGTCCAAGACGTCCTGAGAAGTCCTTCGTTGTGGTGAAGTGGTCCCCGTGTCCGGAGGCATCTTGGTTCAGCGCACCGCGACCCACCGCGTCATACCGCGGCGCGCTGAGGATCAAGTAACTGCCTTGGAGGCCAGTAGATATGCGATTGATGATCGACACTTCCCAGGTCACGTTCACCGTGGGCCGTGAGGCTCAGCCGAAAACCGACCAGAACGGGGTGCAGCGCGTGGAGCGCAGCACGAACATTCCGATGTGGACTGTGCAGCTGGTTGCCATGGACAACGGCGGGGCTGAGGTGATCAGCGTGACCGTAGCGGCCCCACAGCCGCCGAAGGTCCCGACTGGTGCACCTGTCACCCCGGTGGAGTTGCAGGCGATTCCGTGGGCACAGAACGGCCGCAACGGCGTCGCTTTCCGCGCCACCGACATCAAGGCCGTGTCTGGTTCGAAGTCCGGTTCGAGCACCTCGGGTTCCTGAGGGGCGACCGATGCGATCCGGTGACGTTCACTACCCCGTAGATCCCAAAGAGAAACCCGAGCACACCCACCTCACTGTCAGCTTGATCGAGGATGTGGCCGAACTCCTGGCCAGCAAGGGATTCCCGAGGGTCGACGACAGTCGGGACTTCGTCCGACTTCACCAGGCACTGTACGAGTTCTTATACAGCACCGAATTCTGGCACTACTTCTGATTGATCACGAGAGTGCACGGGACCGGTCTGGTTCTTGGCGGTTCCTCCCCGGCCCCGTGCCTCTCGGTCTGCTAACTCCGCCTTGGAGGAGTCAATGGCCAAGTCTATTCGCCGTTCGCGTGGAGCGCGACGGCTCGATGTGATGGAAATCTGGCACGATCCGAAACGGTCGTGGTTCGTGCTCATCGTCGGCGTCCTCGTACGCTGATCTGGCGGAACATCCTGCTTGCCGGGGAACCGGGGGCGGGAAAGTCCGTGGGGCTCAACAACATCGTTGCGCATGGAGCCTTGTGTCCGGACCTGTCGCTGTGGTTGTTCGATGGCAAGCAGGTCGAACTCGGGCTGTGGCGTGACATCGCTGACCTGTTCGTCGGCCCGGACATCGAAGCCGCCTTGCTGGCGCTGGAACAGCTCCAAGCGGAGATGGACCGCCGATACCGCGAACTCGACCGAGTGCGGCGTCGCAAGATCGACCGCCGCGACCCGATCGACGTGATCATGGTCGTGATCGACGAACTGGCCCTGTTCTCCGCCACCATGGGCGGCAAGGACCAGCAGGAGAAGTTCGTGCGACTGCTGCGGGATCTCGTCGCACGTGGCCGCGCGGCCGGGGTCATCGTCGTCGCCGCCACGCAACGTCCGTCCGCCGACATCATTCCGACATCGCTGCGGGACTTGTTCGGCTATCGCATGGCGTACCGCTGCACAACTGATTCGTCGTCCGACATCATTCTCGGACGCGGCTGGGCCAGCCAGGGTTACGACGCGTCCACTATCGCCCCGCAGGAACGGGGAGTGGCGCTGCTGCTGGCCGAGGGCGGCGTGCCTCGCCGCATGAAGACCGCCTACCTGACCGACACGCAGATCTATTCCCTCGTCGACTACGCACGAGAACTGCGCAGCCGGAAAACCACTGCCTGAAAGCAATTACGCATTCGTCTCGCAGGAGAGGACTGTCCACAATGCTCACCGCAAGCATGCCGATCTCGACCACCCCGGATCATGTCTGGGCGTTCGTCTCGGCGTCCAACGGTGCGGTCGACGTCGTTCGACTCGCGCACGCACCCGACCTCGAACGGTTCATCGGACTGCCCATCGAGGCGTTCGACCCGTACGCCCTGCTACCCACCTACAGCCCGACCGGCGAACTCGTGACCGGGTTCCGCTGGGCCACTACGGCCGACGTCGAGGCATACGCCTACCTGTTCGGCTGAGGAACCCGTGACCGTCTCGACCATGACTCCGAGCCCCACCACCCAAGCCGTGGTGGGGTTGGGAGCCCTTGCCGAGGCGCAGATCGTGGCTCGGGTCGCTCAGCCCGGCTACCGGTGGTGGCTCGCGCACGTCATGCCCGCCGCCGCGTGCTCACGGCCCGTCCGGCTCCGGCTCGAAGCCACTTGGGCGACGGCATGACCGAGCGGCCGACCGACGACATGCCCGACGGCCGGTTGTACGTCGCCTGTAAGAACCGGCGCGCCTCGGTCTGCCCTGCGTGCGCGGAGACCTATCGGGCCGACACGTATCACCTCGTCAAGGCGGGACTCGTGGGCGGCAAGGGCGTGCCCGCGACCGTGACGGAGCATCCGTGCTTCTTCGTCACGCTCACCGCGCCTGCCTTCGGCACAGTGCACGCGCGCGTGGTCGGGGCCAACGGTGAGGTTCGGCCGTGCCGTCCCCGGCGGTACGCCCCGCTGTGCCTGCATGGCCGTCCGACAGAGTGCCGGGTCCAGCACGGCGAGGATGACCCGTGCGTGAGTGAGCCGATCTGCCGGGACTGCTACGACTACGACGCTCAAGCCGTCTGGAACTTCCACGCGGGGGAGTTGTGGCGCCGGACCGTCATCACGCTCAACCGGTACCTGGTCGCTGCGGCGAAGGACCGGTGCGTCCGCGTCCGGCTCTCGTACGCAAAGGTCGCCGAGTACCAACGGCGCGGGACTGTGCACTTCCACGCGTTGATCAGGCTTGATGGCGTCAACCCGGATGATCCGGATACCATCATTCAGCCGGACGCTTCGATCACGCCGGAGCTGCTGAGCAGCCTTATCGACACTGCTGCGACCGTCACGCGCTTCACCACGGCGTCCCACCCCTGGTACCGCATCGGCTGGACCCTGACTTGGGGCACACAGACCGACATCCGTCGGGTCCGCCTCAACGCCGGTGATCACGACGACCACGGCGCTCTCACGTCGACCGCCGTGGCGGCGTACCTCGCCAAGTACGCCACCAAAGCCACCGAGGAAGCCGGGCACGTATCGAGGAAGTTGACCCAGCAGACCGCCAATGTCTACGCCGACCAGGACACTCACCAAGCCCGGCAACTCACGGCCTGCTGGTCCCTCGGCCAACGCCCCTGGTACTACACGTCAGAAGCCCAGCGCGAAGCCTGGGACGAAGGCTGGGGCCGTCTCCAGAAATGGGCACACATGCTCGGCTTCGGCGGCCACTTCTCCACCAAAAGCCGCCGCTACTCCACGACACTGACAGCCCTGCGCGCGGTCCGAAAAGCGTTCCAGCGCGGCGAAAACCACCCGGAGGACACCCCGCCGGCCGATCTCGACCAGTTCGGCGACGAAGCCGCGGTAACGCTCAACTGGATCTTCGACGGCGTCGGCTGGCTCACCGTCGGCGATGCCGCTTTAGCCAATTCGGCTGCCGCGAAGGCCCGCGAGCGCAGGCGCGTCGCGCGCGAAGAGATGGAGGAAATCATGGCCAGTTAGCGAGGTGGCGGCGCTGAAAACCTATGTGGGAGTTGAGGAAGCGGCTGCGCTTCTCAAGACGTCAGTCCGATTTGTACGGCGCCTGATCGCGGAGCGCCGGATCACGTTCTATCGCGTCGGGCGGCACGTCCGTCTGGCTGTCGAGGACCTCGAATCGTTCGTGGAAGCCGGAAAGGTCGAGCCGATCGTTCGATCGGGTCGGCGCAACGGGCTCGAAAGGTTTGTGTAATGGCCAACAAGAAAGGACATCGCCGGTTCGGTAGCGTGCGGCAACGGAAATCGGGTCGGTGGCAAGCACGTTATATCGGGCCGGACGGTCTGGTACACGTCGCACCGCACACGTTCCCCGGCAAACGGGACGCGGAGCAATGGTTGTCCGTCGTGGAAGCGGAGATCATCCGGGGTGACTGGATGAACCCCGAACTCGGCCGGGTCCCGTTCTCCGAGTTCGGAGCGAACTGGATCAGGCAGCGGAAGGTGTCGCAGCGGACGCGGGAAGAGCACGCGAGCGTCTGGCGGAACCACATCGAGCCGTTCCTGGGGCGGTTCCGGGTCAATGAGGTCACTCCCGAGATCATCCGGGCATGGCGGGCTGACCTGCTTGACAAGGGGCGGTCCGAGGATCGGACGGCCAAGGCGTACCGTCTCGCCCGTTCGATGTTCGCGACGGCGGTGGATGACGGGCGCATCAAGCGCAACCCCTGCCGGATCAAGGGTGCTGACCAGCATCGCACGCCCGAGCGGCCGCACGCGTCTGTCGATGAGGTCTACAGGCTGGCCGATGTGGTGCCAGGGCGGTACCGGTTCCTCGTGCTGCTCGCGGCCTTCTCGGGCCTGCGTTGGGGTGAGTTGATCGCCTTGCGGCGTCGGGACATCGATCGGAAGACGATGATCGTCCGGGTCGCCCGGCGAGTCGCTCAGCTGAAGGACGGCGAGATGAGCATCGGCCCTACCAAGTCGGCGGCCGGGGTGCGAACGGTCGCGCTGCCCAAGTTCTTGGCTGAGGATCTGACGCACCACCTAGCGGAGTTCGCCGAGGGCGGGCGTGACGGCCTGCTGTTCGTCGGCAAGCGCGGCGGCGTCCTGCGGCGGGGCAACTTTCACCGCGAGACCGGCTGGACCAAGACGGTGGTCAAGGCAGGGTTGCCGAAGGGCTTCCACTTTCATGACTTGCGTCATACCGGCAACCAGATGGCGGCGGAGGCAGGGGCGACCACGCGTGAGCTGATGCAGCGGATGGGGCAGAGTTCCGTTCGGGCGGCATTGATCTACCAGCACGCGACCAGCGTCCGTGACCAGCAGATTGCCGACGAGCTGAATGCTCGTGTGGAGCGCCACCGCCAGGGGGCATCGGAAGAGGACGATGGCCCGGAGGAGGGGACTGCTGGTGTGCTGGCTCCCGTTGGCTAATGGCCCGTTAATGGCCCAAATGACACGAGCGACGGTCCCCACGGAAGGGTTCCGCCGCCTGGATTGTGCCTCTGACCGGCCGTTGTGCACTGGAGCGGGCGACGGGAATCGAACCCGCGTAGCCAGTTTGGAAGACTGGGGCTCTACCATTGAGCTACGCCCGCATGCGCCCCGACCACCCGGGGTGCGCGATCAGTTTAGCGGGTCAGGCTAGAGTGATCGCAGCGCCCCGCCGGGGGCGATCGGGATGTGGCGCAGCTTGGTAGCGCATCCGCTTTGGGAGCGGAGGGTCGCAGGTTCAAATCCTGTCATCCCGACACCATCACGCAGCCTGCGAGCGTCGCCCTGCCGCGCGGGGGCGGCGGGGCGACGTCGGCTCACCCGGCCGCTCGGTCTCGGGGCTCCGCCTCCAGGTCGGTGAGCCTGTGTAGCACCTTGTCCGGGTTGGTCGGTACGCAACGATCCCGGTTGTAGGCGCCGCAGCGGCACACGTTGCCGCTCATGCTTTCTTGATCTCTGCGCGGCTCGACGGCATTCGCGTTGATCGCGGAGCAGATCTGTCCCGGGTCGCGACCAGCACTGTACGCACGCCGCGGCCGCGCAGAGACTTTCAGGTAACTCCCGGTGCATATCCGCGCACTTTGTGTGGCCGATCATGCTGTGCGTGCGCCCGTTGAACTAGCTTGTGGCACGCCGAATCCGGTGGGTCGTGGGCTTGATCGCGGCTCGCGTCGATTCCATTTTTGCGAGGGCTGATGCTGGGCGCTGCCACCGTTCCCGATGGGAACCACGACCGCGAGTGGACCGAGACCGAGTTCCTGTCCGCCATGATGCAATGGCATTTCGATCCGGGTACCGGCTCGCCGTTCTGGCTGGAACGGGCACGTTCACTCGACTTCGATCCGCGCCGGGACGTCCGAACCCATGCGGATCTACGGCTGTTCCCCAACGTGGCCAACGAACTCAGAGTCGTCCCCCTGGAGGATCTCGTACCACGCGGGTACGGCGATCATCCGGACATCATCGGGGCTTACGACAGCGGCGGAACGACCGGTGCACCCAAACGCGTGCTGTTGCTGTCCGACTGGTTCACCAGCCTGCTGGCTTGGAAGTCCGGCCGGATGGACGCGTTGGGATTCCCCCACAGGGCGAACTGGCTGACGCTCGCCCCGACCGGGCCCCACATCTTCGGCAGGCTGATGGCGGAGCTGCCGCGCATGCGCGGAGGCATCAACTTCACCGTCGACCTCGACCCGCGCTGGGTACGCCGCAGCCTGCAGGAGGGGCGGGGCGACGAGGCCGGACGCTATGCCGAGCACGTCGTCGACCAAGCGGAATCGGTTCTGCTGCACCAGAAAGTAGGCGTGCTCGTGGCCACGCCACCGCTGCTGGAACGGATGGCCGAGCGGGATGAGCTGGTCGCGGCGATCAACGAGAAGGTCTCGGTGATCATGTGGGGTGGCGCCCACCTGGACGCCGATACGCGCGCGGTGCTGCAACACGACGTCTTCCCGAACGTGCGGCTGTGCGGGCAGTACGGCAGCACCATGATCCTGGGCGGCACCATGGAACGGCCGGCCGGCGACGGTGGTTCGGGTCCGTGTGTGTTCGACTCGTTCTCGCCCTACGTGACCTTCGAGGTGGTCGATCCCGGCACCGGTGCGGCCGTCGCCGACGGTGAACGCGGTCAGGTCGTCATGCACCACCTCAGCAAGTCCATGTTGCTGCCCAACAACCTCGAACGCGACGAGGCCACCCACGTGCCGGCGCAGCCGGGAGCGCTCGGTGTGTCCGTGGCCGACGTGACGCCGGTCGCCGTGTTCGAACAGGCGCAGGTGATCGAGGGTGTCTACTGAGCCCGCGCGCTTGGACGCGCTGGGGGTGCGTGGGCCTCTCCGCACCGTGCGCACCGCTGATGTGTCCGATGTGGACGGATCGGTGCTCGCCCGGCTGAGCGTGGCGCCCGCGTTGTCTGTCAAGCAAAACCTCAAGGCACTGCGCCGGGCGCAGCCGCTGCCGCGCGCCGGCCGGATCGCTGCGCTTGCCGCCGCGGGCGAGCTGTTCACCGGCACCGTGGACGGAGTGACGCTGGACGAGCACGAGCGTCTCGTGTGCCGGGCTTCCGGTGTCGCGCTGCCGGTCGTTCGTGCGGCATCGCGCGCGATCGCGAACAGCGCCGCGTGCGCCGGGGACGCCGTGGAGAAGGCGCGACCGGTGTCCTCCGCGCAGGACTGGCGGAACGTGCGGGACGAAGGGGCGGTATGGGTGCGGCGCGCCGAGGTGCTCGCCGTGCTGGCACCCGGGAACCATCCCGGCACTCATACGCCGTGGCTCGAAGCACTTGCCTTGGGCTATCGCGTCGCGGTGCGGCCATCGCAACGCGAACCGTTCACCCCGCATCGGCTGGTGAGTGCGTTGCGTGCCAGTGGTTTCGGCGATGACCAGGTCGTGTTGCTGCCCACCGACCATGCCACGGCCGGCACCTTGGCCGATGCGGCGGACCTCGCACTGGTATACGGCGGGGACGACATCGTGGCGAAGTACGACACCCGTGGCGACGTGCTGGTTCAGGGACCGGGGCGGTCCAAGATCCTGCTCACCGCCGATGATGACTGGCGTGATCACGTCGACACGATTGTGGACTCTGTCTGTGGTTTCGGCGGGACGGCGTGTGTGAACGCTTCGGCGGTCTTCGTCGAGGGCGACGCGGCTGCGGTGGCGCAGGAGCTCGCCCGCAGACTCGGTGAGATCCCGGTTCGCCCGCCGCTGGACGAAGCGGCAGTGCTGCCCGCTTTCCCGCTCGACCGGGCGAAGGCGATCGAGGCACGGTTGAACTCCGAACTCCCTCATGCCCAACTCATCTCGGGCGAAGACTTGGTCGTCGAACTCGAGGGCGGTGGCGCGGTGCTGCGTCCCGCGGTTGCGCTGCTGGACCGGGCCACCGCGCCACAGGCTCGCATCGAACTGCCCTTTCCCTGCGTGTGGGTCGTTCCGTGGTCACGCTCGGACGGCACCGGCCCGCTGCGGAACACTCTCACCCTGACGGCATTCACCACTGATCCCGGGCTACTGACGGAGCTGGCCGGGGACGGCTCGATCAGTAACCTGCACATCGGTGATCACCCCACCCATCACATGCGACCGGGGCTGCCGCACGACGGGCACCTGGCGGAGTTCCTGATGAAGAGCAAATCGGTACTCCGCTGACTGACCTGCCCGCCGCGGGCCGAGTACGGCGATCGCTGGTCTTTCTGCATACACCAGTGGGTAAACTGGACTCGATCGACATCGGGAGGGAACGTGGACAACGAGACGTCGGCGGTGCGCCGGGGCCGGAAGCCCGCGCCCGCGCCTCCCGAAATCGAAGCGCTGACCATCGAAAACCGGCGGGAATCGTCCCTCGCCGTGCACGCCTACCTGCGGGATCTCATCCTGAACGGCACGCTCCGGCCGGGGGTGGTGCTGGCCCAGAGTTCGCTGGCCGAGGCACTCGGGGTGAGCCGCACGCCGGTGCGTGAGGCGATGCGGATGCTGATGGAAGAAGGTCTGCTCCAAGGCCAGGTCAACCATCAGGCGCGGGTCAGCGGGTTCGACGCGACCGACCTGGACAGCCTGTTCGCCAACCGGATCATGATCGAGACGCTTGCGATCCGGGTCACCGCCCGGCAGCTCGGGCCCGACGACGCCGACGTGATGGGCAAGGCGCTGGTGCGGATGGCCGAGGCGACCGACCGGCAGGCCTGGCATACGGCGCACCGGGCGTTGCACGACCAGGCTGTCCGCGCCGCGGCGCCGCACCTGCGCGAGTCACTGCGCGCGCTCGGCGACCGCTGTGAGCAGTACATCGAGCTCCTGCGCTCCAGTATCGACCGCGAGCAGCTCGACAACGCCCGCCACCGCGAGCACCAGGAACTGGTCGACGCGGTGCGCGAAGCCCGCTTCGACGACCTCGAAATCGAGACCGCCCGCCACCGTGCCCGCACCGCGACGATGCTGCTGGCCGAGATCGCGCCGGAGTTCGATCCGGTGTCGATCCGGGCCGCGCTGGCCGTGATCATGGGGCGGGCCGGCGGCGTCGGCAACGGCTTCTTCCCCGCCTAAAGGTGTATGCAGTAATCCTCCGGCGTCTTCCATTGCTGTAACTAGCCGCGTGTCCTCGGCATACCTCCTGGTGGAGGCGATGTGTGCGCTGCGCTCAGGTGAACGGCCGTATGGACAGCCGGTAATTTGTGTGTACACTTTCATCTGTGAGTGCACTGAAAAGTGCATATAGGGTCAACGCAGACAGGAGGGCACCGTGACGGACCCGAATGCCCAGCCGGCGGTTCGTGTTTCGAAGCTCAGTTATGTGGGGTTCGAGACCCCTGACGTCGATCGGCTGGCCGAGTACTACAACCGGGTGCTCGAATTCGAGCTGGTGGACTCCTCGCCGAACGGCGCCTTCCTGACCACCGGCCCCGACCACCACTGTGTCGTACTGACGAAAAAAGAAGCTTCCCGTGGCCGCGCGGTTGTCGGGTACGAGATCTGGGAGGACCTCGACTCCGCGCAGCAGCGCCTCAAGGATGCCGGCTATGAAACCCAGCGGCGTTCCGACATCGGACCCGGCACGCCGGACGTCCTCGTGCTGGAAGAGCCCAACACGGGCGTGCCGCTGCACCTGATCACCTCGCAGGATCCCAGTGGTGCCAACGAAAGCACGCCGCTGCGCCCGACGAAACTCGGCCACATCGCGTCGTTCACCACATCGCTGGAGCCGATGCAGAAGTTCTACCAGGACCTTCTGGGCTTCCGCTGGTCGGACACCATCGGCGACTTCTTCGTGTTCCTGCGCTGCAATGCCGACCACCACGCGGCGAACTTCCTGGCCACCACCAAGTACGAGGGTATGCACCACATCGCGTACGAGATGCGCGACCCGGCGCACCTGATCACCATGATCGACCACCTCGCCAAGAACGACTACCGCCTGCACTGGGGCCCGGGACGGCACGGCGCCGGGCACAACCTGTTCACCTACCACAAGGACCCCGACGGCAACACGATCGAGCTATTCACCCAGCTCGACGTCATGCACGACGAGGCGAAGGGGTACTGGGAACCACGCCCGTGGCATGAGACCTCACCGATGGGCCCGCGTACCTGGGAGGTCGACCTGGCCGCGGTCAACCACTGGGGCCCGATCAACTTCGACATGATCGACCACTGATGGGGCAGCCCGTGTGGAGTCTGGTGAACACACTGTCCGAAAAGGACGGTGCGATCAGGGTGGGCGTGCTGACCGAAACCGGTGTCTTCGCGATCCCTGCCCTCGCGGACTATTCCGAAGTGGACGAAGTGCTGCGGGACTGGGCGTCCGTCGCGCCCGTACTGGAGAACTGGACGCCGGCCGGCGCCGAACCGCTCGGCGAAGTCCGGCTGCTCGCGCCGGTGCGCTCGCCCCGCAAGCTGCTGTGTGCCGGGGCGAACTACGTTGGCCACGCAAAGGAAATGGGCATCACCGAGCTGCCGTCGGGGCTCGAACCGTTCTTCTTCATGCTGCCTCCGACCTCGCTCGCCGGTCCTGGTGAGCCGATCGTCATCCCCGGCGACACCGCGGCCAGAGTGGACTGGGAGGCCGAGCTGGCGGTGGTGATCGGCAGCGCCGGACGCGACATCGACGTGGCGGACGCGCTCAGTCATGTCGCGGGCTACACGATCCTGAACGACATCTCCGCCAGGGGACTGCATGCGCGTCCCGCCCCGCTGGCGCCGCCGTTCGTGTATGACTGGCTCGCCTCCAAGGGGCGGGACTCGTTTTCCCCAGCAGGGCCCGGCATCACCCCGGCCTGGCTCGTGCCGGACCCGCAGGAGTTGCCCGTTCGGTTGTGGCGCAACGGAAAGATCGAGCAGGACGGTAACACCGCCGACATGATCTTCACCGTGGCGGAACTGATCGCCGCCGCCAGCGCACTGATGACATTGGAACCCGGCGACGTGATCGCCACCGGAACCCCCGCGGGTGTCGGTGTCGCACAAGGCAAGTCACTCGCCGACGGTGATGTCGTCCGGGTCGAGATCGGCCCCCTGGGCGCACTGGAGAACCCGGTGCACGCCGCGGCCACCATTCCGTTGGCCACGGGAAGCTGACCGATGGTCGCGCGGGGTTACCGGACTACTGAAGGGATTTGAGCATGATCGAACTCGAAGACATCGGCTATGTCCGCTCAGGCGTCGCGGATTTCGCCACGGCTGTCCACTTCGCGACCGACATCGTGGGCCTGGAACTGATGGACAGCGGTGAGCCCGGGGTTGCGCATCTGCGGTCGGATTCCCACCACCACAGCCTTTCGCTCGTCGAAGGCGTTTCCGGGGTCATCGCTTCCGGTTTCACACTGGCCACCGAAGACGCGCTCGTGGCGGCGGAGTCCGAATTGGAGCGTCGGGGCTTTCGCGTCACGCGTGGTGATGAGAAGGAGGCCCGGTCCCGCCGGGTGGCCGAGTTCATCGGTTTCGACGACCCGTTCGGCAACCGGATCGAGCTCGCGTTCGGCAGGCAGACGATTTCCCGGCCGGTACGGCTTTCGCGTGGCTCGGGCATCACCGAGTTCGGCCACCTCTGTCTGGACGCGCCGGACGTGCGGGAGGCGTACCGCTTCTGGTCCTCGACGTTCAACGCGCGTGTCTCGGACTGGGTCGGCGACGGCGCCTGCTTGATGCGGATCGACGAGGTGCATCACAAGATCGCCGTGTTCCAGGCCGACGAACCCGGTATGTGCCATATGAACTTCCAGGTCGCCGAACTCGACGACGTTTTCCGTAACTGGCACTTCCTGGTCGAGCACGGGGTCGAGATCGAGATGGGCCCGGGGCGGCACCCGCAGTCGGGCGCGATCTTCCTGTACTTCCTGGGGCCGGAGAACTTCACCTACGAGTACTCGTTCGGGGTCCGCCGAATCACCGACGAGGCGGCGTGGCGGCCGCGTTTCTTCGATCCCGACGAGATCGGCGCGATCGACATGTGGCTCGGCCCGAAGGCACGCACCGTGAGCCAACCACAACTTCGGCTTTCCGATCCGGCATAAGGAGATGTCATGCTTTTCGTGACGCGGAGCCTGCAGGTGAACGAGCCGGGCGAACCGGTCGTCACCCGGGAGATGCTCTGGGACGGGCTGGTCGCCAAGGCCGGCAACGCCCTGCCGTTCGTCAAGGTCATGTCGCACTGCGACGTCATCGAACGGCACAGCGACACGGTTTTCGACCGCGAGATCACGCTGCACGGTTCGCAGTTCACCGAGCGGATCACCCTGGAGAAGCCGCACCGTGTCGTGTTCACGCGGCTGGCAGGACCGGTGCTCGGGGTGATCACCAACGAGATCGAGGGCGCGGGCACCGACGATCTGGCGCTGCGGTTCAGCTTCGCCCTCGCCGTCGCCGATGCCCCCGCCGGGTCGCCGGCGGAGAAGGACTACGCCGACACGATGACGCAGGACTACCTGGACGCGGTCGCGTCCACCCTCAGCGCCGTGCGCAGGATCGCGCGCGGCGAAACAGCGGCATAAAACTCAACGAGGAGTTTGCCATGTCTGATTGGGTAACCGACTATTTCGCGGACGTCGACGCCATGCGCCTGGACGCCTACGTCGCACGGCACACCGAAGACGCCGTCGTCGTCTTCGGCAACAACCCGCCGGCGGTGGGCAAGACCGCCATCGGCGAGGCGATCGGCGGGTTCTGGTCGATCATCGGCGGGCTGCGGCACGAACGGATCCACCTGTGGTTCGTCGACGACGGTGACACGGCGGTACTGGAGGCGCTGGTGCACTACCAAACCAAGGGTGGTCACGAGTTCGCGTTCCCGGCCGTGTCTATTTTGGACCGCAAGGACGGGCTTGTCAGCTCGCTGCGGATACACATCGATCTGGGCCCGCTGTTCGCCCAGATCGAGCAGGAGTCCACTGTGGAGGCGGTCTGATGGGCGGACGAATCGCGGTAGTCACGGGTGGCGCGAACGGGATCGGGCGCGCCTTCGCGCGGCGGCTGGCCGCCGACGGCGTGTCGGTGGCGGTGCTCGACCGGGCACCGGCTGAGGCGGTGCTCGCCGACATCGAGGAGGCGGGCGGCAAGGGCATCGGCGTCCAGGTCGATTTGACCGACCCGGCCGAGATCGCCACCGCGGCGGAAGAGGTCGGGGCTCGCCTCGGCACCCCGCAAGTGCTGGTGAACAACGTGGGAATCTACCCGTTCAAGCCGTTCGAGGACGTGACGTTCGAGGAGTGGCGGAAGGTCTTCGAGGTCAACGTCGACACACTTTTCCGTGTGACACAAGCGTTCCTGCCCGGGCTCACGGAGGGCGGCTGGGGCCGGATCGTGAACGTGACGTCGAACTCGGTCAGTCTCGTCATCCCCAGCGCGACGCCGTACATGTCGAGCAAGATGGCGATCATCGGGTTCACCCGGGGACTGGCCACGGAACTCGCCGAGCAAGGCGTCACGGTCAACGCCATCGCCCCGAGCTTCACCCGCACTCCCGGCACCGAGGCAGGACCGGCCGAGTTCTTCGACATCGTGCCGCAGCTGCAGGCCATCAAACGGTTGCAGCAACCGGAGGACCTGGCCGGTGCACTGTCCTTTTTGGTCTCCGACGACGCGGGGTTCATCACGGGGCAGACGTTCTACGTCGACGGCGGGCTGGTCCGTTCATGACGGAGCTCGTCGAAGCCGCGCACGTGCTGGCGCGACTGGGCCTGGTCACCGCGTTCGGCCACGTTTCCGTGCGTCAGGGCGAAAATGTGCTTGTCACCCCGCCGGCCGATCTCGGGACCGTGCGGGAGGATGAGCTCATCACGGTCCCGCTGGACGCCACCGAGTTGCCCGCGGGCGCGCCGCCGGAGGTCTGGCTGCACCTGGCGATCTACCGGCGCAGGCCGGATGCCGGTGCGATCGCCCGAGCCCAGCCCGAAGCGCTGTTCGTGGCCGGGGCGGTGACCGACGAGTTGCGCCCGCTGCACGGGCAGGCCGCCTGGCTCGGTGCTCGCGTCCCGGTGCACCCGGTTCCACGTCTGCTGCGTTCGGAGGAGCTGGCGACCGCGGCCGCGGAGACGCTCGGCGACAGCGAGGCGATCGTGTTGCGCAGCAACGGGGGAGCGGCGCTCGGCGCCACTCCCGGCCTCGCCGTCGCGCGGATGTGGTTGCTGGACGTCGCGTGTCGCGTGTGGACACAGGCGCACCAAGGCGGGAAACCGGAGCCGCTCGGCGAAGACGACATCACGGCCTGGCGGGCGGCGGAAGGACCGTTGCTCGAACGGTTGTGGCAGCACCTCAAACGGAAAACCGAGCAATCGCACTGAAAGGGGAACTGCGTTGACCAAGCCGGAGATCGGCCGGAGCGTCGAGGCCGCGGGCATCACCACGAACTACCTGGAGGCCGGTGACGGCCCGGAAACCGTGGTGCTCATCCACGGGTCCGGTCCCGGTGTCACTTCGTATGCCAACTGGCGGCTGGTGATCCCGGAGCTCGCGAAGCGGTTCCGGGTGCTGGCCCCGGATATGGTCGGCTTCGGCTACAGCGACCGTCCGGACGGAGTCCGGTACGGCCTGGAAACCTGGGCGCGGCAGACGGTCGGCTTTCTCGACGCGCTCGGCATCGAGCGGGCGCACCTGATCGGCAACAGCTTCGGTGGCGCGATCGCGTTGCGGATCGCGGCGGAGCACCCGGAGCGGGTCGGGCGCATGGTGCTGATGGGCAGCATGGGCGTGGACTTCCCGCTCACCGAAGGTCTGGACCGGGTGTGGGGTTACGAGCCGTCGCTGGAGAACATGCGCAAGGTGCTCGACGTGTTCGCGTACTCGCGGACGCTGGTCAACGACGAGCTCGCGCAGGTCCGGTACGAGGGCAGCATCCAGCCCGGCTTCCAGGAAGCGTTTTCCGCGATGTTCCCGGAGCCGAGGCAGCGCTGGGTGGAAGCGATGACGACGCCGGAGGATCAGCTCAAGAAGCTCCCGCACCGCACGCTGGTGGTGCACGGCCGGGAGGACCAGGTCATCCCGCTGGCGAACTCGTACCGTCTCGCGGAGTTGCTCGACAACGCGGATCTGGCGGTGTTCTCCCACTGCGGGCACTGGTCGATGATCGAGCGTACTGCCGATTTCAACCGGCTCGTGGGAGACTTCCTTTCGTGACACAGTGGACGGTCGAACGGGTCGCGGGCGAACTGCTGGCGCGCGAGCATGACCGGCGCGACGGCGGGCGGCTCGTCGACGACTGGCCCGAACTCGATCTCGCGACGGCGTATGAGGCGCAGGATGTGTTGCTGCGCAAGAAAATCGACGCGGGGGAGCGGGTCGTCGGGGTGAAGCTCGGGCTTACCTCACGGGCGAAGCAGGAACGGATGGGAGTGCATTCCCCGATCACCGGCTGGCTCACCGACGGCATGGTGCTGCCCGCCGGCGCGCCTGTCCCGCCGTTGATCCATCCCCGGGTCGAGCCGGAGATCGTGTTCGTGCTCGGGAAACCGTTGCGGGGCCCGGGAATCACGGGCCCTGTCGCGCTCGACGCCGTCGCCTCGGTGCACGCCGGGTTCGAGGTGATCGACAGCCGCTACACCGATTTCCGGTTCACACTGCCGGATGTGGTGGCCGACAACGCCTCCGCCGCGCGGTTCGTCGTCGGTGCCACGGGTGTTCCGCCGACTGCGCTCGACCTACGACTCGAGGCGTGCGTGCTGAGCGTGCAGGGCGAGCCGGTCGATTCGGCGACCGGTGCCGCCGTACAAGGACATCCGGCCGAAGCACTGGCGCTCGCGGCGAACGACCTCGGGCGGCGCGGCATCACGCTGGAAGCGGGATGGCTCGTGCTGACCGGTGGGCTCACCGACGCCGTTCCGTTGCGGCCCAAGGAAACAGTGACCGCGGAGTTCAGGCATCTGGGCACCGTGTACATCGAGGGAGGCTGACCGTGCCCATTGTCGAGATCAACCTGATCGAAGGGCGCCCGCCGGAGAAGATCCGCGAACTGATCCGCCGCGTGCACGACGCGGTCGAGGGTGCGCTGGAAGCCCCGGCGAGCTCGATCCGGATCCTGGTCCGCGAGATCCCGCCCGCACACTGGGCAGCCGGCGGCGTGACGAAGGACGAAAAGAGCTGACGCGTCCGATGTGGACAGTCGCCCGGCGGGCAATCGAGCCAGCCGACGGAGTCCGGGCCGGCAACAATCGCCGGCCCGGACCCGTTTCACGTCAGACGAGGTCGTACCGGTCCAGCATCATGACCTTGTCCCACGCGGCCACGAAGTCGCGCACGAACTTCTCCTTGGCGTCATCGGCGGCGTAAACCTCGGCCACCGCACGCAGTTCGGAGTTCGAGCCGAACACGAGGTCGGCGCGGGTACCGGTCCACTTGACCGCGCCGGTGGCGCGGTCGCGGCCCTCGAACGTCTCCGCGTCTTCGGACGTGGACTTCCATTCGGTGCCCATGTCCAGCAGGTTCACGAAGAAGTCGTTGGTCAGCGACCCCGGCGTCGAGGTGAACACGCCGTGCGAGGACTGCTGGTAGTTCGCGCCCAGCACCCGCAGCCCGCCGACGAGCACGGTCAGCTCGGGCGCGCTCAGGTTGAGCAGGTTGGCGCGGTCGATCAGCAGGTACTCGCTCGGCAGCCGGTGGGCCTTACCGCGGTAGTTGCGGAACCCGTCGATGGTCGGCTCGAGCGGGGCGAACGACTCGGCGTCGGTCTGCTCCGCCGTCGCGTCGGTGCGGCCAGGGGTGAACGGCACGGTGACCTCGACCCCGGCGTCCTTCGCGGCCTTCTCCACCGCGGCCACGCCACCGAGCACGATGAGGTCGGCCAGCGAGATCTTCTTGCTGCCGGCGTTGAAGGACTCCTGGACACCTTCCAGCGTGCGCAGCACCTGGGCCAGCTGGTCCGGCTCGTTGACCTCCCAGCTCCGCTGCGGCTCCAGCCGGATGCGCGCACCGTTGGCGCCACCGCGCTTGTCACCGATGCGGAACGTCGAAGCCGACGCCCACGCGGTCGAGACCAGCTGCGCCACGGTCAGGCCCGAGTCGAGGATCTTCGCCTTGAGGTCCGCGACGTCGGCCTCGTCGACGAGCTCGTGCGAGACGGGCGGGACCGGGTCCTGCCAGATCAGCGTCTCCTGCGGCACCAGCGAGCCGAGGTAACGCCGACGCGGGCCCATGTCGCGGTGGGTCAGCTTGAACCAGGCGCGGGCGAACGCGTCGGCGAACTGGTCCGGGTTCTCGTAGAACCGGCGCGAGATCTGCTCGTACACCGGGTCGAAGCGCAGCGCGAGGTCGGTGGTCAGCATGCCGGGCGCGCGGTTGAGCTCACCGGTCTCCGGGTCGGGGACGGTGTTCGCCCCGGCGCCGTCCTTCGGCCGCCACTGGTTGGCGCCCGCCGGGCTCTTCGTCAGCTCCCACTCGTACTCGAACAGGTTCTTGAAGAACCCGTTGCTCCACTTGGTGGGCGTGGCGGTCCAGGTGACCTCGAGACCACTGGTGATCGCGTCGCGGCCCTTGCCGCTGCCGAACTTGTTCTTCCAGCCGAAGCCCTGCTCTTCGATCGGCGCGCCCTCGGGTTCGGCCCCGACGTTGGCGTCGGCGTCGGCCGCACCGTGGGTCTTGCCGAAGGTGTGCCCACCCGCGATCAGCGCGACGGTCTCTTCGTCGTTCATCGCCATCCGGCGGAACGTCTCGCGGATGTCCCTGGCGGCGGCCAGCGGGTCCGGGTTGCCGTTGGGGCCTTCCGGGTTGACGTAGATGAGGCCCATCTGCACGGCGGCCAGCGGCTCTTCGAGCTGGCGGTCACCGGAGTAGCGCTCGTCGCCGAGCCAGGTGCGCTCGGGGCCCCAGTACACGTCCTGGTCGGGTTCGTAGACGTCTTCGCGGCCACCGGCGAAACCGAAGGTCTTGAAGCCCATGGTCTCCAGCGCCCGGTTGCCGGCGAAGACCATCAGGTCGGCCCACGAGATCTTGCGGCCGTACTTCTTCTTGACCGGCCACAGTAGACGGCGGGCCTTGTCGAGGTTTCCGTTGTCCGGCCAGCTGTTCAGCGGCGCGAAGCGCTGCATGCCGGCGCCCGCGCCCCCGCGGCCGTCGTCGATGCGGTAGGTGCCGGCGCTGTGCCACGCCATGCGGATCATGAACCCGCCGTAGTTTCCGAAGTCGGCGGGCCACCAGTCCTGCGACGTCGTCAGCACCTCGTCAACGTCGGCGGCCAGCGCGTCGAGGTCGAGGCTCTGGAACTCCTTGGCGTAGTCGAAGCCGTCGTCCATGGGGTTGGCCACGGGCGAGTGCTTGCGCAGGATCGAGAGGTTCAGCTGGTTCGGCCACCAGTCACGGTTGCTGCCACCCTCGGTCGGGTGCGCGAAACGTCCGGTGTGGACCGGGCACCCGCCCGCGCTTTCCACGTTGAGTTCGCCGACTTCGGCATTGGGGCTGTCAGACACGGGAATCCTTCCAGGAATCGGAATCAGCGGTGAAACAGGCAGGGCACAGGCCCCAGTAGATGATCTCGGCCTCGTCGATGACGAAACCGTGGTCGTCGGACGCGGTCAGGCACGGCTTTTCGCCGATGGCACAGTCGACATCCTCGATGGCACCGCACGAGCGGCACACGACATGATGGTGGTTGTCCCCGACGCGCGCTTCGTAGCGTGCGACGGAGCCGGTCGGCTCGATGCGCCGCACCAGACCGGCCGACGTCAGTGCGTTCAGCACGTCATAGACGGCCTGGTGAGAGACCTCCCCGAGATCCGCACGCACGACCTCGATGAGCGAGCCGGTGTCGGCGTGCGGGTGCCGGTGCACGGCGGACAGCACAGCCAGTCGCGGGCGGGTCACTCGGAGAGCCGCCCCGCGCAGCATGCGCTCGAAGTCCGCAGTCGCCGGCACGCCCCGAAGTGTGCCGCATAATCTGGAATGAATCAAGATTCGGCGCTCGATGGAGTGTCGAGGTCCCTACCAGGCGTGTTCGAGCGCGTGCGGGAGAAACCCCGTGTTACTGCTGGTAGTGCTCGACTTCGCTGGCCGGCCGGACCTCGGCCGCGCCTTCGTCCTCACCGAACTCGCGGCGCGCGCGGCGCTGGCGCAACAGGTCCCAGCACTGGTCCAGCTGCTGTTCGAGCTGCCGCATCCGGGCGCGGTCGGCGTCATCGAGGCCGGGGCCACCGGCCTTCTCCCGCAGCTGGTGCTCCTCGGCGATGAGCTCGTCGATGCCGCCGATGATGTCCTTGTCGCTCACCCGGCAACGGTACCTCGCCCGCGGCCGTCCGACCGGATGTCAGGCGGCGGCGCCGAACGGGACGGTGTCGACCTCGGCGGGGGCGAACTCCACGAACACCGCCGTCGCGTTGTCCGAACCACCGGCCGCGACGGCGGCTTCGGTGAGCGCGGCGGCCGAATTCGCCGGCTGCCGCAGGAGTTCGGCCATCGCCGCGAGCGTCAACGTCTTGTGCACGCCGTCGCTGGTCAGCAGCAGACCGGCGGGGAAGGGGATCTCGGCGCGGCCGATCTCGCCGGGGCCCGCCGTGCGCACGGTCGTGGTCACCAGGTGCTCGAAGCGCGGTCTCGGTGTGGCGCCGTGGTCACGGAAGTACTGGGCGAGCGTGTGATCCCTGGTCAGCTGGGTGAGGCCGGCCCCATTCCACGCGTACGCGCGGGCGTCGCCGACCCACGCGAGGCGATATCCGCCGTCCGACGGCAACGCCACGACGAGGACACAGTCACCGGCGGTGGGATCGGCCTGGACCGCTCGCCGCGCGGCCAGCATGGCTTCGACAGGACCGTCGGCGGCCGGCGCCCGCACCGCGGCCGCCGCGGCGAGCCGGGCCGCGCGTGCGGCATCCGCGGTGTCACCGACGCCGTCCGCCAGCGCGAAGGTCACCCGGTGGCTGCCGGGATCGGCATAGGCGTCCACTGCGTCGGCGTTGACCGTGCGGGGGCCTTGTGCGCTGGCGGTCTGCCAGACCGGAGTCTTCGTGGAGTTCATCCCGTCCCTCCTTCACCCTCCAGTCTGGCTCGTTCGCCTGTGGTGTGGCTGAGGATTCCATGAAACTGCCCTAAAATACTTCGCTCGGCGACCGTTTCACCTGGTGAGGTCGTAGACAGTGGTCCGGTCCACTGTCATCGCGGGATAGGTCTGCGCGACCCAGTCGGCGATTTGCTGCGCGTCGTCGCTGCCGGAGGTGCTCCGCATCGCCGAGTCGCCGAGGAAATAGTGGATCTTGCCCGCGCGTACGTATTCCTGGAACTGGGCGAGCGTGGGTGCGGGATCGGTGCCGTTGAACCCGCCGACGGCCATGACCGGCACGTCCGCCGCGAGCTGGTAACTCGCCGCCGGATTGGAACCGACGGTCGCGGCCGCCCATTGGTAGGCTGAACTGTCGTTGCGCAGCAAGGAAACCAGAGTTTCACCCGGCGTCGTGGTGCCGAGCAGACTGCCCATCCCACCCCGGAAATTGCCGCCGAACATGCCGCCACCGAAAGCGCTTCCATTCGGTCCTGCGGCGGGAATAGCCCCCGAATGTGCAGTCGCCGCGGTGGCCATTGTGTACGCACCGGTGCCGGAAAGTGTGGCGACGAGCGCGAGTACCGCCACCGCGCGCGACACTGTCCGCGAGAGCTGACCGGCAACCACCAGCAGCGCCGCCGCGCCGAGTCCTAAAAGGAGCGAGGAATACCGGAGCCACGGCTGCCAGTCCGATTTCTGGTTCAGCACGAGGAAAGTCGTCAGCGTGGTCACCATGACCCCGCTCGAAAGCAGCCCCGCCGCGACGGGATGGACGCGCAGCCGCCACAACCGCGTCGCGCCCATCCCGGTGAGCGCGGCGACAGCGGGCGCGAGCGCCACCGTGTAGTACGGGTGGATGATCCCGCTCATGTAGCTGAACACGCCGGCGGTCACGAGCAGCCAGCCGCCCCAAGCGATCGCCGCCGCGCGCGTGAGGTCCGTCCGCGGTGAGCGCCAGGTGAGCCAGATCAGCGCGCCGAGCGCCAGTACCGCCGCGGGCAGCAACCACGCGATGCCACCGGCCATCTCCGTGCCGAACAACCGGGCCCAGCTGCCGCTGCTCTGCGCGCCGCCGAGGCTGCCGACCTCATCCCCGGTGATCCGGCCGAAACCGTTGTAGCCCAGGGTGAGTTCGAGAATGCTGTTGGTCTGCGAGCCGCCGATGTACGGGCGGGAAGCCGCGGGCCACAATGCGACGACGGCGAGGTACCAGCCGGCCGAAACGACCACCGCCACCAACGCGCCGAGCAGATGCAGAAAGCGCTTACCAAGCGAGACCGGCGCGGCGAGCACATAGGCGAGCGCGAAGCCCGGTAATACCAGGAATGCCTGCAACATCTTGGCCAGGAAACCGAATCCGACCGCCGCCCCGGCCAGCACTATCCACTGTGGACTCCCCTTTTCGATCGCGCGGATCGTGGCATAGGCGCCCGCGATCAGCAGCAGCACGAGCAGCGCGTCCGGGTTGTTGAAGCGGAACATCAGCGCCGCCACCGGGGTCAGCGCGAGCATGGCGCCGGCGAGCAGTCCCGCGCCGGGCCCGCTGACCCGCCGCACCGTGGCATACAACAAGGCGACGGACGCGATTCCCAGCAACGCCTCGGGCACCAGGACGCTCCACGAGCTGAGCCCGAAAATCCGCACCGACAGGCTCATCAGCCACAGCGCGGCCGGGGTCTTGTCGACCGTGATCGCGTTCGACGGGTCGGTGGCGCCGAAGAACAACGCCTTCCAGCTTTCCCCGCCCGCCTGCGCGGCGGCGGAGTAGAAGGCGTTGGCCCACCCGGAAGCGTTGAGATTCCACAGATACAGCGCCGCGGTCGCCGCCAGCAGACCGGCCAGCGCGGGCCGCACCCAGCGCGGGTCACCGGCTCGGCGGGAGGTCGTGCGATCGGCGGACACGGGGCGAGCCATCGTCGTCATGAACTCACCTTCTCGGCGCGACCTTGGCCATTGTTGTGGCGGTCCTGTGGGAATCCTGTGCGTGCCCGCAGCAGGAGCTCGTCGACGAGCGTGCCCATCCGGGCGGCCTCAGCCTCGACCTGCTTCATCGCGTACCCGATGTCGGGCGGCACGCGGTCGCCCGAAAGCCGGGTCAGTTCGGCGTAACCGCGGATCGCGGCCAGCGGGGTGCGCAGTTCGTGACTCGCATCGGCGACGAACCGGCGTGTGCGGGTCTCGCTCGACTGACGCGCCTCCAGCGCGTGGGAGATGTGCCCCAGCACGCGGTTCAGCGCCTCGCCGACCTGCGCGACCTCGGTCGCCGTGCCGGTGACCGGAACCCGCACTGACAGTGCGACTTCACCGCGGTCGAGTGGAAGTCCGGTGACTTTCGCCGCGGCCGCCGCGACTTCGTCCAGCGGGCGCAGCGTCCGCCGCACCAGCAGCGCGCCGGCGACCCCGGCACCGAGCACGCCCACCGCCGCGACGCCGGCGAGGACGAACCCGGCCGTCACCACCGTCGCGTCCGCCTGCGCCAGCGGCAGGCCGAACACCTCGGCGCCGGCCGCGAGTACGCGATAGCGCCCTACTGAAAGGGAAACGGTCTGCGCGGGCGCGTCCGGTGCGATCTCCCTGAGCACGGCCAGATCCGCGGCTCCCAGTGGCTGAGGGACCGGCACCTGCGCACCGGGGGCGGTCGCCAGGATCTCTCCAGACGTGCCACCGGCCCACGCGTGCACGGTGCCCAGGGTGGTGCCCGCGGTTTGGAGCGCCGCACCGGTCACTCGCGAGCGGGCCACGGTGTCGTGCAACTGGCCGTCGACCTGCCTGGTCAGGAACGCGCTCAGGGCGAACTCGCTGAGCACGCCGATCACCAGGCACACCACGGCGAGCAACGTGACCAGCACGGCGATCAGCTTCGTTCGCACCACACCCCTGACCGTTGTCGCCGTTCGTGTGGGGTGCTTGTGTGCTCACTGTGAGGTGGCTGTGCGCTGCGAAACGCCCACTGCCACAGCAACACCTCATGCCGTACACAGGAAGGTCAAAGGAACCGGCCGAAAACTGAGTGGCATGGGTATCCGCGAAACAGGCATCCGGCGGGTCGCGCTCGTGACCACCGGGATCGCTGTCGCCGGGGTGGCGGGCGCGACGATCGTGGCCATCGCCGTCACGGACGATGCGCAAGCGAGCACCAGTCAATCGTCCACTTCGGATAGTGGAACGTCGCCGGATTACAGCGGTGGCGGGCTTTCCTCGGGCGGTGGCTCCGCACACGGTCATTCTGGCGGCTCGTGATGACCGCCTTGCTCACCGGCGACACCGTTGCGCAGTGGCGGGTGTGGAGCACGACCGCGCGTGTCGTGGTCCTCGACCCGGCGGCACTGGCGGATGCGCGGGCGCTCGTGGAAGCGGAGCTGGCCGCCGTGGACGCGGCGTGCAGCCGCTTCCGGGCGGACTCCGAACTCGCCCGTGCCGAGCGCGCCGGGACGGCTGAGGTCTCCGAACTGCTGGCCGGTCTCGTCGCCGCCGCCCTGACCGCGGCCCGCCGCACCGGTGGCACCGTCGATCCGACCGTCGGGGACGCGCTCGCCGAGCTCGGCTATGACCGCGATCTGGCGCTGGTCCCGCTCGACGGTCCCGCGGTCCCGGTGCGGGTGCGCCCGGCGCCGGGCTGGCAGCGGGTCACCCTCGACGGGCGGCATCTGACCATCCCGCCCGGGGTCCACCTCGATCTGGGCGCGACGGCGAAGGCATGGTCGGCGGACCGGTGCGCGCGGCTGGCTGCGGGCGCACTCGGCACCGGCGTGCTCGTCGAACTGGGCGGCGACCTCGCCACGGCGGGTCCAGGCCCGTCCGGCGGCTGGCGGGTGCTGGTGGCGGATCAGCCGGGCGATCCCGCGTCGGTCGTCGGGCTGCCGAGCGGTGCGGCGATGGCGACTTCGAGCACGAACAGCCGCAGCTGGCGGCGGGGCGACCGGCTGCTGCACCACGTTCTCGACCCGCGTACCTGCCAGCCGGCGCCGCGGGTGTGGCGCAGCGTCACCGTGGTGGCCGACCGCTGCGTGGACGCGAACACGCTGACCACCGGTGCACTGGTGCTGGGCGCGGCGGCGCCCGAGTGGCTCGGCGCCCGTGGCGTGCCGGCCCGGCTGGTGGATTCCTCGGGTGGGGTGCACGCGCTGGGCGGCTGGCCGGAGGAACCTGCGCGCGGGGTGGGCGCATGAACACCACCGCGCTGTGGGACTTCGGCCGTGGCAGTGGTGTCGTCGCGCTCGTGCTGCTGACCGTCTCCACCGTCCTCGGCATCGCGACACGCTCGGGGCGTCCGGCGCCGTGGCTGCCGAGGTTCGCGGTCACCGAGTTGCATCGCAACGTCAGCCTCCTCGCGGCTGTTTTCCTTGCCCTGCATGTGGGTCTGCTCCTGTTCGACCCCTACGCGATGCTGCGCCTGTTCGACCTCGTGGTGCCCTTCGCCGGCCGGTATCGCCCGTTCTGGCAGGGCCTCGGCACCGTCGCGCTCGACCTCCTCCTCGCCATCGTGGTGACGAGCCTGCTGCGCCACCGGATCGGCCGCCGCACCTGGCGCGCGATTCACTGGGCCGCCTACGCGCTGTGGCCGGTCGCCCTGTTCCACGCGCTCGGCACCGGCACCGACAGCTTCACCCCGTGGTTCCTCACCATCGCCGTGCTGTGCGCCGCCTGCGTGGTCGGGGCGGTGTGCTGGGGCGTGTCCACCCGCACACCCCTGGAGGTCTCCAGATGACCACCGCCGTCCGGGAAATGACCGGGTTGCTCGAGGCCGCCGCGCCGGACCTCGCCACCCACCTCGCCCGCAACGGGCCCATCCCGTGGCGCCGCAAACCCGGGGCGCTCATCGCCGACCTCCGGGCCGCCGCACTCACCGGCCGTGGCGGCGCGGGATTTCCCATGTGGCGCAAGCTCGCGACCGTCGCCGAGGGGCACTCCGCCGTCGTCATCGCCAACGGGGCCGAGGGGGAGCCGGCCAGCAACAAGGACCACACGCTGCTCGTCCGCGCCCCGCATCTCGTGCTCGACGGGCTGCAGCTGGCCGCCGAGACGGTCCGCGCCGCCGAGGCCTACCTCTACGTCCCGGCCGGTGCCGCCGCCGATGCCGCCCGCGCCGCGCTCGCACAACGCGCCGGATGGGACGCGTTGCCGGTGACGATCGTGCGCGCGCCCGGACACTTCGTCGCGGGCCAGGAATCGGCGGTCGTCGCCGCGGTCGAGGGCCGGCCCGCCCTCCCGGCCGACCGGCTGGAACTGACCGCACGGTCCGGGGTGCGCGGCCGCCCGACGCTCGTGCAGAACGTGGAGACCCTGGCGCATCTCGCGCAGATCGCACGGTACGGCCCTGCCTGGTTCCGGCGCCGCGGCACGGCCGAGGAGCCGGGCACGTTCCTCGCCACGGTCAGCGGCGCGGTCCGCGAAGCCGGGGTGTACGAGGTGCCCATCGGCATCCCGCTCGCCCGCCTGCTCGACCGGGCGGGACGGGTGGGCGACGTGCGCGCCGTCCTGGTCGGCGGCTATCACGGCACCTGGGTCACCGACCTGTCGCTTCCGTTGTCCCGCAAGGGACTCGGACCCGCCGGCGGGTCGGCCGGGGCCGGGGTGGTGCTGGCACTCGACACCGTCCACTGTGGACTACAAGCGGTCGCCGGCATCATGACCTACCTGGCCGGTCAGAGCGCCCGGCAGTGCGGGCCGTGCCGGCTCGGCCTGCCCGCGATGGCGAGTGCGATGACCGCACTCGCCGAGGGGGGCTCGCCGGACGAGGCGTGGCGGCTGGCCGGCCTCGTCGACGGCCGCGGTGCCTGCCACCACCCCGACGGCGCGGCCCGGTTCCTGCGCAGCAGCCTCGCGACGTTCTCCGACGAGATCGCCCGGCATCAGCACGGTGGTTGTGTGGCAAGGGGGACACGGTGAAACTGCACATCGACTGGACGGCCTGCGACGGCCGCGGCCTCTGCACGGAACTCCTTCCGGAGCTGCTCACCCGGGATCCATGGGGTTTCCCCGTCCCGCGCGACGGCTCGCGGGAACCCGCCGTGCACCCCGGGCTGGCCTCCTACGCCGAACGCGCCGTCCGGCTGTGCCCGGTGCTCGCGCTGCGGCTGCGCGGGTAGCAGACGGGGCCAGGCCGGAGCTGTCAAGTCGCTGGCCTAGACTCGGACGTCAGGCGTGCGCGCGCATGCCTGTCAGCCATCCATGTACCGCTCGAGGAGAACACGTTGAAGAGCACCGTCGAGCAGCTCAGCCCGACGCGAGTCAAGATCAATGTCGAGGTGCCGTTCGACGAGCTGAAACCGAACTTCGACCGCGCCTACCGCAAGATCGCCCAGCAGGTGCGCATTCCGGGCTTCCGGCCCGGCAAGGCGCCCGCTCGCGTCCTGGAAAGCCGGATCGGCCGCGCGCCGGTGCTCGACGAGGTCGTCAACGAGGCCATTCCGGCCAAGTACCTGGAGGCGGTGCGCGCCGGTGAGGTGCGCACCCTCGGCCAGCCCGATTTCGAGGTCACCAAGCTCGAGGACCGTGAGGTGCTGGAGTTCACCGCCGAGGTGGACATCCGGCCCGAGATCGCGCTGCCCGAGCTCGAGGGCCTCGCGGTGAGCGTCGACGACGTCGAGGTCACCGACGAAGAGGTCGCAGCCGAGCTCGACCAGCTGCGTGCCCGCTTCGGCACGCTGACCGGTGTCGAGCGGCCCGCCGAGAACGGGGACTTCGTCTCGATCGACCTCGCGGCCACCGTCGACGGCGAAGAGGTCGAAGAGGCCGCCACCACCGGGCTGTCCTACGAGATCGGCTCCGGCCAGCTCGTGGACGGCATCGACGAGGCGATCGTCGGCGCGAACGCCGGTGAGACCAAGACGTTCGGCACCAAGCTCGTGGCGGGCCAGTTCGCCGGCCGCGAGGCCGACGTGTCGGTCACCGTGCAGAGCATCAAGCAGCGCGAGCTGCCCGAGCCGGACGACGAGTTCGCCCAGCTGGCCAGCGAGTTCGACACGATCGACGAGCTCAAGGCCGATCTGCGCGAGCGGCTCGCCAAGACGAAGAAGGTCCAGCAGGGCGTCCAGGCCAGGGACAAGATCCTCGACGAGCTGCTGGAGACCGTCGAGGTGCCGCTGCCGGAGAAGGTCGTCGAGGCCGAGGTGGAAAGCCGCAAGCATGACGCGATCCACGACCTCGACCACAGCGAGGAGGCCCTCGCGAAGGTCCTCGAGTCGCAGGGCCGGACCCTCGAGGAGTTCAACACCGAGCTGCAGGCCGAGGCCGAGAAGGCGGTGCGCACCCAGCTGCTGCTGGACACCATCGCCGACAAGGAGGAGACGAGCGTCAACGACGCCGAGCTCACCGAGCGCATCATCTACCAGGCGCAGCGGTTCGGGATCAGCCCCGACGAGTACGTCCAGCGGGCCCAGCAGTCCGGCCAGCTCTCGGCCATCTACGCCGACGTCCGTCGCGGCAAGGCGCTGGCGTCGGTCGTGCGCCGGGCCAAGGTGACGGACGCTTCCGGTACCGAGATCGACCTGGAGGAGCTGTTCGGCAACGACGAGGCGGACGAGGCCCCGGCCGTGGTCGACGCCGCCGAGACCGAGGCCCCCGAGACCGACGTCACCGGGCAGGCGGACGCTTCCGGCGAAAAGTAAAGCTCTCAGCGAACTCGGGCGGTGTCAGGACTTCTGCGCCGCCTGAGTTCGTTAGGGTCGATTGCAAGATCTGAATCTCTCGTTATGAGTCCACAGTGGATCTCCAGGGCAAGGAGTCCACGGCGGCGAAAAGGCAGGCAGACGTGACACAGCACAAGCCCGAGGCGCGGACCAGCACCGCGGGGCTCAACCTGACCGACTCGGTGTCCGAACGGCTGCTCCAGGAGCGCATCGTCGTGCTCGGTTCCGAGGTCAACGACGAGGTCGCGAACCGGATCACCGCGCAGCTGCTGCTGCTGGCGGCGGAGGACTCCGAGTCCGACATCCGGTTCTACATCAACTCGCCGGGTGGCTCGGTCACCGCGGGCTTCGCCATCTACGACACCATGCAGCTCATCGAGCCGGACGTGGCGACATACGCGATGGGCCTGGCCGCCTCGATGGGGCAGTTCCTGCTGTCCTCGGGCGCCCCCGGCAAGCGGTACTCGCTGCCGCACGCGCGCATCCTGATGCACCAGCCCTCGGCCGGCGTCGGCGGCACGGCGTCGGACATCGCGATCCAGGCCGAGGTGTTCGGCAAGTGGAAGCAGGAGCTGGCCAGGATCACGGCCGAGCAGACCGGTCAGTCCGTCGAGCAGATCATCCGCGACGGCGACCGGGACCGCTGGTTCACCGCTGAGGAGGCCCGCGAGTACGGCTTCGTGGACCACGTGCTCAGCCGGGAGAACCAGCTTCCCTCGCCCAACGGCAGCCGCTGACCGGGCGCGGACAAGGAGAACAGGACAATGAGCGAATTCCAGCTTCCGCAGTCCCGGTACATCCTGCCCTCGTACGTCGAGCGCACGAGCTACGGGATCAAGGAATCCAACCCGTACAACAAGCTGTACGAAGAGCGGGTCATCTTCCTCGGCGTGCAGGTGGACGACGCGTCGGCCAACGACGTGATGGCCCAGCTGCTGCACCTCGAGCACGAGGACCCGGACCGCGACATCACGATCTACATCAACTCCCCGGGTGGCTCGTTCACCTCGCTGATGGCGATCTACGACACGATGCAGTTCGTGCGGCCCGACATCCAGACCGTGGCGCTGGGCCAGGCGGCCTCGGCGGCGGCGGTCCTGCTTGCCGCCGGCACCAAGGGCAAGCGGCTCGCACTGCCCAATGCCCGCGTGCTGATTCACCAGCCCGCCACCGAAGGCACCTACGGCCAGGTGTCGGACCTGGAGATCCAGGCCAACGAGATCCAGCGGGTGCGCCGCCTGATGGAGACCACGCTGGCCAGGCACACGAACAAGACCCCGGACGAGGTCCGTGAAGACATCGAGCGCGACAAGATCCTGACGGCCGACCAGGCCAAGGAGTACGGGATCATCGACGAGGTGCTGCCCTACCGCAAGGCCTCTGAAGGCTGAGCGGGCTGATCCGTGCGGCAGGCCGGTGCGTGTCCTCCCGGAGCGCACCGGCTCACCTCGCTAGGGTCCTCCCGCCGGGCGCTTGAGGCGGGTACCGTCAGTGGCGAGGTTCGCAATTCCGCTGTCTCGGCGGCGAGGGCAGGTACACGGACAGGTGCGCCATCCGGCGCTCCGGAGGGGACAGGTCAACGATCATGGCACGGATCGGCGACGGCGGAGACCTGCTGAAGTGTTCTTTCTGCGGGAAGAGCCAGAAACAGGTGAAGAAACTCATTGCCGGTCCCGGCGTGTACATCTGCGATGAGTGCATCGACCTGTGCAACGAGATCATCGAGGAAGAGCTGGCCGAAGCCGGTGACGTGAAGCTCGACGAGCTGCCGAAGCCGTTCGACATCCACGAGTTCCTCGACCAGTACATCATCGGCCAGAGCGACGCGAAGCGGACGCTCGCCGTGGCGGTGTACAACCACTACAAGCGCATCCAGTCCGATGACAAGAGCGGCCCCAAGGACGCGAAGGACGAGCCGGTCGAGCTGGCCAAGTCCAACATCCTGTTGCTGGGCCCCACGGGCTGCGGCAAGACCTACCTCGCGCAGACGCTGGCGAAGATGTTGAACGTGCCGTTCGCCATCGCCGACGCGACCGCGCTGACCGAGGCCGGCTATGTCGGCGAGGATGTCGAGAACATCCTGCTCAAGCTGATCCAGGCCGCCGACTACGACGTCAAGCGCGCCGAGACGGGCATCATCTACATCGACGAGGTCGACAAGATCGCCCGCAAGTCGGAGAACCCGTCGATCACCCGCGACGTGTCCGGCGAGGGCGTGCAGCAGGCGCTGTTGAAGATCCTCGAGGGCACCACCGCGTCGGTCCCGCCGCAGGGCGGCCGCAAGCACCCGCACCAGGAGTTCATCCAGATCGACACGACGAACGTGCTGTTCATCGTGGCCGGCGCCTTCGCGGGTCTGGAGAAGATCATCAACGAACGGGTCGGCAAGCGCGGGCTCGGTTTCGGGGCGGACATCCGCACCCGCACCGAGATCGAGGAGAGCGACATCTTCTCCGACACGATGCCGGAGGACCTGATCAAGTTCGGGCTGATTCCCGAGTTCATCGGCCGGCTCCCGATCGTGGCGAACGTGACCCACCTCGACAAGGACTCGCTGGTGCGGATCCTGACCGAGCCGCGGAACGCGCTGGTCAAGCAGTACAAGAAGCTCTTCGAGATGGACAACGTGGAGCTCGAGTTCACCAAGACGGCGCTCGAAGCCATCGCGGATCAGGCGGTGCTGCGCGGGACCGGGGCGCGCGGGCTGCGCGCGATCATGGAAGAGGTCCTGCAGCCGGTGATGTACGACATCCCGAGCCGCAACGACGTCGCCAAGGTGGTCATCACGGAGCAGACCGTGCGGGAGAACGTGAACCCGACGATCGTTTCGCGGCAGCCGTCTCGCCGCCGCAGCACCGAACGCGGCGAGAAGACGGCTTGATTCGACTGCGCCGCGTGGCGTAACGGCCGTTGCTCGAAAGAGTCGCGACCGGGCCGGATAAGCTGTCCGAATGAGCGTCGAGGGGACGGACTCCGGACAGGGAGCCGAAACCGCCGCGGCCGTCGCCAGCGACACGGTCGTCCCGGAAGGCCGGGATGTGCGGGGGATCAGCGATCTCACCTACCGGATCCTCACCCCATACCTGAGTCGGCCGCTGTTGCACCGTGTCGTGCGGATCGTGTTGCTCGTGCTCACCGTGGTGTGCCTCGTCGCGACCGGTGTGCGCCTGTCCCCGTTCCCGCTGCTGCCGATCCCGCTGTTCGCGTTCGCCTACTTCTCCTTGCGCCGCGCCCGCGCCGCAGGTGACGACGACCGGCCGCTGCTGGTGTGGTCCTCGTTGTGGCTGACCGGGTTGCTCGTCGGGTTCTGGGCGCTGTCCGTCGCCGGAAACCACGTGCACTGAATTTTCGTGCCGGATTCCCAGGATTTCGGGCGGCTTCGGGGCCAGAACCTGGGCCGCGGCACCGGAAGTCAGCAGCCTGGATCAGGAAGCGTTCCCTGATCCTGGAGGCTGAGCCGTGCGAACCTGGGCGAATGCCCGTCCGGCCGCACTCACGTACCGCGAGGTGGTCGCGGCGCATCTGGAGGTGCTGACGGAGTTCATCGACCCGGCGGCCGGAACCGCCTCGCAGCTCGACCTCGTCGGGTCGGTACTGGGGGAGTGGGCGGATGAGCCGGTGTCGCGCTGGGACCAGCACCATTCGTTCGCCGCGAACGACGGCTCACCGGTGGAGTTTTCCTTCGCGATGTCCCGGTGCGCGGCGGAAGCGCGACTGCTTTTCGAACCGCTGGACCCCACGCGGCCCGCAACATCTCAGGCGGGACACCAGTTCATCGCGCGGTTGGACGACGTGGGCGTCGACGTGAGCAGGTTCCGGCGCGTGGAGGATCTCTTCGCCGGTCCGTGGTCAGGCCCGTTCTCGATGCTGTGCTCGGCGGCGTTGAAGGCCACCGGCAGCCCGCTGTTCAAGGTGTACCTCAACCCCACGGTCGGCGGGCGAGCGCCGCAGGAGGTCGTCGAGGCGGCGATGAGCCGGCTCGGGCTGGGCGCACCATGGTCGCGCGTCGCGGCGCAGCTGGGTGGATTCGGCTTGCCCAGCAAGGAAATCGCGTTGTTCGCGCTGGACCTCGGCCACTCGTCCGATGCGCGGGTGAAGGTGTACCTCCGGCACACCGCCTGCGGGCCCGAAGCGGTCGAGCGGGTTGCAGAACTGGCGGACGACCATCAGCCGGACCTGTTCGCCAAGATCCTCGGCCGGCTCTACGGCGGCTCCGCAGGCAGCCTGGCGAAGGCGCCGATGACCTGCCTGTCGTTCCAAGGAAACCGGCCGGCCTCGGTGACCTTGTACTGCCCGCTGGATCCGAACGTCGGCAATGATCTCGAAGCGAGCGCGCGCGTGGTGGATCTGCTGGAAATGGCGGGCATCGCGCCGGAGCTCTTCAGCGCGCTCGCCACCGCCATCTCCGGCCCCGACCTCGCTCGCGGGCGCAGGCTCAGCTGGCTCAGCTACAAGCGGCCCGCGGATCCTGTCGTGACGATCTACGCCGGACTCGACGGTCCTCAGGCCACATAGCGTCCGAGGAAGCCGAGCACACCGGGCACCACGGTCCGGTTGAAGGAGTCCCCGTGCGGGCCGTGCGCGGTGTAAGCCACGGACGGGTGGGTGGCCGCGATGAACTGCCGGACGCCCTGGATGAACGGGTCCTCCGTGCCGCACCACACACCGGTCGCCACGTTTCCGGCGGCTGTCAGGTGCTTGAGCGGGTCCATCGACGCCCAGTCCGTGGCGTCGCGGAATGCCTGCCGCTTGGCCATTTCCTGCCACGACAGGATCAACGCGGGCGCCAGCAGCGCGAGCGCGCGCACCGGCAGCCGGCGTTCCGCCCTGCGCCGCGCGTACAGCAGCGCGCCGAACCCGCCCATCGACATGCCCATCACCGCGAACGGCAGCCCGTCCGCCCCGCCGAGCGAGCGCTGCCGCAGCCACTGTGGCACCTCTTCCAGCAGCATCCGCATCGGGTCGTCACCGGGGGTGTGCTGATGCCAGTAGCTGTCGCCGCCGTCAACGGCCACCAGGCCGAACGCGGGTGACGCGTGCCGGGCGACCTGGTCGGTCAGCGTGGTGAGGGTGCCGGTCGGTGCCGCCGTCCGCGCGCGGCCGTGCAGACCGTGCAACGCCAGCACCATCGGCAGGCCGTCGGCGGGTGCTCTGGCCGGCAGCAACGTCACGAGATCGACTTCGCGCCCTCGCGCGTCCGACCAGACGCGCTCGACCCTGGCGGCGCCGAGTGGGTTCGCCGACGTGCTCGGGGTGGCGCCGAGCGCCCGCTGCACCGGCGGGTCGGCCGTCATCGCACCCAGCTCGGTCGCGGCCGCGAACGCGGCGACGCCCAGGCCGGCCCCGCCCGCCACGAGCAACGTCCGGCGGCTGATCCGCAATCTGTCCATAGTGGTGGGACGCGTCAGGCGACGGCCGGTTCGAGCACGCGGTGCTCTCCGGTGTAGAGGTTCATGCTGGCGCCACGCAGGAACCCGACGAGCGTCATCCCGTTCTCCTCGGCCAGTTCCACGGCGAGTGACGACGGCGCGGAAACCGCTGCCAGCAAAGGAATCCCGGCCATCGCGGCCTTCTGCACGAGTTCGAACGAGGCACGCCCGGAGACCAGCAACCCGGTGTCGCCCAACGGGATCCGGCCCTCCAGCAGGGCCCAGCCCAGCACCTTGTCCACCGCGTTGTGCCGGCCGACGTCCTCCCGGACCGCGAGCAGCGTGCCGTCCGCGCGGAACAGTCCCGCCGCGTGCAGACCACCGGTGCTGGCGAATACCTTTTGCTTGTCCCGCAACGCATCCGGCAGACCGGAGAGCACCTCGGGCGACACCGCGAACGTCGATTCGCCCGGTGCGAACCGGGTCTTGAGCTTCACCGCGTCGAGCGCGGCCTTGCCGCACACCCCGCACGAGGACGTGGTGTAGAAGTTGCGCTCCACCCCGGTCTCCGGCGGCGCGACACCGTCGGCGAGCGTCACGTCCAGCACGTTGTAGGTGTTGCGGCCCTGGTCGTCGACGCCGTCGCAGTAACGCGCGCCGTACACGTCGTCGGCCGAGCCGAGTACGCCTTCGGACAGCAGGAAGCCGTGCGCCAGCTCGACGTCGTGGCCGGGCGTGCGCATGGTCACCGCCAGCGCCTTGCCGCCGACGCGGATCTCCAGCGGTTCCTCGGCGGCGAGCGAGTCCGGCCGCCGCCGCTGCCCGTTCTCGGTCAGCATCCGCACCGGTCGCCGCACGGTCACTCGGCCCATGGTCTCTCCTGCCAAATGTTGCCAAAAAGTTCTACAAGTCAGTAATACGCCGACAACCTGTTGGCACTAAATTGCACTCTCGATACCAGCCTAGGGGAGCGTCACCGTGGCCGTCACCTTCCTCGACCGTGCCCGCACGGTCGCGCCCGAGAACTGGAGCCGGTGGCTGATCCCGCCGGCGGCTCTGTCGGTGCACCTGGCCATCGGCCAGGCCTACGCCTGGAGCGTGTTCAAGCCGCCGCTGGAGAGTGCGCTGCAGCTGTCCGGCACGCTCAGCGCGCTACCGTTCCAGCTCGCCATCGTGATGCTCGGGCTGTCCGCGGCGTTCGGTGGCACGTATGTCGAGCGCAACGGCCCGCGCTGGGCGATGTTCGTCTCGATGACGTGCTTCTCCACGGGCTTCCTTGTCGCCGCGCTCGGCGCCGTGACCTCGCAGTTCTGGCTCGTCGTGCTCGGCTACGGGGTGATCGGCGGGATCGGGCTCGGCATCGGCTACATCTCGCCGGTTTCGACGCTCATCAAGTGGTTCCCCGATCGGCCGGGGATGGCGACCGGTATCGCGATCATGGGCTTCGGTGGTGGCGCGCTCATCGCGTCACCGTGGTCCAGCCAGATGGTGCAGTCCTTCGGCAGCACGCCCGGCGGCATCGGCACCGCGTTTCTGATTCATGGCCTCGCCTACGCGGGTTTCATGTCGCTGGGCGTGTTCTTGATCCGGGTGCCTGCGCCGGGGTGGCGTCCCAGCGGCTGGGAACCGCCGGCGAGGGGCGCCGCGATGATCACCACCGCGCACGTCTCGGCCGCCAATGCGACGAAGACCCCGCAGTTCTGGTGCCTGTGGATGGTGTTGTGCTGCAATGTGACGGCGGGGATCGGCATCCTGGAGAAGGCCTCGCCGATGATCACCGACTTCTTCCGGAACACCGCGGTGCCGGTCGGCCCCGCGGCCGCGGCGGGGTTCGTCGCGTTGCTGTCGCTGACCAACATGCTCGGCCGGTTCGTCTGGTCGTCCACTTCGGACCTGGTGGGGCGCAAGAACATCTACCGCGGTTATCTCGGTATCGGCGCGGTCCTGTACCTGATCATCGCGCTCGCCGGGAACTCGTCGAAGCTGGTGTTCATCCTGTGCGCCATGCTCATTCTTTCCTTCTACGGCGCGGGTTTCGCGACGCTGCCGGCGTACCTCAAGGACCTGTTCGGCAGCTACCAGGTCGGCGCGATCCACGGCAGGCTGCTGACCGCGTGGTCGGTCGCCGGGGTGGCGGGGCCGCTGATCGTCAACGCGATCGCGGACAACGAGAAGCGAGCCGGGAAGCAAGGTCCAGACCTCTACACGATGTCCTTCGCCATCATGATCGGGTTGCTGGTACTCGGTTTTCTCGCGAACGAGTTCATCCGGCCGGTCAAGGAGAAGTTCCACGAGCCGGGCCCGGCACAACCCGCAGCGGCGGCCGAGAAGGAGGCGGCATGAACTCGTCGCGGCGGCCGTGGTTGCTACTGTGCCGTTCGTTACCAATCCGACGGCAGCCACGGCGGAAATGGGTGTCGACGAGCAGGTCGGCTGCGGACCGTGTCCGCCTACTTTCGGGCGGATTGGTAACGCTGGCCTGGCTGTGGGTGGGACTTCCCTTCGCCTATGGCGTGTACGAGTTGGTCCGCAAGGTGATTCAGCTCTTCGGCGGCTGATCTTCCGGCGGGGTGGCGAGCCCGGCGAGCAATGCCCGCCGCGCCGAGTGCACATGCTCCTCGGCCACGGTGGCGAGCCGCTTGGTCTGGCCCGCGCGGATCAGCCTGGCCAGTTCACGATGCTCGCGTTCGACCCGGTCCTGGTAGTCGTGGCCCAGCCGGATTCGGTGCGCCTGGAACAGGTGGACCTGGGACCGCACCGCGTGCCACGCGGCGAGCAGCCGCTGGTTGCCCGCCGCGCGATAGATGATTTCGTGGAACTCCAGATCCAGCGACAACGCCCGCTCTGCGGCGGTTTCGGCGGCCATCTGCCCGACCAGCCAGTCCAGTTCGTCGAGGTCTTCGGCGGACGCGTGCGCGGCGGCGGTCGTTGCGGCAAGGCGGTCGAGAGCGCCGCGGACGTCGTAGACCTCCTGGATGTCGGACTCGGTGAGACCGATCACGTGCGTGCCCTTGTGCCACACGCTCCGCACGAGGCCTTCGCGCTCCAGCACCGCCAGGCCTTCTCGCACCGAACCGCGGCTGACCCGCAGTGACGCGGCGAGTTCGACTTCGCGCAGCGCACTGGCAGGCGGGATCCGGCCGGCGAAGATCTCCTCGCGGATCCGGTCGGCCGCCTCCTCGGCGAGACCGCGACGCTGAGCGGGTTGCATGTTCGAATGTTGACATTCGGACATGGCGCACGTCAAGCTGGAGCCACGACGACTTCGAAGGAGCTGCCATGACCCGGCCTGGTTTTCATCTCGCCATCCCCGTGGACGATCTGGCCCGCGCCCGCGAGTTCTACGGCGGGGTGCTCGGACTGCCGGAGGGGCGCTCGGACACCACGTGGGTGGACTGGAACTTCCGCGGACACCAGGTGGTGACGCACGTGGTTCCGGGCGCTCGCACGGAATCCGGCCGCAACCCGGTCGACGGGCACAACGTGCCGGTCCCGCACTTCGGGCTGATCCTGTCCATTTCGGACTTTCACGAGCTGGTGGGAAAGCTGCGCGCGGCGCACACCGAGTTCGTGATCGAGCCGTACCAGCGGTTCGCGGGTGAAGCGGGGGAACAGTGGACCATGTTCCTGCACGACCCCGCGGGAAATGCGTTGGAGTTCAAGGCTTTCCGCGACGAGTCGCAGGTCTTCGCGAAATGAGCCGGGGCGTGCTGGTCACCGGTGCGTCGGCCGGGCTGGGGCGGGCCGTGGCGCTCGCGTTCGCCGAACGGGGTGACCGCGTCGCCGTGCACTACCACTCGAACCGGACCGACGCCGAGGCCACGCTGAAAACCTTGCCCGGCAACGGACACACGCTCATCCAAGGTGACGTCGCCACGTCCCCGCAGCACATCGCGGACGCGGCGGAGGAGGCGCTCGGCGGGGTCGACGTCCTGGTGAACAACGCCGCCGTGGCACCCACTTCGGCCAACGCGCACCCGCTACCTGAGGCGAGTTTCGAGCACTGGCAACAAATGTGGCGTGAGTCGGTGGACGTCAATGTGCTCGGTGCCGCCGATCTGACTTACTGCGTCGCGCGGCACCTGATCGAGCGTGGCGCGGCGGGCCACATCGTCAACGTCGGTTCGCGTGGCGCGTTCCGTGGGGAACCCGACCACCCCGCCTATGGTGCGGCGAAGGCCGCGCTGCACGCGATGGGTCAGTCACTCGCGGTTTCCCTTGCGTCCCACGACATCGCGGTGTCTTCGGTGGCGCCGGGGCCCATCGCGACCGAGCGTCTCGCCGGCAAGCTGACCGGCGAGACCGGGGCGGCGCTCAACGCGCAGAGCCCGTTCGGCCGGGTCGCCGAGCCGCGCGAGATCGCCGAAGCCATCGTCGGTCTCACGGACTCGCCGTGGGCGTCCGGCGCCATCCTCGACCTCAACGGCGCGTCATACCTGCGCAGCTGAGCGATGCTCCAACCGGACGACGACCGCCTTGGACACCGGGGTGCCGGACTTCTTGGCCACGGAACCCAGCGGTACCAAGGCGTTCGCCTCCGGGAAGTACGCGGCCGCGCACCCGCGCGCGGTCGGGTACGCGACGATCCGGAACGCCTCCGCGCGCCGGTCCCCGTCCTCCCATTCCGAAACCAGGTCCACGATCTCACCGTCGGCGAAGCCGAGTTCCGCGATGTCCTCGGCGTGTACCAGAACCACTCGCCGTGCGTCCTCGATCCCGCGGTAGCGGTCGGAAAGCCCGTAGATCGTGGTGTTGTACTGGTCGTGACTGCGCAGCGTCTGCAGCAGCAACCGGCCCGGCGGAACGTGCGGAAATTCCAGCTCGCTGGCCGTGAAGTTCGCCTTGCCGGTGTTCGTGCGGAACTCCCGTGAGTCACGCGGCGGATGCGGCAACACGAACCCGTCCGGCTCGCGCACCCGCGCGTTGTAGTCCGCGCAACCGGGCACCACCCGGGAAATCCGGTCCCGGATCCGGTCGTAGTCCTGCTCGAACTCCCGCCACGGCACCGCGTGGTCCGCGCCGAACAACGCACCCGCGAGGCGGCAGATGATCGCGACCTCCGACAACAGCCGCGGGCTCGCCGGCTGCAGCCTGCCGCGCGAGGAGTGCACCGAGGACATCGAGTCCTCGACCGTGACGAACTGTTCCCCACTGGCCTGGATATCGCGTTCGGTGCGGCCGAGTGTGGGCAGGATCAGCGCGGTCTTGCCGGGCACGACATGTGAGCGGTTGAGCTTCGTCGACACCTGCACGGTGAGCTCGCACGCCCGCAACGCGCGCTCGGTCAGCACGGAGTCCGGCGTGGCCGCGGCGAAATTACCGCCCATACCCAGGAAAACCTTGCCCTTGCCGTCGCGCATCGCGGCGATCGCGGCGACCGTGTCGAAACCGTGCTTGCGCGGCATCGGAATGCCGAATTCTGTTTCCAGGCTAGCCATGAAGGTCTCGGGCATCTTTTCCCAGACACCCATCGTGCGATCGCCCTGCACGTTGGAGTGCCCGCGCACCGGGCACAGCCCGGCACCCGGTTTGCCGATCATGCCGCGCAGCAACGCAAGGTTCGTGATCTCCTGGATGGTCGCGACGGCGTGCCGGTGCTGGGTCACGCCCATCGCCCAGCAGTAGACCGTGCGCTTCGACTCGGCGATCATCCGCGCGATCCGGACGATCTGTTCCCGCTCCAGCCCGGTCGCCTCGTCGATCGCCGCCCAGTCGAGCTCACGCAGGTTCTTCGCGTACTCCTCGAAACCGTGGGAGGAGTCCTTGATGAACTCGTGGTCGAGCACCGTGCCCGGCGCCGCGTCCTCCCATGACAGCAACAGATGCCCGATCGCCTGGAACAGCGCGAGGTCCCCGCCGAGGCGGATCTGCGCGAACTCGTCGGCCAGCGCGGTGCCCTTGCCGACCACGCCGCGCGGGGTCTGCGGGTTCTTGAAGCGCATCAACCCGGCCTCCGGCAACGGGTTCACCGCGATGACCTTCGCACCGCCCGCCTTCGCCTCTTCGAGCGCGGAGAGCATGCGCGGGTGGTTCGTGCCGGGGTTCTGCCCGACGACGAGGATCAGATCGGCATGGTGGACGTCGGCGAGACTGACCGACCCCTTGCCTATCCCGGTCGTTTCGGTCAGCGCGGCGCCCGAGGACTCGTGGCACATGTTGCTGCAGTCCGGCAGGTTGTTGGTGCCGAACGAACGCACGAGCAACTGGTAGAGGAACGCGGCTTCGTTGCTGGTGCGCCCCGAGGTGTAGAAGACGGCTTCGTCCGGTGTGGACAGTGCCCGCAGCTGCTCCGCGATGAGCGTGAACGCGTCGTCCCAGCTGATCGGCTCGTAGTGGGTCGCGCCGTCACGCAGCACCATCGGCTCGGTCAGCCTGCCCTGCTGACCGAGCCAGTAGTCGGTCTTGCCCGCCAGCTCGGACACCGGGTGCGCCGCGAAGAACTCCGCGCTCACCCGCCGCTTCGTGGCTTCCTCGGCGACGGCCTTCGCGCCGTTCTCGCAGAACTCGGCGAGCTTGCGATGCCCGCCGTCGGCCTGCTGCGGCTCGGGCCAGGCACAGCCGGGACAGTCGAAACCGTGCTGCTGGTTGAGCAGGCGCAGCGCGCGGACGGTACGGCCGGTGCCCATCTGCTCGACGCTGCGCAGCAGCGAGACGGTCACGCCGGTCACCCCGGCGGCCCACTGCTTGGGCGGATGGATCTCCAGGTCGGCCTCGTCGATGTCGGCCTTCGGCGCGCTGCGTGTCACCTTGTCATCTTCCGACGAGGAGGGCCGCTTGACGAGAGGCGGCGACCGTATCGACCGGGATTTGCTGTCGGATTCGTCACACCGGCGAGGGTCAACCGGGGCAGTTTTCCCCGGTCGGCATGGGTTTGCTCGGATCGAACTCGCCGGGTTCGGGGGTCACCGACGGCCCGTCGAAGTTTTCGCTGAACGCGGGCGCGACCCGGTCCTGCTTCAGCGCACCGCAGGCGGCTTCCGTGTAGTAACGGTTGAGCTGGTCCAGCCACAGGCCCCAGGAGCTCTTCTGATAGTTCGATCCCGACGTCACCACGTAGTCCGCCTGGATCCGCAGGAACGGCTCGAGGTCGCCAGGGCCGTAGACCTGCCGGCTGCCGGGATCGAAGGCATACGTCACCACGTAGTCGGCGTGGACGGTGAGTTCGCCCGGTTTTCCGGCCTGCACGGTCAGGCCGCCGGTCATCCGCGGCGCCACGGGCAGCAGGGGATAGCCGTCGGCGAGCAGCACGAGGTACGACTCCGGGTGTGCCCGGACGTCCCCGCGCGCATCGGGGGCGAGCAGGGCGGTGTACTTCTCGACGTTGTGCCGCTGGAGCACTTCGGGGTCCAGCGAAGCGACGACGATCGCCTGTTTGACCTGGTCCAGTGCCGAAGCCACCTGCTCTTTCGAGAAGGCGCCGACCTTCGTCGCCGGCGGCACGGTCAGCCCGGCGATGCCCTCGGCCCAGTTCTGCGCGGGGGTGTTTTCGAACGGGCGCGACAGGTCGACGCGGGCGAAGTCAGGCAGGTCCGTGGGCGCGGGTGCGGTCGTCGTCGAGACGGCTCCGCCGCCCGAGTAGTGCTCCGAACTCGCCTTTCCCCAGCGGTAGACCGCGATTCCGGCGCCGGCCACCACGACGAGCACGACCGCGAAGATGACCAGTCGCCTGCCTCGCCGGCGGCGGCGCCGGGTGCGGCGTTGGTCGACCCACGCCTCCTTCTCGGCATGCCGTTGCCAGTCCGGATCCATCAGGCCCGGATGGTTCTCGATACCGTGCTCGTCCACTACTTACCGCCTCATCCCGTGATCTTGCATCCGGAGATCGGCGGAGCAGGGCAGCCGTTACGGCGGGCGGGCCGCCGCAACCTGTTCGGAATGTTCAGCGCACCGCGGCGTAGACGATCCTGGCCAGGCCGGTCATCCCGGCCAGGTTCGGGTGGTAGGGCGCGGCGGTGAGCTGGAAGTGCTGCCCGTTGATCCACGCGGCGTCACCGGCGCACGCGTCGTGCCCGGCCGACGGCGTGAAAGTGTCCACATAGGACGTATCGCCGTCCGCGGTCGCGGCACCGGAAATCGCGGCGTTGAGCGCTTCTTCGACACTCGTGAGCCACGCATAGTCACCATCGGCGAACGGCAGGACCTCCGGGCACGTTCCGCTCGCCGGCGCGATCCGCGGGTAGCCGATCGCGAACACCCGCGCCCGCGGCGCCCGCTGATGGATCTGCGCCAGCACCGCCGTGATGTTGCCCTGGGTCCGGGTCAGCTCCGCCTTGATCACGTCAACGCCGTCGGTGGTGAACTGCCGCTGGCACGGGTTCCCCGTCGGATCCGACGCGCGCAGGCTGGGGCAGGTACCGGTGAGCGTGCCGAACACGCCGTAGTCGTTGCCGCCGATGCCGATCGTCACCAGGTCGGTGTCCGCGCGCAGCGCGTCGAGTTGCGGTGGGTTGACCCCCAGCGGCACCGCCTGCGGGGCGGCCATGTTCGTCGTGTCGGCGCCGCTGCAGCTGACGTCGGTGTAGGAATGCGTCCACAGTTTCAGCGCCAGCTGCGCCGGATAGTTCAGCGTGGAGCGGAAGCAGCCCACCGGATCCAGGCGCTGCAACGGAATCAGCGGCCCGGCGGTGTAGGAGTCCCCGAGCGCGACGTAGTTCTCGTGCTGACGCGGTGCGGCGGTGGCGGTGGCGGTGAAGCCTGACACCAGTACGGTGCAGGCGGCGAGCATGGCAATGACGATTCCCCGGCGGGCACGCATGGTTCTTTCCTAGCCCGCGCAAGGCATTCCCGCCGCCGCCGTTCGGGTGGCGTCGCCACGGTTCACCCGGTTCGGTGGATGGCCTCGCCGATGGAACAGACCAGTGCTTCCTGCCCACGTGGTCCGATGATCTGGACGCCGGCCGGCAACCCGCCGGCGGTACGCCCGGCCGGTACGGTCAGCGCCGGGTGCCCGCTGACGGAGGCGAGCGCGGTGAGCCGGTAGTAGGCGGTCTCGACCTCCTCGGGGTGGCCATTGACGACCACGGTGTCCGCGTCGAGTGGGGCGGCCGTGACCGGCACGGTCGGCAATACCAGCACATCGACCGTGTCGAAGACGGCGTCGACCTCGGCGCGGATCCGCCCGGCGAGCGCCAGCGCCTGCTCGTAGTCCGAAGTGGACACTTGCGAACCCGCGCGCAGCTGACCGATCGCGCGCCCGGCCAGCCCATCGGGCTGTTCCTGGTACCGCGCCCACCACTGCCGTGCGGACTCGAAAAGCATGATCGTGTACCCGGTTCCGCGTGCGTGGCGGCGGGCGAGTGGCAGCTCGACGTCGGTGATTTCCAGCCCGGCGACGGCGTTTTCCACCAGCCGCAGCACTTCCGGATCGATCCGGTCGCCCCACAGCTGCGACGGCCAGCCGGCGCGCAGCCCGCCGGCGGGCTCGATACCGGCGGACTCCCCGGCGAGAATTCCGTGAATTCGCAGGCATTCCGCGGCCGTGCGGGCGATCGGGCCGACGGTGTCCATCGACGGCGCGACCGGGGTGATCCCGTCCATCGGCACCGAACCATGCGTCGGCCGCAGGCCCGCGACACCGCACAGCGCGGCCGGGATCCGGATCGAGCCGCCGGTGTCCGTGCCGAGGGCGACCGGCACCGCGCCGGTGGCGACTGCGACCGCCGAACCACCGCTCGACCCGCCTGCGTCCCGCGTCGGATCGAACGGGTTGCCACAGCCCGGCGTCCGGCCCGACCAGGCCAGTTCGGGCACCGTCGTGCGGCAGGCCACCCCGAACCCGGCGGCGCGCATCCTCGCCCACGCGGTCGCGTCCTGCGCCGCGACCCGGTGCCCGAGACCGGGGGTGCCATTGCGGACCGTCTGGCCCTCGACGTCGATCAGGTCCTTGACCCCGACCGGTTCACCCCGCACCGGATACGTCTGCACGAAAGCGCCCGTCATAACCCGTTCATACCCCTCGCCCGGCGGCCGGGCGCGGCGTGACGACTAGATTGGACATGTGGACGAGGAGTACCCCGCCGAGCTGTCCACCGGCGACAACTTCGTGGCCGGGCCGCTGCCCGACGACCCCGCAGATGTCGATCCGGTCGACCTCGAGCAGACCGAACGCCAGGCACGCCAGGAACTGGTGAAGGTCGAAGCCGAGCTCAACACCCGCTGGCCCGAGACCAAGCTCGAGCCCTCGTTGACCCGGATCTCCGCGCTGGTCAACGTGCTCGGCGAACCGCAGACGACCTACCCCGTGCTCCAGGTCGCAGGCACCAACGGCAAGGGCTCCACGGCCCGCATGATCGACGCGCTGCTCACCAGGATGGGCCTGCGCACCGGCCGCTACACCAGCCCCCACCTGCAGTTGGTCACCGAGCGCATCGCGCTGGACAACGCGCCCATCTCCGCGTCCCGCTACGTCGACGTCTACCACGACATCCTCCCGTACGTGGGCATGGTGGACGCCGCAGGCGGACCGCCGATGAGCAAGTTCGAGGTGCTGACCGGGATGGCGTTCGCGGCGTTCGCCGACGCACCGGTCGAGGCCGCGGTGGTCGAGGTCGGGCTCGGTGGCACGTGGGACGCCACGAACGTCGCCGACGCGCAGGTCGCGGTGATCACGCCGGTCGGCATCGACCACGTCGAGTTCCTCGGCGGTGACCTCGCCGGAATCGCGCGCGAGAAGGCCGGGATCATCAAACCCGGCAGCGTCGCCGTGCTGGCCGAGCAGGATCCGGTGGCGCAGCGGGTGATTCTGGAACGCGCGGTGGAGGTGGACGCGACCGTGGCCCGCGCGGGCAGCGAGTTCGCCGTACTGCGCCGCGAGATCGCGGTCGGCGGCCAGATGCTGACCTTGCAGGGGCTCGGCGGGGTCTACGAAGAGATCTTCCTTCCGCTGCACGGCGCGCACCAGGCCGCCAACGCGGTGCTCGCGCTGGCCGCGGTCGAGGCGTTTTTCGGTGCGGGCAAAGACAAACAGCTCGTCATCGACGCCGTGCGCGAGGCGTTCGCCGAGGTGGAGACGCCCGGCAGGCTCGAGCGCGTGCGCGCGGCACCGGCCGTGCTGATCGACGCCGCCCACAACCCGCACGGCGCCCGCGCGCTCGCGACGACCATCACCGAGGAGTTCGCGTTCCGGCGGCTCGCCGCGGTCGTCGGTGTGATGGCCGACAAGGACGCGCGCGGCATCCTCGAAGAGCTGGAGCCGGTTGTGTCGGAGATCGTGGTGACCCGGAACTCCTCACCACGGGCGATGCCGCTCGACGAGCTGAACGAGGTGGCACTGTCGGTTTTCGGTGATGACCGGGTCGTCGCCGAGCCCTCGCTGGACGCGGCCATCGAGACGGCCGTCGCGCTGGTCGAGGAGACCGACGATCCCGACGAACCGCTCGCCGGTGGTGGCGTGCTGGTGACGGGCTCGGTCGTGACCGCGGGCGAGGCGCGGACCCTGTTCGGGAAGGAGCCGGCATGAGTTCGCAGCCCGAAAACACCGTCAAGCCGCCCGCCAAGGACCCGATGAAATCCTTCCGCGGCGTCATGGCGGGAGCATTGACCCTCGAGGCGATCACGGTCGCGCTCGCGCTGCCAGTGGTCGCGCGCCTCGGCGGGGGAGTCGGCACCGGCAAAGGCTGGACGGTGATCGCCGTCGCGATCGCGCTCGTGCTGTGTTGCGGACTGCTGCGGCGATCCTGGATCGTGCCGGTCATCCTGGCGCTGCAGGCCGTGCTGATCGCCTTCCTCTTCTGGATCACCGCGATCGGCGTGATCGGCCTGCTGTTCCTGGCGTTCTGGCTGTGGGCGCTGTGGCTGCGCCGCGACGTCGCGCGCCGGATGGCCGCGGGCAAACTGCCGAGCCAGCAGGAGTAACGCGTTCATCCTGCGGACAGCCGGAGTTGGCCCAAGCGCCCGGATCAGCGGTTAGAAACCGGGCATGACCGAACAGACTCGCCGTTCCCTGCTGAAAACCGGCGCCGTCACCGCCGGTACCCTCGCCGCCGGCCTGCTCGTCCCCGCCACCGCGCAGGCCGCCCCGCTCATCCGTCGCGACCGGCCGGTGCTGACTCACGGCGTCCAGTCCGGTGGCGTCACCACCGACTCCGCCATCGTCTGGACCCGCGCCGACCAACCGTCCCGCATGGTCGTGGAGATCGCGCGCGACCCGTCGTTCAAGCACACCCGCACGCTGCGCGGCCCGCTGCTCACGCCGGACACCGGCGGCACCGGCAAGCTCCGCGTCCCCGGCCTGACCCCGGGCACCGAGTTCCACTATCGCGTCACCGCGGACGACGGCCGTGCCGGCAGCGAAGCCGTCACCGGCAGCTTCCGCACCGCCCCGGTGAACCGCGCCGGCGCCCGGATCCTGTGGTCCGGTGACGTCGCCGGCCAGGGCTGGGGCATCAACCCCGACATCGGCGGCATGACCGCGTTCGCCGCGATGGCCGCCCGCCGCCCGGACCTGTTCCTGCACAGCGGCGACACCGTCTACTCCGACGGTCCGCTCACCGAGTCGGTCACGTTGCCCGACGGCCGGATCTGGCGCAACCTCGTCACCGAAGAGAAGTCGAAGGTCGCCGAATCGCTCGACGAGTACCGCGGCCAGTTCGCCTACAACCGGCTCGACGAGAACGTCAAGGCCTTCACCGCCGCCGTGCCCAGTTACGTGCAGTGGGACGACCACGAGGTGCTCAACAACTGGTACCCCGGCGAGATCCTGGATCTGGCGCAGTACACGGAAAAGAACGTGGACGTGCTCGCCGGCCGGGCGTTCCGGGCGTTCCACGAATGGCACCCGATCGACGCCCGGCGCGCCGTCGACGGCCGGGTCTACCGCAGTTTCCGCTACGGCAAACACCTCGAGATCTTCGTGCTCGACATGCGCAGCTACAAGGACGCCAACACCGCCGACGAGACCCGGCCCGGTCACATCCTCGGCGCCAAGCAGGCGAACTGGCTCGTCGACGGGCTCACTCGCAGCACCGCGACGTGGAAGCTGGTGATGAACGACCTGCCACTGGGGTTGATCGTGCCGGACGGCAGCGGGATCGAGGGTGTCGCGAACGCGCTGCCCGGCGCGCCCGCCGGCCGCGAGGCCGAGATTGCCTGGGTGCTGCACCAGATCCGCCGCGTCGCGAACGTCGTGTGGCTGACCGCCGATGTGCACTACACCGCCGCCCACCACTATTCACCGGACCGGGCCGCATTCGGCGATTTCTCCCCGTTCTGGGAATTCGTTTCCGGTCCGCTGCACGCCGGTGCGTTCGGCCCGAACACACTCGATCCCACGTTCGGCCCGGAAGCGGTTTTCGTGCACGCACCGCCGGTCGCCAACACTTCGCCGATGACGGGTTTCCAGCATTTCGGGGAACTGAACATCGACGGCCCCAGCGGCGCGCTGACCGTGGATCTTCGCGACGGGAAGGGTGTTTCGCTCTGGTCGACCACCCTGCGCCCCGAGCGGCGGTGAGCCAGTACTCTTCGGGCACCGTCAATGCAAGCAGAGGAGAAACGAAAGTCGTGAGTGAGCGCACGCTGGTTCTGGTCAAGCCCGATGGCGTGGCACGCGGTCTGGTCGGCGAAGTCATTTCGCGGATCGAGCGCAAAGGCCTCAAGCTGGTCGCGCTGGAACTGCGCACGGCAGGAAACGGGGTCGCCGAGGAGCACTACGCCGAGCACAAGGACAAGTCGTTCTTCGGCGAGCTGCTGGAGTTCATCACCTCCGGCCCGCTCGTGGCGATCGTCGTCGAAGGGCCGCGGGCGATCGCGGCGTTCCGGCAGCTCGCCGGCGGCACCGACCCGGTCGAGAAGGCCGCCCCGGGCACGCTGCGCGGGGACTTCGCCCTCGAAACCCAGTTCAACCTGGTGCACGGCTCGGACTCGCCGGAATCCGCCGAGCGCGAGCTGAAACTGTGGTTCCCCGACCTGTGAACCGGCCCATCCGGCCCGGGCGTGCGTCCCGGGCCGGATCCGCGCGGTAAAGCAGTCGAAAACTGTCGGTCCCCCCGCCTATGTTGATGATGTGGACGAAGAACCGACCATGGTGCAGGCCAAGGCGCTCACGAAGCGCTTCGGCGAGTTCGAGGCTGTCCGCGGGATCGACATCGAGGTCCGCCGCGGCGAGTCGTTCGGCTTTCTCGGCCCCAATGGCGCCGGGAAATCGTCCACCATGCGCATGATCGCGTGCGTCTCACCCCGCACGGACGGGGATCTGAAAGTACTGGGGCTCGACCCGCGGACCGACGGCCCGCGCATCCGCGCGCGGCTGGGTGTGGTGCCTCAGCAGGACAACTTGGACGTCGAGCTGACCGTCCGGCAGAACCTCCAGGTCTACGGCCGGTATTTCGGTCTGTCCCGCGCGCGGACCCGGCGCAGGGCGGCGGAGTTGCTGGACTTCGCGCAGCTGACCGACCGGGCGGACACGGAAGTGGAGCCGTTGTCCGGCGGGATGAAACGCCGCCTGACGATCGCCCGCTCGCTGGTCAACGATCCGGAGCTGCTGCTGCTCGACGAGCCGACGACGGGGCTGGACCCGCAGGCCCGGCATCTGTTGTGGGACAGGCTGTTCCGGCTCAAGGCGCAGGGCGTCACGCTTATCGTCACGACTCATTACATGGATGAAGCCGAGCAGTTGTGCGACCGGCTCGTGGTCATGGACGGTGGCCGGATCGTGGCCGAGGGCTCACCGGCACAGCTGATCGCGCGCTACTCGACGCGCGAGGTCGTGGAGCTGCGATTCCCGCCGGGGCGGGAGATTTCGCCGGAGCGCGTCACGGATCTGGCCGAGCGCACGGAGGTCCTGCCGGACCGGATCCTGTTGTACACCGACCGTGGTGAGGCGGCGCTGGAGCAGGTGCACGCGCGGGGGCTGCGGCCGCTGTCCAGCCTGGTGCGGCGCAGCAGCTTGGAGGACGTGTTCCTCCGCCTCACCGGAAGGACGCTGGTGGACTGATGGTCGCGTCTTCGGGGCAGGTGGTCGGTTCCTGGCGTGCGGCGGTGCTGCGGGTCGAGGGCAATCTCGCGTGGTATCGCCGGTACTGGAAGTCCAATCTGTACTCGTCGGGCCTGCAGCCGCTGCTGTTCCTCGTCGCGATGGGGCTGGGTTTCGGCTCGCAGGTCAAGGCCGGCCCGGCCACCGGCGGGTTGCCATACCTGCAGTACATCGCGCCGGCGCTGCTGGTTTCCGCGGCGATGCAGAACTCGGTGGGCGAATCGACCTATCCCGTGCTGTCGGGATTCAAGTGGCAGAAGGACTATCTCGCGGTGACGGCCACCCCGGTGACCCCGGGACAGTTGCTGGGCGGGCATTTTCTGTGGGTCGGTTTACGGTTGCTGGTGTCGTCTTCGGTGTACGCGCTCATCGCACTGGCCTTCGGCGCGTGGCTCAACGCCGGTGCCCTCGCGGTGGTCGTGGTCGGCGTGTTCACCGGGATCGCCTGTGCCGCACCGGTCACCGCGTTCGCGGCGACCACCTTCGACGAAGGCGTGAGGTTCAACGCCCTGTTCCGGTTCGTGGTGATCCCGATGTCGCTGTTCGCCGGGACGTTCTTCCCGATCGAACAGATCCCGCTGGCGCTTCGCTGGCTGGCCTGGATTTCCCCACTGTGGCACGGAAACCAACTCGCCCGAGGCGTCACGCTGGGTGGCGTCGCACCGCTGGCGTTGGTAGGACACGCGGCCTACCTCGCAGCGCTGCTAGGCACCGGCGCGTTCTTCGCCCGCAAATACTTCTACGCGCGGTTGGTGGTGTGAGATGCCCACATTCCGACCTGCGGCGGGGAATGCCACCGCACACCCGACCCCCGTTCCCGACCGGGTAAACCCGGCCCTCCCGGCGTTGACTGCCGCGCATTTCGGCGCTATACCGTCGAAATCCGCCCGCGCACCCGAGCAGGCCCGGCGTGGCGCCGCCCCCGCCGCAACAGCACGCGGCCTACCGCACCGCGCGGTGGCTGGTGCTGCCGCGCGTCCTGCCCCTAGGCCTGCTCTCCGGACCCGACCGCGCGGCGTGAGCGGGCCTGGTTTTCCTCGCTGTGCAAGGGGAATCGCCTCGGCGGGCCCCACTGGGCGCCCTAGCGCCGCTCCCGCCCCTCGGATGCCTGCCTCACCTCGCGATGCCTGGCTCGCCCAGGCCCTTCGACCCGCGGTCGGTGCTGCTGCCGCACGCCTTACCCCCAGCCCCGTGCTCAGGACCCGACCGCGCGGCGTGAGCCGGCCCGGATTTCCCTGCTGCGCCATGGAAACAAGTTCACGGGGTCCCGTGGGGCGCTACGGCCCCGCTCCCGCCCTACCTCGCGATGCCTGGCTCGCCCATTCCCTTCGACCCGCTGTTGCCGCACGCCCTGCCCCCGGGCCCCTTCTCCGTATCCGACCGTGCGGCCCCCGCTTGCCAGGCGTCGGCTGGCCGGGATTTCCCTGCTCTGCCACGGAAACAACCTCGCCGGGGCCCACTCGGCAC